>NZ_JBSSAF010000008.1:0-348603 GCF_054058375.1 Pseudomonas sp. TE24901
GGGGTTTCCCCATGTGAGAGTAGGTCATCGTCAAGATTAAATTCCGAAACCCCATTTGCGAAAGCAGATGGGGTTTTGTTTTGGGCGGTCGAAAAGCCAGCTAACATCCCAACTCCGCCAACAACTCCCCACAGTGCTAAAGTCGCACCCTCGATTTTGCTTTTCCCAAGGAAGCCGTTATGCCGGATGCAACGTCCCTCAGCGCTGGATTCATGGTGGTTCACGGCAACCGCCTGGACGAACTGCGCAGCCTGGTGGTCAGTTGGATGCGCCGCTATCCACTGGCGCCCCTGGAAAACGAAATTGCCTTGGTACAAAGCAACGGTATCGCACAGTGGCTCAAACTGGCCCTGGCTGAAGATCCGGAAGACGACGACATGGGCGGTTGTGGCATCGCTGCTGCAATTGACGTGCAGCTACCCGGTAGTTTCATGTGGCAGCTCTATCGCATGGTCTTGGGCAAGGATGAAATCCCGCCCAAGTCTCTGCTCGATAAAGCGCCGCTGACCTGGCGCCTCATGCGGCTGCTTCCAGAGCTCATCAATCAACCGCACTTTGAACCATTGCAGCGTTTCCTCACCCACGACACTGACCTGCGCAAACGCTACCAACTCGCCGAGCGTCTGGCTGACCTGTTCGATCAATACCAGGTCTATCGTGCCGACTGGCTGGAGGACTGGGCAGCCGGCCGCCACCAATTGCGTAGCGCCAGAGGCGAGCCCAAGCCACTCAACCCCGCCAACTGCTGGCAAGCCGAGCTATGGCGCGCGCTGCTGTTGGACGTAGGAGAAGAGGGCATGGCCGAAAGCCGCGCCGGTGTTCACCAGCGTTTTATCGAACGCATCAACAGCCTTGAAAAAGCTCCGGCAGGCTTGCCATCCCGGGTGATTGTGTTCGGCATCTCATCTTTGCCCGCGCAAGCGTTGGAAGCTCTCGCCGGCCTGGCACGCTTCAGCCAAGTCTTGTTGTGCGTGCACAACCCTTGCCGTCACCACTGGTCTGACATCGTCGCCGACAAAGACCTGCTGCGTAACGAATACAAGCGCCAAGCTCGTAAAGCCGGAATGCCGGTCACCATCGACCCACAAACCTTGCACCAGCACGCCCATCCACTGCTGGCAGCCTGGGGCAAACAAGGTCGCGACTACATCAGCCTGCTGGACAGCTACGACGACCCCAACAGCTACCGCGCTGCCTTCCGCGATGGGCGCATCGACCTGTTCAGCGACAGCCAGCCCACCACGCTGCTCAACCAGCTCCAGGACGACATCCTCGAACTGCGCCCGCTCAACGAAACCCGCGAGCTATGGCCCGCCGTGGACCTGGAACACGACACCTCAATCCGCTTCCACATTTCCCACAGCGCCCAGCGCGAAGTGGAAATCCTCCACGACCAATTGCTCCAGCGCTTCAGCGCAGACCCCACGCTGCGCCCCCGGGACATCATCGTCATGGTCCCCGACGTCGACAGCTACGCACCGCATATTCGCGCAGTGTTCGGCCAACTGGAAAAAAGCGACCCCCGTTTCATTCCCTTTACCCTCACCGACCAAGGCCAACGCGGCCGCGACCCTCTGCTGATCGCTGTCGAACACCTGCTCAAACTCCCCGACAGCCGCTTCCCCGTCAGCGAAATCCTCGACTTGCTTGACGTGCCCGCCCTGCGCGAGCGCTTCGCGATCAAGGAACGCGACCTGCCCACACTGCATCGCTGGATCGAAGGCGCCGGCATCCGCTGGGGGCTCAATGCCGAACAACGCGCGGGTCTCGGCCTGCCGGATGAGCTGGAGCAAAACAGTTGGCGGTTCGGCCTGCGCCGCATGTTGCTGGGTTACGCGGTCGGCTCCGGCGCTGCGTGTCACGGTATCGAGCCCTACGACGAAATTGGTGGCCTTGACGCTGCCCTTATCGGTCCCTTGGTCGCCCTGCTCGATGCATTGAATGACGCGCACCAAGCGCTGTCCCAACCAGCCGCCCCTCAACAATGGGGCGAGCGACTGCAACGCTTGATGCAACTGTTCTTCCTGCCGAGCAGTGAACACGACGACTACTTGCTGGGCCAACTCGAGCAACTGCGAGAGACCTGGTTGGAAACCTGTGAGTCCGTCGGCTTGCAGGATGAGTTGCCGCTCACCGTCGTCCGTGAAGCCTGGCTGGCCGGACTGGATCAAGGTCGCCTGTCCCAACGCTTCCTCGCTGGAGCTGTCAATTTTTGCACCTTGATGCCTATGCGTGCGATCCCGTTCAGGCTCGTATGCCTGCTCGGCATGAACGACGGCGACTACCCGCGCGCCCAGCCACCCTTGGACTTCGACCTCATGGGCAGTGATTACCGTCCTGGCGACCGTTCACGCCGTGAAGACGACCGTTACCTGCTACTCGAAGCCCTGTTGTCAGCCCGAGACCAGTTGTACATCAGCTGGGTGGGCCGCAGCATCCGCGACAACAGTGACCGCCCAGCCTCCGTGCTGATCGGTCAATTGCGTGACCACCTCGCCAGTGGCTGGCACAACGCAAACACAGACGAACTCCTGTTGGACGCCATGACCCAGGAACACCCACTCCAACCCTTCAGCGCGCGCTATTTCCACGAAGGTGACCCACTGTTCAGCTACGCCCGTGAATGGCAGTTGCTCCACGAAGCACCGGTTACCAGGCTTGAAGAAGAAGGGCTCACACAACACGAGCAGGAAGAACCCCTGACCCTCGGTCAGTTGCAGGACTTCCTGCGCAACCCGGTCAAACACTTCTTCAGCCAGCGTCTGAAAGTTTTCTTTGAGGCCGCTGAAGTGCCGCTGGCAGACGAAGAACCCTTCGTACTCGACGCGCTGCAACGCTACAGCCTCAGCGACAGCCTGCTGAATGCCGCACTGACGCAGCCCGACCATCTCGACCAAGCCCTAAGCGCGCAGGCCCTGCGCTTGCAAGGCAGCGGCCTGTTGCCCATGGTCGGCTTTGGCGAATGTTTGCGTAACGAGCTGATCGAGCCGTTGCCTGACTTGCTGCAACGTTACCAACAATTACTCGCCCTCTGGCCGACGCCTCACACTGGCGCGGAACCGATCAATTTTGAGCATCAAGGCATTCAACTTGACGGCTGGATCAGTGGCCTGCACCGGCGCAGTGATGGTGGCTTGTTGAGTGTCACCACCATCCCCAACAGCATCGGCTCGATCAAATCACGCAAATGGCATCGCCTGATCCGTCCCTGGGTCAATCACGTGGTTGCCTGCGCCTGCGGGCTGCCGTTGAGTACCGGCTTGGTGGCCAGCGATGACACTTTGCTGCTGTCACCTCTGGATAAACCTGCCGCCCAGGAAATCCTCGGCCACCTGCTGCTGGCCTGGCATACCGGCATGAGCAAACCGCTGCCTGTCGCCGTTAAAACCGCCTTCGCCTGGCTCGGCCAAACCGATCCTGTAAAAGCCCTGGCAGCAGCGAGTAAAGCCTACGAGGGCGACGGCCTCACAACCGATGGTGAACGCCGTGAAACCCCAGCGCTCACGCGACAGTTCCCCGACTTCGCCACCCTGATGGCGAGTGAAGAGTTCGAAGGTTGGTGCGAAACCCTATATCGCCCCCTGCTCAACGCTCCATGGCGATCACTGACAGGCGAGGAGGCCGGCGCATGAGCAGCAAACCCTTGGCCCTGGCCTTCCCGCTCAAAGGCAGCCAGCTGATTGAAGCCAGCGCCGGCACCGGCAAGACCTTCACTATCTCCGCCCTCTATCTGCGCCTTGTGCTCGGGCACGGTGGTGATGAGTCAGGCTTTGGCCGCGAACTGCTGCCACCGCAAATCCTGGTGGTGACCTTCACCGACGCGGCCACCAAGGAGCTGCGTGAGCGCATCCGCATCCGTCTGTCCGAGGCCGCGCGCTTCTTCCGTGACGAAATCCCGCAGCCGGACACCTTGATCGCCGACTTGCGTGATCAATACCCACCGGAACAATGGCCCGCCTGCGCTAACCGATTGGACATCGCAGCCCAATGGATGGACGAAGCCGCTGTCTCCACGATCCACAGTTGGTGCCAGCGCATGCTGCGCGAACACGCCTTCGACAGCGGCAGCCTGTTCACCCAGACCCTGGAAACCGACCACAGCGACCTGCTCGGCGAAGTCCTGCGCGACTACTGGCGGCTGTTCTGCTACCCCATGCACGACGACGCGCTCAACTGGGTGCGCAATAACTGGGGCGGCCCTGCCGCATTGATGCCGCGAGTGCGCGCACTGTTCGGCAGCGAACGGCCCACCGACGAAACCCGCGACCCTGCCGAGTTGATCAACGCCTGCCTGCAGGAGCGCCGTGAGGCGCTGATACAAATCAAGGCCCCCTGGCAACAATGGGCCGCCGAGCTGCGCGACATCTGCCTGCAAGCCGTGGCCGCCAAAGCCGTCGATGGCCGCAAGATGCAAGCCCGCTACTTCGAGCCCTGGTTCGAAAAAATCAGTGCCTGGGCCGCTGACGAAACCCTGGAACAACTGGACATCGGTACCGGTTTCACCCGCCTTACGCCCGACGGCATGGCCGAAGCCTGGAAAGGTGAGCCACCGCATCACCCCGGCATCGACGCCATGGCCGGCCTCAAGGCTGCTCTCGACGCGCTGCCAAACCCTGACGCCGCCGTGTTGCAACACGCCGCTGGTTGGGTCGGCAAACGCTTTGAGGACGAAAAACGCCGTCGTGCCGAAATGGGCTTCGACGACATGCTCATCCGCCTCAATGCCGCCCTGCAAGCCGACGGCGGTGAGCGCCTGGCCAGTGTGATTCGCGAACAGTTCCCGGTGGCGCTGATCGATGAGTTCCAGGACACGGACCCGGTGCAATACAGCATCTTCGACAGCATCTACCGCATCGAAGAAAACCACCTCGACAGCGGCCTGTTCCTGATCGGCGACCCCAAGCAAGCGATCTACGCTTTCCGCGGTGCCGACATCTACACCTACCTGCGCGCGCGCCAGTCCACCACCGGTCGCCACCACACCCTGGGCACCAACTTCCGCTCCAGCCACGCGATGGTCGAGGCGGTCAACCATGTGTTCCAACGTGCGGAAACCGGCCGTGGCGCTTTCCTGTTCCGTCAGCCGGATGGCGAAAACCCGGTGCCGTTCCAGTCGGTGCTGTCCCAGGGCCGCAAGGAACAGCTGCAAGTGGACGGGCATACGCTGCCCGCCATGAACCTCTGGCACTTGTCCACCGACCAGCCGATATCCAACGTGGTTTATCGCCAGCAACTGGCAGCGGCCTGTGCCACGCAAATTGTTGAGTTGCTCAATGGCGGGCAGCAAGGTACGGCGGGTTTCCTGCAGCCGGACGCGAGCTTCAAGGGCGTGCTTCCATCGGATATCGCCATCCTGGTTCGTGATGGCAAGGAGGCCCAGGCGGTGCGGGCCGAGTTGGCCGCCCGGGGCGTGCGCAGCGTTTACTTGTCGGATAAAGACTCCGTCTTTGCCGCCCAGGAAGCCCATGACCTGCTCGCGTGGCTCAAGGCCTGCGCCAAGCCGGATGTCGAGCGCCCCCTGCGTGCCGCCTTGGCCTGCGTCACCCTGAACCTTTCGTTGCCGGAACTGGAGCGCCTGAATCAAGACGAACTGGCGTGGGAAACCCGCGTCATGCAGTTCCGAGGTTACCGTGCGATCTGGCGCACCCAAGGCGTGCTGCCAATGTTGCGACGCCTGCTCCATGACTTCCAACTGCCACAAACCCTGATCGCCCGCAGTGACGGCGAGCGCGTGCTGACCAACCTGCTGCATCTCAGTGAACTGTTGCAACAGGCTGCATCGGAACTGGACGGTGAACAGGCGCTGATCCGCCACCTGGCCGAGCACCTGGCACTCTCCGGGCAAGCCGGTGAAGAGCAGATCCTGCGCCTGGAAAGCGATGAGCAACTGGTCAAGGTGGTGACCATTCACAAGTCCAAGGGCCTGGAGTACGACCTGGTTTTCCTGCCCTTCATCTGTTCGGCCAAGCCGGTCGACGGCAGCCGCTTGCCACTTCACTACCATGATGAAAACGGTAAATCCCAGGTCAGCCTGCGCCCAACCGTCGAGCTGATCGCCCAAGCCGATGACGAGCGCCTCGCCGAAGACCTGCGCTTGTTCTACGTGGCGCTGACCCGCGCCAAGCATGCGTGCTGGCTCGGCATCGCCGACCTCAAGCGCGGCAACAACAGCAGCTCCGTGCTGCACCTTTCGGCACTCGGTTATCTACTGGGTGCGGGAGCCTCGCTGGGCGAGTCCGCTGGCCTTGCACGTTGGCTGCTGGATCTTCAGGAAGGCTGCCAGGCCATCCACTATGGCCCGGTGCCCGAAGTCACCAGCACCCTGTTCCATCCACCCAAAAATGAAGCCACCTTGCTCGCACCCTTGCTGCCCAAACGCAAGGCGGCGGAGAACTGGTGGATAGCGTCCTACAGCGCGCTGCGTATTGGCGACAGCATGAGCGCCGCCAGCCTCGAAGCACCGGAAAACCCTCAGGCCCAGAAGCTGTTCGATGACGAGCGCCTGGACCCCGACGCACCGCGCGAAGTGGCTGCGTCTGGCGGTGACATTCACCGTTTCCCACGAGGGCCGAACCCAGGCACGTTCCTCCACGGCCTGTTGGAATGGGCGGGTGAGGAGGGCTTCAACGTCACCCCGGTAGCTATCGAAAAAGCCGTGGGCGCCCGCTGCAACCGCCGTAACTGGGAAGGCTGGATCGTCACCTTGAGCAGTTGGCTGGGCCACCTGCTGCAAACACCGTTGCCGGTGGATAACGGCCACATCACCCTCAGCGGCCTCACGCAGTACCAGATCGAAATGGAGTTCTGGTTCGCCAGCCACAAAGTCGACGTGCTCGCCCTCGACAAACTGGTGTGCCAGTACACCCACGGGGGCGTCTCTCGCGTCGCCGCCGAACCGGTGTTGCTCAACGGCATGTTCAAGGGGTTTATCGACCTGACCTTCGAACACGACGGCCGCTATTACGTGGCCGATTACAAATCCAACTGGCTCGGCCCTGACGATTCGGCCTACACCCATGAGGCTATGGAACAGTCGATTCTCGACCATCGGTACGACCTGCAGTACGTACTTTACCTGCTGGCCCTGCACCGACAACTGAAGGCGCGCCTGCCGAACTACGACTACGAGCGCCATGTGGGCGGTGCGTTGTATGTATTTCTGCGCGGTACTCAGTCCGCCAGCCAAGGCGCTTATTTCACCCGGCCACCACGGGCGTTGATCGAAGGTCTGGACCTGATGTTCCAGGGCAAATCCATCCCGCCCAAGGCCGAGCCCGCCTGGGAACAAGGAGTGCTGCTATGAGCCTTTCGCCGCTACCGCTTGAAGCGCTCAAGCCCCTCAGCCGAGCGGGTGACCTGGTGCAACTGCTGGAGCGATGGGTTGATCGTGGCTGGCTGCGTGCCTTGGACAAAGCGTTCGTCGGTTTCCTGCACGAACTCGACCCACAGGCCGACCCGTTGGTGCTGCTGGCGGCGGCCTTGACCAGCCACCAGTTGGGCCACGGTCACGTCTGCCTCGACCTGTTCGAAACCCTCAAGGCCCCCGACTTTGCCCTGTCCCTGCCGCCCGAAGGCGACCTGCAAACCGGCGCCATGCTGTTGCCGTCGCAACTGCTCGACGGGTTGGACGGTGCTCATTGGTGCCATGCGCTGGCTGCCAGCCACTTAGTCGCCCTGGCCGTCGATGGCAGCGAAGCCGCCCAAAGCCGGCCCTTGGTCCTGTCGGGAAAACGCCTGTATCTGCGCCGCTACTGGACCTACGAGCGGCGCATCGACACGGCTCTGCGCCTGCGACTGGCGACCCAGGAAACCGTCAGCGCCGACTTGCCCCAGCGACTCAATGGCCTGTTCGATCAGCCCCCGCCTGACGGTGTGATCGACTGGCAGAAACTGGCCTGTGCCCTGGCCACTCGAGGCGCTTTCAGCATCGTCACCGGCGGCCCCGGCACCGGCAAGACCACCACCGTGGTGCGCCTGCTCGCGCTGTTGCAGGCCCCGGCTGTGGAAACCGGCAGCCCGCTGCGCATCCGTCTGGCCGCCCCCACCGGTAAAGCCGCGGCACGCCTTACCGAATCCATCAGCCAGCAGGTGCTGTCGCTGAAAGTGCCGGACAGCGTGAAGGAAAAAATCCCGACCCAGGTCACCACCGTTCACCGCTTGCTGGGCAGCCGCCCGGGCACGCGGCACTTCCGTCATCACGTCGGTAACCCGCTGCCCCTGGATGTGCTGGTGGTGGACGAAGCCTCGATGATCGACCTGGAAATGATGGCCAACTTGCTGGACGCCTTGCCGCCCCACGCACGTCTGGTATTGCTGGGGGACAAAGACCAACTCGCCTCGGTCGAGGCGGGCGCGGTACTCGGCGATCTGTGCCGCGATGCCGAGGCTGGCTGGTACAGCCCTCACACGCGGCATTGGCTGCAAGCGGTCAGCGGCGAAGACCTCAGCGCCAGCGGCCTGCAAGAAGACCTCGACGGCAGTCACCCGTTGGCGCAACAGGTGGTGATGCTGCGTTATTCGCGGCGATTTGGCGAAGGCAGCGGCATCGGGCAACTGGCGCGTTGGGTCAACCAGCAAAATGCCGAAGAGGCTCGCAAGCTCCTGGCGGCACGCAGTCACGCCGACCTGTTCTGCCTCAGCCTCAAAGGCGAGCACGACCACGCATTGGAGCGCCTGGTGCTGGACGGGCAGGGCGAAGGCGCCCAGGGGTATCGTTATTACCTCAATCTGCTGCAAAGCGCCCGACCGCCCCTTGATACGCCGCGCGAAAACGCGGCGTGGACCCACTGGGCGCAACAGTTGCTCGAGGCTTTCGACGCCTTCCAATTGCTCTGTGCCGTGCGCAAGGGGCCGTGGGGCGTCGAAGGTCTCAACCTGCGTATCACGGCGGCCCTGCGCAAAGTGCGGCTGATCGAAGGCGATGATCAATGGTACGAAGGTCGCCCGGTATTGATGACCCGCAACGATTACGGCCTGGGCCTGATGAACGGTGACATCGGCATTGCTTTGAAATTGCCCGAAAGCGATGGCGGCCCCCAGGTGCTGCGTGTGGCCTTCCCGCGCAACGACGGCCAGGGCGGTGTGCGCTTTGTGCTGCCCAGCCGGCTCAACGACGTGGAAACCGTATACGCCATGACCGTGCACAAATCCCAGGGCTCGGAGTTCACCCACACCGCCTTGATCCTGCCGGACGCACTGAACCCGGTACTAACCAAGGAGCTGATCTACACCGGTATCACCCGGGCCAAGCGTTGGTTCAGCCTGATCGAGCCCCGTGGCGGTGTGTTCGAGGAGGCAGTGCGACGCAAGGTCAAGCGTTTGAGCGGGCTGATGCTTGAGCTGGATCATGCCGCTGAAAAAATTGACTGACAGGTCACGCAATATTTCTGATTCAGTCGTCTGATTTTTCTGAAAAAATAGCGCGCCCCGTGAAGACCTACTCTTCGCGGGGTTTTCCGCCGCTGTGCTATCGTTGCGGCATCACCTTGAAAACACCTGAGAGAATTGCTGCATGAACGTGGCTGTCTCGCCCGCAGAGCGCAGTTTGAGCTGGAGACGCATGTTACTGGTGGCGGTTCTGTGCCTGCTCGCGCCCCGGGTATTTGCCCAGTCGCCTGCCCCGGCCAGCCTGGCTGACCAGCGTGCCCAGGCGGTCACCCAAGTGGTGCTTGGCATCCTCAGTTATGCCCGCTGGCCGGTGGAGCCTGCGCAATTGCGCCTGTGCATCATCGGGCCGACCCAATACACCGACGACCTGGTCAAAGGCACCACCCAGGCCACCGGCCGACCGGTGGTGGTGCAACGCCTGCTGGCGGATCATCCCGATATCGTCAACGCCTGTGACGCGGTGTACATCGGCAAGCTCACCGCCGATGAGCGTGGCCGCTTGTTTACCTCGTTGATCGGCCACCCGGTGCTCAGCATCAGCGAAGGCGGCGACCAATGCACCGTGGGCAGCCTGTTCTGCCTGCGCGTGGCGGATGACCAGGTGTCGTTCGAGGTCAACCTCGATTCCGTCGCTCGCAGCGGTGTGCGAATCCACCCCAGCGTGCTGCAACTGTCTCGTCGTCGGGCGCCTGCGCCATGAGCCTTGAAAAAGCGCGGCCAACCCTGCGCTCCGTCATTGGCCGAGGGCATTTGATCCTGGCGCTGGTGGCGGTGACGCTGGCGAGTGTCTCCCTGACCCTGCTCGGCGTGCTGGCGCTGCGGGTGTACGCCGAGCACAACCTGCACCTGATCGCGCGCTCCATCAACTACACCGTGGAGGCAGCGGTGGTGTTCAATGACAGCGCTGCGGCCACGGAGGCCCTCAGCCTGATTGCGTCCACTGAAGAGGTCGCCGAGGCCCAAGTGCAGGACGTGAATGGCAAGGTGCTCGCGCAATGGACCCGACCGGAAACCGGCATGCTCTCGCGTGTCGAACTGGCGCTGGCCCATACGCTGCTCGAACAACCCATCAACCAACCGATCCTGCACCAAGGGCGAACCATCGGCAGTATTCACCTGACCGGCCATGGCGGCAGCTTGCTGCGCTTTTTGCTCAGCGGCCTGGCCGGGATCCTGATTTGCACCGCCCTGAGCGCCTGGGTCGCCTTGCACCTGGCCCGACGCCTGTTGCGTGGCATCACCGGCCCCCTGCAGAGTCTCGCCTCCGTGGCCCACGCCGCCCGCAGCGAGCGCGACTTCGACCGCCGCGTGCCTCCGGCGCGAATTGCCGAACTCGACAGCCTGGGCAGTGACTTCAACGCGTTGCTCGGCGAGATGGAAGCCTGGCAAAGCCACCTGCAAAGTGAAAACGAATCCCTCGCCCACCAGGCCAATCACGACAGCCTCACCGGCCTGCCCAACCGTGCGTTCTTCGAAGGGCGCCTGATTCGTGCCCTGCGCAGCGCGGCCAAGGCCAAGGAACGGGTGGCGGTGTTGTACCTCGACAGCGACCGTTTCAAAGAAATCAACGACAGCTTTGGCCACGCCGCAGGCGATGCGGTGCTGGTGGCCGTGGCGGACCGTGTGCGCGCCCAGCTGCGCGAAGATGACCTGGTGGCGCGCCTGGGCGGTGATGAGTTCGCCATCTTGCTGGCGCCCTTGCACAACGTGGAAGATGCCCAGCGCATCGCCGACAAAATCATTGCCAGCATGGACCAGCCGATCCCGGTGCCCGGCAACACCCAGGTGTTGACCTCACTCAGTATCGGCATTGCCCTCTACCCCGATCATGGCGCCACTCCCGGCACCCTGCTCAATGCCGCCGACGCGGCGATGTACCAGGCCAAGCGTTTATCGTCCGGTGGCCAGCAAACGGCGGAGTCGGAGAGCCCCGTCGTCAACGTTCAACACAGGAGTTGATCCCTTGTTCTCGACTGCACGATTTATGTTTATCACCTTGCTGGTGGCATTCCTTGCCCTCGGTGGATGCCAGACAGCCCCCCCAAAAGGCCTGACCCCGGCCCAGGTCGCCGTCCTCAAGCAGCAAGGTTTCGAACTCACTGACGAAGGCTGGGCATTCGGCCTGTCCGGCAAAGTACTGTTCGGCAGCGACGTCGAAACCCTCAACCAGCCCAGTACCGACATCGTCCAACGCATCGGCAAGGCCCTGCTGGGCGTCGGTATCGAACGCGTGCGCGTCGACGGCCATACCGATGCCTCGGGTAAGGAAACCTACAACCAGCAACTGTCCCTGCGCCGCGCCAAAAGCGTGGCCACGGTGCTGCAAGGTGTCGGGATGAAAGAAGAAAACATCCAACTGCGCGGCCTGGGCAGCAGCGAACCGGTCGCGCCGAACACCACGGCAGCGGGGCGCACCGAAAATCGCCGGGTATCGATTGTGGTGATTGCGGACTGAACCCGTCCCCCCAATCTCAATGTGAAACCCAATCAACTGTGGGAGCTGGCTTGCCTGCGATAGCGGTGTCTCAGTACTGGATGTCCTGACTGACACACTGCCATCGCAGGCAAGCCAGCTCCCACAGTGGGTTTTGCGGTGTGCTTGAGACCTTGTTCGCTTAACGGCCCGGTGTCATCGCCTGCGTCAAGTCATCCACCACGGCCTTGCCCATCTCACACAGGTAATGCGCGGCCCACGCGTATTGCTCGCCACGCACATCCATGGCGGCGTCCATTGCGAGTTTCTTGGAGTAGAAAAGCAGGGTGGAGGCGTGCTCTAACGCTTCCTCTATTGGCATGCCGGCGTTGACGCGAAACAGCGGTTTTTCGTTTTCGCCGTAGTCGCCGAAGGTGACTACGCCGAGGGTGGTGATGGAGGAAAGCGGGGGATCGGGGACGATTTTTGACATGATGTTTCCCAAATTTGCAGTAGGGGTCACCACGGCATGTCGCTAAACATGAAGAGGTGGCAGCTGTACACGGGTTAGCGAACCGGTAAATTTGGGAACCCGGCAGACCCGAAGGTCTCCCGCGTACAGCCGCCATAAAACGGTAAAGACAGGTAAACAGCCTGGCAATACTTTGGCATCACATCCCAACTAATCCGAGTCGCTAAACCCGATCGCTGATGAGCAGCGAAGTCAGGAGGCTAGTGACCCCAACGGTAAGGCGCAATGGGGTAGAGAGTCTCTAGGAAACGTCCTGCAATTTAAAGCGAATCATCGTTGATGGCCCTTTAATCCGCGAACCGGATCTCCCGCGTCTCCCCCATCAACAACCCCTGATTCTGCTCCGTCACTTCCCTGATGTAGTCCCACAACAACGTAATCCGCTTCAACTTCCTCAGATCCTCCCGGCAGTACATCCAGAACTGTCGTGTGATCGCAATCTGCTCCCCCAGCACCGGTAACAAGCGCGGATCCTGCGCCGCCAGAAAGCACGGCAATATTGCCATCGACCGCCCCTGCTGCGCCGCCACGTACTGCGCGATCACGCTGGTGCTGCGCAAACTCGCGCTGGCGCCGGGCACCACGTTGGCCAGGTAGAGCAACTCCGAGCTGAACGCCAAATCATCCACATAGCTGATAAACGGATGCTCGGCCAAATCCGCCGGTTTACGGATGGGCGGGTGCTGGTCCAGGTATTCCTGGGTCGCGTACAGCTGCAACTTGTAGTCGCACAGTTTGCAGCACACATAGGGCCCATGTTCCGGGCGTTCCAGGGCGATGACGATGTCGGCTTCGCGCTTGGACAGGCTGATGAAGTGGGGCAGGGGCAGGATGTCCACCGAGATGGCCGGGTAGGTGTCGACGAAGTGGCTCAACTGCGGGGTGACGAAGAAGCTGCCGAACCCTTCGGTGCAGCCCATGCGCACATGGCCGGACAGCGCCACACCGGAGCCGGAGACTTGCTCGCAGGCCATGTGCAAAGTGCTTTCGATGGACTCGGCGTAACCCAGCAAACGCTGGCCCTCGGTGGTGAGGACGAAGCCATTGGTCCGGGATTTTTCGAACAGCAGGGTGCCGAGGGACACTTCCAGTGAACTGATGCGCCGCGACACCGTGGTGTAGTCCACCGCCAGGCGCTTGGCGGCCACGCTGGCCTTGCGGGTGCGGGCCACTTCGAGGAAAAACTTCAGGTCATCCCAGTTCAGGGAGCCCAGGGATGTGATGTTTTTTTGCATA
This sequence comes from Pseudomonas sp. TE24901, assembly GCF_054058375.1. NCBI lineage: Bacteria > Pseudomonadati > Pseudomonadota > Gammaproteobacteria > Pseudomonadales > Pseudomonadaceae > Pseudomonas > Pseudomonas sp. TE24901. The sequence goes on from NZ_JBSSAF010000008.1 coordinate 13,569, forward strand.
TTGGTCCGGCTTTTATGTGCGTTCTTATTAGAGATTTGCACATCTATACTCGAAAAACAGTCCGAACGCCTCATTTCCAAGGCGATTCACGCGCCTTGTCTCTGCATAACTACAAGATTGGAGACCACATGAACGCATCTGCCGATATTTCCGTGCAACAGGTCAAGCTGCTGATCAACGGTGAGTGGGTCGAGTCCAAGACCACCGAGTGGCACGACATCGTCAACCCGGCCACCCAAGAGGTGCTGGCCAAAGTCCCCTTCGCCACCGCCGATGAAGTCAATGCCGCCATCGACGCCGCCCATCGCGCCTTCCAGACTTGGAAGCTGACGCCAATCGGCGCGCGCATGCGCATCATGCTCAAGCTGCAAGCCTTGATCCGCGAACATTCCAAACGCATCGCCGTGGTCCTCAGCGCTGAGCAGGGCAAGACCATTGCCGATGCCGAGGGCGATATTTTCCGTGGCCTGGAAGTGGTGGAGCACGCCTGCTCCATCGGCACCCTGCAAATGGGCGAGTTCGCCGAGAACGTCGCTGGGGGCGTCGACACCTACACCCTGCGCCAACCGATCGGCGTCTGCGCCGGCATCACCCCATTCAACTTCCCGGCGATGATCCCGCTGTGGATGTTCCCGATGGCCATCGCCTGCGGTAACACCTTCGTCCTTAAACCGTCCGAGCAGGACCCGCTGTCGACGATGTTGCTGGTGGAGCTGGCGCTGGAAGCCGGTGTGCCGGCTGGCGTGCTCAACGTGGTGCACGGCGGCAAGGACGTGGTGGATGCGCTGTGCACTCACAAAGACATCAAGGCCGTGTCCTTCGTCGGCTCGACTGCCGTGGGCACCCACGTGTATGACCTGGCCGGCAAACACGGCAAGCGCGTGCAATCGATGATGGGCGCCAAGAACCACGCCGTGGTGCTGCCGGATGCCAACCGTGAACACACCCTCAATGCCCTGGTCGGCGCCGGTTTCGGTGCGGCGGGCCAGCGCTGCATGGCCACTTCGGTGGTGGTGCTGGTGGGCGCGTCCAAGCAATGGTTGCCGGACCTGAAAGCACTGGCGCAGAAACTCAAGGTGAATGCCGGCAGCGAAGCGGGCACGGATGTCGGCCCGGTGATCTCCAAGCGCGCCAAGGCACGCATCCTGGACCTGATCGAAAGCGGCGTGAAAGAAGGCGCCAAGCTGGAGCTGGACGGCCGTGACATCAAGGTGCCGGGCTTCGAGCAAGGCAACTTTGTCGGCCCGACCCTGTTCTCGGGCGTGACCACCGATATGCAGATCTACACCCAGGAAATCTTCGGCCCGGTGCTGGTGGTGATTGAAGTCGCGACCCTCGACGAGGCCATCGCCCTGGTCAACGCCAACCCGTTCGGCAACGGCACCGGCCTGTTCACCCAGAGCGGCGCGGCGGCGCGTAAGTTCCAGAGCGAAATCGATGTCGGCCAGGTCGGCATCAACATCCCGATCCCGGTGCCGGTGCCGTTCTTCAGCTTCACCGGCTCGCGTGGTTCCAAGCTCGGCGACCTGGGCCCGTACGGCAAGCAAGTGGTGCAGTTCTACACCCAGACCAAGACCGTCACCAGCCGCTGGTTCGACGACGATACGGTCAACGATGGCGTCAACACCACCATCAACCTGCGCTGACTCCGGGAGACGACCATGAAGATTGCATTTATCGGCTTGGGCAACATGGGCGCGCCCATGGCCCGCAACCTGATCAAGGCCGGCCATGCGCTGAACCTGTTCGACTTGAACCAGGCGGTGCTCAAGGAACTGGCCGAGTTGGGCGGCACCATCAGCGACTCACCGCGTGATGCGGCCACCGGCGCTGAACTGGTGATCACCATGCTGCCTGCTGCCGCCCATGTGCGCAGCGTGTGGCTGAATGAAGACGGCGTACTCGCCGGCATCGGCAAAGGGGTGCCGGCGGTGGATTGCAGCACCATCGACCCGCAGACCATCCGTGACGTCGCGACAGTGGCGGCCAAGCAAGGTGTGGCCGTGGCCGACGCCCCGGTCTCCGGCGGCACCGGCGGCGCTGCCGCTGGGACGTTGACCTTCATGGTCGGCGCCACCCCGGAACTGTTCGCCACCCTGCAACCGGTGCTGGCGCAGATGGGCCGCAACATCGTGCACTGCGGCGACGTGGGCACCGGGCAAATCGCCAAGATCTGCAACAACCTGCTGTTGGGGATCAGCATGGTCGGCGTCAGCGAAGCCATGGCGTTGGGCGATGCGCTGGGCATCGACACGCAAGTGCTGGCGGGGATCATCAACAGCTCGACCGGGCGCTGCTGGAGTTCAGACACCTACAACCCATGGCCGGGCGTGATTGGAACGGCGCCGTCGTCGCGGGGGTACACCGGTGGGTTTGGCGCCGACCTGATGCTCAAGGATTTGGGCTTGGCCACCGAAGCGGCGCGTCAGGCCAAGCAACCCGTGATTCTGGGGGCCGTGGCCCAGCAGTTGTATCAATCGATGAGCCAGCGTGGGGAAGGGGGCAAGGACTTCTCGGCGATCATCAACAGCTATCGCAAGCCCAAATAAACACTGTGGCGAGGGAGCTTGCTCCCGCTGGGCTGCGAAGCAGCCCCAAAAAGCCTGGGAGCGCTGCGCACTCCAGCGGGAGCAAGCTCCCTCGCCACAAGGTGTTGTTTAGGCAAACACAAAATACTTACGCACTGTCTCGACCACTTCCCACGTCCCCTTCATCCCCGGCTCCACCACGAAGATATCCCCAGCCCGCAGGTGAATCGGCTCCAGGCCTTCTGGAGTGATGATGCAGTAGCCTTCCTGGAAGTGGCAGTATTCCCACTTCACGTAGTCCACGTACCACTTGCCCGGGGTGCAGATCCAGGTGCCCATGATCTTGCTGCCGTCTTCGCTGGTGTAGGCGTTGAGGTTGACGGTGTGCGGGTCGCCTTCGAGTTTTTCCCATTTGCAGGCATCCAGGACCGGCAAGGGGTGGGTGTCGCGCAGTACGGTGATGGGCTTGGACATGATGTCTCCAGGGCAGGGAATGGAAAGAGCCACCCTAAGGCCTTGGGCGTTGTGTCAGTGGTCTGAACTCGACATCGGGATGCCCAGAAGCGCAGCGGTGCGATGATCCGGAAACCACCGCGAACCCTTGTGGGAGCCGGGCTTGCCCGCGATAGCGGAGTGTCAGGCGATGCAGATGCAAGCAGTGCCACCGTCATCGCGGGCAAGCCCGGCTCCCACAGGGAGTGGTGGCGCATCTGGACGATAGACTTGTTCGTAAATCCGCCATTTCTTCGCAGTAAGTGCGAAAAATTTCCCGATCCACGCCAGATTTCGCAAGAAAATTCGCAACAGGCCCTCGTATCATTCACCCCAGTAACCGCCGAGAGCCTTCAGATGAACCCAATAAAAACGTGGTGGGATATCAGCCCGCCCTTGAGTACGGCGACCCCGACCTGGCCGGGAGATACGCCGTTCCAGGAAGAGCGCGTATGGCAGTTTGGCCCGGAGTGCCCGGTGAATGTGGGGCGCATCACCTTGTCGCCGCACACCGGCGCCCACGTGGACGCACCCCTGCATTACAGCGCCGACGGCGCGCCGATTGGCGAGGTGTCGCTGGACGTGTACATGGGCCCGTGCCGCGTGCTGCATTGCCTGGACAGCGGCGCCCTGGTGCAGCCGCATCAGTTGGAAGGGCGTGTGGATAACTTGCCGGAGCGCGTGCTGCTGCGCACTTATCCACAAGCGCCGCTGACTGAGTGGGATTCGGGCTTCACCGCCATCGCCCCGCAAACCATCGAGCTGCTTGCCAGCCTGGGCGTGCGTTTGATCGGCATCGACACCCCGTCGCTTGACCCGCAGCAGTCCAAGACCATGGATTCGCACAACGCCGTGGCGCGCCATGGCATGGCGATTCTCGAAGGCATCGTGCTCGACGACGTACCGGAGGGCGACTATGAACTGATCGCGCTGCCGCTGCGGTTTGCCAACCTCGACGCCAGCCCAGTCCGCGCCATTCTCCGCCCGCTCAAGGAGCCCACGCGATGAGTCAGTGTCCTTTCTCTTCTGATTACCAGCCGCCTGAAGAATGGCATAACGCCGAACTGAATTTTTCCGAGTCCATGAGCTATGGCGATTACCTGGACCTGGGCAAAGTCCTCAGCGCCCAGCACCCGCTGTCGCCGGACCACAACGAAATGCTCTTCATCATCCAGCACCAGACCTCTGAGCTGTGGATGAAACTCATGCTCCACGAACTCAAGGCCGCTCGCGAACATGTACGCCTGGGCGAGTTGCCGCCGGCGTTCAAGATGCTGGCGCGGGTGTCGCGGATCTTCGATCAACTGGTGCACGCCTGGGCAGTGCTGGCGACCATGACGCCGTCGGAGTACAAGGCGATCCGCCCGTTCCTCGGGCAGTCGTCGGGGTTCCAATCGTTCCAGTACCGCGAGATCGAATTCATCCTCGGCAACAAGAGCGCGGCGTTGTTGCGGCCCCACGCCCATCGGCCGGAGCTGTTGAACGAGTTGAAAGTGGCGATTGCCACACCGTCGCTGTATGACGAGGCGATCAACCTGATGGCCAAGGCCGGCCTGGCGATTGACCCGACACGCGCCGAACGCGACCCGACGGCGCCGACGGTACATGATGAGTCCGTGGAGGCGGCGTGGCGCGAGGTGTACCGCGACCCGAGCCGGTATTGGGATTTGTACCAGTTGGCCGAGAAGTTTATCGACCTGGAGGATTCGTTCCGCCAGTGGCGTTTTCGCCATGTGACGACGGTGGAACGGATTATTGGTTTCCAGCCGGGAACCGGCGGCACCGAGGGCGTGGGGTATTTGCGCAAGATGCTCGACACCGTGTTGTTCCCAGAGCTATGGCGAGTACGCTCTACGCTCTAAACAAAAAGCCCCGGATTACCGGGGCTTTTTCATTTGGAATGCATTCAAAACTGTGGGAGCTGGCTTGCCTGCGATAGCGGTATATCAGCTAACACATTCAGCGACTGATACTCCGCCATCGCGGGCAAGCCCGGCTCCCACAGGAATTATTGTGCGTTCACTACCGCGTTGCTTTTGCGAACCCGCAACCGGTAGGCTACATAGATAATCCCCACCCACACCGGCATCGCATACACCGACTCGCTGATTCCCGGAATCGCCAGCATCACGCTGATGATCATCACCATGAACGCCAGGCACAGGTAGTTGCTGAACGGGAACCAGAAGGTCTTGAACGACGGCGTCACGCCTTGCTGGCCCATGGCTTTGCGGAACTTGATGTGGGTGATGCTGATCAGCGCCCAGTTGATCATCAGCGAGGCAACCACCAGCGCGAACAGCAACTCCAGCGCGCTCTTCGGTGCCACGTAGTTGACCACCACGCACAGCATCGTCACCAGTGCCGAAATCGCCAGGGCGCGAATCGGCACGCCTTGCTTGTTCAGCTTCATCAACGATTTCGGAGCATCGCCTTGCTCGGCCAGGCCGAACAGCATGCGGCTGTTGCAGTACACGCCGCTGTTGTACACCGACAGCGCCGCAGTCAGCACCACGAAGTTGAGGATGTGGGCAGCGGTGTCGTTGCCGATCAGCGAGAAGATCTGCACGAACGGGCTGCCGCTGTAGGCATCGCCCGACGCGCCGAGGGTTTGCAGCAGTTGGTCCCATGGGTACAGCGACAGCAGCACGGTCAGGGCGCCGACGTAGAAAATCAGGATCCGGTAGACCACCTGGTTGATCGCCTTCGGGATCACCTTGCGCGGCTCGCTGGCCTCGGCGGCGGTGATGCCCACCAGCTCCAGGCCGCCGAACGAGAACATGATGAACGCCATGGACATCAACAGCCCCATGCCGCCATTGGGGAAGAACCCGCCGTGGCTCCACAGGTTGCTGACGGTCGCTTGCGGGCCACCGGTGCCGCTGAACAGCAGGTAGCAGCCGAGCACGATCATGCCGACAATCGCCACCACCTTGATGATCGCGAACCAGAACTCCGCTTCACCGAAGAACTTCACGTTCAGGGTGTTGATCAGGTTCACGGCCACAAAGAACACCAGTGCACTGACCCAGGTCGGGATCTCCGGCCACCAGAACTGGATGTACTTGCCCACCGCCGTCAGTTCGGCCATGCCCACCAGTACGTAGAGCACCCAGTAGTTCCAGCCCGCCAGGAAGCCCGCGTAGCCGCCCCAGTATTTGTGGGCGAAGTGGCTGAAGGAGCCGGCCACCGGCTCTTCGACGATCATCTCGCCGAGCTGGCGCATGATCAGGAACGCGATGAAACCGGCAATCGCGTAGCCCAGGATCATCGACGGCCCTGCCGACTTGAGTACCCCGGCCGAGCCGAGGAACAACCCCGTGCCAATCGCCCCTCCCAAGGCGATCAGCTGAATATGCCGGTTCTTCAGGCCACGCTTGAGGCCTACCGGGTTAACCATGTCATCCGCCATTAACATTCCCTTCTACTTGTTTTTCTTAGGGTAAGTGCACGCGCAGCTGCCCCTCAGAAGTACTGAGGGTCAGATATTACTCTGCGTAAACTTTTCGTAATACAGCTGAACGCCATCAAGTGCCTGATCCGCCAGCCATTGTTGGACGGATTCGACCATTGGAGGGGGGCCGCACAGGTACATATCTGCCGAACTGTCCCGCCATTCGGCCAAGTCGAAATGCTCGGTGAGGTAGCCGCGCTTGCCGGGCCAGTCTTCGGCGGGCGCGCTGAGCACTTCGGTGTAGCGAAAGCCCGGAATTTTCGAAGCATAGGCCTGGATGCGCGGCGCTTCGCACAAGTCTTCGGCCCCGCGCACGCCGTAATACAGATGAACGGGGTGGTCGCAGCCGTTGGCAGCCAGTTCGTCGAGCATGCCCAGCAAGGCCGACAGCCCGGTGCCGCCGGCCACCAGCACCAGCGGCTTGGTCACGTGGCGCAGGTAAAACGCGCCCAGCGGGGCTTCCATCACCAGCTCATCGCCCACCTGGCAGCGTTCGCGCAGGTAGTTGCTCATCACCCCGTCGGGCAGCAGGCGCACCAGGAACTGCAGCTGATTACCCGGCAGGTTGGCGAAGGAGTATGACCGCCAGCTGTTCGTGCCTGGCACCGACAGGCGCGCATATTGGCCCGGCAGAAAATCCAGGGCCTGTTCCAACTGCACCTGCAGGATCGCCGTGCTGGCCGACACCTGCTCCACCGCGCTCACGCTGCCCCGTACCTGCACCGGCCCCGGCGCATTGCACAGGCTTGAGTCGAAGTCGAAATAGAACGTCGCGTCAGACTTCACCCGCGTCTGGCAACTGAGCATCTTGCGCTGTTGCAGGTCGAGGCTGGACAGGGCTTCTTCGTCGACATAATCCTGGGTGTAATCGCCGCTCTCGCAGCGCCCCTGGCAGGTGCCGCACACGCCCTCGCGGCAATCCAGCGGGATCTTGATGCCATTGCGCAGCGCCGCATCCAGCAGGATTTCATTAGCGGCCACCGGGAAAAACAGCGTCTTGCCATCGGCAAAACTGAACGCCACTTTGTGATTCATCTTATTGGCTCACAGAACTTGTAGTGAGCGGGCTTGCCCCGCGCCGCGGTCAACCAGACACACAAGCCGTATCTGACACACCGCCGCGCGGGGCAAGCCCGCTCACTACAGTCCGTTGTCAGAGGTGATAGAAATCGAGCACCGAGTTGATGGTGTCGTTGAGCAGCAGCGCATGCTTGCGGGTGATCAACCAACTGTCGCCGTGGGGCTTGAGGCGGTACGTGGCATGCCCGTAGAACTGCTCCGAGGTGGCCAGGCGATAGAACAGCGTGTGCCAGTTCAATTTCACCTCCAGCGTTCCATCCCCCTGCTCGGCAATGCGCACGTTGTTGATCAGGTGCAAGGTGCGCGGCATCGGCGTGGCCGACGCGGCTTTGCCGGTGCGCAGTCGGAACACACGGTCTTCCAGGCCGGAGCGGTTGGCGTAATAGATCAACGACATCTCACGCTTGGGGTCGCGGGTGTAGACGTGCTCCGAGTCCCACTGCGGCAGGTGGAATTCACTCTGCGGGTCGAACAGCTGCACATAGGCGTCCCAATCCTGGGCATCGCACAGCTCGGCCTTGCGGTAGAAGAACTGCTCGATTCGGTACTGCAATGGGGCATTCATCACTCCACCTCCCGCAGGGTCAGCGCTTGCTTGTCCAGGCCATCGAGCAGGAATTGCTGCCAGTTGCGGTGCTGGTTCACATACAGGCCTTCATGGGTGAATTCGGTGCCGGTCATGGCCGGTTGAATGCCGATGGCTTCGCTGTTGGGTGTCGGCCCGGTTTCCCAGCGATGACTGCCACGCGAGATATCGCTCCAGCGCTCCAGGCGCCCCTGGAAACCGCGCTGGGCTTCGCGGAACTCCACCAGGTCATCCGGCGTGCCCATGCCCGAGACGTTGAAGAAATCCTCGAACTGGCGGATACGGTTTTCACGGTCGGCGTCGGATTCGTTCTTCACCCCCAGGCACTGGCTGATGATCTCGGTCTTGTTCCATGCCACCGGGCGGATGATGCGCAGTTGCGAACTGATCTGATCAAGGAAGAACAGGCTCGGATAGATGTTCAGGTTGCGCAGGCGGTGCATCATCCACTCGGCCTTCTGCTGGCCGTGTTCTTCCACCAGGCGCGGCATGATGGTGGCGTAGCCGGAGCGCACGCTCGGGTTGGGCATGTCGCTGAACAACAGGCTGTGGCCGTTGTTGAAGGCGAACCAGCCGTCGTCAGTGTTTGCGTCACCGGCGCCGAGCTTGCTGTAGTCCAGGGTGCTGCCCGAGCCGGTGCCGTTTTCGGTGTTGACCTGCTGGCGATGCTGCACCGTGGCCACGTAGTTGTAGTGCACGGTGCTGACGTGATAACCGTCCAGGCCGTTCTCGTTTTGCAGCTTCCAGTTACCGTCGTAGGTGTAGGCGGACTTGCCCGGCAGTACTTCCAGTTCGCCGGTGGCAGACTGCGCGACCATCATGTCGAAGAACACTTTGGCATCACCGAGGAAGTCTTCCAGGCTGTCGCTGCCATTCACGTCCAGGCTGATGAAGACAAAGCCCTTGTAGCTGTCGATGCGTGCCTTTTTCAGGCCGCGCGTAGCCTTGTCGAAGCCCTCTGGGTATTCCCCCGGTGCCTTGACCTTCACCAACCGGCCGTCGCTCTTGTAGCACCAGGCGTGGAACGGGCAGGTGAAGGTCGATTGGTTGCCCTTGCCGACCCGCGTCAGGGTGGTACCCCGATGCTGGCAGGCGTTGATCAGCGCATTGAGCCGGCCTTCGCCATCGCGGGTGATGATCATCGGCTGGCGCCCGGCGCGCATTGTCACGAAGTCGTGGGGGTTGGCCAGTTCACTTTCATGGCAGGCGTAGATCCAGTTCTTTTCGAAGATCAGTTCCATCTCCAGGTCGAACAATTCCGGCTCGGTGAACATGTCCCGGGCGATGCGGAACACTTCATCCACCGGGCGAAAATCCAGGCAGCCTTCGATAAACGTTTTCCACTGCTCGACGCTTCTTGCACCACTCATGGGAGGCACCTTTTTTGATCAGGGCTAATCGGTGGCTCATTAGAGGGGGCGGGGCAGCGCGCGGGCTATCCGCTAAATGGGCGAACCTGCGCCGGAAAGTTGGGCCGCAAAATTGGGCAGCAAATACCCAACCCGGTGCAGGGCGGTGACGGGATGCGCTACTGTCTTGCAGGGCAAGGGGCGCGCAAACCGGCGACTTATCCACATAGTCGACTGTTCCTATCCACTCAGTGGCCATGGGGCGCGTGTGGCGCATAACTTGCTGTCGAACAATAACGACGCGCCGCCAGAGCGCGCAAAAAGCCTAACCGCCGTGGGTGCACCTTGATGAGTAGCCATACACGCGAAATCCATATTCAACGCTTTGACCTGGAAGGCGCCTGCAGCTGGATGTCCGGCATCTGTGGGCCGCACAGGCTGGCGACGTCCACGCCTGAGCGCCTGCGTTTTCACCACAGTGCCAACGTGTTCAAGTCCCGCGCCACCACCCTGGGCGTGATCGAGTACGGCACCGACGTGACCATCGACATCGAAGACGCCGAACACTTCAGCAGCTACAGCCTGAGCCTGCCGCTGGTGGGTGAGCAGGAACTGAGCAAGAACGGTGAGCGCCTGAGTTCCAACCGCGACCAAGGCGTGATCCTCTCGCCCAACGAGCATCAGGTGCTGGCGATCTCTGGCGACTGTCGCAAGTTGCAGGTGGTGATCACCCGCGCGGCGATGAGCGAAACGCTGGAAGGTTTGTTGCAACGGCCGATCGAATCACCGCTGCGGTTCGAGTCGGTGATGGATGCGGTGGACGGCGCATCGGCGTCGTGGTGGCGCATGGCGCGTTACTTCATTGCAGAGCTGGAGCGCAGCAGCGAGTTATATGAACAGGCGGCGTTTACCCGAGACCTGGAAAGCTCATTGATCAAGGGGCTGATCCTGGCGCAGCCGAACAACTACTCCGAAGAACTGCGCGACGTACTCGGTGTGAAACTGCCGCACTACCTGATTCGGGCGCGCCAGTACCTGCACGACAACGCTCGTGAGGCGGTGTGTCTGGAAGACCTGGAAGCTGTTTCCGGGGTGACGCGCTTCAAGCTGTTCGATGCGTTTCGCAAGTACTTCGCGCTGTCGCCCATGGCGTACCTCAAGAAGCATCGGTTGGGCGCAGTGCGTCAGGAGATCCTTGAACAAGGCTCCACACGCACCATCTCCGAAATTGCCCTGGGGTGGGGGTTTACGCACCTGGGGCGGTTCTCTGCGGAGTACCGCAAGCTGTTCGATGAATCCCCCAGCCAAACCCTGCAGCGCAAACGCCTGCGCAGTAGCTGACCTCAATGAGGATCCAAATGTGGGAGCGGGCTTGCTCGCGAAAGCAGTGTGTCAGCCAATACATCCGGCGACTGGCAGACCGCATTCGCGAGCAAGCCCGCTCCCACAGTGGAGATGTGGTGTTTGGGAGGAATCAGATCAATTCTTCCACCAGTTGCAGGCAATGATTCAGCCCCGGCGACTGGTCATTCACCCGTCGGCTGAGAATGATCGGCGAGGTCGCCGTGGCCTCCACAATCGGCGTGTAGCCGATGTCTGCACGGTGCAGCACCTGCACCGACGCAGGCACCAGCGTCACGCCCATCCCCGCGCCCACCAGCCCGATGGCGGTCTGCAATTCGTTGGTCCACTGCGCCACCTTGAGGCTCAAACCGTGGGCGTCGAACAGCGCGATCACATGGTCGGCGTAGCTGGGCCGTGGGTTGCCGGGGTAGAGCACAATCGGTTCGGCGGCCAATTGGGCGAGGGTGGCCGGCGCCTCCAGCAACGGGTGGCCGGCGGGCAGCACGGCCACCAGTCGATCTTCCACCAGCACGCGCTGGACGATGGCCGGGTCGTCGATGCGAATGCGCCCGAACCCCACATCAATCCTTCCAGCCTTGAGCGCTTCGACCTGCTGCAAGGTGGTCATTTCCGACAGCCCCAACTCCAGCTCCAACGCCTCATGGGTGCGCAGGCGACGGATCAGTTCCGGCAGCACGCCGTACAGGGTCGACGGGGCAAAGCCGATGCCCAGCCAGGTCTTCTCGCCCTGGCCAATGCGCCGCGTGTTGTCGCAGACCTTGCTCAATTGTTCGAGCAACACATTGGCATGTTCGTAGAAAAACCGTCCGGCTTCGGTCAGCCGCAGCGGTCGGCCGCGTTCCAGCAGGATCACCCCCAATTCGTCCTCCAATTGCTGGATCTGCCGGCTCAACGGCGGCTGGGCAATGTGCAGGCGTTCGGCGGCGCGGGTGAAGTTGAGGGTTTCACCCAGCACCTGGAAATAGCGCAGATGACGCAGCTCCATGATGGCTCCTTTCATACCTTGAGGGTATTGCTCGAGACCCATTCTATATTGGAAGCCTTTAAAGATACGGCACAGAATCGGCTCAAACCTAAAAAGAACCCAACGGGTATAGCCATGCCGATTTGCGCCATCGAGACGATCGAGACGATCATCGTCGACCTTCCCACTATTCGCCCGCACAAGCTGGCGATGCACACGATGCAAAACCAGACGCTGGTGATCATCCGTCTGCGTTGCGCCGACGGCATTGAAGGCATCGGCGAAGCCACCACCATCGGCGGCCTGAGCTACGGCGACGAAAGCCCTGACAGCATCAAGATCAACATCGACCGCCACTTCGCCCCGCTGCTGATCGGTCAGGACGCCAGCAATATCAACGCGGCCATGTTGCGTCTGGAGCGCAGCATCCGTGGCAACACCTTTGCTAAGTCCGGGATCGAAAGCGCCTTGCTCGATGCCTTGGGCAAACGGCTGAACTTGCCGGTCAGCGAACTGCTCGGCGGTCGCGTGCGTGATGCCTTGCCGGTGGCCTGGACCCTGGCCAGCGGCCATACGGACAAGGACATTGCCGAAGCTGAAAAGATGCTCGACCTGCGCCGTCACCGCATTTTCAAATTGAAGATTGGTGCCGGTGAAGTCGCCCACGACCTGGCTCACGTCATTGCCATCAAAAAAGCCCTGGGTGATCGCGCCAGCGTGCGGGTCGACGTCAATCAGGCCTGGGATGAAGCCGTTGCGTTGCGGGCGTGCAAGGTGCTAGGCGATAACGGCATCGACCTGATCGAACAGCCGATCTCGCGCAACAACCGCAGCGGCATGGCGCGGCTCAACCTGTCGAGCCCGGCGCCGATCATGGCCGATGAGTCCATCGAGTGTGTCGAGGATGCCTTCAACCTGGCCCGCGAAGGTGCGGCCTCGGTGTTCGCCCTCAAGATTGCCAAGAACGGCGGGCCCCGTGCTGTGTTGCGCACCGCGGCGATTGCTGAAGCGGCGGGCATTGGCCTGTACGGCGGCACCATGCTCGAAGGCGGTATCGGCACGCTGGCCTCGGCCCACGCCTTCCTCACGCTGAACAAACTGGCGTGGGACACCGAGCTGTTCGGCCCGCTGCTGCTCACCGAAGACATCCTCGTCGAACCACCGGTTTACCGCGATTTCCAGCTGCATGTTTCCACCGCCCCGGGCCTGGGCCTGGCCATCGATGAAGAGCGCCTGGCGTTCTTCCGTCGTGACAAACACTAAGAGGCGCCTGCCATGTTGTTCCACGTAAAAATGACCGTGAACCTGCCCCTCGACATGAGTCCCGAGCGCGCTGCTGGCCTCAAGGCCGAAGAAAAAGCCTTGGCCCAGCGCCTGCAACAAGAAGGCAAATGGCGCCACCTGTGGCGCATCGCCGGGCACTACGCCAACTACAGCGTGTTCGATGTCGACAGCGTGCAGGACTTGCACGATCTGCTGATGCAACTGCCGCTGTTCCCCTATATGGCCATCGAAGTGAACGCCCTGTGTCGTCACCCTTCGTCGATCCATGAGGACGACCGCTAGGCCGTTTTCCACACGAATAACTACAAGATGAGGAATGCACCATGTCCATCCGACTGTCCCAGACTGCCCATGCCCAACAGTTTCTCGAAGAAGCCAGCGGCAACCTCAACGACGGTGGCAACCCGCGTACCAAGGCGCTGATCTACCGGATCCTGCGCGATACCGTGAACATCATCGAAGACCTGGAAGTGACCCCGGAAGAGTTCTGGAAGGCGGTCAACTACTTGAATGAGCTGGGCAAGAACCAGGAAGCCGGTTTGCTCGCGGCCGGCCTGGGTCTGGAGCATTACCTGGACTTGCTGATGGACGCTGCCGACGAAGAGGCCGGCAAATCCGGCGGCACACCGCGTACCATCGAAGGCCCGTTGTATGTGGCTGGGGCGCCTTTGTCGAAATACGAGGCACGCCTGGACGACGGCACTGACGCGGCCGTGCCGCTGTTCATGCGCGGGCAAGTACGCGACACGCATGGCAAGCCATTGGCCGGGGCCATTGTGGATGTGTGGCAGGCCAACACGGGTGGCACTTACTCCTGGTTCGACCCGACGCAGTCGGAATTCAACCTGCGTCGGCGCATCGAAACCGATGCCCAGGGCAACTACCGTTTTCGCAGCATCGTGCCGTCAGGCTACGGCTGCCCACCGACCGGCCCGACCCAGCAGTTGCTCGATCAACTGGGGCGTCATGGGCAGCGGCCGGCGCATATTCACTTCTTCATCTCGGCGCCCGGGCATCGGCACCTGACCACGCAGATCAACCTGTCGGATGACCCGTACCTGCATGATGATTTTGCCTATGCGACGCGGGAAGAATTGATTGCTGAAATCCGCTTCAGTGACGATCAGCAACTGGCGCGGGAGTTTGGTGTGGAAGGGCGGTTTGCGCAGATCGACTTTGACTTCGAGTTGCAGGCCTCGGCGGCACCGGTCGAGCAAAAACGCATGCAGCGCGTGCGCGCCCTCGAAGACTAAACAGCGAACACGCTTCAAAATGTGGGAGCTGGCTTGCCTGCGATAGCGGTGGTGAATGTTACATAGCTATCGCCGGCAAGCCAGCTCCCACAGGTTCCAGTTTTCATAGGTTTTTTTGTGGTGTTGCTGGTTATTTGCGGATAACCAAATCCAGCACTTCATCCCGATCCTTGATCTTCTGCAGCACAATCTCTGAACGGATATCCATCACCCCCGCCGTGCGGTTCAGGTGGTTCACGATAAAGTCCGAAAAGTGCTTCAGGTTCCTCGCCTGCACCCGCAGCACATAGTTGCTGGCGCCGGTGATCACGTAGGCGCTGGCCACCTCGGGCCAGCCCTGCACCTTCTTGATGAACGTCTCGTGCCAATCCTCCACATCCTGGCGCAACGACAGGTGCACGATGGCCTCCAGCTCGATGCCCAATTGCTCGGCGTTGAGCACTGCGCGATAGCCGCTGATGATTCCTTCGCTCTCCAGCAGGCGCAAACGGCGCAGGCAGGCGGACGGCGACAGCGCGACTTTTTCCGCCAGCTCCTGGTTGCTGATACGGCCATCCTGTTGCAGGAAATGCAGGAGGCGCAGGTCGGTGGCGTCGAGAATCATGGTTAGAATAAATCCGCGTGTTTAGGGGTTAAATTCGAATTTCCTACAGCTTAATTAGCCTTTTAGCCGTTACTTTGCACGAAAATTTTGTAAAGCTTCGTTCAATATTTTGTCCATCTTCACTTATAAAAACAGGACAACCCATGACCACTCGAAGCCACTGCCTAGCCCTGGATGACCAGGACCCGCTGGCGCCCTTGCGCCGTCAGTTCGCGCTGCCTGACGGCGTGATCTACCTCGATGGCAACTCCCTCGGCGCACGCCCGGTGGCCGCGCTGGAGCGGGCGCAAGCGGTGATCGCCGAGGAGTGGGGCAATGGCTTGATCCGCAGTTGGAACAGCGCTGGCTGGGCCGACTTGTCGCAACGCCTGGGCAACCGCCTGGCCCCGCTGATCGGTGCACGAGACGGCGAAGTGGTGATCACCGATACCACTTCGATCAACCTGTTCAAGGTACTCAGTGCCGCCCTCACGGTGCAGCGCCAACGCACACCGGCGCGCAAGGTGATCGTCAGCGAAGCCAGCAACTTCCCCACTGACCTGTACATCGCCGAAGGCCTCACCGAGTTGCTGCAACAGGGTTATTCCTTGCGGCTGGTCAACAGCCCGGACGAACTGCCCGAAGCCATCGACAACGATGTGGCGGTGGTGATGCTCACCCACGTCAACTACAAGACCGGCTACATGTACGACATGCAAGCGGTCACGGCCTTGAGCCACGAGTGCGGCGCGCTGAGCATCTGGGACCTGGCGCATTCGGCGGGCGCGGTGCCCATCGACTTGCACACGGCCGGTGCGGACTACGCGATTGGCTGCACCTACAAATACCTGAATGGCGGCCCCGGCTCCCAGGCGTTCGTGTGGGTCAACCCGGCCCTGGTGGACGTGGTGCGCCAGCCGCTGTCGGGCTGGTTCGGGCATACCCGCCAGTTCGCCATGGAATCCAACTACGCGCCGAGTGCGGGCATCGCCCGTTACCTGTGCGGCACGCAGCCGATCACGTCGCTGGCCATGGTGGAATGCGGCCTGGAGATTTTTGCCCAGACCGACATGGCCAGCCTGCGCAGCAAATCCCTGGCATTGACCGACGTGTTCATCGCATTGGTCGAAGCGCGTTGCGCTGCCCATGGCCTGGTGCTGATCACCCCGCGTGAGCACGCCAAGCGCGGCAGTCACGTGAGCTTTGAACACCCTGAAGGCTACGCGGTGATCCAGGCGCTGATTGCCCGTGGCGTGATCGGTGATTACCGTGAGCCGCGCATCATGCGGTTCGGGTTTACGCCGTTGTACACAAGCTTCACCGAGGTGTTCGACGCCGTGGAAATCCTTGGCGAGATCCTCGACAACCGCACCTGGGACCAGCCGCAATTCAAAGTGCGCAACAGCGTCACCTGACACAACGCAGATCAAAATGTGGAGCCGGCTCCCACACAAAGCCAGCTCCCACAGTGGATCTGTGACAACCGCCTAAAACAGTGCAATCACAATAATAAAGGGGCACACCACGTGACCACGCCAGACAACGGCTTTGCAGAGATCACCCACCGCGAACTGGGCCTGAGGCGCCAGCTCACTTCCGGCCAGATGAGCATGATCGCCATCGGTGGCGCCATCGGCACCGGGCTGTTCATGGGCAGCGCCTATGCCATTGGTTACGCCGGGCCCAGCGTACTGGTGAGCTACGCCATCGGTGCGTTGATCACCTTGCTGTTGATGGGTTGTCTGGCGGAGATGACGGTGGCCCATTCCACCTCGGGCTCGTTTGGTGCCTACGCCGAGTTCTACATCAGCCCGCTGGCCGGGTTCCTGGTGCGTTACGCCTATTGGGCGGCGATTGTGCTGGCTGTGGGCGCCGAGGTCACGGCGGTGGCGATGTACATGAAGTACTGGTTCGCCAATGTGCCGGAATGGGTGTGGATCGTGTCGTTTTCCAGCGTGCTGATCCTGCTCAATGCGATCAGCGTGAAGACCTTCGGCAATTTCGAATACTGGTTTTCCACGATCAAGATCAGCGCCATCGTCGGCTTCATCATCCTCGCCGTCTACGTGGTGTTCGGCTCGGGCAACCCGGAGTACGGCGTGCAGAACTACACGGCCCACGACGGTTTTTTCCCCCATGGCCTGAGTGGCATGTGGATCGCGGTGATTGTGTCGATCTTCAGCTACCTGAGCGTGGAGATGATCGCCGTGGCCGCCGGTGAAGCCGCCGACCCGGAGCAGGCGGTGAAGAAGGCCTTCCGCGCCACCATCGTGCGCCTGGTGGTGTTTTACCTGCTGACCCTGGCGTTGATGCTCGCCATCGTGCCGTGGAACCAGGCCGGGCAGACCCAGAGCCCGTTCGTCACGGTGATGCAGACCATCGGCATTCCCGGCGCCACCGGGGTGATGAATTTCGTGATCCTGATCGCGGCGTTGTCGGCCATGAACAGCCAGCTCTACATCACCACGCGCATGATGTTCAGCTTGTCCCGCGCCGGGTTTGCGCCCAAGGCCATGGGCGCCTTGAGCAAGAGCGGCATCCCACTGAACGCGCTGTTGCTGTCCAGCTCGGGGATTGCCCTGGCGACGTTGCTCAACGTGGTGTACCCGGAAAGCTCATTCACGCTGATGATGGCTATTTCCATGTTTGGCGCGATCTTCACTTGGTTCATGATCTTCCTCACCCACTTCTTCTTCCGCCGTTACCGCAAGCGCCACGGCGGGCCGACGCTGTCGTTCCAGCTGCGCCTGTTTCCCTACAGCACGCTGCTGGGCCTGGTGCTGATGGGCGCGGTGATGATCACCACCTACTTCACTGACGCGTTCAAGATGACCCTGGTGTTTGGCGTGCCCTTCCTGCTGATCCTGTCGGCGGTGTATTACGGGTTCTTCCGCAAGGGCAGGGCCAAGGCGTCGAACAAGGCCTTGGCGTAACCGGGCAGCTGTTCGAACGCACGCGCCGCGAGCAGCAATTTCCGGCAGGCCCAGTCTTCCTGCAAAGGCTGGGTGTTGAAACGCGGCGCCAGTGGCCAGCGCTCCAGTGCCGCCTGGGGGACAATCCCCAGGCCGGCACCGCCTGCGACCATGCGCATCACCCCCTCAAACCCCTCGGCGCGGATGCGCGTTTGCAGGCGGAACCCTGCGTGCAGCGCCTGTTCTTCCAGGTACACGGTCAATGCGCTGTTGGCGGCCAGGCCGACGAAGTCGTGTTGCAGGCTGTCGATAAAACTTCCACCGGTGAACGGATGATCCAGCGGCGTGATCAGCACCAGTGGGTCGTCGCGAAAGGGCAGGGTTTGCAGGCCGTGGGTGTCTACCGCGTCGGAAATGATCCCCAGGTCTGCCGTGCCCTGGCGCAGGGCCTGGGTGATGCGCAGGCTCGGCAGCTCCTGCAGGTCGATATCGAGGTTGGGGTGCTGGCGCAAAAAGTCGGCGAGCAGTTCCGGCAGGTATTCGCTAAGGGCCGTGGTGTTGCACAGCAAGCGCACCTGGCCTTTGATGCCATTGGCGTATTCCGCCAGGTCCTGTTGCAGGTGTTCGGCTTGTTGCAGCAACAGGCGAGCGTGACGGGCCAGGGCTTTGCCTGCGGGGGTGGGCGTGACACCGCGGCGGTTGCGCTCCAGAAACTCGATGCCCAGTGAGGCTTCCATCGCGCGGATGCGTGCGCTGGCGGCGGCCAGGGACAGATGGCTGCGGGCTGCGCCGGCGGTGATGTTGCCGGTGTCGAGGATGTGCAGGTAGAGGCGCAGGTCGATCAGGTCAAAGTGCATGGCTGGGTTTCTCGGTTGACAGGACTGGCCCCTTCGCGAGCAAGCCCGCTCCCACATTTTGAAATGCATTCCAAATGTGGGAGCGGGCTTGCTCGCGAAGGCGGCCTCAGCCTCATGCAAAACAAGAGGCTGCCTCAGTATATGGCGAATTTCCGATCAGGCCGAAATCCCTCACAATCCCTCCATGAATACCTTCCTAGCGTTCTACCAAGACATCGGCCCAGCCCTGACCCTGTTGGTGATCGGCACTTTCCTGCTGGCCGGTACCGTCAAGGGCGTGATCGGCCTTGGCCTGCCCACCGTGGCCATGGGCTTGCTCGGCCTGGCTATGCTGCCGGCGCAGGCTGCGGCGCTGCTGATCATTCCGTCGACGGTCACCAACCTGTGGCAACTGGCATTTGGCGGTCATTTGAGTGCGTTGCTCAAACGCCTGTGGCCGATGCTGCTGCTGATTTTCCTCGGCACCGGGCTCGGTACGCTGTGGCTGGGCATGGATGGCGGTGGCTGGGTGGTGCATGCGTTGGGCGGCGCGTTGCTGGTGTATGCGCTGAGCGGGCTGTTCCTGCCCACTTTCAAGGTCAAGCCTGAGGCCGAGCGCTGGCTGGGCCCGGTGTGCGGCGTGATCACCGGCATCATCACCTCGGCCACCGGCGTGTTTGTGATTCCTGCGGTGCCGTACCTGCAGGCCTTGGGCTTGAACCGTGATCAACTGGTGCAGGCGCTGGGGCTGTCGTTCACCGTGTCGACCCTGGCGCTCGCCGCCGGCCTGGCCTGGCGCGGTTCGCTGGGGGGCGGCGAGATCAATGCGTCGCTGCTGGCGCTGGTGCCGGCGCTGCTGGGCATGTGGCTGGGCCAGGCGGTACGCCAGCGCATCAGCGCGGTGTTGTTCAAGCGCGTGTTTTTCGTCGGCATGGCATTGTTGGGCGCCCATCTGCTGATCAGCGGTTAAAGATCAACGCCTTATTCGTGCATTTTGATCAAATGTATTTTGCCGCGCCGCTGCTTATTCCGAGGGGGCAATGTCGATAGCCTGCCGGCAGACATTTCTAACCCTTTGGAATCCCCCATGAAAAAAGTCCTCCTGCTCAACGGCGGCAAGCAATTTGCGCACTCCGACGGCCGCTATAACACCACCCTGCATGACGCCGCCGTGGCGGTATTGGACCGTGCCGGCATCGACGTCAAGGTCACCCACATCGACGCAGGCTACGAAGTGGCCGAAGAAGTCGCCAAATACCTTTGGGCCGACGTGATCATCTACCAGATGCCCGGCTGGTGGATGGGCGCGCCGTGGATCGTCAAGAAGTACATCGACGAAGTCTTCACTGAAGGCCACGGCAGCCTCTACGCCAGCGACGGCCGCACGCGCTCTGACTCGTCGCAGAAGTACGGCAGCGGTGGGCTGATCCAGGGCAAGCAGTACATGCTGTCGCTGACCTGGAACGCGCCGCAGCAAGCCTTCGACGACCCTACCGACTTCTTCGAAGCCAAGGGCGTGGACGCGGTGTACTTCCCGTTCCACAAAGCCAATGAGTTCCTTGGCATGACCGGTCTGCCGACTTTCCTCTGTGTGGACGTGATGAAGCGCCCGGCGATCGAGGCTGACGTGGCGCGCTACGAGCGGCATCTGGCGCAGGTGTTCAATTTCTCGGTGTAAGCTGCCAGCAACCGAAAAAGAGGACTGCCCGTGAAAGCCCGATCCGATGAGCTACAGATCTTTGTCAGCGTGATTGAGTGCGGCTCGATTTCCGCGGCGGCGGAGCAGGTCGGGCAGACGCCGTCGGCGGTCAGCCGCACCTTGTCGCGCCTGGAAGCCAAGCTCGACACCACGCTGATCAACCGCACCACGCGGCGCATGGACCTGACCGAGGAGGGCAAGTACTTCTTCGAGCAGGCCAAGGTGATCCTGGCGCAGATGGATGAGTTGGAAGAGCGCCTGTCGTCGCGCCAGAAAAAACCGGCCGGGCGGCTGCGGATCAACGCCGCCGTGCCGTTCATGCTGCATGGGATCGTGCCGTACATCGCCGAATTCCGCAGCCTGTACCCGGACATTCAGCTGGAGCTCAACAGCGATGACTTGATCATCGACCTGCTGGAACAGAGCACCGACATCGCCATTCGCATCGGTGTGCTGGCCGACTCCACCCTGCACGCGCGCTCCCTCGGTTGCACGCCGCTGCATATCCTCGCCAGCCCCGACTACCTCAAGCGGCACGGCACCCCGCAGACGGTCGCCGAGTTGGCGGAGCACACCTTACTCGGCTTCACCCAGACCGAAACCCTCAACCACTGGCCGCTGCGTCATGTGGAGGGCGACCGCTGGCTGATCCAGCCCAGTGTGGCCGCGTCCAGTGGTGAAACCGTGCGGCATTTGGCCTTGGAGGGCCAGGGCATTTGTTGCCTGTCGAACTTCATGACCATCGACGACATCGAGGCGGGGCGCCTGGTGCCGGTGCTGGAGAATTTCAACAGCGGGTATCGCCAGCCGATCCACGCGGTGTTCTACCGCAACTCGCAGTTGGCGTTGCGTATCCAGTGTTTCCTGGATTTCATCCAGGCCAAGCTGGCGCGGTATGCCTGCTGATTCGTGATCTTCGCGCAAGAGTGAATTGGGCGGGACGGGCTTATTCGACAGCCGTCGTCCCTTCATCATCCGGGCATACATCGAGTCGCACCCATCGCAGCCTCGCTTGCGCTCGACAACTCCTACACCCATCACTTACCCAGTCAGGAGAACACTCCATGAACGTATTCGTAACCGGTGCCGCAGGTTTTATCGGTGGTTCCATCGCCACCGGCCTGGTCAAGGCCGGCCACAGCGTCACCGGCCTGGTGCGCAGTGCCGAACAAGCGGCAGAAATGACCGCCCTGGGCATCAAACCGATCATCGGCACGCTTGACGACGCTCCGGTATTGACCGAACAGGCGCAGAAGGCCGACGCCGTGATCAACGCCGCCAGCAGCGACCACCGCGCCGCCGTTGAAACCTTGCTAGCTGCGCTGAAAGGTTCGAACAAACCCTTCTTGCACACCAGCGGTTCGAGCATCGTCGGTGACGCGTCTGGCGGTAAATCCAGCGACGTTATCTACTTCGAAGACAACTTGCCCGAGCCGACGGTGGATAAAGCCGCTCGCGTGGCCATCGACAACCTGATCCTGGCCGCGGCCAAAGAAGGCGTCAACTCGGCAGTCATCTGCAACACCTTGATCTACGGCCACAGCCTGGGCGTGAAACGTGACAGCGTGCAATTGCCGCGCTTGCTCAAGCAAGCCCGCAAGAGCGGTGTGGTGCGCCACGTGGGCACCGGGCAGAACATCTGGTCCAACGTGCACATTGAAGACGTGGTGGCCTTGTACCTGCTGGCGCTGACCAAGAATGTGCCGGGCACGTTCTACTTTGTGGAAAGCAGTGAGGCGTCGTTTATCGACATGACCGCCGCCATCGCTCAAGCCCTGAACCTGGGTGAACCACAGGATTGGCCATTGGCCGACGCTGAAGCCGAGTGGGGCTATGAAATGGCCAACTATGGCCTGGGCTCCAACAGCCGCGTGCGCGGAAAGCATGCGCGCGAGCTGCTGGGCTGGGCGCCGAAGCGTACGTCGGTGGTGGAGTGGATTCGCCACGAGATGGTGTGACGTTCGCTTAGCACCGCGGTGCTGCCTTCGCGAGCAAGCCCGCTCCCACAATTGACCGAGTTTCAGCTTTGAAATGCAGTCAGTGTGGGAGCGGGCTTGCTCGCGAAGGAGGCGGCGCGGTTTTCGAGGCTAGCCGCAACCCCTTCAATTCCGTACCATCCCCCGCCTTATCCCCGCATGACCCTGGTACCTCATGACCCTCTCCCGTCTGCGCGCCGATGCCCTGGCCGGCCTCACCACGTCGTTCGCACTGCTGCCCGAATGCATCGCCTTTGCCCTGGTGGCTCATCTCAACCCGCTGATGGGGCTCTACGGCGCGTTTATCATCTGCACCCTCACGGCGCTGTTCGGTGGCCGGCCTGGCATGGTCTCGGGCGCAGCCGGGTCGATGGCGGTGGTGATCGTCGCGCTGGTGGTACAGCACGGTGTGGAATATCTGCTGGCCACGGTGCTGCTGGGCGGGTTGATCATGATCGCCTTCGGCCTGCTGCGCCTGGGCAAGCTGGTGCGCATGGTGCCGCACCCGGTGATGCTGGGCTTCGTCAACGGCCTGGCGATCATCATCGCGTTGGCGCAACTGGAGCACTTCAAGAGCGGTGAGCACTGGCTCAACGGCACGCCGCTGTACGTGATGATCGGTTTGGTGCTGGTGACCATGGCCATCGTGTACCTGCTGCCACGTATCACCCGCGCCGTGCCGCCGGCCTTGGTGGCGATCCTCGGCGTAGGCCTGGCGGTGTACCTGCTCGGTTTGCCCACGCGCACCCTGGGCGACATGGCCCACATCGCCGGTGGCCTGCCGACCTTCGCGCTGCCGCAGGTTCCCTGGACCCTGGAAACCCTCGCCATCATCGCGCCCTACGCGTTCCTGATGGCCATGGTCGGCCTGCTGGAAACCCTGCTCACCCTCAACCTCACTGACGAAATCACCGAGACCCGTGGCTACCCCGACCGCGAAAGCGTGGCCTTGGGCGCGGCGAATATGGTCTCGGGTGTGTTCGGCGGCATGGGCGGTTGCGCAATGATCGGGCAAACCGTGATCAACCTCAGCTCCGGTGGGCGCGGGCGTTTCTCCGGGGTGTTCGCCGGGGTGATGATCCTGTTGTTCATCCTGTTTCTGTCGCCGTTCATCGAGCGGATTCCGCTGGCGGCGCTGGTGGGGGTGATGTTCGTGGTGTCCCAGCAGACGTTCGCCTGGGCGTCCTTGCGGGTGATCAACAAGGTGCCGCTCAACGACGTGCTGGTGATTCTGGCGGTGACCGTGATCACGGTGTTCACCGACCTGGCCACGGCAGTGCTGTGCGGGATCGTGATTGCGGCGCTGAACTTTGCCTGGCAACAGGCGCGGGAGCTGTATGCCGATGAGCACTTGGAAGCCGATGGCAGCAAGTTGTACCGCGTGCACGGCACGTTGTTCTTCGCCTCGACCACGCCGTTTTTGAACCGCTTCGACCCGGCCAACGACCCGGCCCAGGTGACGCTGGACTGCCGCCACCTGAGCTTTGTCGACTATTCAGCGATTGCTGCGCTGATGACCCTGCGCGAACGCTACACCAAGGCCGGCAAGCACCTGCGGGTGCTGCACCTGTCCGAGCGGTGCAAGAAGCTGCTCAAGCGCGCCAAGGTCCACCACGATTAACCTGTAGGAGCCGGCAAGCCGGCTCCTACAGTTGGAGGTTACGGCCCGACCAGGTCTTCGAGTTCCTGGGCGCGGGTCTGGGTCATGTCGAGCACACAGCCGGTGCCGTTGACCTGGTCGATGGTGCCGCCGGTGGCGCTGCCGGCGAAGCCGCAATTGGCGTCGCGGTATTTGATCCACAAACGCTGCACGTCTTGCAGCTTCTGTTTGCGGTCGCCTTCCTGGGCGGCCAGCGCGGTCTTGTAGGCTTTGTTCAAGCGGTCATCCTGCACCTTGGCCTCCTTGGTGTTGCAGCCGACCATGTCCGCGGTGGTGTTGGCGCCGTCCATGCATTTTTTCAGCGCCGGGTTATCGGCGGCCGAGGCGTTGCCGCACAGCGCGAGCAGCAGGGCGCTGGCGGCAAAAGGAACTAGCAGGGCTTTGCGATTCATTGTCTGTTTTTCCTGGTCGTGAGTACTGGGCGGTGAGGGCGCCGCAATCTGAGACTCGGCCCCGGCCATTGAGTTTCGGCACGCAAAAAACTTCATGTAAGAACACCCTCCGGATTTTCATGAACGGTCGCCTGGCATATCCCAAAGCGACAGCGCTTATCCGTAGGCGAAAATTACTTTCATGAAAATTGAAAATGCTCCTCGGTAATGATTTATGAGTTTCACCCACAAATCGACGTGACCCTTTCCGAGGAGTACCGCATGGCCGCATCACCGGGCTTCGGGCTATTGGCATACGCTGCCATTGCCATCATTGCATTGATCGTGCTGATTGCACGTTACCGGCTCAACCCGTTCATCGTCATCACCCTGGTGTCGATTGGCCTGGCGCTGATGGCCGGCATGCCGGCCGACACCATCATGGGCTCCTACGAGGCGGGCGTCGGCAAGACCCTGGGGCATATCGCCCTGGTTGTCGCGCTGGGCACCATGCTGGGCAAGATGATGGCCGAGTCCGGTGGCGCCGAACAGGTGGCGCGCACGCTGATCAGCCGTTTTGGCGAGCGCAACGCCCATTGGGCCATGGTGTGCATTGCCTTCCTGGTGGGGTTACCGCTGTTTTTCGAGGTCGGTTTTGTGTTGCTGGTGCCGATCGCCTTTACCGTGGCGCGGCGCGTGGGCGTGTCGATCCTGATGGTCGGCTTGCCGATGGTCGCCGGCCTGTCGGTGGTGCACGCGTTGGTGCCACCGCACCCGGCGGCGATGATGGCGGTGCTGGCGTACAACGCGTCAGTGGGGCAGACCGTGCTGTATGCGATTTTGATCGGCATTCCTACCGCCATCATCGCCGGTCCTGTCTACGCCAAATTCATCGTGCCGCGCATTCACTTGCCGGCCGAAAACCCGCTGGAACGCCAGTTCATCGACCGCGAACCGCGCACCCGCCTGCCGAGCTTCACGCTGACCATGGGCACTATTTTGCTGCCGGTGGTGCTGATGATGATCGGCGGTTGGGCCAATGTGATTTCTACACCGGGCACCGGCTTCAATCAATTCCTGCTGTTTATCGGCAACTCGGTGATCGCGTTGTTGGTGGCGACCTTGGTGAGCTTCTGGACCTTGGGCATTGCACAGGGCTTCAATCGCGAGTCGATCCTCAAGTTCACCAATGAGTGCCTGGCACCGACCGCGAGTATCACCTTGCTGGTGGGCGCGGGCGGTGGTTTGAATCGCATCCTGGTCGACGCGGGCGTTACCCACGAAATTCTCGGTTTGGCCCACGCCTTTCACCTGTCGCCGCTGGTGATGGGGTGGCTGTTTGCTGCGTTGATGCGTATTGCCACCGGTTCGGCGACGGTGGCCATGACCACCGCGTCTGGCGTGGTTGCCCCAGTTGCCATGGGCCTGGGTTATCCACACCCCGAATTGCTGGTACTGGCCACGGGCGCGGGCTCGGTGATCTTTTCCCACGTGAACGACGGCGGCTTCTGGCTGATCAAGGAATACTTCAATATGACGGTGATCCAGACCTTCAAGACCTGGACCGTGTTGGAGACCCTCATTTCAGTGGTCGCCTTCGGTCTGACCTATGGTCTGTCCTGCATCCTGTAACCCGGAGACCCCATGGACATCCTCTACCAGATCCGCGCCCGCCAGGATTCTTTCAGCGCCGGTGAAGGGCGTATCGCCAGGTTGATGCTCGAAGACGTGGGGTTTGCCGCGTCCGCCAGTCTGGAAGCGTTGTCCCAACGGGCCGAGGTCAGCACGGCGACGCTGTCGCGGTTCGCGCGCAGTGTGGGCTGTCGGGATCTGCGCGATTTGCGCCTGCAACTGGCCCAGGCCAGTGGCGTGGGCAGCCGTTTCCTGGACCCGTCGGGGTTGCCGGAACAGTCGGCCTTTCATCGGCAGATCCTGGGGGATATCGAGGCGACCTTGCGCCAGCATTTGTCGGGTTTCAACCAGGCGAGTTTTGCCGATGCGGTGAGCCTGTTGGGCAAGGCGCGGATGATCCATGCGTTTGGCATGGGCGGCCCGTCGAGCCTGTGCAGCGATGAGCTGCAGGTCCGCCTGGTGCGTCTGGGTTATCCGATTGCCGCCAGCCATGACCCGGTGATGATGCGAGTCACCGCTGCGACGTTGGGCCCTGAGCACGCGCTGATTGTGTGCTCGCTCACCGGCCTAACGCCGGAGTTGCTGGACGTGGTCAGGCTGGCGCGCAACTACGATGCGCGCATCATCGCCATCACCCTTGCCGGTTCCCCGCTGGCCGAACTGGCCGACGTGGTGCTGCCGCTGCAACCGGCTGAAACCAGTTTTATCTACAAACCCACGGCGGCGCGCTACGGACTGCTGTTGGCCATCGACCTGCTCGCCACCGAGCTGGCGCTGGCCATGCCGGACGACAACCAGGAACGCCTGCGCCGGATCAAGCTGGCGCTGGACGATTATCGCGGCGGCCCCGACAGCCTGCCGCTTGGAGACTGACATGACGTACGACACGCTGATTCGCCAGGCGTTGATCATCGATGGCAGCAACACGCCCGGCTATGTTGCTGACGTCGGGCTGCGCGAAGGGCGCATCGAGACCATCGGCGACTTATCCGAGGCGACGGCCACCCATGAAGTGGATGCGACGGGGCGCGTGTTGGCGCCGGGCTTTATCGACGTGCACACCCACGATGACACGGTGGTGATCCGCCAACCGCAGATGCTGCCCAAGCTCAGCCAAGGGGTTACGACGGTGATTGTCGGCAATTGCGGCATCAGTGCATCGCCGGTCAGTTTGCGCGGTGACCCTCCGGACCCGATGAACCTGTTGGGCACGCGCGCGGCGTTCACTTACCCACGGTTTTCCGATTACCGTGCTGCAGTGGAAAGCGCCCACCCAGCGGTCAACGTCGCTGCGCTGATCGGCCATACGGCCTTGCGCAGCAACCATATGGATGACCTGCATCGCACCGCCACGCCGGATGAAATTTCGGCCATGCGTGTGCAACTGCAAGAAAGCCTCGAAGCCGGCGCCCTCGGTTTATCCACAGGCCTGGCCTACGCCAGCGCGTTCAACGCCGAGACCGATGAAGTGCTGCAATTGAGTGAGGAACTGACCGCGTTTGGCGCGGTGTACACCACCCATTTGCGCAGTGAGTTCGAACCGGTGCTGGAGGCGATGGACGAGGCCTTCCTGATTGGCCGGCATGCCAGGGTGCCGGTGATCATTTCCCACCTCAAGTGCGCCGGTGCGGGTAACTGGGGACGTAGTCCGCAGCTGCTGGCGTCCTTGGAAGAGGCGGCGAAAACCCACCCGGTAGGCTGCGATTGCTACCCCTATGCGGCGAGCTCTTCGACGCTGGACCTCAAGCAGGTCACCGATGCGTTCCGCATCACCATCACCTGGTCGACGCCACACCCGGAGATGGGCGGGCGTGATTTGCAGGATATTGCGGCCGAGTGGGATGTTTCGCTGATGGATGCCGCGCGCCGGCTACAACCTGCCGGGGCGGTGTACTACGGGATGGATGAGGCGGATGTGCGGCGTATTTTGGCGCATCCCTTATCGATGGTCGGGTCGGACGGGCTGCCGGAAGACCCGTTCCCGCATCCGCGTTTGTGGGGGGCGTTTCCGCGGGTGCTGGGGCATTTCAGTCGGGATGTCGGCTTGTTCCCGTTGCATACCGCCGTGCACAAGATGACCGGGCTGTCGGCCGCGCGATTCGGGTTGTCCGAACGCGGCGAAATCCGCGAAGGGCACTGGGCTGACCTGGTGCTGTTCGACCCGTTGCGCGTGCGCGATGTGGCGGATTTCAAGGCGCCGCAGCAGGCAGCGGAAGGGATTGATGGGGTGTGGGTCAACGGCGTGTTGAGCTACAGCGAAGGGCATGCGAACGGCGAAAGGCCGGGGCGGTTCCTGGCGCGCAGTGGGGATTTGCGGGGTGGGTTTGTGGCGGGGCGGTAGATCGGTTTGGCCTTCATCGCAGGCAAGCCAGCTCCCACAGTGGATCGGGGTGGGGCTGGATGAATGCGATCCACTGTGGGAGCTGCCTGCGATTTCGATCTGCCATTCAACAATGGAACCCCCTATAGTTGTGGTTTTCAGACACGGAGGCGGATGCATGCACTTAGGAAAAGTCACCCCCATTTTGCGGATTTTCGACGAGGCCAAGGCGCTGGAGTTTTACGTCGATTTCCTGGGGTTCAAGGTGGATTGGCAGCATCGCTTCGAAGCGAATTTTCCGCTGTATTTACAAGTATCGCTGGGCGACTGCGTGCTGCATTTGTCCGAGCACCATGGCGATGCGTCGCCGGGCGCGGCGGTGCGGATCCAGGCGCAAGGGGTGGACGCCTATCAGCAGCAGTTGGTGGGCAAGGACTACCGGTATGCCAAGCCAGGGGTTGAAGACACGCCCTGGGGCTCGCGTGAGATGAGCATCAAAGACCCGTTTGGGAATCGGCTGGTGTTTGTCGAGGAAGGCGAGGGCTGAGGGGAAATCGCAGGCAATAAAAAACCCAGTTAGTGGCTGGGGCTGCGCTCTCAAAGGACGCATCGACCTGCGTCCGAGGGCTCACGTGTTCCGGTAAGTGCGCTGGAGGTAAGGCCCAACTCACGGAGGGCCGAGTATGTCTGAGTTTGCACCTGTGGCGAGGGAGCAAGCTCCCTCGCCACATTGATTACGCTTAAACCCGGAAATGACTGACCATCTGCTGCAACTGGCTGCCCAAGCGCGCCAGCTCCACACTCGATTTAGCCGTCTCGTCACTCGCCGTTGCGGTCTGCTCAGACACATCACGCACATTCACGATACTGCGGCTGATCTCTTCCGCCACGGCGCTCTGCTGCTCGGCGGCGGCTGCGATCTGCTGGTTCATCGACTGGATGTTCGACACCGTACGGGTGATGTTTTCCAGTGACACGCCGGCCTTGCGCGTCAGTTCGACGCTGCTGTCAGTGAGGCTGCGGCTGTTGTTCATCACGTTGGCCACTTGCTGCGTACCGTTCTGCAAACCGGCCACCAGGCCTTCGATTTCTTCGGTGGATTTCTGCGTGCGCTGGGCCAGTCCGCGCACTTCATCCGCCACCACGGCAAACCCACGACCGGCTTCACCGGCACGTGCCGCTTCGATCGCCGCATTGAGGGCGAGCAGGTTGGTCTGTTCGGCCACGGCCTTGATCACGTCCATCACGCTGCCGATCTTGTTGCTCTCTTGCTGCAGGTGCGTCATGGCATCGGTGGAGCGCGCCACTTCGGCGGCCAGGCGCTCGATCTGGGCAATGGCTTCGGCCACCACCTTGTCGCCTTCACGGGCCTGGCCGTCGGCGTCGGAGGCGGCCTGGGAGGCTTGCTCGGCATTGCGCGCCACTTCCTGCACGGTAGCGGTCATCTCGTGCATGGCAGTGGCCACTTGATCGGTCTCGATCTTCTGGCTGTTCACGCCTGCACTGGTCTGTTCGGTCACGGCCGACAGCTCTTCGGCGGCGCTGGAGATCTGCATCACGCCATCGCGGATACCGCTGATCAGTTCACGCAACGTGGTGCCCATGCGCTGGATGCCTTGTTGCAGCACGCCCAGTTCGTCGCGGCGGGTGACCTGGATGTTGTGGCTCAAGTCGCCCGAGGCGATGCGTTCAACCACGGCCAGGGTGTCTTGCAGTGGGCGGGTGATCTGGCGGGTGATGACCAGTGCGGCAATGATGCCGACCAGCAGGGCCAGCAGGGTGCTGATCAATTGCAGGCTGCGGGCCTGGGCGCTTTCTGCGTCGCGGCGATCCAGCTGGATGTCGTAGAGCTTTTCGCTGATCGAGACGATGTCAGTGCCCTGGGTGGTCATCTCGGCACGAGCGGTCACGATGTTGGCGTTGGCGGCCTTGTAGCTCTGCACGGCGCTGCGATAGGCGCCCAGTGCCGTTTCCAGCGAAGCCAATGCGGCTTGCTGGCTGCTGCCGAACGCGGCGCTCAGCTTCTTCAAGCCGCCGATGGCTTTTTCGATTTGTGCGGCGGCGCTGGCTTCGGTCTCGGCGTTGACGTTGTTGGTGTAGCCGCGCACTTCATAGCGCGCCAGTTGGAAGTCTTCCTTGGCATCTGTCACGGCCTGGTATTGCGTGAAGCGCTCTGCACTGTCGGGCATCTGCTGCACGTTGGTTTCCAGGGCGTTGATCTGGGCGTTGGCGATGTCAGCCTTGTCGCCCATGACCTGGCGCGCGGCGCTGCCGTTGCGATAGGCCTCGCGCATCTTGTTCAAAGACTGCTGGTAAGCGGTGATGATGCTCTTCTGCTCGTTGAGCAGCTTGAGGTTTTCCGGGCTCTTGAAGCTGTCCAGCAGTTTCTGTTGCTGGGCGGCGAAGGCGTCGAGGTTGGTCTGCACGTTCTGCGCCACGGCCTCATCACCGTTGGCCAGCATGTACTGCAAGCGCACGATGCGCAGCTTGGTCAACGAGGCGTTGAGCTGGGTGATGTCGCTCATCCAGTTACTGCGATCGATCAGGCCGCCCAGGCTGGTCCAGCCGGTCAAGGCCAGGATCGAGGTGAGGACCAATACCAGGCCGAAGCCCAGGCCCAGTTTGAGGTTGACGCTGATGTTGCCGAACCAGCTGTTCATCGAATGCTCCGCAAGTTGATGTTTGTCTGCTGGACGGTGTTGTTGTTTGAGCCAGCCAAAGTAAGTAGATGGGTATCGGCGGCGATACATGAATCTGAAATGGCTTTTTCGGCTGGTGGGGTGAAACAGGCACTCTGCCCGATGAACGGGCAGGGTGCTGGTGGCTTATCCGGCCACTTGTGTTAACCCCATGCCTCTTGGGGGAGGGGTTTTGAGCGCCTCGACCAATTGAGACAAGTAGTAGAAGCGCAGGGGGCTGAAGGACTCCCAGCGTTCGACGAAGTACTGGCCCTTGTCGTCGATTTGAATCGGCGTGGTGAGAATTTCATTGCTGCGCGAGAAGTGCACCAGGTTGGCCTCGCCGTCAGTGGGGCGCTCGATGAAGAACTGTCCGGGCGCCGTTAGCTTGCTGCGGTCCGGCAGCGGTTCGACGGGGGGCAGCGGCCGCCCTGCAATGCCCACTTCAACGCGGTAGTCGCTGCGCAAGGCCACGCCGTAGTGGTCGTCAACCCTCTGCCAGCCAGCGCTGTGCAACGGTTTGGCCAATGACGGCGCGGTATCACGCACATGCAGGCTGACGGCATCCTGCAACTGCGCGATACCGGGTACGCCGACATGCATGTCCGTGTGCGTACTGCCCATGAACGCTACCCACTTATGCGGACCCAGGGCCTGTTGGTCTGCGCTGATCACCTGGTTGGCAAAGTAGCTGAACAGCCGGGCGCGGGGGGTATCCCCACCGAGGCCTTTGACGTGATAGCTGGCGGTGCAGTCCAGTGCGCGTATGCGAATCCCGTGCTTGTTGGCTGCCTTGACGACTTGAGTGAAGGTGTCCGGGCCTCTGTATTGCGGCATGTGACCGGCGTCCAGACTCAGCAGGTAATGCTCCAGAATGGGCGGCATTTTCAGCGTGCGCTGGTAAGTCTCCAGCGCGGCCTGGTGCAGGTCGGTGAGCAGATGCTCCATGTATAGCGTCTTGACGCCCTGTTTTTTCAGGAGCTTGAAGTTGTCGATCAGCAGCCGCTTGCTGGCGCGGGCGCTGTGGGCTTCGCCAATGACCAGCCCGAGTTTTTGTTGGTACAGCCGCTCGATGAACACGGTTTCACTGCTGGTCGTGGCCAGGTTCGCCGGCAAACTGCGCGGGGGCAATGTGAGCTCGTTGAAAAAAATCTTGGCGTTGTCCGAAAGCCGCTGCCGGGTTTGGCTGAAGGTGGATTGCGCGGCAGCATGTCGGGGGGTGGCAATTGAGTAGCGAGTGTCGAGGCCGCGATGGGTCTGCCTGATCAGGTTGATATCGCTGCGAATGTCCGAGGGCAGGTCGAACGCGGCGTAATGGCTGGCAGCGCCCGCCGGTGTGCCCGACGTACTGGGTCTGCGCAACGTGGCGTGGATGGTTGGCAGGGTCAGGATGAAGTCACCGCGAGACTGCGCGCGGGTGGCGGTGTCGGGCCATACGCCGATGCGTTGGCCGGGTGCGGCGTCTTCAACCCGCAGGGCCGGAGTGTTTTGTAGATCTGCCAGGCCCGCGACCTGTTCATGAGTGCCCAGGCGGTTGGAGTCCACCAGCGCCAACCAGCCTTCGCCGGGGTTGTTTTTCAGGTTTTGTTCAATCACGGAGTGGGAGTAGGCATTGCGCAGCTTGCTGCTGCGGGGAATGAAGCGCGGACCCTCCCCAAGAGCCAGTACGTGCTCCATATGGTACGAGGCGGACCCGTCGATGCCATCGATGGCAATATTCAAGCGTTGGGTTTCCAGCAGCAATTTTCGATAAGTGAACGGGGCATCGGCCGTGAGCCCCAGGGCTTGATCGACTTGCATCAGATGCCGCTCGATCTGGGCCAGCGCCTGGGCCTTGTTGCCGCCGAGCTGGTTGTTGAGGACCTTCAGCTTGCGATGGAACAGGTCGCGGGGCAGGTTTTCGATGTAGACGCGCGTGAGCCCCTGTTCGGCCAGCGCAGGCAATTGTTCGATCAACAGTTGCTTGCTGGCGATGGAGCTGTCGAGGGCGCCGATGATCAGGCGTTTGTGGCGATTGAACAGCGACTTGAGGATATCCACAGGTGCGGTATCGACCGCGAACACGGGCAAGGGGGACTTGGGCGCCGCAGCGGGGAGCGCCGGGAAGAAGGCGTCGGCACGCTGGTTCAGCCGTTCGATCTGCTTGGCATATGCCGTGCGCAAGGGGGCCGCTTGGTTGAAGGCATTACCTTGTGCGGCACCGCCATATTCGGCCCCCATCCCCTCCAGGCGGGCCTTGAACTCCGGGTCGAGCATCGCGCGGAAGGTCTTGGCTTGCTCGGGCGCGACGTCGAATGCCTCCAGTGGGCTGCTCTCGTCGGCCAACAGCTTTTCGTATTTCTTGCGCCCGCCACCGACCACACCGGAACGCACCCATTGGCCGTCGGCATTGCGGTTGACCAACCGTGAGGTGGACAGCAACTGGCCGCTCTGCGGGTCATGGCGATACAGCAAGTAGCGACCCAATGCATCCGGGGTGTGTGACGCCCACAGTGAGTTTCCGTCGAACAGCACCGGCTGCATGCCCTCGGGTTTGAGCATGTCTACCTGGCTGAGCACTGCGTTGTCGGCAGCTTGTGTGCTCGTGCGAATCGTCGGACGCAGTGACTTGAAGGCGCCCTTCAATGCCGGACGCGCGTCGAACAACAGCGCCCCACCCACATTGGCCAGGTAGCCGAGATAGTGCTGCAGGGCGCTGTCCGTGTCGTTCTGGTGGTAGGCGTTGAGGGCGAGCATGGCGTCCTTGAAGGCCAGTAGGCCGCCCAGGGTCAGACTGAGCAGTGGGAACGGCATGGTGGCGACCGCGGTCAGCCACTCGACGCAGGTCCACAGAATGCCAGTGATCATCTGGAGCCGATTGACTGTTGTCGCGTGCACGTCATCGATCTTGCGTTGCAGGCTCATGTTGTAGAACTCATGGCGCAGATCGGTCAGCGGTGTGATGTGCTGGATGCTGTCATACCGGGCAGGGCTCGGGGTGGTGCGGTCGATCTCGACCGGCAACCCTTCACGAGCGGTTTTCAGGAACTGTGCAACCCGTGCCATTGACGGCAACGGTACCCGCGCGCCCCAGTAAGCGGGCATCCCCTCAACTTTTTTGAGCACGTAGTTGAACAGCCTGGCCTCGCGCCAACGGATGCCGTCCGGCGCATCAGGGGTGTAAAGCAGTATCGGGTTGTCGCCGTGGCTGAACAGGTAGTTGCCGATCACCCAGTCTCCATCAATGGACAGTCGGTGCACCCTGTAGATGTTGCGCTCGGTGTTGCCGCTGTCGGAAAGACCCTCAATGGCCTTCTCCAGCCAGGCCAGGTCAGCTGGAGTGAGATGCCCTTGCAGGCGGGACTCCAGAGCCGCGCTTTTCATCTGCAGTTGCACGATGGCCAGCACGGCAGTGCGTCGCTCGTCATAGCCTGGGCTGTCACTGTTTTGCAGGCGTCGACGGATTTCATCGGTGTAGCGTTGGCCGATCCAGACGCCCGTGACGGAGCGTGCTACGTTCTGCGCTGTCAACGGGCTCAGGTCTACGTCGGGCGGGCCGCGGAAGGTCGCGGAGGTTGGGAATTTTTCATTGAGAAAGCCGATGCCGTCTTCATACCCATCGCGATACAGCGTGGTGTACGACACTGGCGTCGCCGCAGCGCCCACCAGTGGTTTGGGGGCATAGGCAAATACTGTATCCGGGTCAATATCGTTTTGCTGGCGACCTAACAGACGGTTGAGACTGAGCCTGGCTTGGTCATGCAGGTAGTGCTCGAACGCAGGGACGCTGGATTCAGCGTCTGGCCTTGCGTTATAGACACGCAGTGCGCCGGCCGCATCGTCGGCCAGGCTTGCCAGGCGGCTGCGATCATTGACAGAGGCCGTGCGGTACCAGGCCGGTGAGCTGAACTCGTAGTCATCCAACTGTATCGTCAACTGGTGCGCGGCTATCGCTTCCAGGCAGTCGGCATAGGTGCACGGTTTGCCAAAAGTCACTTCCAGGTGCTCGTTGGCGTCAGGGCGCAGGCTGATGCTGCGCAGAAAGTCACGCATCTTTGGCCTGAAACGCTGCGGCACCTGATCCAGCAGGTAGTCGCTCATGGTGCGCCCCTTGAGGCGGGCCTTGCTGTCCGTCCAGCCGATGATATGGGTCTGGCATTCGCGCAGTGTGTTGAATGCGATGAACTGCCGGGCGCTCGGTGCGTCGGGCGTACACAGCAGGAGGCGTTTGACCTGGCCCTGGCCGTCATCTTCGCGCAGCAGCCACAGGTCCTTGAGTTGTGCGCCGTGGAGCAACACGGTCTGGGCGTGCAACGATTGGCGTGTGTGTTTTTGCAAGTCTTCGAAACGTTGGAAATCGTCCGGGCCCAGATGGCCTTGCAGCCGGGCGAGGTTGGCCATGAGCACCAGGCGCTGATCGAAGAGCCTCCGTGCCGCCAATTTGACTTGTGGAGCGGCCAGTGCGGTTTTCAGCGTGCTGGCGAAGTCCAGGCGCGGTTGCAGGTCTTGCAGCAGCGTGAGCAAGGTGGGCAGGTTGAGGTGCGCGTGGGCGGCGCCAAGCGGCGCTCCGGCGTAGCTCAAGGTGCTGCGATCGAGGAACGCCGAACCGGGCGTACTGTCGCCGGGGTGCAGGCCGCGCAGGGTCAGCTCCACCAATGACCGTTGCTGGTTGTAGGTGCCAACCTGAGGCACGGTACGAAGCGTGGTGATGTGCAGCAGGTCCGGGTCCAGGTCGTGGATATCCAGCTCATCGGCCAGTTGCTCGGCCCATTGATGGCGGGCCAGGGCTTGAGGTGTCGCGGCGGGGCCGAACAGTTCGAGGAAAGCCTGGCGGGCTTGATTGTAGCGCTGCAGGTGCTGGTCGATGGTCGCGCGCTCGCGCGTGTTGGCGCTGCGATACCAGTCGGGCAGGGCATTGAACAGGTCGCGCTCCAGCAGGCGTTGGGCGCGAAAGTCCAGGCGCGGCGTGAGGTCGGGCAGCGCGGCGTGGAGGGCGTCGTCGAGGTGCTGCTTGAGTTGGGTAGCGTTCAACTGAGCATTTTCGGCCAGGCTCAGGGCGTGGTGGATGTCTTTTTTACGTTTGTCGAGCAGGGCTTGATAAGCATGTTCGAACAGCGGTTGATCGGTGATCGGTTGCAGTGCCAGCGGCCAGATATCGGTGACATCCAGGTGCTGATACTGCACCGGCAAGTGACGGCTGAATTCAGCGTGGCCGCTGCGCAGTGCCATGGTATGCAGCAGGCCCTGGTCAAGGTCTTGCAAGGTGGCGAAGGCTTCCAACCCACGTGAGGGCGTGAAGAGCAGCACCGGGCCCACGACGGCATCGCCGCTCAAGCGGTCAACGCTCGGGGTAGCCTGGCGTGTCAGCACGAACGCCCCGGCGAATTCGATGCGTCGGTCCTGGTAATCAAAGGTCAAGGCGTACAGACCAGGGCGCAACGTCGGAGGCCGGGAGCAGT
The DNA here is from genome assembly GCF_054058375.1 of Pseudomonas sp. TE24901. Taxonomy (NCBI): domain Bacteria; kingdom Pseudomonadati; phylum Pseudomonadota; class Gammaproteobacteria; order Pseudomonadales; family Pseudomonadaceae; genus Pseudomonas; species Pseudomonas sp. TE24901. Next base: position 50,029 of record NZ_JBSSAF010000008.1, read on the forward strand.
CTTCCAGCATCTGCAGGTCGAGGGGGGACAGCAAGGTATCGCTGACATTGAGCCGGGTTTCCTGTTCCAGCGCCTTGATGCCGGCAGTGTCAGTCAGGTAGGTCTTGCGGCTCTGGCCATTGACGGTGCTGGTGTCATCCAGGTGTTGCAGCTGGGTGTCCAGGCGGGTTTTCAGTTTGGCCAGTTGGCCGGGGTCGGTCAGGTCCAGCGCCTGGTAAAGGGCGCTGGCCTGGGTCATATAGGCTTGGTTGATGCGCTTGAGGGTCGTGTTGAGGGTGTCCAGTGCCAGCCGCTCATCTGGCAAGGTGACGGGGCGCCGACTATGGGGGCGCAGCGTTGGGGCGATTTCCAGCAGGTGACTGTGGAGTTGTTGCAGGGGGAGGCGGTGATTCGGCGTACTCATCGGCACGGTCCCAGGGTGATGAATGGAACCACCAGCATGGGGAGTGGCGATGGGGGTCCGGCTGTAGATAGCTATAGCGGGACGCTCATCAAGGTTGGGTGTTGTGTGCTAGTCTGCTGGCCCTTTTAGATCTGGAGGGCACGGACATTCGTGCCGTCCTACAGCGGAGCACCTTCATGTCCGAAGTTAATCTGTCCACCGACGAAACCCGCGTCAGCTACGGTATTGGCCGTCAACTGGGCGACCAACTGCGCGACAACCCGCCACCGGGCGTGAGCATCGACGCGATCCTGGCCGGCTTGACCGACGCGTTCGCCGGTAAGCCAAGCCGTGTTGACCAGGAGCAAATGGCTGCAAGCTTCAAGGTCATCCGTGAAATCATGCAAGCCGAAGCGGCTGCCAAGGCTGAAGCGGCTGCTGGCGCTGGCCTGGCATTCCTGGCTGAAAATGCCAAGCGTGATGGCATCACCACCCTGGCTTCTGGCCTGCAATTTGAAGTGCTGACCGCGGGTACTGGCGCCAAGCCAACCCGTGAAGACCAAGTGCGTACCCACTACCACGGCACCCTGATCGACGGCACTGTGTTTGACAGCTCCTACGAGCGCGGCCAGCCTGCAGAATTCCCGGTCGGTGGCGTGATCGCTGGCTGGACCGAAGCCCTGCAACTGATGAATGCCGGCAGCAAATGGCGCCTGTACGTGCCGAGCGAACTGGCTTATGGCGCTCAAGGCGTTGGCAGCATCCCGCCGCACAGCGTTCTGGTGTTCGACGTCGAGCTGCTCGACGTTCTGTAAGACCTGCTGATTACTGCGGGTGTTGGGCTTGTGTGGGAGCGGGCTTGCTCGCGAATGCATCAACGCGGTCTGTCTGATACACCGTGTTGTCCGCTTCGCGAGCAAGCCCGCTCCCACATAAAGCCCGTTCCCAAAGACTGTACAGTTTGCTTCATGGATGGAACTTGCCATTCAACTCAGTGGCCGGGCGCAACGCTCGGGCATAGCAGAACAGAAACAGGTTACGCACGACCTCCTTCAACACCCCAGGCTCACTGGAACTCAGGCCACTCACGTCCAGGTCGCCCTGGTCCTGCAGCTCATTCAGCGCTTCCTCTTCCAGCACCGCACAGACTTCACCGGTTTCCCGATGCAGGATGCGCAGGTAAGGGTGTGGGCGGTCCAGCCAGGCATCGATCAAATACGTCATGAGTCATTCTCCTTGATGGGTTTCAATGAGAATAATTCTTATTCGTGGAATAGCAAGTGCCTATTGGCGGATTCTGGATTTTTCTGTGTGGATATTGCGCGGGATCAACGGGGAGGGCGAAACGCCATCCCGCGACGGGCGCGGGATGGAAGCAGCAGGTTCAGACCTTGCGCACGAACTCGGACTTGAGCTTCATCGGGCCGATACCGTCGATCTTGCAATCGATATCGTGGTCGCCGTCGCACAGGCGGATGTTCTTGACCTTGGTGCCGACCTTGACCACCAGGGAAGTGCCCTTGACCTTGAGGTCCTTGATCACGGTGATGGTATCGCCGTCCTGCAGCACATTGCCTACAGCATCTTTCTTCACGGTTTCATCACCGGCTGCTTCGGTCTCGCCGTTGGCGGACCACTCATGGGCGCATTCCGGGCAGATCAGCTGGGCGCCGTCTTCGTAGGTGTATTCGGAATTGCATTTCGGGCAGGGTGGCAACGTGCTCACTAAGGCTCCTTGAGAGTCAGGATGGCTAAAGGGCGCACATTATATAGGGTTTATTGCGAGGGAGGACGCAGTCTTGAGCTGGCAATACAAACTAAATGTGGGAGCGGGCTTGCTCGCGAAAGCGGATTTCAGTCAGCACATATACCGACTGATACACCGCTTTCGCGAGCAAGCCCGCTCCCACACAAGCCCTTTCCTACATAGGGCCGGATCAGTGAGTGCGGGCTACCGCAAACTCACTCAGCTCGACCAAGGCGTCCCGGTATTCGCTGGCTGGAATCACTTCCAGGCACTGGATGGCACGGGCGACGAAGTCACGCGCCAGCTGAGCGGTGTAATCCAGCGAGCCCGAAGCTTCAACGGCGGCACGGATGGCCTCCAGGTCTTCGATCCCGCCTTTCTGGATCGCCTTGCGCACCAGGGCTGCCTGTTCCGGTGTGCCTTCGCGCATGGTGTAGATCAACGGCAGGGTCGGCTTGCCTTCGGCCAGGTCGTCACCCACGTTCTTGCCCAGGGTTTCGGCGTCGCCACGGTAGTCGAGCAGGTCGTCCACCAGTTGGAACGCCACGCCCAGGTGATCACCAAAGGTGCGCAGCGCTTCGGCCTGTTCGGCGGTCGCGCCACACAGCGCTGCGGCACTGTGGGTCGAGGCTTCGAAGAGCATCGCGGTCTTGCCGCGAATCACTTCCATGTAGGTTTCTTCGGTGGTGCTGGCGTCGCGGACCTTCGACAGCTGCAACACTTCGCCCTCGGCGATGATGCGTGTGGCCTGTGAAAGAATCTTCATCACTGGCATCGAGCCCAGCTCGACCATCATTTCGAAGGAGCGCGAATACAGGAAGTCACCCACCAGTACGCTGGGGGCATTGCCCCACATTGCGTTGGCGGTCTCGCGGCCACGGCGCATGCCGGACATGTCGACCACGTCGTCATGCAGCAGGGTAGCGGTGTGCAGGAACTCAATGGTGGCGGCCAGGAGGCGCAGGTCATCGCCCTCACGGCCCAGGGCCTTGCCGCACAGCAACACTAATAAAGGACGCAGGCGTTTGCCGCCCGCCGACGTAATGTAGTCGCCGATTTTGGAGACCAGCGGCACTTTAGATGTCAGCTGCTGCTTGATGATGCCGTCGACGGCGCTAAAATCGTCCGCGACCGCGCGGTAGAAAGCTTGGGGTTGCATCAGCGACAGTCGCTCCAGAAGGGTTGCGCGGCATGCTAGGACCCTGACCCCCGGGTGTCAAGGCGCGATAGACGGCCCCTTGCAACACCCCTTTACCTTGCGTACAATCGCGCACCCTGAACTTCCTGGGCAGCACCTGCCTTACGCAATTGCATTCGGGACGTCCATCCCATGCAGCCATGCCAGCCAATACCTCTTCTTATAAAGCGCTGGGTGAGCAGGATTATCGGAGAAATACCATGTCGTACGCAGTAATTGTTACTGGTGGCAAGCAATACAAAGTCGCCCCAGGTGAATACCTGAAGATCGAAAAACTGGAAGTCGCTACTGGCGAATCCGTGACTTTTGATCGCGTTCTGTTGGTCGCCAATGGCGATGACGTGAACATCGGCGCTCCAGTTGTTGCTGGCGCTACCGTTGTGGCTGAAGTGATCTCCCAAGGTCGTCACGATAAAGTCCGCATCATCAAGTTCCGTCGTCGTAAGCACCACATGAAGCGTATGGGCCACCGCCAGTGGTACACCGAGATCAAAATCACCGGTATTCAGGCTTAATTTCAGCCTAATTCCTCACTAGGAGAATTGACTCATGGCACACAAAAAAGCTGGTGGTAGTACCCGTAACGGTCGCGACTCAGAAGCCAAACGCCTTGGCGTGAAGATGTATGGCGGCCAGAAAATCATTCCGGGCAACATCATCGTGCGTCAGCGCGGCACCCAATTCCACGCCGGTTACGGTGTAGGCATGGGTAAAGATCACACTCTCTTCGCGAAAATCGAAGGCGTGATCAAGTTTGAAGTAAAAGGCGCGTTCAATCGCCGTTACGTGAGCGTTGTCGCAGCTTAATTGCGAGATCGCTGGAAAAGCCCTGTCTTGCGACGGGGCTTTTTCGTTTGTGGGGTGAGTCTCTTGCAAAGCTGTTTGTAATGGGCGCAAGCCGCCGCATTTGCGGCGGTTGCTTGAGGTCGCTACGCTCATTTTTGCAAGAGTCTTATGTCTTGGTTTCTTAAGCTCGTCCACGCGACGAGAGGCGTTTTGTTATGAAGTTCGTTGATGAAGTTTCCATCCGAGTAAAAGCAGGCGACGGCGGTAACGGTTGCATGAGTTTCCGTCGCGAAAAATTCATCGAAAACGGTGGCCCCAACGGCGGTGACGGCGGTGACGGCGGTTCCATCTACATGATGGCCGACGAAAACCTCAACACCCTGGTCGACTACCGTTACACCCGGCACTTCGATGCCGAGCGTGGCTCCAACGGCGGCAGCACCGACTGCACCGGTAAAAAAGGCGAAGACCTGGTACTGCGCGTACCGGTCGGCACCACCATCATCGACTCTGCCACCCAGGAAGTGATTGGCGACCTGACCAAGGCCGGCCAGAAGCTGATGGTTGTGCAGGGCGGCTGGCACGGTCTGGGCAACACCCGATTCAAGTCCAGTACCAACCGCGCGCCGCGCCAGACCACTCCAGGCAAGCCGGGCGAACAGCGTGACCTGAAGCTGGAAATGAAAGTATTGGCCGACGTGGGCCTGTTGGGCCTGCCGAACGCCGGTAAAAGTACCTTCATCCGCTCGGTCTCGGCCGCGAAGCCGAAAGTTGCCGACTACCCGTTCACCACCCTGGTGCCTAACCTGGGCGTGGTCAGCGTTGACCGCTGGAAAAGCTTCGTGATCGCCGACATTCCCGGTCTGATCGAAGGTGCTTCCGATGGCGCAGGCCTGGGGATTCGCTTCCTCAAGCACTTGTCCCGTACCCGTCTGCTGCTGCACCTCGTGGACATGGCGCCACTGGATGACACCAGCGCACCGGATGCCGCCGAAGTGATCGTCAGCGAACTGACCAAGTTCAGCCCGTCCCTGGCCGAGCGTGATCGTTGGCTGGTGCTGAACAAGTGCGACCAGATCCTCGAAGAAGAGCACGAGGCGCGCGTCAAGGAAATCGTCGACCGCCTGGAGTGGGAAGGCCCGGTCTACGTGATCTCGGCCATCGCCAAAGAAGGCACCGAGCGCCTGACCCGCGACATCATGCGCTACCTGGAAGACCGCGCCGACCGCCTGGCGGCCGACCCGGTGTTCAAGGCCGAACTGGCCGAACTCGACCAGCGCATCGAAGACGAAGCCCGCGCCCAGCTGCAGGCCCTGGACGACCAGCGTGCCTTGCGCCGCAGTGGCGTGAAGTCGGTCCACGACATCGGCGACGACGATTGGGACGAAGAAGACGTGGATGATGAAGACGGTCCGGAAATCATTTACGTGCGCGACTGATCCGTTGCAGTAAACTTGAACGCCGCTCCCTGGAGCGGCGTTTTAGTATCCGGGTTTAACGTTATGGGCCGCGCTGGGTCGCGCAGCCCTCAATCTAAGGTTGAAGATGATGCGGAGCAAAGTGACAGGTGCGCAGCGCTGGGTCGTAAAGATCGGAAGTGCGTTGCTGACGGCGGATGGCAAAGGTCTGGATCGCGCAGCCATGGGCGTCTGGGTCGAGCAGATGGTGGCCTTGCATGAGGCCGGTGTGGAGCTGGTGCTGGTGTCGTCCGGGGCCGTTGCCGCCGGGATGAGCCGCCTCGGCTGGACCGCGCGACCCAGCGCGATGCACGAACTGCAAGCCGCCGCCGCCATCGGCCAGATGGGCCTGGTGCAAGCCTGGGAATCCAGCTTTGCCGAGCACGGCCGCCACACGGCGCAGATCCTGCTGACCCACGACGACCTGTCCGACCGCAAGCGCTACCTCAACGCCCGTAGCACCCTGCGCGCGCTGGTAGAGCTGAAAGTCATCCCGGTGATCAACGAAAACGATACCGTGGTCACCGACGAAATCCGCTTTGGCGACAACGACACCCTGGCCGCCCTGGTGGCCAACCTGGTGGAAGCCGATCTGCTGGTGATCCTCACCGACCGCGACGGCATGTTTGACGCCGACCCGCGCAACAACCCCGATGCCCAGTTGATCTTCGAAGCCCGCGCCGATGACCCGGCCCTGGACGCCGTGGCCGGCAGCGTCGGCGGTGCCCTGGGCCGTGGCGGCATGCAGACCAAGCTGCGTGCGGCACGCCTGGCAGCGCGCTCTGGTGCCCACACCATCATCGTGGGTGGGCGCATCGAGCGTGTGCTGGACCGTCTCAAGGCCGGCGAGCGCATCGGTACGCTGCTGTCGCCGGAACGCGGCATGCTGGCGGCGCGCAAACAATGGCTGGCCGGTCATCTGCAAACCCGTGGCACCCTGGTGCTGGATGATGGCGCGGTGTCGGCGTTGTCCCAGGGCAACAAGAGTTTGCTGCCGGTGGGCGTCAAGCTGGTGCAGGGCAGCTTCCGCCGTGGTGAGATGGTGGTGTGCGTTGCGCCGGATGGCCGTGAGATCGCCCGTGGCCTGGCCAACTACAGCGCCTTGGAAGCGCAGAAAATCATTGGACAATCTTCCGATGCGATTGTCGGATTATTGGGTTACATGGCGGAACCTGAGTTGGTCCACCGCGACAACCTGATCCTGGTCTAACCAAAGGAATACACGATGCGCGTGATAAAGGGATTGCTCGGCCTGCTGCTGGCCATGCCACTGCTGGCCTCGGCCGAAGAAATCGGCCAGGTGTCGACCGTATTCAAATTCGTCGGCCCCAACGACCGGATCGTTGTCGAAGCCTTCGATGACCCCAAGGTCGACGGCGTGACCTGTTACCTGTCGCGCGCCAAGACTGGCGGCGTCAAAGGCGGCCTGGGCCTGGCTGAAGACCGCGCCGAAGCCTCGATTGCCTGCCGCCAGGTGGGCCCGATCCGCTTCAAGGGCGAGCTCAAGGATGGCGACGAAGTGTTCAAGGAGCGCACCTCCCTTGTGTTCAAGACCATGCAGGTGGTGCGCTTCCTCGACAAGAAGCGCAACACCCTCGTTTACCTGGTGTACAGCGACCGTTTGATCGAAGGCAGCCCGCAAAATGCGGTGACCGCCATACCGATTCTGCCCTGGCCGACCGCTCAGTAACCCGCAGGCGAGTTTTGTCATCGACGTCTATGATTGCAGGCTTGCGGGTTGTAATCTCGAAGCGCCGCAATGCGAAGAACATGGGATATCTGGAGTTCGTCATGAGTGCTTTCCACGACCTGAAACTCAAAGCTTTGGACGGACAAGAGCTGCCATTGGCGCCCTTCAAGGGGCACGTTGTGCTGGTGGTGAATGTGGCCTCCAAATGTGGTTTGACCCCGCAATACGCGGCCTTGGAAAACCTCTACCAGCAATACAAGGACCAGGGGTTTACCGTGCTTGGCCTGCCGTGCAACCAGTTTGCCGGCCAGGAGCCAGGCACCGAAGAGGAGATCCGCGAGTTCTGCAGCCTGAACTATGGTGTGACCTTCCCCTTGGGCAGCAAGCTCGACGTCAATGGCCATGACCGTCATCAGCTGTACCGCTTGCTGGCGGGTGAGGGCGCTGAATTCCCCGGGGACATCACCTGGAACTTCGAAAAATTCCTGCTGGGCAAGGATGGGCGCGTACTTGCCCGTTTCTCTCCCCGTACCGCACCGGATGATCCCACCATCGTCCAGGCCATCGAAAAAGCCCTGAGCTGACACTATCCCTGTGTAGGAGCCGGCAAGCCGGCTCCTACAGGATTGCGCCGCTTTTACCCCTTAATCACCCAAATCAATAGTGCTATCCAACACGCTGCACTCTCCATATTATCCACATCATAAATCCCTCTGACGTGGAGTGCTCCCATGCCTGTGCAAGCCTTGTTCAAACCCTTCCAGCTCGGCGCATTGCAACTGTCGACCCGTGTCGTGATGGCGCCGATGACCCGCTCGTTCTCCCCGGGTGGCGTACCCAACTCCAAAGTCATCGAGTACTACCGTCGTCGCGCCGCAGCCGGTGTGGGCCTGATCATCACCGAAGGTACGGTGGTGGGGCACCCGGCTTCCAATGGCTACCCGAACGTGCCGCACTTCTACGGCGAAGGCGCCTTGGCTGGTTGGAAAAAAGTGGTCGACGCCGTGCACGCCGAAGGTGGCAAGATCGTCCCGCAGCTGTGGCACGTGGGCAGCGTGCGCCGTATCGGTACCGAGCCGGATGCCAGCGTGCCGGCTTACGGTCCGATGGAAAAGCTCAAGGACGGCAACGTGGTCGTCCACGGCATGACCCAGCAAGACATCAAGGACGTGATCAACGCCTTCGCCCAAGCCGCCAAGGATGCCCAGAGCATCGGCATGGACGGCGTGGAGATCCACGGTGCCCACGGTTACCTGGTGGACCAGTTCTTCTGGGAAGGCAGCAACCAGCGCACCGACGAATACGGCGGCAGCCTGGCCAACCGCTCGCGCTTTGCCATCGAACTGATCCAGGCCACCCGCGCCGCTGTCGGTCCGGATTTCCCGATCATCTTCCGTTTCTCCCAGTGGAAGCAGCAGGACTACACCGCACGCCTGGTGCAAACCCCGCAAGCGCTGGGTGAGTTCCTCAAGCCGTTGGCCGATGCAGGTGTGGATATTTTCCACTGCTCCACCCGCCGTTTCTGGGAGCCCGAATTCGAAGGTTCCGACCTCAACCTGGCCGGCTGGACCCGTCAGCTCACCGGCAAGCCGACCATCACCGTGGGCAGCGTCGGCCTGGATGGCGAGTTCCTGCAGTTCATGGTCAATACCGACAAGGTCGCGCAACCGGCCAGCCTGGAAAAGCTGCTGGAGCGTTTGAACAACGACGAGTTCGACCTGGTCGCCGTGGGCCGTGCCCTGCTGGTGGACCCGGATTGGGCGCTGAAGGTGCGTGAAGGTCGCGAGGGTGACATCCTGCCGTTCAGCCGTGAAGCGCTGACGACCCTGGTGTGAGTGGCTCGACTCCCTGTGCTCGCACAGGGAGTCTTGTCGCCTTAGCGGTTAATATTGCGGCCCTTTGTATAGCTCTCTAGTGCGATCGATTTTATGCGGGTCGACTTGCCCAGGCTGGCCGTAGACAGGGGGTTCAGCTCGAGATTTATCCAAGACTTGTTGCTGGCGCGCCCATTCGGCGTTTGGCATGTTGACGCCATTACGTACACCCATTCCATAAGCTGACATTTTTCGTATCTCCGTCAATTGAAGAGCCTGCTTGAATCGCAGGTATCAATAATTGGCGCTCAGCGCTATCGGAGTTCCTGATGTAAACATAGGGAAAGACTTAACGCTTCATTGCACGAAAGGCTGCGTAGGTAGCGCAAAGTTTTCGCCGCACACCCCGCGCAACTGCCGCTCAAACTGCTCGATAATTGCCGGCCAGCCTTGCCGGCTGGCATGTTGCCGGGCATTGAGGCGCATGCGGCGCAGGCTTTCGGCGTCTTCCAGCAGCCAGTTGGCGGCATCGCAGAACGCACCTTCGTCCCCGGGCATCGCCAGCACACCGTTGTAGCCATGGCGAATATGCTGGGTCGCTGCGGCCTGATCGTAGGCCACCACTCCCAACCCCGACGCCATGGCTTCCAGCACCACATTGCCGAAGGTTTCCGTCAGGCTGGGAAACAGGAACACGTCACCCGAGGCGTAATGCCGCGCGAGTGCTTCACCGCGCAAGGTGCCGCAGAAAATCGCCTCGGGCAGTTCCTTCTCCATGGTGGCCCGTTGCGGCCCATCGCCGACGATGATCAGTTTCATCTGGCGCATGGGGTAGGTGTCTTGCAACGTCTCGAAGCACCGCTTGAGCAGCCCCAGGTTTTTTTCCTGCGCCAATCGCCCCACATACAGCACAGCGGTTTGCTCGTCGTTCAAGGCCCAGCTTTCACGCAGCGCACTGTCGCGCTTGGCCGGGTGGAACAACTGGCTGTCCACACCGCGTGACAGCATGCCCAAGCGCTCGAAGTGCCGGCGCTCCAGTTCCAGGCGCTGGCTGGCGCTGGGCACCAGGGTCAAGGTCGAGCGGTTGTGAAACCAGCGCAAGTAATGGGTGACCATCCGGCTCAACACACTCAAGCCGTATTGGTTGGAGTACTGCTGGAAGTTGGTGTGAAAGCCACTGACCACGCTGATGCCCAAGCGCCTGGCTGCGCGCAGGGCAGACAGTCCCAGTGGCCCTTCCGTGGCGATATACAGCACATCCGGGCGCTGGCGCGTCCAGCGCCTGAGCAACTTGTGCATCGACGACTGGCCCCATTGCAGGCCGGGGTAACCCGGCAATGGCCAGCCACGACACAGCAGCAATTCGTCGTCGCTGGGGCGGCTCTGGTCGCTGCCCTGGCGTGGGCGTACCAGCTCGACTTGATGGCCGCGCGCGCGCAAACCCTCGCACAGGCGGCCAAGGGTATTGGCCACCCCGTTGATTTCTGGCGGGAAGGTTTCGGTAATAAGGGTGATGTGAAGCGAGGCTGTCGTCATGACCCACAGTGTCACCGTGGGCCATGTCGTCATTGTGTCATCGGGATGATGGATTTATGACGGGGTCACTTTTTTCTGCTGTGCCATCGCCTCGGCACCTTGTTCGCGCACCCAGAACAGCGTGGCCCCGGCCACTGCCGCCGGCATCATCAGCAGGTTGACCACCGGCACCAGCAGCACCAGGTAGACAATCCCGCCGAAGCTCATGCTCTGCCAGCGCTTCTGGCGCAGCCAGGCGAGCATTTCGTTCCAGCCCAGCTTGTGGTTGTCGGCCGGGTAGTCGATGTACTGGATCGCCATCATCCACACGCCGAACAACAGCCACAGCGGTGCGGCGACCAAGTTGACCACCGGGATGAACGACAGGATAAACAGGCCGATGGCCCGTGGCAGGAAGTAGCCCAGCTTGCGCATTTCGCGGGCCAGGGTGCGCGGCACCATGGCGATCAGTTCGCCCCAGCTGAAGGCTGGGAAGTCATCCGTGCCGCGCACCACCACCTCAACCTTCTCCGAGAGAAAACCGTTGAACGGCGCGGCGATGATGTTGGCCAGCATGGTGAAGGTGAAAAACACCATCAACACCACCAGCACCACAAACAGTGGCCACAAGAGGTAATTCAGAAAACCCAGCCAACTGGGTAGCGTCGGCATCAAATGGTCGACCCACAGGCTGAACTGGTGGCCGGCGAAATAGATCAAGCCGACGAACAGCACCAGGTTGATCGCCAGCGGCAGCAGCACAAACAGGCGCAGGCCAGGGCTCAGCACCAGTTTGAGGCCTTCACGCAGGTATTGCGGGCCGGAAAGAGCAGGGGCGGGCATGGAGAACTCCGAGCAAAGGGACGAACGCGCCGACCTTACCGGCTTTGCTGAACAGGCGAAAGTCACGACATCAGCAGTAACAAACCCATCGATCAACCGGGTCGACTGCATAGAGACCACCTATGAGCTGGATTGTTATTCCGTATTTCCTTAATCTTGCCCCCCTCTATACGCTGCACCCATTATTTTCAGGACGTGCGAGTTCAAGCCTTCCCCAAGTGCTTCGCGGTCCTTTTTTATTCCAGCCGCCCTGTTGCCCGGGTGGTCGATAGGAGTGAGTCATGTCTGATACCCGTCATTCGCGAGTGATTATTCTCGGTTCCGGCCCTGCCGGTTACAGCGCTGCGGTCTACGCTGCCCGGGCCAACCTCAAGCCGCTGCTGATCACCGGCATGCAGGCGGGCGGTCAGTTGACCACCACCACCGAAGTCGACAACTGGCCGGGCGACGTCCATGGCCTGACCGGCCCGGTGCTGATGGAGCGCATGAAAGAGCATGCCGAGCGCTTCGAAACCGAGATCGTCTTCGACCACATCAACAAGGTCGACTTCTCCAAGAAGCCTTACAGCCTGACCGGCGACAGCGGCGTCTACACCTGTGACGCCCTGATCATCGCCACCGGCGCCAGCGCTCGCTACCTGGGCCTGCCATCGGAAGAAGCGTTCATGGGCAAGGGCGTTTCCGCTTGCGCAACCTGCGACGGTTTCTTCTACCGTAACAAACCGGTCGCCGTAGTCGGCGGTGGCAACACCGCCGTGGAAGAGGCACTGTACCTGGCCAACATCGCCAGCACCGTGACCCTGGTTCACCGTCGCGAGACCTTCCGTGCCGAGAAGATCCTGATCGACAAGCTGCACGCCCGTGTCGCTGAAGGCAAGATCATCCTCAAGCTCAATGCCACCCTGGACGAAGTCCTGGGCGACAATATGGGCGTGACCGGTGCCCGCCTGAAAAACAACGACGGCAGCTTCGACGAACTGAAAGTCGACGGCGTGTTCATCGCCATCGGCCACACCCCGAACACGTCGCTGTTCGAAGGCGTGCTGGAAGCCAAAGACGGCTACCTGGTGGTGCAGGGCGGCCGTGAAGGCAACGCCACTGCCACCAACATCGAGGGCATCTTCGCCGCCGGTGACGTGGCTGACCACGTGTACCGCCAAGCCATTACCTCGGCCGGCGCCGGTTGCATGGCAGCCCTGGATGCCGAGCGTTACCTCGATGGGTTGAAGGACGCTGCGTTCTAAACCCGTTGAAATAAAAAAACCGGCTGAGAGGCCGGTTTTTTTATGCGCGTGATTTGATGATCACCGCAGTTCAAATGTGGGAGCGGGCTTGCTCGCGAATGCTGAGTGTCAGTCACCGAATAAGTCGACTGATCCACCGCTTTCGCGAGCAAGCCCGCTCCCACATTTTTATCTATGTCTGACTCAGAATTTGCGGGTCAGTGGCTGTGCAGTGAACTTCACACCGGCCAGGCCGTGCGCGATCAACGCACGAATGTTGCCATGGTCGCTGCCTTCCGGCGTGGCCACCACCGAACGATAATGCTCACCAAACGCCAGCAGCGCTTCCTGGTCGTTCAAACCTTCCAGCAACGCCAGGCCCAGGGTCTTGCACGAGCCTTCGTTCTGCCCGGCCGCGTTATCCACAGGACCGTTGGTGAACGCTTGCGGCTGGTAGTCGTAACCGGCAGCGACAAACGCCAGGGTGTCGGCAAAAACGTGTTCGCCGCTGTTGAGGCTGGCGCGCAGGGTGTTCAAGTCAGTCATGGGGTTTTCCTTTGGCAAACGCCGCCTGTTGGTCGGCGCTGGCTTCTTTCTGATAGTGGGCTTTCCATTCGGCGTACGGCATGCCGTACACCACTTCGCGGGCGTCATCGAGGCTCAGCTCGATGTGGCGTTCGTCGGCCTCGGCCTTGTACCACTTGGACAAGCAGTTGCGGCAGAAGCCCGAGAGGTTCATCAGGTCGATGTTCTGCACATCCTTGCGGCTGTCCAGGTGCGCCACCAACCGGCGGAAGGCGGCGGCTTCGAGTTCGAGGCGTTGTTGATCGTTCATAGGGCTCACGCAGGTTCAGGGGTTAGCGGCTGGCCGCCAGGGTAATCGACACCGACTCGGCAAAGCGCAGCGCATGGGGCTTGTCCACTTCGACTTCGGCATACAGCACGGACTCGTTGCTCATCACCAGGTCCAGCAGTTCCTGGGTCAGGCGCTCCAGCAAGGCAAAGCGGTTGCCTTCGACGTGGGCAATGATCGCCTTGGTGATGGTGCGGTAGTTCAGCGCGTGATCGATATCGTTGTCACGCACGGCTTCCTGCGCGGCATACAGGATGGTCAGGTTGATCAGCACGTCCTGCTTGTTGAGGATCTCATCTTCGTTGATGCCGATGTATGTGCGCAGGCACAGGTCCTTGACCCGGATGCGCGCCATGCCTGGTTGAAGTTGTGGCATTGCTACTTGCTCCGTCCAATCAGTTGCAGGAACTCCATGCGCGTGGTGTTCGACTCGCGGAACGCGCCGAGCATCACCGAGGTGTTCATGGTTGAATTCTGTTTTTCCACGCCGCGCATCATCATGCACATATGCTGCGCCTCGATCACCACCGCCACACCGGCCGCCTGGGTGACGCTCTGGATGGCGTCGGCGATTTGCCGCGTGAGGTTTTCCTGGATCTGCAGGCGCCGTGCGTACATGTCGACAATGCGCGCCAGTTTCGACAGGCCCAGCACTTTGCCTGTCGGAATGTAGGCCACATGAGCCTTGCCGATGAAGGGCAGCAGGTGATGCTCGCACAACGAATACAGCTCGATGTCCTTGAGGATCACCATCTCGTCATTGTCGGAGGTGAACAGCGCGCCGTTGACGATGGTTTCCAGGTTCTGCTCGTAGCCATGACACAGGTACTGCATGGCCTTGGCGGCGCGCTTGGGCGTGTCGAGCAACCCTTCGCGCTCCGGGTCTTCGCCCAGGCTTTTGAGGATCTCGCGGTAGTGTTGGGGCAGGGACAAGGTCATACAACATCCTCACAAACGGCTTACTTGATATGCCGCCCGCCGTTGACGGTCAGGGTGGTACCAGTGACATAAGGGTTATCCAGCAGGTAACGCACGCTCTGGTAGATCACTTCGGGCCCGGGCTCGATGCCCAGGGCCGATTTGGCCAGCACTTTGGCGCGGTAGGCCGCGTCGTCGCCCTCGTTGAACATCACCATCGCCGGGGCGATGCCGTTGACCTTGATCAGCGGCGCGAACTGCGCGGCGAACGACAACGTGAGGCTGTCGAGCCCGGCCTTGGTGGCGCAGTAGGCGATGTGCTGGCGGCTGCCCTTGCGCACCACGTCATCGCTGATGTGCACGATGTCCGCCGGTGTCGAGCGTTGCAGCAAGGGTGAACAATGCAGGTTGATCAGGTAGGGCGCAAGCATGTGCACGCTGAACATGTCGCTGAACGCGCGGCTCTCGTCGCCTGGGGCTTCTGCAACCCACGCCGAGGCGTTGTGGATGATCGCGCGCAGGCTGTCGGTGTGAGTCTTCAGCTCAGCGATGAAGGCCAGGATCCCGGCCTCGCTGGAGAAATCGGCAAACACGCCCACCGCTCCCCGCTCGCGCAGGGTGTGTACGCCGGGGCGTTCGCTGCGGTAGCTGAAAATCACCGAGTGGCCGTCATCCAGCAGGCGCTCGGCACAATGCAGGCCGACACGCTGGCCGGCACCGGTGATCAGGATCGGGGCGTCTGTTGCAGTCATGGGGGGCTCGATTCGCTGGCAGGCTCAAATCATACCAGCGACCGGGCCCCCTGTACTCACGCGGCGGCTTCGGTGGCCTTGCGCGGTGTGGGTGCGGGATGCAGCCAGTTGGCCAGCAGGTGAGTCGACAGCGGAATGAACAGGTAAACCATCAGTGGCGTGAGCGCCAGGGTGCTGACCAGTACGCGGGGAAGCAGGTCCAACTCGCCGAGCAACGGGCCCAGTACAAAGTTGAAAATCAGCGACACCGGGAAAAACGCCAGCCAGATCGCCACGGCTTGCTTCCAGCGCGGCGGTCGCGCGCCTGCGGCGCCGAACCAGCCATCGATGCCGCTCACGCGATGCTCGGACGGGTCGGCAAACAGTTCGCTTCCTCGGTCCAGCCAGGCGCTGCGGGAGGCGGAAAACTCCCAGGCATGCAGGGTTTTCTCGTCGGCAAAACGGAAAATGATCTGGAATTCGTCGTCGTTGGGCGGCGGTGCAAGCACGCCTGAGCCCAGGTAGCCGGGGAAGTCGGTGGCCAGTTGCTCGCCTTCGCGCAGCCAGGTCATCAAGTCTTCATAGCGTCCTTTGGCCACGCGGCGCGCAACCATCAGGGTGACGGGTGAGGTAGACATTGTGTATCTCCGAGTAATCAGGTGCGCTGGGCCGGGTAGGCGGCGCACGAACGTAGCGGCCGGGTGGGGCTGCCACGTAAAAACAGGCAAGGATTATTCCTGTTTTATCCAAATACGCCAGAGACTTCGGACAGATCGCCGCAGACCTTGAACCGGCGACGGCAATGGGCGTTAAATAGGATCCACATTTGCACGGATCTTTCCGACCTCTGATGCCCGAAATCATTGCCCCACAGCGTGAAACCACACAAGACAGCCAGGCTGACGATGTGGTGTTGTTTCCAATTCGCGAAGTCGCAAGGCTCACCGGCGTAAACCCGGTCACGCTGCGTGCCTGGGAGCGACGCTATGGGTTGATCCAGCCTGTGCGCACCGAAAGTGGGCATCGGTTGTACTCAAGCACCGATATCGACACCGTTCATCGCATCCTCGACTGGATCGAACGCGGCGTCGCGGTGAGCAAGGTGGGCAAGATTCTCGCGCGAGATGACGCCAGCAGCCAGTCGATCAGCGCTTCGCGCGTCGATACCGAGCTGGAGTGGCGCCAATGGCAAGTGCAATTGCGCCAGGCCATCAGCGCATTCGATGACCGCCAGCTTGACCGCCTATATGGCCAGATCTTCTCGGCCTACTCCATGGCCGTGGTGTTCCAGGACATCCTGATGCCGCTGTGGCAACAACTGCTGCGTCACCACGGTGGCTTCGGCCAGGCCAGCGAATGGCTGTTCTTCGACAACTTCCTGCGTTCACGTACCGCGCAACGCCTACAAATGGCGACGGCAACGCCTGCGCCCAGGGTGTTGTTATCCGCCATCGCCGGGGAATGCCGCGAGCTGGAGTTATTGGTTGCAGGCTTGTTGATGTCGACGGAAAGCCTCGCGGTCAAAGTCCTGGGGGTTGGCCAGCCCTTCGATGAGCTGACGCTGGTCTGCGAAAAGACCCGGCCTCAGGCCCTGGTGCTGTTTTCCAATCGTTTCCCAGGCAGCGAATTGCCGTCGCGCCTCAAGCGCCTTGCCATGACCCTGGATTGCCCGTTGCTGTTGGCCGGTGATGCATCAGACTTGGCAGAAACGAGCTTGAACGGGTCGTCGATTGGCTGCCTGGGCAATGACGCACGGCTGATGCCGCGTCGCTTGCAGCAGTTTCTCGGCGGCCGGCTGGATACCTGATATCAGGCGTGGACCTGTGGATGCACCAGGCGGTGCTGGTGCAGGATGAACTGGCGCAGGCGCTCGGTTTCATCCGCGTCGCCCTGGCTCAGGCGGTAAGCGAACAAGCCGCGGGCGGTTTCCCGCTCCAGCGTGCCGCGCAGCGCGATACGCTCGTACCCGGACGGGCTGAACCACAGGGAAAAGGATTTTGGCGGTTTGATCCGGCCACGGATTTCCACCAGCACCCCCTTGAATGACACTTCATGCACCCACAGCGCGCCAGGGCTGCCCCTGACGTTTTCCAGTGCCACCGGTGTTTCAAGTGCCAGGCGCCACGGACGGATCATCGGCCCGTCTTCGAAGATGCTGGGTACGCCCAGGCGCAAATGCACCGCGTGAAACTCATCTTCCACCAGATGCAGGGGAAAGGTCAGTTGCTGGTTGTCGAATTGGGCCTGGATGGTGAGGTGGTCGTGAGCGGCCAGCCGGGTGAGCAAATCACGAATCTGCGCGCCGCCGTTGACGGTCAGGCTCGACGATGCGTCCCGCAAGTTGAGCTGCGGGTTGTGCTGCATGTTCTGGATGAAGTCCAGTTCGTCCTGGGTCAGTAGAGCGTCGCGATGCATGAGGGTGCTCACGGTGAGACATTAAAAAGCCATTATCGCTCTAAAGACCGCGTTTTCTACAATTTGTTGATTCCACTCGTCGCCTGAAGGGCGGCCACCTGCTCTTTCAGCTCGGCCACCTGTGCTTCCAGCTGTGCAACGCGCTGCTGTGCCCTGACCTGGGCGGTCACGTCTTTTTGCACGCCCACAAAATAAGTCTGCTTGTCGGTCTCGTTGAAAACCGTCGAAATCGACAGCTCGTTCCAGAAGTGGGTGCCGTCCTTGCGGTAATTGCGCAGGATTTCCCGGCAACTGCCGCCGCTGTCGAGGGCCTCGCGAATGGCCATCAGGGCCGGCTGGTCTCGGTCGCCCGACTGCAGGAAGCGGCAGTCCTGGTACAGGATGTCGTCCAGGTCATAGCCGGTCATCCGTTCGAAAGCCGGGTTGACGTAGATCAGCGGTTTGTCTTTGCCTTCCCGTTCGGCGACGACAATCCCGTCGTTGGAGGCGTTGATGACCATTTGCATCAGGTGGGCGTTGATCATTGAGCGTTCTATGGCGAGTTCTGGAATGTGGAGTTTATGGCACGCCTTGAATGTTGCACGGTACACGCCGAAATATTTGCGCCAGCTGTTAATATCCCACGCTTTCGCTCAACTACAGGATCAGATTGATGAAAGTCGCCATCCTTTCCGGCTCGGTCTACGGCACCGCAGAAGAAGTCGCCCGCCACGCCGCCGGCATCCTCAAGGCCGCCGGCTTTGACGCCTGGCACAACCCGCGTGCGACCTTGGCCGACGTGCAGGCTTTCGCCCCCGAGGCGTTCCTGGCAGTGACCTCCACCACCGGCATGGGTGAGTTGCCTGACAACCTGCAACCGCTGTACTCGTCCATCCGCGACCAGTTGCCTGCCGCCTGGCGTGGCCTGCCAGGCGCGGTGATCGGTTTGGGTGATGCGAGCTATGGCGATACCTTCTGCGGAGGCGGCGAGCAAATGCGCGAGCTGTTCGGCGAGTTGGGTGTGCGCGAAGTGCTGCCAATGCTGCGCCTGGACGCCAGCGAAAGCGTCACCCCCGAAGCTGACGCCGAGCCGTGGCTGGCGGAGCTGGTCACTGCACTGCGCGGCTGACCGGAAACTCGCGCAGCAACGCCAGCCAGGCCTGGGCGGCTTTGGACAGATAGGCGCCCTCACGCCAGATAAAGGCGATGTCCCAGCGCAGGTACTCCGGCGCCTTGAGCGTCAGGCGTACCACCCCTGGTCGCACCAGCCCACGGGCGACCACACTGGGCAGCAACACCACGCCCTGGCCGGCCGCCACCAGCGCCACGAGGAAATCTGCCTGCCCGCTGCGGCCGATTTCCTTCGGGGTGAAACCCAATTGCTGGCAGGCCTGCATCAGCCGATCGTTCAGCACAAAACTGCGCTGGTACATCAGGAACGGCGTGTCAGCCAATTCCTCAAGACGGACTTGGGCATTGTCCGCCAAGGGATGGTCCATCGGCAGCAAGGCATCCAGCGGTTCATCGCAGAACGCTTGCCAGGCAAAGGCCGGGTCGCTGGGCATCAGGCTGCCACCCACGTCCAGCTCGCCGCTGAGGATCGCCTGCTCGATCGTACGACTGCCACCCTCCAGCAATTGAATGGTGACGTTCGGGTAGCGCCTGCGGTACTCGGCAAATAGCCCGGCAAACAACGTGTCTCCCGCCAACAGCGGCAGGCCCAGGCGCAACTCGCCGCGGGTCAGTTGCTGCATGTCATCCAGTTCGCTGAGTAACTCGGCCTGCAGGCGCAGCATGGCCTCGGCCCGCTGCAGCACCACCTCGCCGGCGGCGGTCAGGCGGATCTGCGAGCCGGTGCGCTCCAGCAAGGGAGTGCCCAGGCTTTCCTCCAACTGCGCGACCTGTTTGCTGACGGCCGATTGGCTGATGTGCAGGGTTCTACCGGCCTGGGTAAAACCTCCACGGTGGATCACTTCGACAAAGCTGCGCAGCTGTTTGAATTCCATGGGGCGTGATTCCAGTTTGGAATAGTTGGCAGTCTAACAATTCGCTGTGGGGATGGGCATGGCCTCTTTAAAATGGCGTTCTGCGAGGAATCAAAGCCCATGAAACGTTTCACCTTCAAACACCTCGGCCGTCTGCTGGCGGAGTTGGTCGTGCTATTGGCTATCTACCTGTTGGGGTGTGAACTGGCCGTATGGCTGGCCTGGCCGATTCCGGGCGGCGTAGTGGGCCTGGGACTGTTGCTGGCGACCTTCGCCAGTGGGCTGGTCAAGCCGGCGGCCCTGCAACTGGGCGCCGGGGTGTTGATGGCGGAGATGCTGCTGTTCTTTATCCCGGCCTTGATGAGCCTGCTCGATTACGGCGGCCTGTTGCGCAACGACGGCTGGCGCATCCTGCTGGTGATCGGCTTCAGCACGCTGGCGGTGATGCTGGTGACCGCGTTTACCGTCGAGCTGGTGTGCCGCTGGAGAATGCGCCGTGAAGCTTGAGCTGATGCCGGTGTTCTGGCTCGTACTGACCCTGGGCGCCTACATCTTCAGCCGCTGGATCTACCGCCGCACCGGGCGCTACCTGTTGTCGCCATTGATTCTGGTGCCGGTGTTGCTGCTGGCGGTGGCCGTGCCGATGAAAACGGCCTACGCCGAATACGCCGCCGACACCCATTGGCTGATGCTGGTACTGGGCCCGGTCACCGTGGCGTTCGCCGTGCCGATCTGGCAACAGCGCCGGTTGCTGGCACGCCACTGGTCGGCGTTGCTGCTGGGGATGATCGCGGGCAGTGCGGCGTCCATCGCCACCTCGTTCGGCCTCGCCAAGGCGCTGGCGCTGGACAGCTCGGTGACAATGTCCCTGGTACCGCGCTCCATCACCACGCCGTTTGCCATGCCGGTGAGTTCCGACCTCGGCGGCGTGCCGGAACTCACCGCTGTGTTCGTGATGTTCACCGGTGTGTTCGGCGCCATGCTCGGCGGCGTGCTGCTCAAGTGGTTGCCGTTGCGCACACCACTGGCGCGGGGTGCCCTGTTTGGCGTGGGTGCCCATGGCGCAGGCGTCAGCCGGGCGCGGGAAGTGGGCGGCGAAGAGGGTTCGGTGGCGGGCCTGGTGATGGTGCTGACCGGGCTGCTCAACCTGTTCGCCGTGCCTTTATTGGCGGCGCTTCTCTGACGCCATTTGGACTATTCTTCTGACTGACTCGCACGGTCATCAAGCTGGCTGCCAAGGCAACTACGGTGGCCGGGGTGTCTGACTAGACTGGCTCATCACCGAAAAAAACAATAATTAAGAAGTGCGCCAAGGAGGTCATTGCCGTGAGCCTAGCCCCCGTTCTAACGCCACAGAATGTCAAAGACCAGGTCAGCGCTGCCGAATGGCAAGCCCGTGTCGACCTGGCAGCCTGCTATCGCCTGGTGGCGCTGCATGGCTGGGACGACCTGATCTTCACCCATATTTCGGCGAAGGTGCCGGGCACCGATGATTTCCTCATCAACCCCTATGGGCTGATGTTCCATGAGATCACGGCGTCGAGCCTGGTCAAGGTGGACCAGGCCGGCAACAAGCTGATGGACAGCCCCTACGAGATCAACCCGGCGGGCTACACCATCCACAGCGCTATCCATGAAGTGCGCCACGATGTGACGTGCGTACTGCATACCCACACCGCAGCAGGTGTGGCGGTCGCCGCGCAGAAGCAGGGCGTGTTGCCGATCAGCCAGCAATCGATCTTCGTGCTGTCCAGCCTGGCCTATCATGCCTATGAAGGCGTGGCGCTGAACCACGAAGAGAAAGCCCGCCTGCAGGCCGACCTGGGCGAAAACAGCTTCCTGATGCTGCACAACCACGGCTTGCTCACCTGCGGCAGCAGCATTGCCGACACCTTCCTGATGATGTTCACCTTCCAGCGCGCCTGCGAAATCCAGGTGCTGGCGCAAAACGGCGGGGCCGAGTTGATTGCCATCGGGCCGCAGATCCTGGCCGGGGCCAAGGCGATGGTGGCGGCTGTCACAAAGAGCGCCCAAGGTATGGGAGGCGCGCTGGCCTGGCCGGCGTTGCTGCGTAAGCTGGACAGCCAAGACCCGGGGTATAAAAGCTGATGCCACTCGCCGAGATCCCGCTCAGAGCCTGGCGCAAGCGCAGCCAGGCCTTCGACTTCCGTGGCCGCACGATCCGTTACTGGGTGGCCGGGCAAGGCGAACCGCTATTGTTGATTCACGGCTTTCCCACCGCCAGCTGGGACTGGCATTACCTGTGGCAGCCCCTGGCCCAGCGCAACCTGGTGATCGCGTGCGACATGCTGGGGTTCGGCGAATCCGCCAAGCCGTTGGATCACGACTACTGCCTGCTGGAACAGGCCGATTTGCAGCAAGCCTTGCTTGAACACCTGCGGGTGGAGCAGCCGGTGCATGTGCTGGCCCATGATTACGGCGACAGCGTTGCCCAGGAATTGCTGGCGCGGCATTACGAGGGTCGCTTTCAGATGGCCAGTTGCGTGTTCCTCAACGGCGGCCTGTTTCCCGAAACCCATCGCCCGGCCCTGGTACAGAAACTGCTGCTCAGCCCCCTGGGCTGGATGATCGGTCGCGCCTTTGGGCGCAACGCGTTGTCGGACAGCTTCAGCCAGATTTTCGGGCCCCACACCCGGCCCAGCGAAAGCGCCCTGGATGACTTCTGGAGCCTGATCCACTGCAACGACGGCACGCGCATCCTGCACAAACTGATCGCCTATATTCCCCAGCGCCGTCGCCAGCGTGAGCGATGGGTCGCGGCGATGCAGCGTGGCGACGTGCCCTTGCGGGTGATCGACGGTGAGGTCGACCCGATCTCCGGCGCGCACATGGTGGAGCGTTATCACCAGTTGGTACCGCACGCTGACACGGTGCTGCTGGCAGGCATCGGCCACTACCCGCAGATTGAGGCGCCGGTGCAGGTGCTCAAGCATTACCTGGCGTTTCGCGAGCGTATTGGGCATCCGGCGCCTCGGGTTGCCTATTCCTGAGTCGCACAATCATCCCGCTGCCTTATCGAGCACCATTCAGCCTCGGCCGACTTTATTGTGACCGCAGGCGCTGTGCCTGACACTCAACCCATTCCCATTGTCGCCAGCGGAGTTCGGTATGAGTGAGTCAGTGCAGTTCCAGGATAAGGTCGTGATCGTCACCGGTGCCGGCGGCGGGTTGGGCCGGGCCCATGCGCTGCTGTTCGCCAGGCATGGGGCTAAAGTGCTGGTCAACGACTTAGGCGGCTCTACCCAAGGTGAAGGCGCCAATGCCTCCGCTGCCGACCGCGTGGTCGCCGAAATCCGCGAAGCGGGCGGCATTGCCGAAGCCAACCATGATTCCGTCACCGACGGCGACAAGATCGTACAGAACGCGCTGGACGCCTTCGGCCGCATCGACGTGGTGGTCAACAACGCTGGCATCCTGCGCGACAAGACCTTCCACAAAATGGACGACAGCGACTGGGACCTGGTTTACCGGGTGCATGTCGAAGGCGCCTACAAAGTCACCCGCGCCGCCTGGCCGCACCTGCGTGAGCAAGGCTATGGCCGGGTGATCTTCACCGCCTCCACCTCGGGCATCTACGGCAATTTCGGCCAGTCCAACTACGGCATGGCCAAGCTCGGCTTGTATGGCCTGACCCGCACCCTGGCGCTGGAAGGGCGCAAGAACAACATCCTGGTCAACGCCATTGCGCCCACGGGCGGCACGCGCATGACCGAAGGCCTGATCCCGCCGCAAGTGTTCGAGCGCCTCAAGCCGGAGTTGGTCAGCCCCTTGGTGGTGTACCTGGGCAGCGAGGCGTGCCAGGAAACCTCGGGGTTGTTCGAGGTGGGCGGCGGATGGATCGGCAAGACCCGTTGGGAGCGCAGCCTGGGCATGGGCTTTGACCCCGAGGCCGGTTTCTCCCCTGACGATGTGGCGGCGCATTGGGCGCAGATCTGCGACTTCCACGGCGCGGCGCACCCCAAGGACAACATCGAAGCATTGAAGGAGATGATGGCCAACTTACAGAAGTTCAGCCTCTGATCGTTGCTGGAACACGGTTGAATCCCACGGGGCGCTGAGAGCGCCCCGTTTTATTTGGGGCATAAAAAAGGCCGCTGCACAGGCAGCGGCCGAAGTAAGACGTTGGATCAAGGAGCGACAAATCAACGTCAGTGAACACCGATAACAGATTGAAAACAGGCCTCAATCCATTTGAATCCAGCTGTTCTTCCGGTTGCGGAAGCGGGCGGTTCGCCCTGAAAACCCGGTAAGCATATTCGGTTGTAACAGAATGAGTAATAGCGGATCGGGACAAGGACTGTTACTGAATTGGCAACAGTTGCGCGGCGCACCATCCATGCCCCTGATAACCCGCCATCCACCCGGTCCATGCCCCCGCGAAAACCCCGGCCAGAGCGCCGGCTAATCCTTTTGAGCGACAGCACGAATACCCCTTTGGTGCGCTTATCGCTCCTGATGTGCGGCAGTAGGGTGGGGCCTTCTGTCACTCACCGGGGAAGACGCATGACAAAAACAACAATGCGCGCCATCTTCACGCCGCAAGCGCTGGCGGCTGCGGTTGCACTGGGTTGCTGCGCCCAGGCGCAGGCTGTTTCGTTCAACATTGGCGAGATCGAAGGGCAATTCGACTCCTCGCTGTCGGTCGGCGCGAGTTGGGGCATGCGCGATGCCGACAAGAAGTTGGTGGGCGTGACCAATGGCGGTACGGGGCAGGCGTCTACCGGGGATGACGGGCGGCTGAACTTCAAGAAGGGCGAGACCTTCTCCAAGATTTTCAAGGGCATTCACGACCTGGAGCTCAAGTACGGTGACAGCGGCGTCTTCGTGCGCGGCAAGTACTGGTACGACTTCGAGTTGCAGGACGAAGACCGCGAGTTCAAGCAGATCAGCAATCACCATCGCGATGAAGGCGCACGTTCCTCCGGCTACGAATTGCTCGATGCCTTTGTCTATCACAACTACTCCATCGCCGACCTGCCGGGCAACGTGCGCGTGGGCAAGCAAGTGGTCAGTTGGGGCGAGAGCACCTTTATCGGCAACTCCATCAATAGCATCAACCCCATCGATGTCTCGGCCTTCCGCCGCCCAGGTGCGGAGATCAAGGAAGGGCTGATTCCGGTGAACATGCTGTTCGCTTCGCAGAGCCTCACCAACCAACTGACCGTGGAAGGCTTCTACCAGTTGAACTGGGAAAACACCGTGGTGGATAACTGCGGGACGTTCTTTGGCAATGACGTAGTAGCCCACGGTTGTAACAACAACTACACCGTGGGGACTGCGGCGGCGGCGGGGTTCCAGCCGCTGGCCAGGGCTTTCGGGCAAGGCTTTGCAGTGACCAACGAAGGGATTGTGGTACAGCGTGGTAAGGACCGTGAGGCCCGCGACGGCGGCCAGTTTGGCGGTGCCTTGCGCTGGCTGGGGGACGACACTGAGTACGCGTTGTATTTCATGAATTACCACAGCCGTACACCGACGGTGGGTACCACCAGTGCCGGGCAGGGCACGCTGAATGCGTTGGCCGGTATGGCAGGGTTTGTCCCTGCGGCGTTACTGCCGTCGCTCAAATCAAGCGTCATGCTTGGTCGTGGCCAGTACTACCTCGAATACCCGGAAGACATTCGCCTCTACGGCGCCAGCTTCTCGACCACCTTGCCCACCGGCACGGCGTGGAGCGGCGAAATCAGCTACCGGCCCAACGCCCCCGTGCAGTTGAACACCACCGACCTGACGCTGGCGCTGGTTAACCCGGCAACTCCCGGAACTTCGGTCATCAGTTCCTCTGCCGGCGCCGACAACAAAGGCTACCGCCGCAAGCAAATCACCCAGGCTCAAACCACCTTTACTCAGTTCTTCGATCAGGTCTTGGGCGCTGACCGTCTGACCTTGGTGGGCGAGGCGGGCGTCACCTATGTGGCGGGCCTGGAATCCAAGAGCAAGCTGCGCTATGGGCGTGATTCGGTTTACGGCGTTTACGGCTACCAAGGTGATACCGATGGGTTTGTCACCGCCACCTCCTATGGTTACCGCGCCCGGGCGATCCTCGACTACAGCAACGTGTTTGCCGGGGTCAACCTCAAGCCGAACCTGTCTTGGTCCCATGACGTGAAAGGCTACGGCCCCAACGGCCTGTTCAACGAAGGCGCCAAGGCGGTGAGCATCGGTGTCGATGCCGACTACCGAAACACCTACACCGCCAGCCTCAGTTACACCGACTTTTTCGGTGGCCACTACAACACCCTGACCGACCGCGACTTCCTGTCCCTCAGCGTCGGTGCGAACTTCTGATCACGGTTTGAAAAGGACAACTTCATGCGCAAGATGATTCTGCAATGCGGCGTATTGGCCCTTAGCCTGATGGCCGCCAATGTCATGGCCGCTGTGTCCCCGGACGAAGCCGCCAAGCTCGGCACCACCCTGACCCCCATGGGCTCGGAAAAGGCCGGCAACGCCGATGGCTCGATCCCGGCCTGGACGGGCGGCATCCCGAAAAACGCCGGCGCGGTGGACAGCAAGGGTTTTCTCGCCGACCCATTCGCCAGTGAGAAACCGCTGTTCGTGATCACCGCGGCCACCGTCGACAAGTACAAGGACAAACTCTCCGACGGCCAGGTCGCCATGTTCAAGCGCTACCCCGAGACCTACAAGATCCCGGTGTACCCCAGCCACCGCACGGTCAACTTGCCAGCGGACATCTACGAGTCGATCAAGCGCAGCGCCCTGAATGTGCACGCGATCAACGACGGCAACGGCCTGGAGAACTTCACCGGCAACCGCTACTACGCGTTCCCGATTCCGAAGAATGGCGTGGAGGTGCTGTGGAACCACATCACCCGTTACCACGGTGGCAACCTGCGCCGCATCATCACCCAGGCCACCCCGCAGACCAACGGCAGCTACACCCCGATCCGCTTCGAAGAAGAAGTGGCAGTGCCGCAGTTGATTCCGGACATGGACCCGGCCAAGGGCGCCAACGTGCTGACCTTCTTCAAGCAGTCGGTGACCGCGCCGGCGCGCCTGGCCGGTAACGTGCTGCTGGTGCATGAGACCCTCGACCAGGTGAAGGAACCGCGCCTGGCGTGGATCTACAATGCCGGCCAACGCCGGGTACGCCGCGCGCCGCAAGTGGCGTATGACGGGCCGGGCACGGCGTCCGACGGCCTGCGCACCTCCGACAACTTCGACATGTTCTCCGGCGCCCCGGACCGTTACGACTGGAAGCTGGTGGGCAAGAAGGAGATGTACATTCCCTACAACAGCTACAAGCTGGACCAGCCGACCCTCAAGTACGACGACATCATCAAGGCCGGCCACATCAATCAGGACCTGACCCGCTATGAGCTGCACCGCGTGTGGGAAGTGGTCGGCACGGTCAAGCCGAGCGAGCGGCACATCTACGCCAAGCGCCACATGTACATCGACGAAGACAGCTGGCAGGTGGCACTGGTGGATCACTACGACGGCCGTGGCCAGCTGTGGCGGGTGGCCGAAGGTCATGCGCAGTTCTACTACGACCACCAGGTGCCGGCCTACACCGTGGAAACCCTGTACGACCTCATCGCCGGGCGCTACATCGCCCTGGGCATGAAAAACGAAGAGAAGAGCAGCTTCGTGTTCGGCTTCGCGGCAAAAGCAGCGGACTACACCCCGGCAGCCCTGAGGTCCGAAGGCATTCGCTGATCGCACCCCCCCTTGTAGGAGCCGGCAAGCCGGCTCCTACAGAGAAAGGCCGGGCTCCCTTGGGAATTCCGGCCTTTTTTATGGCTTGAAATCAGTTCGCTGAATACTTCTTCAACAACCGCCGACCACAGGACTAGGGTAGGCGCCAGGTTGCATAACAATAAAAAAGCAGGATGCAGCAATGACCGCCATGACACGCTGCCTGGACCGTCCTGGATTCATGCCACGGCTGTCCTCCCACCATTTATTGCGCCCGCGCCTGGCCGAACCGTTGCTGGCGGCGCAGGTGCGCGTGAAGTTGCTGTGCGCGCCCGGTGGCAGCGGCAAAAGTGCGTTGCTCGCTGAGTGCGCCATGCAGGCGCCGGTGGGTTGCCAGGTGTACTGGTTGCCACTCAATGGCGCGGTCTTGAGCCCCCTCGAGCTGTGCCAGCGGCTGGCGCAAAACCTTGGCCTGGTGTTTACCGATGAAGCCTCGCTGCTGCTGGACCTTTCCCGATGGCAAACCCCGGCATGGGTATTGCTCGACGACTTCTGCCGTCTGCCCACGCCAGGCACCGACGCCTTGCTCGACCGCCTGTTCACCTCCAGCAGCCCCGCGCTGACGTGGTGGCTGGGTGCGCGCCGACGGCCGTTATGCAACTGGCCACGCTTGCTGCTCGATGATGAGCTGTTGGAGTGCGGCGCCGAATTGGCATTCAACCCGGCGGAGGTCCAGTCACTGCTGCGGCATGCGCCAGGGCAGTCGGTTGAACGTGTCATGCAGTTCAGCGGCGGCTGGTGCGCGGGCGTGCGCATCGCTTTGCTGGGGGACGGCCACCCCGAAAAAACCTTGTTCGACTACCTGCAACACGAACTGTTCGGCACCTTGCCCGCCGAGCTGGCAGAGGCCTGGCGCGTACTCGCCCATCTGCCGCGCTTCAACGCGGGGCTGTGCGAGCACTTGTTCGGCTTTGGTGACGGTGACCACTACCTGCGGGAGCTGCAGGCGCTCGGCGCATTCATCCAGCCGTGGGAAGACACCGACTGGCTCCAGGTCTTCCCGCCGCTTGCCCGATTGCTGAGTGACGAACCCTGGCCGGCCAAACGCTCCTGGCACCGGCGGGCCTGCCAGTGGTTCACCGCCGAGCAGGACTGGCAGGCCGCCTTCGAGCAGGCGCTGCTCGCCGAAGAGTACGAAGTGGCCGTGAGCCTGTTGCAGCACTTCAGTTTCGAAGACCTGTTCCGCCAGCAGAACGCCGCGTTGTTGTTGCGCCTGCACGAGCAGCATGGCGATGAATTGATGCTCGGCTCTGCGCAACTGGTCGGGCTGGTCACGGCTGCGTTGCTGTTCGCCGGGCGCTTTGAGCAGGCCGCGCAATGTATCGACCAACTGGCACGTTTTGCGCCGCAACCGACGGCGGCCCAGCAACGTTATCTGCTGGCGCGCTGGCAGGCGCAGTGGGGCTGGTTGTTGCACCTGGGCGGCGATGCCGAGCGTTCCCGCGAGCACTTTCTGGAGGCGCTGCAAGCCTTGCCCGACAGTGCGTGGACGTCACGCCTGATGTGCTTGTCGGGGCTGACCCAGCAAGCCTTGCTGCGCGGCGAGCTCGATACCGCCCAAGCCTTGAGCCGTGAGGCGCTGTGCCTGGCGCGTGCCCACGGCTCGCTGCTGCTGGAGTCTCTGTTGGAGCTGGATCACGCGCAATTGCTCGAACAGCGGGGCGCGCCGTACCGGGCACAAAGCCTGCTCGAACAAGTGCAAGCGAGGTTGCTTCAACAGCGGCTGAAGGCCGGCCCGCTGGTGGGGCGCATCGCGTTGCGGCGCGGGCACCTGGCGTTGCGCCAAGGCCAGGATGAATTGGCGGCCGAGTGTTTCGACGCGGGCTTGAAGATGTGCCTGCACAGTCAGGACAAGCGCGTGCTGTACGGGTTTCTTGGGTTGGCATTGTTGGCGGCGAACCGTGGCGATTACGCCCAGGCGTTTATCCAGTTGCGTGAGGCCGAGCGCTTGATGCAACAACGCCACGTACCGGACACGGTGTATCGCGCGGTGTTGTTGTTGGTCAGCGGGCATTTCTGGTTGCAGCAAGGTCGCGCTGAATTGACGGTGGAAGCGGTTCGCCGGGTGTTGCGCCACTTCCGTGGGCCAAACGCCCGCCAGGCGCCGCCGGCCACGCTGGAATTGATACCGCGCCTGGAATACCTGCTGGTATTGGCCGAGGTCAGACTGGGCTGCGCCGAGCAACCGATCCCACGGCTCACGGCCTTGCTCGACGCCACCCGCGAGCGCGGCATGCTGTGCCTGGAAACCGAGCTGCAGTTGGTGTTGGGGGAGGTGGCTTGGCAACTGGGTGACGCCGTCCAGGCCCGCAGTGCGTTGCGTGCGGGCTTGGAGTTGGCAGGGCGTTGCCAGGTGCAACAAGCCATTCGCGAGTTGCGCCTGCGTTCCCCCGGGTTGTTGAGTGAGCTGGGCCTGGAGCCACAGGCGACGCCCGCCGGTGCGGTGGACAACCCGCTGAGCCAGCGCGAGCTGGAGGTGCTGCAATTGATTGCCCTGGGCAACTCTAATCTGGAAATCGCCGACCGTTTGTTTATCTCTCTGCACACCGTGAAGACCCACGCACGGCGTATTCACAGCAAGCTGGGCGTGGAGCGGCGCACGCAAGCGGTGGCCAAGGCCAAGACATTGGGCTTGATGGGCGGTTGAAGGTTAAGCGAACGCCTGGCGGTATTCCCCGGGCGTCGCGCCCATGGCCTGGCGGAAACGGTGGGTGAAGTGGCTGGCGCTGGAGAAGCCGCACAACCAGGCGATCTCGCCCAGCGGCAGGGTGCCCCCACGCAGCAAGGCTTGTGCGCGGGCCAGACGGCGCGCCAGCAGGTATTGGTGCGGCGGCAGGCCGAAGCTTTGGCGGAACATCCGCGCAAAGTGGTATTCCGACAACGCACACAAACCGGCGAGTTGACCGAGGCTGATCGGCTCTTCCAAGTGATGCTCGATGTAGTCCACCAACAGCCGCCGCTGGTGTGCGGCCAGCCCGCCTTTCAAGCGCAACCCTTCACGTGCGCCCACCTGGCTGAGCAAGGTGTGGCTGAGCATTTCATGGGCCAGGCTGCTGGTCAGCAAGCGCTCGGCCGGTTCTTGCCAGTTGAGCGCGATCAATTGGTGAAAACGTTGGGCCTGGCGGGCGTCTTCAAGAAAGGTGCTTTCGCGCAATTGCAGCTCGCGGGGCTCGCGGTCGAGCAGGGTGACGCAGCCGAGGGCAAACTGCTCCGGACTGAAATACACGTGGGCCAGGCGGATTTCGCCGTTGATCACCCAGGCCGAGCGGTGTTCGGCCGGCAGGATGCACAGCTTGTCGGGACCGCCCTTGGTGCCCGGCTGGTCGCGGCGGAACGTGCCGGTGCCGCCGCCGATATAGCACGACAAAGTATGGTGGCCCGGCGCCTGGTAATCCTGGGAGTCGTGGTGGTTGCTCCACAAGGCTGCCGACAAGCCGTCACCGAGCTCGGCGCAGGCTTCGAGGCGAGCGTGGGGCGAGCGGTTGAGGGCTTGAAAGACTTGCAGGGATTGCAGATCAGGCATGGTGTGTATTCTCCGACGCCTTGCATCCTACTCCGCGCGGGTTGCGCTGTGATCCCGTGATCCGACAAAAGCGCAAGAATGTGCAAGAGATCGGGGCTGGCTGCGAGGGACACTGTGGCTCAATCACCGGAGCCCACCATGAACCTTTTCCTGTATTTACTCACCGTGCTGATCTGGGGCACCACCTGGATCGCCCTCAAATGGCAGTTGGGCGTTGTGGCGATTCCCGTGTCGATCGTCTACCGCTTTGGCCTGGCGGCCCTGGTGCTGTTTGCGCTGTTGTTGCTCAGCCGCAAGTTGCAGGTGATGAACCGACGCGGGCACCTGATCTGCCTGGCCCAGGGCTTGTGCCTGTTTTGCGTGAACTTCATGTGCTTTCTCACCGCCAGCCAATGGATCCCCAGCGGCCTGGTGGCCGTGGTGTTTTCCACCGCCACGCTGTGGAACGCGTTGAATGCCCGGGTGTTCTTTGGCCAACGTGTCGCGCGCAACGTATTGATGGGCGGCGCGCTGGGCTTGTTGGGGCTGGGCTTCTTGTTCTGGCCGGAACTGGTCGGGCATACCGCCAGCCCGCAGACCTTGCTGGGGTTAGGCCTGGCGTTGCTCGGCACGATGTGTTTCTCGGCGGGCAACATGCTCTCGAGCCTGCAACAGAAGGCCGGGCTCAAGCCGCTGACCACCAACGCCTGGGGCATGGCTTACGGGGCGGCGATGCTGGCGACCTACTGCGCGGTGCGCGGCATCCCGTTCGACATGGATTGGAGCGCGCGTTATATCGGCGCCCTGTGGTACCTGGTGATCCCAGGCTCGGTGATCGGCTTTACCGCCTACCTCACCCTGGTCGGGCGTATGGGCCCGGAGCGTGCGGCGTACTGCACCGTGCTGTTCCCGGTGGTGGCGCTGAACGTCTCGGCGTTTGCCGAGGGTTACCAATGGACCGCGCCCGCGCTGGCGGGGTTGGTGTTGGTGATGTTGGGCAATGTGTTGGTGTTTCGAAAGCCCAAACCTGCGAACGTAATCTTAAAGGCGAAGACAATCTAATGTGGGAGCGAGCAAGCCCGCTCCCACATTTGGATTGTGTTGACCTTTCTATTTGAGGCCCAGGCGCTTGGCCATGCGGCCGAGGTTGGCGCGGTCCAGTCCCAGTTCTCGGGCGGCGCTGGCCCAGTTGTGCTGATGGCGCTCCAGGCAGGCGCTGATCACCTGGCGCTGGTACTCCTCGGTGGCCTGGCGCAGGTCGCCGGTGACCACGGGGGCTGTTTCGGTCGCGGCTTCCAGTGCAGGCGGCGCGCTGACGTCGGGCAGGTCCAGGTCCTGGGCGCTTAGGCTGAGGATCTTCGGCCGCTCGGGGCAATTGCCCAGGGCCTTGAGTGCGCTGCGGCCAATCAAATGTTCCAGCTCCCGCACGTTACCTGGCCAGTTGTAGGCCAGCAGCGCCGCCTGGGCATCGCTGGTCAGGCGCAGGCTGCCCAGGCCCATGCGCGAGCGGTTTTGCTCCAGAAAGTAACCCGCCAGCAACAACACATCACGGCCACGCTCGCGCAGCGCCGGCACTTGCAGCGGGTACACGCTCAGGCGGTGGTAGAAGTCGGCGCGGTAGCGGCCGTTACGCACCTCCTCGGCGAGGTCGCGGTTGGTGGCGGCGATCAGGCGCACATCCACCTGGTGCTCCTTGTCCGACCCCAGGCGCTGCAACTGACCGCTTTGCAGCACGCGCAACAGCTTGGCCTGCACGGTCAGGGACAACTCGCCCACTTCGTCCAGGAACAGCGTGCCGCCATTGGCCAGCTCGAATTTGCCACGGCGTTCGTTCAGCGCGCCGGTAAAGGCGCCGCGCACGTGGCCGAACAGTTCGCTCTCGACCAGGGTTTCCGGCAGGGCCGCGCAGTTGAGGCTGATCAGCGGTTTGTCGGCGCGTGCGGACGCGGCATGGATCGCCTGCGCCACCAACTCTTTGCCCACGCCGGTTTCGCCGGTGATCAGCACTGTCAGGTCGCTGCCGCCCACCAGTTTGATTTCCTCGACCAGGCGCTTGTGTGCCTTGCTCTGACCGATCATTTCCTTGTGCTGCTGGCCGCTGGCCTGGCGATAGATTTCGGCGCGCTGATGTTCATCTTCGGCGCGCAGGGCCAGGCGCTCGATGCGCTGGGCGACATTCACCGTGGCCGCCGCCAGGCTGGCGAAGGCTTGCAGGGCATCCAGCTCGACCCGTTCGAAACGCTCGGTGTCGAGGGCGTCCAAGGTCAGCAGTCCCCACGGCCGGTCGTCGACAAACAGCGGGCAGCCCATGCAATCGTGGACTTCCAGGTGCCCGTGCATACCGTCCACCAGACCGTCGTAGGGGTCGGGCAGTTGGCTGTCACTGTCAAAACGGGTCGGGCCGGGGCTGCTCAGCAACACCTCGAAGCGTGGGTGCTCACTGACCTTGAAGCGTCGGCCCAGGGTGTCGGCACTCAAGCCATCCACCGCCAGCGGCACCAACCACTCGCCGTCCAGGCGCAACAAGGCGGCGGCATCGCAGGGCAGCAGGGCGCGCATGGCCTGCAGCAGGCGGCGGTAGCGCTCGCTTTCGGGCAGATCGCGGGACAGGTCGGCGACCAGGGGGAGCAGGGTGGTGAGTAGGGAGTGTGCAGTCATAGTGACTCCTTGTAGTCCTTATGACTATACGGTGTAGGAAGTCAAAATGACTATAAATTATTCAAGTCATTGAAATATAAGGATTAAAAAATTGGCACGAATACTGAGTATCTAAAGGCAATCAGTCAAAAGACCCAGGAGTCTGCCATGCTTAGTGCCCAAGACCGTGCCATCGTCAAATCCACTGTGCCCCTGCTGGAAAGCGGCGGCGAAGCGCTGATCACCCATTTCTACCGCATGATGCTCTCCGAGTACCCGCAGGTTCGCCCGCTGTTCAACCAGGCCCACCAGGCCAGTGGCGACCAGCCCCGCGCCTTGGCCAACGGCGTGCTGATGTACGCACGGCACATCGACCAACTGGACCAACTGGGCGACCTCGTCGCCAAGATCATCAACAAGCACGTGGCCCTGCAGATCCTGCCAGAGCACTACCCGATCGTCGGCGCCTGCCTGCTGCGTGCGATTTCCGAAGTGCTGGGCAGCGAGATCGCCACGCCTGAGGTGATGAGTGCCTGGGGCGCCGCCTATGGCCAACTGGCCGACATCCTGATCGGCGCCGAAGCCGCCATCTACGACGAAAAAGCCCAGGCCCCGGGCGGCTGGCGCGGTGCGCGGCCGTTCATCCTGGTCAAGCGTGTGGAGGAGAGCGATGAAATCATCTCCTTCTATTTTGCCCCGGTGGACAATGGCCCGATCCTGGCGGCTGCACCTGGCCAATACATTGGCATGAAGCTGGTGCTCGACGGTGAAGAAGTGCGCCGCAACTATTCCCTCTCGGCCTTGAGCGATGCGGGCCTGTACCGTATCAGCGTCAAGCGCGAAGCCGGTGGGCGGGTGTCCAACTACCTGCATGACCAGATGCACGTCGGTGCGACCATCGACCTGTTCCCGCCGTCGGGCGAGTTCACCCTGGCGGCCAGTGACAAACCGCTGGTGCTGATCAGCGGCGGCGTGGGCATCACGCCGACCCTGCCGATGCTGGAAGCGGCCCTGGCCACCGAGCGCCCGGTGCACTTTATCCATTGTGCGCGTAACGGCGGGGTGCATGCGTTCCGTGACTGGGTGGACGGCCTGGCCGCCAAGCACCCGCAGCTCAAACGCTTTTACTGCTATGCCGAAGATGACGGCGTGAGCCCGGCGGCGGACAAGGTGGGCATGCTCACCCAGGAACAGCTGGCGGCATGGTTGCCGGAGCAGCGTGACGTGGATGCTTACTTCCTGGGGCCTAAAGGCTTCATGAGCGCAATCAAGCGCCACCTCAAGGCGTTGGGTGTGCCGGAGAAACAAAGCCGTTATGAATTCTTCGGCCCGGCGTCGGCGTTGGAATAACGCGGTCAAAAATGTGGGAGTGGCGGTGCCACTCCCACATTTGTTTCTCTATTCCCCCCGATTAATCCCCCGTTAACCCCCTTCTGTTTAAACCACTCTCTGTGTGTAAACTTGCGGCCATTGGCACAACCAAACAAAGAGAACCCGAGATGAGTGACGAATTGCGTTTAGGCAGGGAGCGGCGCTTTCTGGTGTTGCTGGGCATCATCTGCCTGGCGCTGATCGGCGGTGCGCTGTACATGCAGGTAGTGTTGGGCGAGGCGCCTTGCCCGCTGTGTATCCTGCAGCGCTATGCGTTGCTGCTGATTGCCGTGTTCGCGTTCATCGGCGCGGCCATGCGCACCAAAGGCGCGGTCACGCTGTTCGAAGGGTTGGTGATTCTGAGCGCCCTGGGTGGCGTCGCGGCGGCCGGTCATCATGTGTACACCCAGTTCTTCCCAGAGGTCAGCTGCGGCGTGGACGTGCTGCAGCCGATCGTCGATGAGCTGCCCCTGGCCAAGGTGTTCCCGTTGGGGTTCCAGGTGGATGGCTTCTGCAGCACGCCGTACCCACCGATCCTCGGCCTGTCCCTGGCGCAGTGGGCGCTGGTGGCGTTCGTGCTGACGGTGATCCTGGTGCCGCTGGGCATCTACCGTAATCGCCAACGCAACGCCTGAGTCGTTTAGGCAAAACGCCCCGGTTCTCCTGATGGGAGGCCGGGGCGTTTTGCTGTGTAGGAATTTGTGAAATTGCCGTGACGAGGAGCAATTTCGGGCGTGCGCAGCGTGCGACATGTTGTCACACGGAACCTGTCGCAGGACGTTTCTGACCCAATGTGCAACCCATTAAATTTGCCTCGGGCGCGTGATGTGTGCTGTCAGTTCGTCGTTTGAACGATCCCGCGAAACACCTGTCGTCCGAGCCGTTCGGTGATGTCCGAATGCCTTGTTTTATGGGGGGTTGGATCCGTTTCGCATGCCCTTACAGCGTGTAAGGGATGTGACGGTTTACCGAATAACACGGCAATTTTTGTGGTTTTTGTTGAGAATCGAACGCGATAAGATCGCGAACCGTTGCAATAATGGTGAAGGATTATTGCTGTAATCGATAAAAATTATTTCTTTATAAGACATGGTTTATACATCGCTAGCTAACTACAATCGCCCGCACTGAATGTCCGGTGCTGTTCAATATTTGAGCATTGGAGCGGTCGAGGGGCAGATGGATGGCTCTGTGCGACCCCAGGTTCCGGCAGCCTTTCAACTATCCGCACCAAATGGAATTGGTCTGTAACAAGGCCTTTAACCACGAAATCGAATAAGAACTCACCGCAGGTCCGTGAAACGCTCCGTTATGGCGTAGCGGGCAGGCTCTTATTCAATCGAAGAGAAATGCCAACCCTTGGCAGGGTGAAGTGTTGGCGATCAAAACCCAACTGCATTGCGCAAGCTGCTTTAGAGGTCGTGAGATGAGTAAAAACAGGTACCCCCGATTACTAGGCTTTTTGCCGCTGCTTGGCATGATGTTAATGCTCGGAGGCTGCAAGTGGACCTTGATGGACCCAAAAGGACAGATCGGTCTGGATCAACGCAACCTGATCATCACCGCTACTCTGCTGATGCTGCTGGTCGTGGTCCCTGTGATCATCATGACCTTCGCCTTCGCCTGGAAATACCGCGCGTCGAACACCAGCGCTACCTACGCGCCCAAGTGGTCGCACTCCACCAAGATTGAAATCGCGGTGTGGCTGGTACCGGTCCTCATCATCATCGCCCTGGGTTACATCACCTATAAGTCGACCCACGAGCTGGACCCGTACCGTCCGCTGGAATCCGACGTCAAGCCGATCAACATCGAAGTGGTCGCGCTGGACTGGAAGTGGCTGTTCATCTACCCGGACCTGGGTATCGCCACGGTCAACGAGATCAAGTTCCCAGAGAACACCCCGCTTAACTTCCGGATCACCTCCGACGCCGTGATGAACTCGTTCTTCATCCCAGCCCTGGGCGGTCAGATCTACGCGATGGCAGGCATGCAGACTCGCCTGCACCTGATCGCCAACGAAAAAGCTGAAATGGAAGGCATCTCCGCTAACTACAGCGGTGCTGGCTTCACCGGCATGAAATTCAAAGCGATCTCGACGAGCCAGGACGATTTCAACGCCTGGGTAGCCGAAGTCAAGGCCGCACCTAAACAGCTTGATCAAGCTGAATACGATGCCCTGACCAAACCAAGCCAGAACAACCCAGTCGCCCTGTACTCCACGTACGAGCCGAACCTGTTTCAGAAAATCGTCGACAAGTACGAAGGTATGAAGCCAGGCAAGCCGGTCAAGCACGAGAAGAAAGAAGTGGCCGCGGTTGAAGGTTCTGAAACGGGCGCGCATTCAACTGCTGGGGCAGAGGAGTAAACGATGTTTGGTAAATTAAGTTGGGATGCGGTCCCGTTCCACGAGCCGATCGTAATGGTGACTATCGCCATGATCGCGCTGGGTGGTCTGGCGCTCGTAGCAGGTATCACCTATTTCAAGAAATGGTCCTACCTGTGGACCGAGTGGTTGACGTCGGTCGACCACAAGAAAATCGGCGTCATGTACGTCATCGTTGCCATGGTCATGCTGCTGCGTGGTTTTGCCGACGCCATCATGATGCGTACCCAGCTGGCCATGGCCACCGAAGGTTCGCCTGGCTATCTGCCACCTGAACACTATGACCAGATCTTCACCGCTCACGGTGTGATCATGATCATCTTCATGGCGATGCCATTCTTCACCGGCCTGATGAACCTTGCCTTGCCGCTGCAGATCGGTGCCCGTGACGTTGCCTACCCGTTCCTGAACTCCCTGAGCTTCTGGCTGCTGGTTTCCGGCGTTGTGCTGATCAACGTTTCCCTGGGCGTCGGCGAATTCGCCAAGACCGGTTGGGTTGCGTATCCGCCACTGTCGGGCATTCAGTACAGTCCGGGCGTGGGTGTGGACTACTACATCTGGGCGCTACAGTTATCAGGGCTCGGGACGACGCTAACGGGGGTCAACTTCCTGGCCACCGTACTGAAAATGCGCGCCCCTGGCATGAAACTGATGGACATGCCGATCTTCACCTGGACCTGCACCTGGGCCAACGTCCTGATCGTGGCTTCGTTCCCGATCCTGGCCGCTACCATGGCGCTGCTGTCGCTTGACCGTTACCTGGATTTCCACATTTTCACCAACGAACTTGGTGGCAATCCAATGATGTACGTGAACCTGTTCTGGGCATGGGGTCACCCTGAGGTGTACATCCTGATCCTGCCAGCGTTCGGTATCTTCTCTGAAGTGATCTCGACCTTTACCGGCAAACGCCTGTTCGGTCACCACTCGATGGTCTACGCATCGGGCGCAATCTCTGTACTGGGCTTCATGGTGTGGCTGCACCACTTCTTCACCATGGGTTCGGGTGCCAGCGTCAACGCCTTCTTCGGCCTGGCGACCATGCTGATTTCCATCCCTACGGGGGTGAAGCTATTCAACTGGCTGTTCACCATCTACCACGGCCGTCTGCGTATCACCAGCCAGGTTCTGTGGACCCTGGGCTTCATGGTGACCTTCGCCATCGGCGGCATGACTGGCGTACTGCTGGCCATTCCGGGTGCTGACTTCGTCCTGCACAACAGCCTGTTCGTGATCGCTCACTTCCACAACGTGATCATCGGTGGTGCTGTATTCGGTTACATCGCTGGTTTCAGCTTCTACTTCCCGAAAGCGTTCGGCTTCAAGCTGCACGAAGGTTGGGGCAAGGCTGCATTCTGGTTCTGGATCTCGGGCTTCTTCGTCGCGTTCATGCCGCTCTACGCGCTGGGCTTCATGGGCATGACCCGTCGTCTGAACGCTACTACCAACCCTGAGTGGGTGCCGTACCTGTACGTCGCCATGTTCGGTGCGGTGATGATCGCTGTGGGTATTGCCTGCCAGCTGATCCAGTTGTACGTGAGTGTCCGTGACCGTAAGCAGAACGCTTGCGACTCCGGTGACCCATGGAATGGCCACACCCTGGAATGGTCGACTTCGTCGCCACCGCCGTTCTACAACTTCGCCGTGATCCCTACTGCGAACACCATTGATGCGTTCACCGAAGCCAAGGAAGACGGTACTGCGTACCAGCGTCCGAAGCATTACGAACCGATCCACATGCCAAACAACACCGCCACTGGCGTGGTGATGGGCGGCCTGCTGACCGTGTTCGGTTTCGCGATGATCTGGCACATCTGGTGGCTGGCGATCGTGAGCCTGGTGGGCACTATCGGTTACTTCATCATTCACGCTGCCCGTGATGATCAAGGCTACATGGTGCCGGTCGAGACGATCGAGCGCATCGAAGCCGAGCAGCACGCTCGCCTGGTAGCCGAGAAGAAGATTCCGGCCAACCGTGTAGAAACCTCGTTGGAACAGGCTTAAACCATGTCGAACTTAGTGACCAATGCTGGACACGCCCATGTCGATGACCATGGGCACGATGACCATCACCACGACTCGGGGCCAATGACCGTTTTCGGTTTCTGGCTCTACCTGATGACCGACTGCATCTTGTTTGCGTCGATCTTCGCGGTGTACGCGGTACTGGTAAACAACGTAGCGGGTGGCCCGTCGGGCCACGACATCTTCGAACTGCCTTACGTGCTCGGCGAAACCGCCTTGCTGTTGTTCAGTTCGATCACCTACGGCTTCGCCATGTTGGCCTTCTACAAGGGCAACAAGAAAGGCGTTCTGAGCTGGTTGGCACTGACCTTCCTGTTCGGCCTGGGCTTCATCGGCATGGAGATCAACGAGTTCCACCTGCTGATCTCCGAAGGCTACGGCCCGCACCGTTCCGGCTTCCTGTCCGCGTTCTTCACGCTGGTAGGCACCCACGGTCTGCACGTTTCGGCTGGCCTGCTGTGGATGGCGGTGATGATGTATCAGGTCAATAAACACGGCCTGACCAACACCAACAAGACTCGCCTGACCTGCCTGAGCCTGTTCTGGCACTTCCTGGACGTGGTCTGGATCTGCGTATTCACCGTCGTCTACTTGATGGGGACTCTGTAATGGCTAATGCACACTCCCATGACCATGACAGCCATGATGCGAGCCACGGCAGCGTAAAGTCCTACGCTATCGGCTTCATCTTGTCGGTCATCCTGACGCTCATCCCGTTTGGTCTGGTGATGTACCCGACCCTGCCAAAGTCGATCACCTTGATGATCGTGCTGGCATTCGCGGTGATTCAGGTTCTGGTTCACCTGGTGTACTTCCTGCACCTGGATCGTTCCAAGGAACAGCGCGATAACGTGGTTGCCTTCGTGTTCGCAGGGATCGTAATCGTGCTGCTGGTTGGCCTGTCGATATGGATCATGTTCAGCATCCATACGTTCATGATGGCGAAGTGAGGTAAGACCCGATGTCGCTTAAGCACTTTATCCAAATCACCAAACCGGGGATCATTTTCGGTAACGTGCTTTCTGTGGCGGGCGGTTTCTTCCTGGCCTCCAAGGGACATGTCGATCTGGCCATCTTCCTGGCTGCAATGATCGGCACTTCCCTGGTGGTAGCTTCCGGATGTGTGTTCAACAACTGCATCGACCGTGACATCGATATCAAGATGGAGCGCACCAAGAACCGCGTGCTGGTCCAGGGCTTAATCTCCCTGAAACTGGCACTGGTCTACGCGACCGTCCTGGGTGTTGCCGGTGTGGCACTGTTGTACAAGGTGGCCAACCCGTTGGCGGCGCTGTTTGCCGTGATCGGGTTTGTCATCTACGTCGGCCTCTACAGCCTGTACCTCAAGCGCAAGTCGGTTCACGGCACGCTGGTGGGCAGTCTGTCGGGGGCGATGCCGCCGGTGATTGGTTATGTGGCTGTGACCAATAGCTTCGACATGGCCGCGCTGACGCTACTGGTGATGTTCAGCCTGTGGCAGATGCCGCACTCCTACGCCATTGCGATTTTCCGCTTCAATGACTACCTGGCTGCGTCGATTCCGGTATTACCGGTCAAGCGTGGCATCCAGGTGGCCAAGAAACACATCCTGCTCTACATCCTGGCCTTCCTCGTGGCGACCTTGATGTTGACCTTCAGTGGCTACGCCGGCATGAGCTACCTCGCCGTCGCCGCCGCCATGGGCATGTACTGGTTGTACATGGCCTGGACCGGCTACAAGGCGGTGGATGACACCGTCTGGGCGCGCAAGCTGTTCGTGTTCTCGATCTTCACCATCACCGCGCTCAGCGTGATGATGTCCCTGGATTTCCAAGTGCCGAAAGAGCTGTTGCTGACCTACGCTCACTGAGTGGTCCTGCAGTGAAAGAGCCCCGCCTTCGAGAGAAGCGCGGGGCTTTTTCTTGGGCGCTGGTTAAATCGGCCGGGACCATTCTCGTCATACCCCTCTGAATGAGTAGTGAGAATTCATCGCCCGCCTACAAGGAGTAGCTCCATGTTCAGCGTCAGTCGCCGGTCCCTTCTCACCGTGGGCGCAGCCCTGCCATTGCTGGGGCGCCTGGATTGGGCCGTTGCCAGCCCGCCACCGGCCAAGGCTGACAGGCTGCGGCTGAACTACAACGAAAGCCCCTACGGCCCCTCCGGCGCGGCGCAGGAGGCCATGCAGCGCGGGATCGCTACTGCTGCGCTGTATCCCTATGGTCATATGTATGCGCTGGCCGAACTGTTCGCCCAGCAACAAGGCATTGCCGAAGACCAGGTGGCGGTGTTTTCCGGCTCGATGGCGGCCCTGCGCTATGCGGTGCTGGCGTTCACCAGCACCACCCGTGGCCTGGTGATGGCCACGCCGTCCTATGAAGTGCCGCGCCAGGCGGCCGAAAACTGGAAGGCGCCCGTGCAGGAAGTGGACCTCGACGCCGCGCATGCCCACGACATTCCCGCCATGCTCGCTGCCGACCCCCAGGCCGGCATGCTCTACGTGTGCAACCCCAACAACCCCACCGGCACCCTGACTCCCACCGACGCCATCCGCGAGGCACTGGCAAACAAGCCCAAAGGCAGCGTGCTGGTGGTGGACGAGGCCTATATCGACTTCTCCGATGCGCCCAGTTGCATCAGTTGGGTCAATGAGCACGACGACCTGCTGGTGCTACGGACTTTCTCGAAAATCTACGGACTGGCCGGCGCCCGCGTGGGCCTGGCGATCGGCCACCCGGCGCTACTGGAGCGGCTGGCGGTGTTCGGCGGCGACAACGTGCCGGCCGGCTCCAGCCTGCTGGGCGCCCATGCCAGCCTGGAGGACGTGAAGCTGTTGCCCCAACGCAAGGCGCTCAACGCCCGGGCGCGGGATGAGACGGTGGCCTGGCTCAAGGCGCGCGGTTTCACCTGTACGGTGTCCGCCAGCAACTGCTTCATGATCGACGTGAAACGCCCCGCCGAGCAGGTCATCGAGCGGCTGGCCGAGCACGGCGTGTTGATCGGGCGGGTGTGGAAGAACTGGCCGCAGTGGGTGCGAGTAACCGTTGGTAGTGCACAGCAGATGCAGCGCTTCCGTGAGGTGTTTGCCGCGCAGGTGGTCTGAGCCAGGTGAATCCCGTGCCCATGGTCGGCTCGCCATGGGAACCACTGGACAAGGCGTTTGGGGCATGTTTCATTCTTCTTGTTGTGTAGGGATATTTCCTACTGGGTGAGTCGACTCTGAATCGGGAGCTTTGGGATTGAAGCGCCCTGGCCAGAACGCTAGGCTCACCCGTAGTCACTCATCAGGGACGAGATTCATGCGAAGCAATGGTCAACCCAATAACAGCACGCCCATGCAGCCTGCCGACGTGCGCCAACTGCTCGATGCC
This sequence comes from Pseudomonas sp. TE24901, assembly GCF_054058375.1. Lineage (NCBI taxonomy): Bacteria > Pseudomonadati > Pseudomonadota > Gammaproteobacteria > Pseudomonadales > Pseudomonadaceae > Pseudomonas > Pseudomonas sp. TE24901. The sequence goes on from NZ_JBSSAF010000008.1 coordinate 92,570, forward strand.
GAGCTGACCCGACGGGGGCTTGGGCACTTCGAGGTCTATCAATGCGGGCCGACGCTGGATGAGGCGGAGATCATCTCCAATTACCCCGACGCCCTAGAGCGAGCGGACTCCGCCGACGACTTCTATCAGCGTGGCCAGTTGCTCTCCTTGTCCAAGGGCCGGGTAAAACCTTTTTTCTGGAGCGATGAAAACCTGCTGGCCCCGGCTGAAGAGGCCGTCCCGGTTCCCGGGCCCTGCGCGCCGGTGGGGGAGGGGGCGAGTTTTATCGTGCACGGCAACCGTGGGTTTTACTCGATCCTCAACCTGTGCAGCTTCGGCGAGGGCCAGCATTTTCGCGATACCGTGCTGGCCAACAAGAGCGAGCTGCAGATGTTGCTGGTCTCGGTGTACGACGAGGCATTGGAGAGCTGTGCGCCCGCACAGACCCAGCAGACCGTTCTCACCCCCCGTGAAACCGAAGTGCTGTCCTGGACCAGCCTGGGCAAGACCTACAACGAAATTGCCCTGCTGACGTCAATGAGCCCGCGCACGGTCAAGTTCCACATGAAAAACGTCTTCGACAAACTGGACGTCACCAACGGCAAATCAGCCATTCGCAAGGCCCTGCAACTGGGCTATATCCGCGAACAAGCCTGACCCACACCTGTTAATCCCACGCCCGCCTGCGATTTTTCGCAGGCGCGCGTTCGCGTGCGCGTGGCATTGGGGCCTACCTGTCTAAAAGGGCAGCTTGTTAGCGATAGGGCGGTGCTTTAGTTTTTTTCGCAGCCGATGAGTCTAGCTCAGGCAAAAAAAACGTTAGCTGTAATACCTAAAAAAATGCCCGAGCCGGTAATGAGCCAGGAAGTCCAGTGCCACTCGCGCGGGTTGGGTGTTGCAGCGTGCCACTTAATTAATGGAGTGATTATGCTGGTCAATCAGAACAAAGAAGCTGCTGGCGAATACGCCGCGGGTATCTCTCGCGAGACCTTCGGGATGCTCAAGCACTTATGCAAAAAAGATAACTATCACTGGGCCGTCGCGCTGGGCAAGGACTACGCCATCATCGCGTTTGCCATCTACCTGTCCTTGGGGATCAGCTACTGGTTCTACCCGGTTTCGCTGTTTCTGATTGGCACCACCCAACGCGCTCTGGCCAACGTGCTGCATGAGTCGGCGCACAAGATGTTGGCCAAAAATCGCTTTATCAACTGGTTTTCCGGCACGTTCCTCTCCGGTTATTTGATTTTCCACCTGCACCAGTCCTACAGCATCTCGCACATCAAGAACCACCACGTGCACCTGGGCCACCCGGAAAAAGACCCGGACTACAACTTCCACCTCAAATGCGGGCTGTATGACGTCAAGCAGAGCGAGCGTGAGTTCTTCCTGAAAAACGTGCTGCTGGCCCTGTCCGGCTACCGCACCCTGCAGTACATCCGCTACATCATCAAAGACCGCGTCAAGGCCCAGGGTTCGGACAAGAAGATCCGCAACGAACGCCTCATGCTGTGGACCTACTGGGCAGCGATCTTCGCCGTGGCCGCCAGCTTCGGCGTGGTCACCGAGCTGCTGCTGTTCTGGCTCGTACCGCTGTTCACCACCGCCGTGGCCGTGGGCTGGATCATCGAGCTGGCCGAGCACTACCCGCTGCCCGCCGCTGAAACCGAGAAGCTGCTGCTGACCCGCAACCGCAAGGGCAATGCACTGGAGAACTTCTTTTTCGGCCGCCACGACGACAACTACCACCTGGTGCACCACCTGCACCCGGCCATTCCCCACTGGAACATGCGCAAGGCCCACGAGCTGCTGATGTCGCACCCCGAGTACGCCCGTTGGGACAACCTGTGGGCCGGGATTTTTACCCGCGACCGCCACAGCCCGCACAAGGAAACCATGCTCAGCTACGCGGCCAAGTTCCGCGCCCACAAGATTGCCAATCATGCCGACGACTCAAGCTTCGCCCGTCGCATGCTCAACCAGGCCTACGGGGTTTGACACCATGAACGACACAGACAACAGCCTGCTGGCGACCCTGGCCCTGAAAAAACTGGCGGCCAACAAGACCTACCGCGACCTGTTCCTGGCCAGCGACACCCTGCGTGATTTCCTGCGCCCGGCCGCCTTGCGCTACATCATTTCCGAAGACCGCCTGGAGATGCTCGACAAGCTCGCTGCCCTGCAAGGCAAGGGCTATCGCACCGGTGTGGAATACGTGGGCGAAGAGGCCACCACCCTGGCCGAGGTGACCACCGCCACCGATGAATACCTCAAGCTGATCGACCTGATGGCGCTGCACCCGACACTCAGCGAACCGCCGCAACTGGGCTTCGACCTGTCCAACGTCGGCACCATCATTTCCCGGGAACTGGCAATCGAGAACTGCTCGAAGATCCTCACCCATGCGGCCGACAAGGACGTCGGCGTGATCCTCAGCATGGAGCGGTCCCAGTGGACCGACTCGATCCTCGACATCTTCATGCACCTGAGTGAGCGGTTCCCCAACCTGGGCATCACCCTGCAGGCGCAATTGAACCGAACGCCCGATGACCTGGGCGAGATCCTCGGCACCGGCTGCAAGGTGCGCCTGGTCAAAGGCGTCTACGCCGAGCCGGCCGCCATTGCCTTGCCCCGTGGTGCGCAATTGAACGAGCGTTACCTGGGCCTGCTCGACCGCATCAACGGCGCCAGCAGCAACTACGCGTTCGCCACCCAGGACCCGCTACTGGTCGAGCAGATCCTCGCCAGCGGCATCGCCAGCCGTGGCGAGCTGGAGATGCTCCACGGCGTGCGTCCTGAGTTGATCAAGACCGTCAAGGACGCTGGCCAGGTCAAGACCCGCGTGTCGGCGGTGTACGGCACCAATTGGTATTTGCACCTGCTGCACCGCGTCGCTGAATTCCCCCAGAACATTTTCCTCGCGCTGGACGACGTGGCGTCGCCGCGCCCTTCCGAAACCGCCACTCATTACTGAAAAGGACATCCTCATGAAACAGTACGTCGCCTTGGTTGATGTCTACTCCAGCGGTAACTTCCTGCCCAAATTCTTTCGGGATGCCGGCCTGGGCTTGATCCATGTACAGAGCACCCCGGAACTGATGCCGAGCATGCTCGGGCCGAACCTGGATGAGTTCGAGCACAACCTGATCTTCAACGGCAGCGCCGAAGCCGTGGTGCGCCGCCTGCGTGAGTTCGATGTGGTGGCGGTGATCGCCGGCCAGGAGCCTGGCGTGCCGTTTGCCGACTACCTGAGCGAGCAACTGCAATTGCCAACCTCCAACGGCAGCGCCGGCTCCCGGGCGCGCCGCGACAAGTTTGAAATGATCGGCAAGGTGGCCGCTGCCGGCCTGCTGACCGCGCGGCAAATCAAGTCCGCCGACCCTGCCGAGTTGCTGGCGTGGGTCGAGGCCGGCCAGGTGTTCCCGTGCGTGGTCAAGCCACTCAGCTCGGCGTCTACCGACGGGGTTTCGATCTGCCACAACGTCGAGGACGTGAAGCGCGCGTGCCAGGAAGTGGTGTCCAACCTGGACATCTTCGGCCTGGCCAACACCGAGATCCTCTGCCAGTCCTACCTCAAGGGGCCGGAGTTCATCGTCGATACGGTGAGCCGTGACGGGCAGGTGTATGTCTGCGGGATCTGGCGTTATGTGAAGCGCGAAGTCAGCGGCGGCAAGAACATCTATGACCGTGACGTGCTGATCGCCCCTGACAGCCCGGAAGCCAACGTGCTGGTGGACTACATCGTCAAGGTGCTCAAGGCCCTGGGAATCAACAACGGCCCGGCGCACTCGGAGGTGATCCTGACCGAGGCCGGCCCTGCGCTGGTGGAAGTCGGTGCGCGGCTGAACGGCAACATGGAACCCAATTTCCACGACATCAGCCTGGGCGGCAACCAGGCGCAGTTGACCTACCTGGCCTACTGCGACGGCGAGGCGTTCAAGGCCGGTTACGCCGGCAAGCGCTACCACAAGCTCAAGGAAGCCTGCGTGATCAACACCGACACCACGCTGCAAGGCGAAGTGACCGGCTTCAACGAAGCGGCCATTCACCTGATCGAAGCGCTGCCCTCGGTGCACAAACTGAGCGTGAAGTACAAGGCCGGCAAGCTGATGAAGAAGACCGTCGACCTGCTCAGCAGTCCGTTGCGTGTGTTCCTGCTGTCGGAGAACCAGCGGGATATCGACCAGGATTACGAGCAGATCCGCCAGTACAAAGACAACGTCTACGTGATCCGCTGATGGGCACTTATCGCGCGTTACGCGGGCTCAACGCCCGGCTGCAATCGCTGTTCATGATCACCTTGGTGTTCCGCATGGGCACCATGGCGTTCCCGTTCTACGCGGCGTACCTGATTCATCAGCACGCCGTGTCGGCGGGCACGGCCGGCCTGTTGGTCGGCGTGTATGGCGCGGGAGCGCTGTTCGTGGACTTGATCATCGGTGCGGTGATCAAGCGCCTGGGGGCCAACCGGGTGATCCTCGGCTCGTTGCTGCTCAACGCGTTGCTGCTGTTGATCATCCCGTCGGTGGACAACACCGCCGCGCTGTTCGTGCTGTCGTTCCTCTGGGGTGCCTGCTACGAAGCCTTCACGCCGGCGACGTTCTCCGAGACGGTGACCCACAGCAGCAGCGAGACGCGCAAGGTGGCGTTTTCCTGCAACCGCCTGGCGATCAACATCGGCATGGCGATCGGGCCGCTGTTGGGCAGCCTGATTTTCCTGAGCAATGCCGACGCAGTGTTTTACATCAACGCAGCGTTGTCCCTGGTGTCGTTTGCCGCCTGCCTGCGATTCGGCCGTGCGGTCACGGTTGGCGCGGCACAGGCAGCGCCACTGGCGAGCAAGGGCAATGGCTTGCCGGAGACGGCACCGCATGAGCGCTCGCGCTTGCTGGTGATCTTGCTAGCAGCGCTGCCGGTGCATGTGGCCTACGCCTTGCCGCCGACTTTCCTGTCGGCCTACATCATCACTTACACCGAACTGCCGGCGTATTACGTCGGCATCATTTTCTTCATCAACGCCTTGCTGGTGATTCTGTTCGAAGTGCCGATCAACCAACGCATGGCGCACCTGTCGAGCAGCCGTTCACTGGTGGCGGGGTTCCTGTTGGCCGGGGTCGGTTTTTTCCTGATGGGCTTCAGCCATGTCGGCGCGATGCTGCTGGTGGCCACCGTGCTGTGGAGCCTGGGCGAGATGATCGTGTTCCCCGGCATCACCCATTACGTGAGCAGCATCTCCAGCCGGCACACCGTGGACCGCAACCTGGGTTACTACTCGGCGGGGGTCAACATCGGGGTCATGATCACGCCGTCGCTGGCGTTCATGTTGGTGGCGCAGCCGTCCCTGCCATCACCGTGGTTGCTGGCCGGCACCGTGTTGCTGCTGTTCGCGGTGGCGGTGGGCGTGATGAAAAGCTCAACCCTCTTGTGGAACAAGGAAGCGTGAAATGAGCATCGTGCACTTGAACACCGCTGGCGCGGGCCTGATGTCCACGGCCACGTTGAATGCGATCCAGCGCTTTACCTCGATCGAAGCGCGCATTGGCAGTTATGAGACGGAACTGGCCTACGAGGAGTTGCTCAACGTCGACCTGTACCGGGTCGCCGCCGGGCTGTTGAATGCGCAGCCGACCGACATCGGTTTTTTCAGCAGTGCCACCGAGGCCTGGACCAGCATCCTTGGCAAGCTCGACTTCCCCCGGGGCAAGCGGGTGTGGGTGTCGACCTCGGAGTACGCGGCCAACCTGATCTTTTTCAACTACCTCAAGCTGTCTCGCGACATCCGTGTCGAGGTGATCCCAACCACCGCGACCACCCCGCTGGACCTGGATTGGGTGCAGCGCAACCTGGACGACGAGGTGTTCCTGGTCAGTGTGTCGCACCTGCCGTCGTGCTGCGGCGTGATCAACCCGGTGGAAGCGCTGGGCGCGTTGCTCAAGGACTCGAGCGCGTTGTACGTGGTCGACGCGTGCCAATCCCTGGGCCAGTTGCCGCTGGACGTACGTGACATTCACTGTGATTTGTTGACGGGCGCGGGGCGCAAGTTTCTCTGCGGGCCGCGTGGCAGCGGGATTGCCTATGTGTCGCCGCGTTTGCTTGGCCAGTTGGAACTGAACTTTGCCGACCTGCATGCGGCCAGCACCGACGGCGAGGTCAACCGTATCGAGGTGTCCAGTGCGCGGGTGCTGGAGATTGCCGAGAAGAGTTTTTCAGCCCTGGTGGGCTTGCACACGGCGATGGGCGAATACGCGGAGGTGGGCGCGGCGGTGAACACCGAACCTTATGCGTTGCTGGTGCAGGAGCTGCGGCGCTTGCCGCAGGTGCAACTGCTGTGTGAGCAGTTCGAGCAAACCGGGATTGTGTCGTTCGTGCCGCGCAACAGCTCGGCCAAGGTGTTTGTCAGCCTGGCCCGCGAATTGGGCCTCAACCTGTGGGCGGGCACTGCCGCCCACACGCCGCTGCTGCTCAAGGACTTGGGCGCCACGCATTTCGTGCGCGCCTCAGTCGGCCGGCAGGTCACCCTGGCCCAGGTGGAGCAGGCCCTGGTGACACTGCGCAGCTTGTAGTGTCAGGCAGTCACTGCGCGGCGATGGTGTAGCCGTCGAACGCGCTCTGCTGCTGCAGCGCGGTCACGATGCTTTTGCGGGTGACCGGCTGCTCGACGCCGCTGTTGTCGAAGAAGGTTTCGCTTTCCAGTTCGGCCTCGCTGCCTTCGCCCACGAAGGCAAAGCCGAGGAACTCCAACGCTTCACGGTCGACGTTGAGCTTGGAGCGCGGTGTGCGCAACGGCAGGGTGACACTGATGCCGTCCTTGCTGATCACGAACACTTCGGCTTCTTTCTTGGCCCGTGCGGCCTTGCTCTTGCCGGCGCTCGGGTTGCTGATGGCCTGGTGGCTCTGGTTCAGCACCTTGAGGGCCAGGCCGTAGACCAGCTCCTGGAACGCGGGGTCGTCCTTGAAGCTGGACAGGATGCGACTGATGGAGAATTGGCTGCTGAGGTTTTCCAGGGCGGCATTGTCGGCAGCCTCGGCGTCTTTCAGTTGCTTGAGCTGGCCCATCAGTTCGTAGGCCTTGTCGTCATCGAAGGCATCGTGGGCCTGGCGGATAGCGACGCGCAGTTCGCGGATCTGGTCGCTTTCCTTGGAGGTGTGGAAGGCGTCCAGCACCATTTCACTGATGATCTTGGCCGCTGGCACATGCTGTGAAAGATTGATGGCGTTTTCGTATTCAGCTTTGGATTGCAAGGCGACTACGGATTCTTCTTCGGTGTAGGAATCGGACATTGAAATTTCACTACTTCAGTAAACGGAGACAAAAAAGCGTCGGGCATTTTCAGGGGGGAGGGGGATCAGGTCAAGGCAGCACGCTGCCCACCTTGCCGCGCAACGCGGCCAGCGCCCGGTGCAGCCGCACGGCTCGCCCGCAGAACAGACCAACGGTAAACCCCGAGACCGCGCCGACCGCCACCCGCATCTCTGGCGTGCTCAACAGCAGCGGATGCACCGCCTGCTGGTAGCCAAAGTAGTACTTCACTGCAAAGAACAGCTGGGAGATCAACAGGGTTTTCCAGGTGCCCGCCAGCACCAGGCTTTCGCCGTTGGCATCCAGATGCGCACCGTTGGCATTGAACAACCGCATGCCCAGCAGGCTGCTCACGATGGCGCCACCCACCCAGGCGCTGCTCGACAGCAGCGAAGGCGGCAACGCCATCAACGACCACACCACCAGCACCACAGGCAGGATCAACAACGAGCGACGACTTTCGCGCCCACCCAGGCAGGCCTTGATGCCGTAGTAGCAAATCCACAGGTAAACGGCGTACACCCACAGGGGCGTGCCTTGGAGGATGTCGAGCATGGGCTGCGTCCGTGCGGTAGGGGTGAGCGGTGGATAGTCGTCGAGGGTTCAGGGGTTTGTCTATCGAATTGAGCCTGACCCACATCAAAACGCCATGTCGACAAAACCGTTACAACACAGAGGCCTGATGAACCCATAAAAATGACCACCGACCTGCGCCGAGGGGCCCACCCCACGCCGGGTTATTAAAGGACTAATGCGATGGCGCTTTCCCTCTCCCGCCTGGTCTTGCTGGGGGCGACGCTGTGTCTGGCGCTACCCTTGCACGCCAACGTACCCGATACCCCTCTCATCGAACACGGCCGATACGTTGCGCAACTGGGCGACTGTATCGCCTGCCACACTGCCCAGCAGGGCAAAGTGATGGCCGGTGGGCTGGCGTTGAGCACGCCCATGGGCACGATCTACTCCAGCAATATCACCCCGGACCGTGAGACGGGTATCGGCGCCTACACCTTCGAACAGTTCGACCGGGTGATGCGTGAAGGTGTTACCCCGGCCGGTATGAACCTGTACCCGGCGATGCCGTATCCTTCCTACGCGAAGATGAGCGAAGCGGACATGCGTGCCTTGTACGCCTACCTGATGCAGGGTGTGGAGCCCGTGCAACAGGCCAACCTCGACGCCGACATGGGCTTCCCCTTCAACCAGCGCTGGGGCCTGGCGTTGTGGAATTTCGCCTTTCTCGACAAGCAACCCTTCACCCCCGACCCAGCCCGTAACGAGGTGCTCAACCGTGGCGCCTACCTGGTCCAGGGCCTGGGGCACTGCGGTTCTTGCCACACTCCACGCGGCATCGCCTTCCAGGAAAAGGCCATGAGCGATGAGGGCCGCAGCGGCCGGCATTACCTGGCAGGCGAAACCGTCGAGCACTGGCGCGCCTTGAGCCTGCGCAACCTGTGGACCGTGGAAGACACCGTGCAACTGCTCAAGACCGGGCAGAACCGCTTTGCCACGGTGGCCGGCAACATGGCGGATGTGATTCACCACAGCACCCAACACTTCAGTGACGACGATCTCACCGCTGTCGCCAGTTACCTCAAATCCCTGCCACCGGGCAAAGACGACCTGCCGATGCCCGCCGTCGCCCGCGCCCCGGCCGCGCCGCCTGCCGATTTGTTCACCAGCCGGGGCGGGTTGGGGTACATGCAGTTTTGCAGCGACTGCCACCGTGCCGATGGCGCCGGGGTGAAGGGCCTGTTCCCACCCTTGGCTGGCAACCCGAGCATTGCGTCCAGCAACCCGACGTCGCTGCTGCACATCACCCTCACCGGTTGGGAGACCGCGCAAACGGCGGCCCATCCACGGGTCTACACCATGCCCGGTTTCGCGCGCCTGGCGGACTCGGAAATTGCCGAGATCCTGAGCTTCGTGCGCACCCGATGGGGCAATGAGGGCACCCCGATCAGCGCCGCCCACGTGAAGACACTGCGTGCCCAACTCAACCCGGCCACCACCGATTCATCGGCGTTTGAAACCCCGCGCCTGGCCGACCTGCTCGCCGCCCCCAACGCCGGCCAGGTGGTGCGTGGCATGCGCCTGCACCTGCAAACCAAGGCGCTGCTGCCGGATAACGTCGGCAACTCACTCAATTGCACCAGCTGCCATCTCAACGCCGGCACCGTGGCGGACGGTTCGCCCTTTGTCGGCGTGTCGGCGTTTTTCCCCAGCTATGCGCCGCGTGCGGGCAAGGTGGTCAGCCTCGAAGAGCGCATCAACGGCTGCTTCCGCCGGTCGATGAACGGCACGCCGTTGGCGCCGCAATCGGCGGACATGCAGGCCATGGTCGCGTATTTCGACTGGATGAAAAACAACACACGCCCCGAAGACAAAGTAGCCGGGCGCGGCGTGGGCAAGATCGACCCGGCGATCAAACCGGATCTGACCAATGGCAAGGCGGTCTACGCCCAGCAATGTGCGGTGTGCCATGGCGATAACGGCCAGGGCTTGGCGCGTGCCGATGGGGAACTGGTGTACCCGCCGCTGTGGGGCGAGCAATCGTTTAACATCGGCGCCGGCATGGCCCGCCCTTACACGGCAGCGGCGTTCGTCAAACGCAACATGCCGATCGGCTTCCACGAAAAATTCCCGCTGGGTCAGGGCGGTTTGACAGACCAGGACGCGGTGGACGTGGCGGCGTATTTCTCGGGGCAACCGCGTCCGGACTTCCCGGACAAGGTCAAGGACTGGCCCAACGGCGGCAAACCCGCCGATGCGCGCTATTAGTCCAACTGCTTGAGGCAGGCCTCGAGAATATCCAGGCCTTCTTCGAGTACTGCAGGCTCGATGGTCAGCGGTGCCAACAGGCGGATGATGTGCCGCGATTTGCCACTGGGCATCAGCAGCAAACCGGCGTCCCGCGCCAGGCTCAATAGTTGAGCCAGCTGTTTCGGCGCGGGCGAACCGTCGGCGTTGACCAGCTCGATACCTCGCATCGCTCCGACGCCGGTCAGGCGGCCGAGGTAGGGCGTAAGGCCTTGTGCGCGCCAGGTGTCATAACGGCCGGCGATGGCCTCTTGCTGGTGTGAGCCCCAGGCTTGCAGGTGTTCATCGGTCATTGCATCGAGGGTGGCCAGCGCTGCAGCACAGGCGATGGGGTTGCCGGAATAGGTGCCGCCCAGGCCACCTTTGGGCAGGTTGTCCATCAGCGCTTTGCGCCCCACGACGGCACCGAGCGGTACGCCACCGGCAATGCTTTTACCCAGCAGGAGCAGGTCCGGTTCGATGCCCAGGCGCGAGAACGCAAAACGCTGGCCGGTACGCCCGAACCCCGACTGGATTTCATCGGCGATCAGCAGGATGTTGTTCTCGTCGCAGAAACGCCGCAGCGCCTGGGCGAACTCGACATCCAGGGCGAGGAAACCACCTTCGCCCTGGACGGGTTCGATGATGAAACAGGCGACGTCGTCCACGTCGATTTCCACGCTGAACAGGCGGTCCATGGCCTTCAGGGCCTCGGTGCAGCTCACGCCGTTATCGGCGCTGGGATAGGGCAGGTGGTACACCGGGCCGGGCAGCACGCCGACCTTTTGCTTGTAGGGCGCCACCTTGCCATTGAGGTTGAGGGTGGCCAGGGTGCGCCCGTGGAACGCACCATCGAATGCGATCACCGCCGTGCGGCCAGTGGCGCCGCGTACGATCTTCAAGGCGTTTTCTGCGGCTTCTGCGCCACTGTTGGTGAGCATGCCGCTGACCGGGTAGCCCACCGGGATGAACGCGGTCAGACGTTCCATCAGCTCAATGTAGGGCGCATGTGGGGCGGCGTTGAACGCGTAGTGCGTGAGCTGGGTGGCCTGTTCACGAATCGCCTCCACCACGCCGGGGTGACAGTGGCCAAGGTTGAGCACGCCGATGCCGCCAACAAAGTCGATGTAGCGCTTGCCCGTGGTGTCCCATACTTCGGCGTTCTTGCCGTGGCTGAGGCTGATGGGGTGGACGACGGAAATCGATTGGCTGATGGTTTCGCGGCTCATGAATCTTGGACTCGGCAATGGCGGGCGTCTTTTTATCTAAGCCGTGCGCCCGGCCTTGCCGCAAACGAAATAAAGTCGCCGGGTCATTATTAAAAGTCGGGATGTGCCTTGATGTAGCTCACCATCCATTTCAGGAAGGCCTTCACTTTCGGTACTTCGCCGGCGTGTTCGGCGTGGGCGATAAAGTGCGCGCCGGCGCTGGGCATCGTGTAATTCCAGGGGATCATCAGGCTGCCGTTGTCCAGCTCTTCGGCCACCAGGTATTGGGGCACCAGCGCCACCCCGTAGCCCGATTGCGCGGCGCGGATGCACATGTAGAACGTGTCGAAGCGCGGCCCGTGGTAGCTGTTCTGCGAATGCAGGCCCTGTTCCAGGAACCACTCGTGCCAGGCTTCCGGGCGCGAGGTGCATTGCAGCAGGGTGTGGCGTGATGAGGCATCGCTGCCGTCGGCGACGAAGCCCGGTGCGCAGACCGGCACCACGGCTTCACGAAACAGCTCGATGCATGTTGCCCCGGGCCACGAACCCTGGCCGAAGAAAAACGCGATATCGGCCTTGGCCTGCAGCACGTCGAAGGGCTCCAGTTCGTTGCGCACATCGAGGTGGATATTCGGGTGCTTGGCCGCGAAATCCTTGAGCTTGGGCACCAGCCAGCGGTCGCCGAAGGTCGGCTGGGTGGCGATGCGCAGCACTTCGGTCTCGCCACCGTAGGTGAGGATGTAACGGCTGGAGATGTCCACCTGGGTCAGGATCTTGTGCACCTCGGCCAGGTACAGCGAGCCCGCCGGTGACAGGTACAAGCGCTGGCGCACCCGTTCGAACAGGTTGTGGCAGAGCATCTCTTCCAACTGCGCGACTTGTTTGCTCACTGCGCTCTGGGTCAGGTGCAGCTCTTCGGCGGCGCGGGTGAAGCTCAGGTGGCGGGCGGCGGCTTCGAAGCATTGCAGGGCGGTCATCGAAGGGGTCAAACGTTTTGAAATCATGCAGTTCATTCCAAATCGGAAGGAGCCTTTGCCTAAAGGTCGTTTGTGGCAGCGCCGTAAAGCCGTGGATACTGCCCGGCAGCACTATAAACCGGCGCGGGCTGTGAGGCGCCGAATAATAAGGAATGACAGGGAGTGCCTTGCATGAATCCATTCAAAACCACCTTGGCCGCACTGGGCGCCACCGCCGTATTGGGCTTGGCCGGTACCGCGCATGCGGGCGCCACACTGGATGCGATCCAGAAGAAGGGCTTTATCCAGTGCGGTGTCAGCGATGGCCTGCCAGGCTTTGGTGTACCGGACAGCAAGGGCAAGATGACCGGCATCGACGTGGATGTGTGCCACGCCGTTGCGGCGGCAGTGTTTGGTGACGCTTCGAAAGTGAAGTTCAGCCAACTGACCGCCAAGGAGCGCTTCACCGCGCTGCAATCGGGTGAGGTGGATGTGATCTCGCGCAACACCACCTGGACCAGCTCCCGCGACTCAGGGATGGGCCTGGTATTTACCGGCGTGACCTACTACGACGGCATCGGCTTCCTGGTGAACAACAAGCTGGGCGTGACCGGTGCCAAGCAACTGGACGGCGCGACCATCTGTATCCAGGCCGGCACCACCACCGAACTCAACGTGTCGGATTACTTTCGCACCAACGGCATGAAGTACACGCCGATCACCTTCGACACCGCCGATGAAAGCGCCAAGGGCCTGGAGTCCGGGCGCTGCGACGTGCTGACCACCGACCAGTCGGGCCTGTATGCCCAGCGCATCAAGATGGCCCACCCGGATGAGTTCGTGGTGCTGCCGGAAGTGATTTCCAAGGAGCCGCTGGGGCCGTTGGTGCGCAAGGGCGATGATGAGTGGTTCAGCATCGTCAAATGGACCCTGTTCGCCATGCTCAATGCCGAGGAAATGGGCATCACCTCGCAGAACGTCGAGGAGCAGGCCAAGACCACCAAGAACCCGGATGTGGCGCGCTTGCTCGGTGCCGACGGTGAATACGGGCGGGACCTCAAACTGCGCAAGGATTGGGTGGTGCAGATCGTCAAGCAGGTGGGTAACTACGACGAAGTGTTCGAGCGCAACATTGGCCAGGGCAGCGTGCTGAAGATCAAGCGCGGGCTCAACGCCCTGTGGAGCCAAGGCGGTATCCAGTACGCACCGCCCGTGCGCTAGTTATTCCGACGCGGTGTCCTTCCCTGCCGCCTTGGCGCGGTACAACGCCTGATCGGCACGCGCCATCAGTGCGGCAGGGGATTCACCGCTTTGGCGCTCGGCCACGCCCAGGCTCAGGGTCACCTTGAAATCGCCCACGGCGGGCACCTGAATGATCTGTTGGCGAATGCTCTGGGCCACAGCCTTCGCCGCCTCCAGGTTGCTTTTGGGCAGGACCAGCATGAACTCGTCACCGCCCCAGCGGGCGAGCAACTCGCCGGGGCGCACGCGCGCCACCAGGTTTTGCACCACACGCACCAGGGTCTGGTCGCCCACCGCGTGACCATGTTTGTCATTGATCGGCTTGAAATCATCGATGTCCATGGCGATCAGCGTCAACGGCAGGCGGAAGCGCTCGGCACGGTCACATTCTTCCCGCAGCACTTTTTCCAGGCGGTATCGGTTGGCGACGCGGGTCAGGGTGTCGAGTTCGGCCAGGGAGCGGTTTTCGTCCAGTTGCACTTGCAGTTGCTGATTGACCCGCGACAGTTCGCGGGTGCGCTCTGCCACCAGGGCTTCAAGGGATTGATTACGTCGTTCCAACTGCTCGATCGACGACTTGCGCGTATGGATATCGCGATGGGCCCCCACCATGCGGGCCACCGTACCGTCGGGGTTACGCGCGATCACGTAGCCGCGGTCTTCTATCCACAGGTAGGTGCCATCCTTCTTGCGGCAACGGTATTCGGCTCGGTAGTGGGGCGCGCGACGGCTGATGTAGGCATCAAACAGCGTCATGACCTGCGGGTAGTCTTCGGGGTGGATCACGTTTTCCCAGGTGAACACACTGTTCTCCAGGGAGTGGCGGGGATAGCCGAGCATTTCGTACCAGCCGGGGTTGCGGTAGACGAACCCGGTATTGGCGTTCCAGTCCCAGATACCGTCGCTGACCAGCTCCATGACGGCATGCAGCATGTCGGCATTGAGGTCGGAAAAATCATTGCGTAGCGGCTTGCTGTCGGATGTATCGTCCATATATGCGCTTCCTGCGTGGGCTGGCTCCCAAGGCCAGTCGTTGTTTACGCCGATACTCCGTGGCTGGGGCTACTGTACAACGGGGCGGGTGGGGGTTGAATAGGGTGGGGGCGATGCTTTAGTAGGAGTGAAGCGTTATCACTTCGGCGCCACCATTCTCGTCCGAGGCTTGCCATCCGCGTTGTGCTGGTAGATTTCCTCAGGTTGCCCCTGCTCATTGAAAAACACCTGGCCGATCCCTGCACTGTTCCACAGCCGCTCGCCGGCTTCGGCGTGCTCCGGGGTATGGGGCACTACCTGCAGGGCGCGACGGCGGGTGAAGCCGTTGAGGGGCGAGCGTGGCGAGTAGAGCCACCGGTTGAGGCGGTCGAACCATTCCAGCAGGCGCGGCGGGAATTCGTTCTTGATGCCGCTGCTGGTGATCTGCCAGATCTGGGGGCCGGCATTGCGGTGACGGATCAGCACTTCGTAGACGAACGAGTAGTGCACATCGCCCGAAAGAATCACGTAGTTACCCGGCGTGCGGGAGTGGCGGAAGATGTTGAGGATCGCGTGGGCGGCGCCGCGATGGGCCATCCAGTTTTCCGCGTCCACCAGTAACGGGTGGCCGCACCAGCTGAAGACTTTCTGCACGGTTTCGATCAGCTTGACCCCGAAGATCGGCGCGGGCGAGACGATGATGGCCGAGGGGTGGTCCAGCAGTTCTTGTTGCAGTTCGCTCAAGGCTTCCCAGTCGAGCAGGCCAGAGGGTTGCTTGAGGGCGAACTCACTGCGCCAACGTCGGGTGCGGGTGTCAAGCACCACCAGGGCGGGGGTGGTGGGCAGTACGTAGTGCCAGTGTTGGAACCTCAGCAAGGTCTTGAGCAACTCATCCTGCGCAGAGGCATCCAGGTGGTTGTCCTGCGCTCGCGCAGTCAATGCGCGGGTCTGGTCCACCAGTTCGCCAAACACCTCCGGCTGGTTGCCCCAGCCCTGGCACAGCAGGTAGGCGAGCAGGGCATTGCCGATGATGCGCCGGGAAAAGGGATGGCCGTAGGCGGTTTGTTCCCACTGGGCGCTGAGGTTCCAGTCGTCGGTGATGTCGTGATCGTCAAAGATCATCAGGGTGGACAGGTGAGCGAACACCCGTGCGACACCCGGCAGCCCCTGGCGGAATTGGTCGATCTGCACCTGTTCGCGGGCGTAGCGCTGTTGTTCGGGTGCGCTCAACGTCGGGGCCTGCGTGTCGACCAACGTCCAGGGCGTGGGCGACCAGACCAGCAAATACATCGCGATCACTTCGGCGAAGGTCACCAGATGATTGTCGGCAGTGCTGCTGGTGAAGATCGGCTTTTTCACGCCGCCAAAGAAGCGCTCGCGCAGGGTCTCGTTGCTGTCCAGCGCGGGCAGCAAATCGGCACGATGGTAGTAACTGGCGCGATGCCCGTAGAGGCTGGCGCTGTCGTCCACCACGGCGCCTTCCAGGTATTCATCGAACAGGCCCAGGCGCGCGATCAAGGCATGGATCGCCCGCAGCATCGGCCCGGCAACGTCATCGGCATAGACCTGGTCGCCGCTCATCATCAGCAGGGCGGGACGCTCGGCCGGGGTAGGGGCGTTGGCCAGCAGGCGGTCGACACAGAGCAGGCCTTCGTCGGCGCGGTGATGAGGCTTGCGGCAGGAGCCGTGAACCAGTTGGTGAATGCGGCTGTGTAAGACGAAGTGGGGCATTGAGGCCCCTGCGTAAAGCAAGTGGGGGGCCCATTGGACGATACCCTGATTGTCGATCAGCAAATCGAAGCCTATGTTCACATCGCTGGGCATTTCCTCTGCCAAGGGCACATCGATCAGATGGATAAAGGCGTGACGACCGACGGCAATGACCTGGCTATGAGCGGCCAGGGGAATAGCCAAGGTTGTGTGAGGAAGTTGCAACTTCAGGGTCAGCGTCAGCTGCCGACTGGCCACGAGCCATAACACCAGGCGCTTGGGTTCTACACGGCGTAGTAAGGGGCCGGCGAGTACGGAGGGGAGCGATGATGGCTCTGGCATCAAACGGATAGCTCACGTTAAGAGGTAGAGCGGCAGGGTACAATAATGAATGTAGAAGTTTCGTTAATAGGTCGCGTTTTTTAAATGCAGCGTGCGTGAAGATAGAGAAAGCAGCGCATTGAGCGCTGCTTTCACGGAACTATTTAATGAACGTTGAATTTACAGTAAGTTGCCTCGGCCAAGACTGTCCAGGCCTCCACCAGTACGCCTGCGAGATTTGTCAGCACTGGACGTGGTGTCAAAGGCCGAAGCCTGGAGGTCTGCCTCGTCAAGGCTGCGCTTTTGGCGAGCGTTGATTGGCGGGTTGTGTTGAGTGTCCGGGCTGACAAGGTATAAAACAGGGTAGGTGCTGATAGAGTTGATCATGGTGATATCTCTTTTTAAAGTTGATAGTAAGTTCTACACGGCATGTTCTTCCCTGTAACAGTGCGAGAGGCAAGTTAATTGTTTTTGCTTTGAATGGCGAGGTGGGGAGTGCTACTGGTTGTAATGTATTGCGTGGATATTTTTTTATAAAAAAGTTAAGGGTTTGTGGGTTTTTTAATTAACTGTCGCTTAATCGCATCAGTGTTCAGGTGCGCGAATAAATACAAAGTATTTATCCGGTAAGAGGGAAGGCCGGGGCAGCAAGGCTGCCCGGCAGGGTGATCGATTATCGGAGTACGTCGTCTGTCACTTTAGGCACGGTGAACCGGAACTCGCTGCCACGACCCACTTCACTTTCAGCAACAATCTTGCCGCCATGGGCCTGGACGATGCCTTGCGTGATGTACAGCCCAAGGCCGCTGCCGGTCGGATTGTTTTCGGTCTGTGTCCAATAGCGATCAAACACATGAGGCAGTTGTTCTGGTGCAATCCCTTCGCCGGAGTCGCGCACCGAAAACACAATCTCCTCGCCATTGCTCATGGCGCTGATGCCGATATTGCCTTGGCGCGGAGTGAACTTGATGGCGTTGCCGATCAGGTTCGACAGCACCTGGAACAAGCGCTCCGGGTCGGCGTTGATCTGCAGGCCGGGCTCGGTGTTGAACGACAGGTCGATGCCTTTCTCCATCGCCAACGGCGCCAGCAGTGAATAAGCTTCTTCAAAGATCTGGCTGACATCCAGGGGCACCGGCTTGACCACATAGCGCCCTGCTTCGATTTTCGAGGTGTCGAGCAAATCTTCCAGCAGCACGTTCATGCGTCCGGCCGCCTGTTGCATGGTGTCGATGGCCGAGGAAATCCGCCGCGAGGTGTGCGGGCCATCGGAGCTGAAGGCTTTTTGCATCATGCCGCACAGCATCGAGATTACGGTCATCGGGTTGCGCAGGTCGTGGGACACCACCGCCACCAGCTCATCACGAGCGCGTACCGCCTGTTGCTCGCGCAGTACCTGACGGGCCAGGTCGTTTTCCAGGGCGGAGCGACGCAGGTCGTTGGCAGCAAAGCGGTCGCCGTGGCTCCACTTGGTGGAGATGCCGGCCATTTCCACTTTCCAGATTTCAAACGACGTGCGTGGGCGAAGGCGCAAACCCGCGTCGGAATTTTCCAGGTCCAGCGGTTTGCTCGGGTCGCCACTCCAGTTGATGTTCTCTTTGACTTCCGGGCGGAACCACAGCACACCGTTATCCACCGGCTTGGGCAGGCTCATGGCCAATACGCCACTGGCGACTTGCTGATACTCGGCGGCAGGCGGGTACACCGACGCCAGGTTGTGGCTGGAAAACACCGGCTCGCCGGTCTCGATCAGCCACTTGTGCAGGGCGCGGATCTGCGCCGGCTCCGGGCAATTGCCGTAGCGATGCAGTTGCTTGTCTTCGATGATCGCCACACCGCCGGACAGGGTCAGGTCCATCAACACTTGCGGCTGTTGGGCGAGGCCGTCGAAGACGTTTTCTTCGCTGGCCTTCATCGCCTGCTCCAGCAATGCCAGGGCCTCGACCTTCTCTTCACGCTGACGGCTCAGGTCCAGTGCTTCCATGGCGCTGATCTGCAACGACAGCACCTGGCCGATGGTCTGGCAGGCCGTGCGCAGCTCATTGGGTACCAGCAACGGTT
This sequence comes from Pseudomonas sp. TE24901, assembly GCF_054058375.1. Taxonomy (NCBI): domain Bacteria; kingdom Pseudomonadati; phylum Pseudomonadota; class Gammaproteobacteria; order Pseudomonadales; family Pseudomonadaceae; genus Pseudomonas; species Pseudomonas sp. TE24901. Next base: position 111,118 of record NZ_JBSSAF010000008.1, read on the forward strand.
CGCGGTTGCCGCAACTGATCAGGCCCCAGAGCTTATCGCCCTTCATCAGGGAAATGCTCATGGAGGACAGCACGCCCATGTTCTGCATGTATTGGCAGTGAATCGGCGACACGCTGCGCAGGGTGGCGAAACTCAGGTCCAGCGGCTGGCCGGTGTCCGGGCGCAGCTTGGGCAGCAGCGGCACCGGTTCATAGGCGGCATTCGGAATGATGCGCAGCCAGTTGGTACGGTACAGCTCGCGGGCTTGTTCCGGGATGTCGGACGCGGGGAAGAACAACCCGTTGAACAGCTCCATGGACGGCGCCGACGCTTCGGCAATGACCTGGCCGTGACCTTCCTCTTCGAAGCGGTAGATCAGCACCCGGTCATAACCGGTCATGGCCTGGATTTCGTTCACACTGATTTCGTACAACGCTTGCAGGGTTTTCGCCGACTGCAGACGCTGCAACATTTTGCCCAGGTCACTGGTGCGACCGTTCAGCGCTCGTGGTTTGAAGTCTTCAATCCGCGGTTCGAACTCCAGCACCAGCACGTTCTGATGGCGATGCAGCAGGCCTTCGAACGACGCGCCGTTGAGGGTGACATGCAGGGGCGGTGCATCGAAAAACGTGTTGTTTTCCGCCATGGATTGCACGGCGTTGACGTGCTCAGCGCCCAACAAGGTGTGCAGAGGCTTGCCCAGCAGCGCCTCGGGCATGTGGCCGAACAAGGTGCCAACGTTGGCACTGACCTGGATGATATCCAGGCCGGGTTCCGACAAGGTCAGCAGTACGCCGTGGGGTTGGATAGCCCCTGGGAAACGGATGGGCTCGTCGGCGCAGTTGGCAAGCAGCTCTTCAAAATCTTCGGGTTTCATAGCAGTACCTCCTGGCGGTCGAGCCATTGCTCAAAGCCGCTGAATGTCGAACGGGCAGCCTCTACCGCGTGCTGTTTGGCGGGTGCATCCAGTGGCAGGCGGCCCAGGTAGTCGAGAAAGTCTTTCCAGCGCCGTCCGGTCTCGGCGCCATAAACATTGAGAAACGCTCCACCGTTGTCTGCATCCAGGCCCAAGCGCTGGGCCATTTCCCGGCGCAGCACTTGGCCGCCCAGCGTCGCGCCTTCGAGCACATACAGGGCGCCGAGGCAGGCAGCGGGGGTGTCAAAAATGGGCAGTGCGTTGCAGCGAGGCAAGGCGTCGAGGGTGCTGTCATCCAGACCGAGTGCGTGAAGGTCTTTCGCCAGTGTAGGTGTTTTCACACGCATCACTGTATCGAACCCCTCGGGGATCAACCCACTGTCATACAGTGCTGTTTCCATTGGACGGTAAAAACCGTAATACGCCTGGAGCAGGCGCCGATACCAGTCGGTATCCAGGCGCTCGGAGAAGAACGGCAGGCGCTTTTCCAACGCCACATGCAACAGGGCAGTGCCTGTACGCAGTGTTTCCAGCAGTGAGGGCGCACCGACGTCATGGGCCTGTGAATGCATGCAATGAGCTCGAACAGTGGGCCTTGCGGCCATGAATGACGCGTGAAAATGGGCGACGATTCTACACAACTCATTGCCGTCGGCTGTACGCACAAGGCGAAAAGCCTGACCAGCGGATCAGAAAAGTCGCTCCTTGCTCTATTGAATGACCACAAGCTCCCGTACCAAGTTCGCTTTAAGTGATATCGCAAGGCTATCAATGCATGGACAATCCTTGCTGAGTCAATGCCGTTTGCACACATTCAAGCAGATGCTCGGCGCTCCAGGGCTTGGGCAGGAAGCGCACGCTGCTGCCCAGTTGCGCTGCCAGCTTGGTATTGCCAGATGTCAGCACTACCGGCACCGAAGGCCAGCGATGGGCTACTACCCGACTCAAGTCATAACCGTTGAGCAAACCCGGCATCTGGATATCGCTGACAATCAGGTCCACCGGGTCATCGGCCCGCTCCAGGAAAATCATCCCTTCATCCGCCGAAGGAAAGGAAGTGACATGGGCACCAAACTCCTCCAGCACGTCCACCATCAACGAGCGAATGATCTCGTCGTCTTCCAACACTAAAATCGATGGCTGAGCCATGATCCTTACTCCACCATCAGGGTTCAAATGGGTGGAGTGGGGCAGGCCTCAATAGGTTCGATTGGATATGTGCTAAACGATGGATGGTTGCTCAAACACGCAGGCTTGCGCGGTTGCCTAGTGTTGTTGCAGTGCACAAGGCTCTCCCACCGCCAAATCTGATGCCTGGGGCAGCTTGTAGTGAGCGGGCTTGCCCCGCGCTGCGGAGTGTCAGGTACATCGTGCTTATCTGACACACCGCCGCGCGGGGCAAGCCCGCTCACTACAAGCGATATTGGGCATAATGGACGGTACCTTGATGTGGAGTTTTCCATGAAACGTGTCGCCTTATTGACCCTTGCCATGATCCTCAGCGCCCCGGCCTTCTCCGCGGGCGATGCCGAAGCCGGTGGCAAGCTCTTCACCAAGACCTGCGGCGGTTGCCATAGCATCGGCGAAGGCGCGCGCGGCGGTTTCGGGCCGCAGCTCAACGGCATCATCGACCGCCCGGCCGGCACCACCACCGACTATCAATATTCCGACGCGATGAAGAACTCCGGCGTGGTCTGGACTCGCGATAAACTCGCCGCCTACATCGAGGCGCCAAAGAAAGTCGTCAGCGGCACGCGCATGATTTTCTGGGGCATCAGCGATCAGGAAAAAATCCAGAACATCCTGGCGTACCTCGAGACGTTCCAGCCGAAGTGATCACTGGCGCCTATCCGCCTTGCTGAAGTGCTACCGCTCCCGCACAGATTGAGCGGTGTCGAGCGTGACACCGGGCAAATCTGGGAGTGGAGGGCGCCTGGGTACGCCTGCCAAACCACAATGCCCGCACCGCTGTTTTCTTGAGCCTCAGCCGCTGTTCGTTCCCGTGGGGAACAAACTGTTTAAACTCGGGTCCAGTCATCACTCTCATCCCGATAAGGACATCCCCATGAAGCGCGTCGCGCTGCTCTCCCTCGCCCTGGCCCTGGGCGCCTGCCACTCCAACCAACGCGACTCTTCGCCCAGCCTGCTCAAGGACGGCGTGCAATTCCGCCAGAAAACTGTAGCTGTGGATGCCGAGCACGCCAAAGTCATCATGAAGGCCAGCGGCGGCACCAACCCCGTCGAGTTCGCCATCCGCCGTGAAGGTGACCCCGACCAACGCCTGGAAACCCTTGGCACCGTGATGGACACGGGGGAAGGCAAGGTCTTTAACTGGATCGCCAAACTCAACCAGACCGTCGCCAGCGCCGGGTTCAAGCGTTTTCCACAGCTGGAGGTTCAGGTCGATCCGGGCAAGCAACTCACCGTGTCCAGCTCGGCGAGAAGCCAGGGCAACGGCGCGTATTACAGCTGTGGGCCGGTGATGAGCACATTCAGCCCGGAGAAGGCGAAGGTGTACCTGGTGGAGTTCCAGTTCAGAAGCAACCGCGCGGCGTGTGCGCAGCAGGTGTTTGATATTACCGATCCGGCGAATCGGGTGTTGATTGGGGGGGAAGGGAGTGAAGCGAAGGAGGGGTAAGCAGGCTTGATTGAACGGTGGGCATTGCCCACCGTTTGCGCGCTGAAGGTTGTGCGAATACCACCCCGTTGAAGGTGTGGGTGTAGCCGTCGTAAAAGGGGTTCATCTGCTCGGGCGTCAGACGCGGATTGACCTTTTGCAGCAGGCCGGCTGAGCGGTAGAGGAGGGGCTTTTGTGGTGTAGGTTTCATTGCATCAAGACGCCTTCTTAGGTTGCTTTGGAGCTGGCGGCCAGGCGCCCTGGTAGCGGAAGGAAATTTGGTAGTCGAGCTTGTTGGGTTCAATCATGTGCTGAAAATACGGTTGAATAATCGTTATCCAGTTAGGCAGTACGTTGAATACGTCGGCGTATATCGCGGTCTCTTCGCCTAGACCCAATGCTTCAAAAACACTGTCTGGATCTTCGATATCCGATGAGTACTCAGCTGCCTTCAAGTCATTGCTTTGTTTTTCGTACCATCGCAATCTGATCTTCATCACCTTTTTGGAGGCCTCTCTCTATCGTCAATGACGACAGTTCTGGTGACGGCGCGGGTTAAACGGACGGGCCGAACAGGTGCGGATGCTGCGCTTGGAAGGACCTGAAGGTTTGATACTTCCAACGTTCTCCGCCTGGGTCTTCATCGTTCGTACTGACTTCGCCGAAGTACCAATGCTCTGACTCGAAGACGTTTCCTTTTTCGTCCTCATGAACGAAGTGAAAGCCAACCTCGTGAAGCCCTGGCGGAACGGTCAGGCGCCATTCACTGGCGAGGCTTCGGCCGGTGATACGGGTTTGGCGGAAGTAGTCGTAGTTGAAGGGCTGAGTGTGGCCGAGGTGGCGTGCTTTGTCGGTGTAGACACAGACACGGCTAGAGAACATGTTCGGGACCATGATGCAGGCGACAACCCAACACTCAGGGTCATTGTCTGATCGTGCTTCAAGCAAATGGCCTGCAACTATGATCAATTGTTGAGCGCAGTGCGCCAGAATCTCCGACGTGGTTTGTTTGCCTTCAACAAGATTTTCGATAACTGGGATTCTTATATTCACGAAGTCAGGTCGTGGCGGTAACTCTTCGTAAAAGCAGCCTTCGAAGTTGTCTGCCCAGCGGGTCAGGGCTCTGAGGTGCCTGGGAATGTTTCGGAGCTTTTTGTCTGTCAGTGACAGTCTGCGCATGAAGCTGAACCCTCTACGTCTGTGTTATTCGTTCGCATCTTCGTAATCAAATGCGATGAAGTAATCGCTTTCTGAAAGAGCGATTCCGTGAGAGAAGTGCACCTGTACCAGCGATAACCACTCGCGACGCAGCTCAAACATACCGTTGTTGACATCCTCATCTATCGATAGCCCAAGCTTGGAAATCACGGAGTAGTCGTCTCCCAAATCCGCTGAGTCCTCCGTCCCGCTTAGACGCTCGGTGGTTCTGTCGAACCATTCCAGTCTCACTTTTAATCCCACGTGTCCCTCACAGATATTTTTTGATGTTTCGCTTTTTCTTCGGCCCTTCTAACTGCTCGCCGGTTATGTGATTGAACGCACCTATATGGCTTCCATCACTTGCTAGATAAACTTCCAATTCTCCATGCTGGGAATCCCACTCATAGATTCTCCTGCCTTTCTCTTCAATCCAGCGCTCTCTCAGGCCGGCACCTCCTCGTCTGGGAGTCATTGGTTTTGCTTTTATCAGGTTTTCAAAACCAGTTATTTGTTTAGTATTCGGCGCCTTGTGGTACTTGTGATCCCCAGCCTTAACACTCACCACCACATACAGCGGCCGAACCCCCGACTCCACCGGGAACACCAGAATAAAATCCCGATACTCCGGCGGATAAATCGGGTTCACCAGAATCTGCGCCACCTTCTCCGTCGGCGGGTAAATCCACATCACTGGCGCTTGTGGCGCAGCCTCCAAGGCCGGAATACCCAGCGTGTCGCTCGGGTCAACCGCAGGCGTCCAGATCAGTTCAACACCCTCACCCAAATCCGCCACAAACTGATCGCCACGGGCTTGAAACTGCACCACATCAATCATCTGCCAATCGGCATGGTTGCCCGTGTAAAACCCATACCCCTTGAGCGTGCCATCCTCACGCTGCTCAACCTGCAACCGCATCTGCGAACGCGCCCGCTGCATCGAACGCAACTGTTCTTCGGTGTAAAGCGCGCTGTCCCCCAACTCTGATGGCCAGACCAACGCGACCAGCCCCGTCAGTAGCCCTGCGGCCACAGTGCCTGCCGCCGCGACTGCCGTCTCCAAAGCGACCGAATGTAACGCCAACTGCCCCAACCCAACAGGCAGTGCACTGCCGCTGATCTTGCGCAGAGCAACCACGCCCTGGCTGTCCACCTCGCGCCCGCCCAACAGGCTGAAATGGCCGTAGTCCTTGATCAGTTCCAGCGGCACATACCCCGTCGGATCGCTGTAACGAATGATGCCGTCGGGCAGTTGGCAGGGTTTGGTGAAGGTACAGCCGGGAGGTTTGGCGGGGGGCGGTTTTGAGGGGGGAGCGGGGATGAAAGAATCGATCACCGGCGAATAGGGCGCGCGCGATGGTTGCGGGGTCAGGATGCGCTGTTTGAGCAGTTCTTCTTCGGTGGGAGGGTAAAAGCGCTCTGACATGACCGGCTCACTTCCTTGTGTGGGGGAGTGAGCCTACGAGGGCGGAAGTGAGGGTTGATATTGGCTTTGTTCGATGGTGCCCGTGGGAAAAGTCAGCGGGTTTGTAATCGCGGAAATGTTGTGAGGGTGTCGCTTTTTACCTGCCGATCAGCCCAGCAGATGCTTGGAAATCAACCGCGAGATTTCCACAATCGAGGTCTTCCCGGTGAATTCAAACTTCACTTTCCCGAGCGAAGAAAAGTAGATCTCCAACTCCGAATCCAGATCAAACGTCCCAGCCGTTTCCACCGAATACGCCACGATGTTCTTGTACGGCAGCGAGGTGAAGTCCTTCTTGCTGCCGGTAATCCCCTGCACGTTGACCGCGATGATGCGTTTGGTGGTGAAGACCACGCCATCGCGCATGGCCTTGTAGGCGTCGACCACTTCTTCGCCGTCCAGCAGCAGCGCCGAGACGCGTTCGGCGTATTCGTTGTTTTGCTTGAGTTTGAAAAAGCCTTTGTTATTGAAGTCGATCATGTGCCTGTCCTTGTGTGTATGCCGTTTTGCTCACGGATCTGTATCTAACACGGGCATTTCGAACACCCTACCATGGCGGACAACCTGACAACCTTGGCCAGATGTTTAGAAAAGCGGAGCCCCATCATGCCTGAACTGTCCAGCTGGCTAGCCTACGCGCTGATTTCCCTCGGCATGGTGCTCACCCCCGGCCCGAACATGATTTACCTCATTTCCCGCTCGATCTGCCAGGGGCGCACGGCGGGGTTGATCTCGCTGGGCGGCGTGGCGTTGGGGTTTCTGGTTTACATGCTGTGTGCGGCGCTGGGGATCACGGCGCTGGTGATGGCGGTGCCGTTTGCCTACGACGCCCTGCGTTTTGGCGGTGCGTTGTATCTGCTCTACATGGCCTGGCAGGCCGTGAAGCCGGGCGGGCGTTCACCGTTTCAGGTACGGGACCTGCCTCAAGACAGCCCGCGCAAGCTGTTCACCATGGGCCTGGTGACCAACCTGCTGAACCCCAAGGTAGCGGTGATGTACCTGTCGTTGCTGCCTCAATTCATCGACCCGAATGGCCATGGCAGTGTGCTGACGCAATCGTTGGTGCTGGGCTTCACGCAGATTTTTATCAGCGTGAGCGTCAACGCGATGATTGCCACCATGGCCGGTTCTATCGCGGTGTTTTTCGTCACCCGGCCGGGCTGGCAAGTGGTGCAGCGCTGGTTGATGGGTTCGGTGTTGATGGGGTTGGCGGTGCGGATGGCGGTGGAAGGGCGACGCTGAGTCGCGCTTTACAGGATGGCTTTCAGATAGTCCTTGAGTGTGCTGAGCGGGGCATTGAGTGCTTCAAGTGTTGACGCTTGGCGCACGTCCACCGCAAGCCGTTGCAGCTCTCGCCCCATCACGGTATCGGCGCCGCCCAGAGACTTGAGTGCCAGTGTCAGGCATTCATCAACCTTGAGTTGAATAGCCGCCAGATCCCCCTGCCGCACCAACAACCCAAACACCTCGCGGTCATACCCCACCATCACCGGGTCATCGCGCAAAATCGGGCTGCCGCCGTCCGTCTCGTGCACCAGTTTCAGTGCAAAGAGCGCCACCGCTTCCAGCGTCAATTCCATGGTTTCGGTTCCTCGGCGTCTTTTGGGAGGGCGATGATCCCTGTTCTGTAGCGGAAAAAAAAGACCTCGTGCTTCACGCTGTCCGCCGCAATGCCGTTGCTTTTGCTCGTTGTGGTGGCCAGTTTTTCTCATTACCATTGGGAACAATTCTTATTCGTAGGGCTGTGTATGCCCCCGCTTCCCGAGCCCGGCACCGCATCTTTGAGCATCAGTAGCCTGTATTGCGCCCATCACGGTTGGATTCAACGCTGGCTGGCGCGAAAACTCGGCAATGTCAGTGATGCCGCCGAGCTGGCTCATGATGTGTTTGTCAGGCTGTTGAGCCACCCGCGTGAGTTCGGCAGCGAAGGGCATGCGCGTGCGTACCTCAGTACCTTGTCGCGCAATGTGTGTGTGGATTTCTTCCGACGCAAGCACGTGGAGCAGGCCTGGCTTGAGGTGTTGGCGAGCCGGCCTGAAGCGTGCGCGCCTTCGGAAGAGCACCGGGCATTGGTGCTGGAGGCCCTCGTGCATTTGCAGGCGATGCTTGATCGCTTGCCGACCAAGGTGTCCGAGGCATTCTGCCTGGCCCAGATCGAGGGCTTGAGCTATCGCGAGATCGCGTTACGGATTGGCGTGAGCGAGCGCACCGTTACCAAATACATCGGCCAAGCCATGTTCCAGTGCATGGTGCTGGAGGCTGAGTTGGACGGTGCCTTGGCATGAGCACCAACCCCGGTGGCCTCGACCACGCCACTTTGCAACAGGCCGCCGACTGGTTCGCCCGCCTGAATGCCGAACCCAACGCGTTGCCGCTGCATGAGGCCTGGCGCCAATGGCATGCCCACAGTGAAGTCAACCGTCTGGCCTGGAGCTATGTCGCACGTGTGGGGCAACGCTTTGCACCGTTGCAGGACGATGCCGTGAGTGCCAACAAGACGTTGGAGAGTTTGCGGCAGTCCCAGCGTTCGCGGCGCCAGGTGTTGCGTGGGTTGTCGGTGGTCTTGGGCGGTACGCTGTTGGGGTGGGCCGGTTGGCAGCAGCGTTGGGTGGCGGGGGCTTGGAACGCGGATTTCCATACGAGCACCACGGTGTTGGGCGAGCAGTTGTTGGCCGACGGAACGCGCATTTGGCTCAACAGCGGCACGGCGTTGGATGTGAAATTCAGCGCCGGTCGGCGCGAGTTGAAACTCTACAGCGGCGAAATCCTGATCAATACCGGCAAGGACGGCCGCCCCTTCGTGGTGGATACGCCGCAGGGCCGCGTGCGTCCGCTCGGCACACGCTTCAGCGTGCGTGAACAGGAGGGGCACACGCTGCTCAATGTATTTGAGGGCAGCGTGGAGGCCAGCTGCGGTGACACGGATCAACGCCGCATCATACCGGCGGGGCAGGGCGTTCTATTTGACCGTCAGCACCTGGGCGCAACGCAACGTGCGCAACCTGGGCGTGAGGCTTGGGCAAAAGGTGTGCTGATGGCGAACGATATGCGCCTGGGGGACTTTATCGGCGAACTGGCCAGCTATCGCCATGGCCATCTGGGCATTGACCCGCAGGTCGCCAACCTTCGGGTGATGGGCACGTATCCCCTGCAAGACACCGATCAAGTGCTGGCGATGCTGGAGCAGGTCTTGCCCGTGCGCATCGAGCGGCGCTTCGCCTGGTGGACCACGGTGGTTCCGCGCTGATTTTTTTGCATCGTGTGCTTCCGGTTTTGGTTGCTCATTCGAATTAGTGAAGGACAACGGCTTGATGCCTCCTTCGACCGGAACCGTTTTATGTCCTCATTCCTGCGTAACTCACCACAACCTTTGGCGCTGGCTATCGCGTTTGCCTTGGCCATTCCCACCAGCCTGAGCATGGCGCCACGGGCGGCAGCCGCCGAGCAGGCCAGCGTGCAGACCTACGATCTGCCGGCCGGCGCCCTGGCTGACCAACTCAACCGGCTCGCCGCCCAGGCCGGCATCTACCTGGCAGGCAATGCCGCGCTGACCGCTGGCAAGACCGGCCCGGCATTGCGCGGCAGCTACACGGTCGACCAGGCACTGCAAACGCTATTGGCAGGCAGTGAGCTGACGGTGGTGCAGACCGGCGAGGGGCGCTATCAATTGCAGCCGGGTGCAGGCGGCGCGTTGCAACTGAGTACGGTGTCGATCTCCGGCATGGCGCCGGGCTCGACCACTGAAGGCACCGGCTTGTACACCACGTACTCGTCCAGCAGTTCGACGCGGCTGAACCTGACTCAAAAAGAAACCCCGCAGTCGCTCACGGTCATCACCCGTCAGCGCCTCGACGACCAGAAGCTCACCAACCTCACCGAAGTGCTGGAAGCCACGCCGGGCATCACCGTGCTGCGCGTCGGTGTAGGCGCGGAGAACGATACGTACTGGTCCCGTGGTTTCCAGATCAACAACTTCGAGATCGACGGCGTACCCACCTCGGCGCGCCTGGACAACACCACGCAAAACACCGCCATGTACGACCGTGTTGAAGTGGTGCGCGGCGCCACTGGCCTGATCAGCGGCTCGGGCACGCCCTCGGCGACCATCAACCTGATCCGCAAGCGCCCGACCGCCGAAGCCCAGGCCAGCATCACGGGCGAGGCGGGCAGTTGGGACCGTTATGGCACGGGCTTCGATGTGTCCGGGCCCTTGAACGACAGCGGCAATGTTCGCGGACGCCTGGTGGTGGACTACAAGAAACAGAACTCCTGGGTTGATCGCGTCAACACCGACTCGCAACTGGTGTACGGCATTTCCGAGTTCGACCTGAGCGACGCCACCATGCTCACGGCGGGCTTCAGCTATATCAACAACCAAGTCAACGACCCGCTGCGCACCGGCTTCCAGATGTTCTACAGCAACGGCAACCGCACCCATTTCAGCCGCTCCGCCAACAGCGCACCGGACTGGGCGTACAACGACCGCAAGCAGACCAACGTCTTCACCTCCATCGAGCATCAGTTCGACAACGGTTGGAGCGGCAAGGTGGAAGTCAGCCACACCCAGAACCAGTTCGATGAACTGATCAACTACATGAATGGCGACATCGATCAGGCCACGGGTGCGGGCGCTTATCTGTACCCCAACCGCTGGTCCGGTACACCGCGCCAGAACAACCTCGATGCCTACCTCACCGGACCCTTCAGCCTGCTCGGCCGCGAGCATGAGTTGATCGCCGGCGTCACGATGTCGCGCTACAACGAAAACACCCCGAGCCACGGCGGTTGGTTCGGCTCCTGGACCGGCTACGACGGCACGGTGCCCAACATCTTCAACTGGAACGGCAGCGGCGCCAATCGCCCGGACACCACGCCGGTGGGCAAGACCCACATCGAAGAAAACCAATACGCCGCCTACCTGACCTCGCGCTTTCATGTCACCGACAACACCGCGGTCATCCTCGGCAGCCGCGTCACCAACTGGAAGCGCAACAACGAATCCAGCGTGTACGCTGACCCGACCCAAGACACCGAAAGCAAGGAAACCCGCAACGGCGTTTTCCTGCCCTACGCGGGTATCGTCTACGACCTGAGCGAAACGTGGGCGGTGTACGCCAGCTACACCAAAATCTTCAACCCGCAGGCCTATGGCGTCCACGACGAAAACAACAAAGCCCTCGACCCGCAGGAAGGCACCGGCTATGAAGTCGGGGTGAAAGGCAGCTTCAACGACGACAAACTCAACGCCAGCCTGGCGCTGTTCAAGATCGACCAGGACAACCTCGCGGTGTACGTGCGCGCGCCGGACATCTACCGCCTGGAGCAAGGCACCACCACCCAAGGCGTCGAACTGGAACTCAACGGCGAACTGAGCGAAGGCTGGCAAGCGTCGGCGGGCTATGCGTACAGCGTGAGCACCAACCAGGACGATCAGCGCATTGTCACCACCAGCCCACGGCACAGCCTCAAGACCTTCACCACATACCGCCTGCCAGGTGTGCTCGACAAGATCACCGTGGGCGGTGGCGTGAACTGGCAGAGCAAGACGGGGATGGACCTGCACACGTTCGATCAGGGCAGTTATGCGCTGACCAATTTGATGGCGCGGTATGACATCAGCAAGAATTTGAGTGCGACGTTGAACGTGAACAACGTGTTTGATCGCAGCTACTACGCGTATGCGGATAGTTGGAGTGTTTATGGTGCGCCGCGTAATGTTATGACGAGTTTTAAGTATACGTTTTGAATCGCGCCTGATTCGCTAGACGCCTTGCAGGCCGGTTTGGCGAATGAGGTAGTGTTCAAGCGTGTGTTTAGGTCGGTGAGTTGAGGTTGTGTTTCAAGGTGGAGAGGGCGGTGAGCAGTGATTTCGCTGGCTGCCCACTTTTCTGCAGGCGAAAAAAAAGACCTTGAATTTCAAGGTCTTTTTTTAAGATGGTGCCCCGAGGGAGACTCGAGACTTCCATATAAGTCGTGGCTTGCAGCGTAAATGTGTGATCAGGGATACAAGGAGGGATACAGGAAGCAAGCCTCTGCTGAGCAAGTGATCAGTGCATTAACTAAATCCCTGCTCCATTCTACCTCAACCCAACAAGGAAGACAGGCAGATGAGCTACAGCAAAGAAGCCCTGGTTAATGACGCTAAATTCGTGGTTTCAGAGTGTGCCCGCATCCAGGTACTCATAAATCAAGGCGGCTTGAAGTCCATTGGTCGAATCGATCATATGGCCTCTTTGCCACATCCCGGTGGACGCGGTGAGATGCTTTGCGGAACCGCCGCCGCTGCCATTATTACCAATTTCGCTAAGGAAGCTGCGGTTCGGGGGGGATTGTCCAAGCGAGTCAGCTTGGCAAATGTACGGAAAGAGCTAGCTTGCCTGTTTGTAATTCGCTTTTTTAAAGAAGAAAGAGAGATTGATACCAAGCAAATAGATCGTCTTTTTAGTTCTACTTATAAAGCGTGTGAGAAACACTTGGAGACTATTACCCATTTTATTCCATGCCACCTTATGAATGCTAAGGATCCCTGCTTCTTTACTATGGGGAGTGTCACGTTTCATAACAGGGTAAGTATGTCTCGACGTGTTTTAAATAAGGCTGGGTTGAGGAAAGGTTGTGAAAAGGCTAATGAAGATGAAAGATATAAGAGGAGTTTACTTGTAAAAGCTTTACGGTATTACCGAAATTTTCGCTGGGTGGCAGAGGTGACAATTCCTCGATGCGATGGACCGACCTCCAGCCGACTTGCAGAAGAGGCTGTCACGGCAAGCCTTAATTGTTTGCATCTGCTGTTAGGAGTCGGGAATACAAGCCGCATGCAGCTGGGTGGGTTCAACGTCAATGGTGACAGTCGAGCAAAGTTAACTATTGGCCGTTCTGGTGAGCTAGAACCGTCACTTTCATTCTCGTATTTAGGAGAGGTAATTTATAGGGATGGCTGGTCTGAGATGTTGTCTGAGCCCAGAAGCATTTATTTTAAGAATTTGTTCGATGCTGTCCTCGAGGTGACTGTTGATCCTGATTTAGATCGCCCAGTTAGTAGAAGGGTTATCGACGCGGCTCAATGGTTTGGAGAGGCAGCTCGTGATTCTAGCAATGCGACTAAAACCGTTAAGTATGTTACCTCGCTTGAAAGATTGCTCATGACAGATGAAAGAGATGATATTGCAGCTTTAGTTTCTCAGCGAGTTGCTGCGTTATGTTTCAGTCCGGAAGTAAGTCGTGAGGAATGGTTTAATAGATCGAAAGCTGCCTATGATCTCAGATCTCGTCTTGTTCATGGCTCAATATCCCCAGCTTCTTTGGATCTGGACGCGGGAGCAGCTAATGCTGCGAGCGTTGCAGAGATGGCATTGATTAGAGCAATCGAGGCATTCGGTGTGGAAGATCTGCGTCATGGTCGACTTAGATCTGGGCAACTCGCCAAGTGGTTCGGGGAATATATGAAATGGGCCGATAGAGAGGAGGCGGCAATGAATGCTCATTTTGCGACCAGCATTCATTGATCTGCCTGTTGTCACCCGCCGCTCCAAAATACGTCGGGGCCCCTGGGAGATCCTTGCACACACGGGGTCGGAAACCCGCGGGATCTTGTTAGCGGCACAACTTCAAGCTTATTGAATTTCAATCATTGAAATCGAAAGGGTTTCGTTTGAAAAAGGCCATCGTTACAGGGGCGGTAACGATGGCTTGTTGTGTTGATGATTCCGCACGTCTTCGGTCGTCAACCATGGCAACCTGTCAACCAATGCAAAAAAGTCAACCGGCCTCAAGATCACGCGGGTTTTATGCCCCGGGTCGTTTAGAAATACCCAGACTCCCCGGCTACCTCCCAGTACCTTGTGCAAGTGCACTGTTGAGCTGCGTATTCATCTAGTTCACCAGTTCACTAAGCTGGGCACCTGTCCGCTGACACCGTCCCGCGGGTTACCGACCCGTGTCTCAAACCTAGTCTCAGGGGCTCCGGCACAACATGGGAAAAACGCCTGATATCGCTGGCGGCGATTGATGCCTCCGGGGAGTGGGGATCCGAAACCGTGAATAGATTGGTGTTACTGAAGTTACGGGTGTAACGAAGCGGGGTAAGTGCCTGTATTTATTGGATATGGACAAAGTAACATTCGCTTTGTGTGCGCGTTTTGATGAGTGTTACTAGTCCAATAGGTGTAACGCTTGAAAGTTGAAAGGTAGAGGCTTGAAGGCAGCACTTACAAGGCAGAAAAGGGAGGGGTGGCCCTTTCTAATAATGTGGTCGAGAATGCCATACGTTCCGACACTCAGAGTGAATAGTGGATTGACTTCCACAGAAAAAACAACGCTTGGCAGGGCTTCGGCAGGCCTTGGAAGGCGACGCGGCTAACCGCCCAGAGAACCACGATGAGCCGGCCACAAAGGGCGTGACCTGTGAGTACATCCGCTTAGCTAAAATAGCGCATTGACGTTTTGTGTGGCTTGGGGCAATTTGCCTTCATGTGAATCTCTGTCGGCCCTTCACTAAAGGGCCAGGGTGGCTTCCGGCGTTATGATCATGGAGGCGAGGATAATGAAGGTTAAGGAGCAATAGAATGGTTGAAATTAAAGTAATTACTTTGAATGCAGTTCCTAACTCCTTAATTACTAGTATCGAAAATCGGGACGTATCTCTTTGGGTTAGAGATATCGATAATAATAAGTTCTCAGCTGAGACGTTAGCAAAGTTTATTGGGCTGCCATGGCGCTCGGTGTTCATGGAGTCCTACTGCCCAGAGGTAATAAAGTTACTTGAGAGTTCGCTAAGCTTTGAAGCATCAGAGACTCGAAAGCGCGGTTTTATACAGGTTGTTGATAGCGACCCCTCAGCTATAACTTTGCCTCATAGATGTTTGCCTCTCTACCTTTTATCTGGCAGATCTTCCCTCCAGACAAATGATTTCAAAAGTAAGCTTCGACGAATGTCGATGCTAAATGTATTACAAGAGTCTCAAGTCAGAAACGTTTTGGTAATAGGCGAGGGCGTGGATGCAGTTCCTGCCGCATTAGGCGAGCTTTGGGATTCGGGATTTAAATCTTATCTCACGGTATGTACAACTGTTCCAGGCGCTATTAACCTTTTGGAGCAGTGGGTTGATAAGCATGGCGATACCCATACAGCAAACTTTTTACATCGAAGTATAGATGAATTAAGTGTGGAGGTTATTAGCAGGTATCACGAAACATACCCAGATACTGCTACTATGGTAAGAATGAGGCAGAGAGACGGTGGTTTTCGAAATGTCGATCTATCCTCTGCTGATGACCCTCAGCGTCCAATCTCTGAAAATTATAGCATCATCCAATTAAAAGATTTATCGCCGCTGGTTCCAGAAGATTTACCTGAAGAGGAATTTATTGATTTTTTTAAAAACTCTGAGGATTCTTGGAAGCCCTACGCTGCAGGGGTGCCTTGGATTAGAGATAAAGCAGCTTCAAGGAAGTTGACAGGCTACATGAATCGCCTGGACGCAACAGGTGCTGACGATAACTGTATTGCATATATCGCATCTGAGTCAGGCGCCGGCGGAACTACATTAGCTCGTGCTCTCGCATGGGAGCTAGCACGCGAGGGATACCCGGTACTCATAGCTAAACACTTGCCATTTACTCCTGATGCGTTAAGTGTTTCAAATTTCCTTACTCGTGCGCACGAGTGCTTTGAGACTGGGGCGTCGGCGGTAGTGGATTCGGGGGAGGGGGAGGTTGTTACCACCAAGGGTAGCGCATCCAAGAGGTACGAAACTCCTTGGGTAATATTGTTTGATAGCTTGCATTGGCAAGGGCGCGACGCGGAGTTGCAAAGGTTTAATCAAGAATTAATTAAATCCGGCCGTCCAGCTTGTCTATTGGTTGTGACCGGCACTGTTCTTGGTCTTTCTTATTATAGTTCCGTATTCAAGAAGCTTGCCGAGCTTAATCATGCGATCGATGAGGAGAGTACTCGTGATTTGGGGCGTCATCTCAATAAGTTTTTGAAAGTTTATGGGAAAGTAAGAAATGAAGCTCAGTGGAATAACTTTTATAAGTCCCACTCAGTCGAATATATAGAGGGAGTAGCAGCTTTTTGGGTTGCGCTCTCATTTTGGATACAAGGGCAGTACGATCTGTCTGAATCTATACAGACGTGGATGTATCGTAATTTTAAAGAGTCAACCGACAGCGTCCTCATCCAGCGCGCAGTAGTTGAAATTGCGGCGCTGAGTTCGGAGCGTCTCCCTTTGCCTGAAGGTCTTCTGATTTCCGAGCCAGGCCAATGGCCTACCTCTCATTTATTAGAAGACCAGAGGGCGGCGCTGTCATCGCTTGGGTTAGTGAAGGTCGCCGCTAATGGCGAGCGATACTGGGCTCTTACTCACGATATTCTTGGGCGCTTTCTGCTAAATGCAATATTTTACGATAATGCAATGAAAATTCTTTTAGGGCTGGATGCAGCACGGGATGCCGAGCATCTAAGGTTTTTGGTCCTAGAGCAGATATCACAAAAGTCTCAGCTTGGGGAGGTCCGTTACAGAACCATCGGTGAAGATTTTTCTAAGTCTATTTTTAAAATTGACCCAGCACATGGTCGCGCTAATTTTCTATTTTTTTGGCGAGAGGTACTTGATGCCTTAGATCGTATGCCGTCAGGTTTGCGTAATACTAGTAGGGTTTTTCGGCACCATACAGCTATTTCAAGGCGGCGGATTGCAAAGATTGATGAGCGTAGTAATACCGTCAGTAGTCTTGAAAGGAAAGAGTTACTTCAGGCCGCGATTGTGGATATTCGGTATGCGCTTGAGTTTATACAGTATGAGCCAGGCTCGGAGCCGGATATAAATTTATATAACTCTTTGGCTAATGCGTATTTAGACTTGGCTCGAATCCAGACAGCTCTGGGAGAGCCAAAGCCAGATATTATTGAAAATATGTTGTTGGCTAGTGTCGCCACGAAAAAGGCATACGATCAAAATCCGAGCAGTCCATTTGTAATTGAGACGTATGTTAAGCATTTATTGGAAGAAGCATCGCTAGCGCCAGTGGAAAGCGCTATTGGCCACTGCGTAGAAATATTAGGTGTGTTGTTCTCGGCGCTATCGTCAAATTCTCATACTAGGCGAAATGTACAGCTGCAAAGTCTAGCGGATGAGGCAATACGTAAGTTGTTCAGGCTAAGTCCTTTCGATTTGGCGGCAAAGGAGCCTGAGAATGCTATTGATATGCTCGTTAATGCATGGAAGATTTTGGCGCGTGACTTTCCTGATTTAGAGAGAATGGATTTCTCTATGGTCTCTAAGGAAACTAGATCAGAAGCTATTGATCTTTTGTCTCACTCTTTGGGTGTTGGAAATATCCAGGTCCTTAGTCTACGTTATGAACTGATTTCTCTCAATGAGCCTTATGGTTATAAAGGGCAGCTTGAGATATTGGAACAAATAGTATCTTCGAATTACCGCGCTCCGCTTCAGCTAAGCTTGGAGTACGCAATTTTACTATTTCAGGTAGGTAGGGCAGTTGAAGGTGATCGAATTTTTAGGGACCTGAGGAGGACATGGAGGGATAGCGAATATTATGTTCAGGTTCCCACTCGGCTTAGATGGTTGCGGATAGCTGATTCCGATCAACTTCAAGTGGTTCATGCCGAAACTGGATCGGACTATGAGAAGCGATCGCTTGCTAAAGTTCAAGAGTTTGTCAACGTCGCTGTACCTTTTAGGGTACAAGAATTTGGCCATCGTGAGCTTAAGCCGGGAATAAGGTTCTTTGCACACGTATCTTTTGGACATAATGGGCCATTTTTGCGTCCCGTTCTGTCATCAACTCAACGGGATGAATAGCGTTATGACGGACCATATCGCGATGTACGCCGCATCTCTTGGTATGCAAATCAAGCCCCGTACTATTTTAGTAGAGGGCACATCTGATGTCGCACTCTTGGGTTTGGTTTCATCTCTCGAAAAAGAACTCTCTGGCAAAGAACTTTTTGGGGACTTTGCTATTGTTGCAGCAGGAGAGAGAGATCAAGGAGGGGTGAATGGTGTTGTGCGGGAACTAATTGCATTCCGAGGGATGGCAAGAACTTTTTTGCAACCCAACGGGAAACCTGTTTATAGATTTGTCGGGTTGTTTGATAACGATTGGGCTGGCAGAAGAGCCATCGCAACTGCTCGTGATCTGGATTCCAGTATTCTAGAATACAAAGATGTTTTTAGGTTGATGCCTGTTATGCCTGAACCAGGTAATTTGGACCCGGGAACAGTTGCAGCGGCTTTTGCTCGTAGTAATGAGCCATATAAGGGTTTGGACTGGGAAATAGAAGATTTGGTTTCCGAGGAGTTGATAAGTGCTTTCGATGATGAGCATTACGGCGCTATTAAAAAACGCAATGTTCTAGCAGATAAAACGCATCATGAATTTACCCGGGACGGTAAAGCGCAGCTTCATAGGTTTGTAAAACTACACGGGATGCGAGAGGATTTGATGAAAGTCGTTGAGCTAATTCATGCTTTGCGTTGCTATCTCAACCTACCCTCATTGCGATAGCATCTATAGCGAAGAAGGTCTAACGGTATACTTTCCTGAAATACTCAGAAAGTCGAAGGCAGACCATAAGATTACTGTGAGATGTTAAACACTCTTCACTGTTTGCGCATAAACAAAAAGGGCTCTCTTGAGCCCTTTTTCAGATGAAGCGATCTTACTTGTTCAGCCAGCTCTCGACTACATCGGAACCGTGCTGGTTTTTCCACTCCTTCAGCGTCTTGTGATTGCCGCCTTTGGTTTCAACCACTTCACCTGTGTGCGGGTTCTTGTAGATCTTCAGTTCACGAGGTTTACGCTTGCCTGGTGCCGCCGCCGGCGTTGAAGCGCGCTTCGTGCTCTGTGGATCCAGCAGGTTGATGATGTGCTTGAGGCTGAAACCGTACTGATTCAGCAGCTCTCGCAGCTTGGTCTCGAACTCGATCTCTTTTTTCAGTGCACCGTCGCTCTTCATCGACTCCAGTGCCTGGAGCTGTTCAGCGAGGTGTTTTTCCAGCTGACGGTATTCGGCAAGTTTGGACATGGTTTTTTCCTATGTTTGTTTAATGACAGTTTGAATTTTGTGCAGCTCAAAAGTTCAGCCCTATTCTGGCAGCTTCAGATACTCCTTAATGCTAATAATCTCTGCCTTGATCAATTTTACCGTGAGAATCTCGACTTTCGTTTTTATGCGAGGTTTGTCCACGAACTCCAGCATTTCCGTTAAGGAGGCTATTCTTGCTTTCAGTAGGTCTTTCCAGTTGGGGGTGTTTCTAAGGTCAAATTGAATGATCATTTTTTAGCCTGTTGAGGTTGAACAGCCTACCTGCGCAGGCTGTTTCGGTGGCTCAATGCCCTACAGCGAAAGGATGTCTTGCACGCTGTACTTGCCGGCTCGATCCGACAGCTCGCGCCAGGTCCAGCTATGGAAGTCTTCGCCTTCTTGTGGAAGTACCAGCTTCATCAGGCTGAGGTGTTCCCCTCCCAACATGCCTTGTACATTCCACAGCTTGCCGCCCAACTCCATCAGCGCTTGCGCTTGTTCGTTCCATTGTTCCTCCAGCACTGTGCGGGCCAGGAACATCGCTGTTTTTTGGATCAAGCCGTATTCCCTTTTCGCCTCGGCAATGTGCTGGTCGACGATGGCCAGCTCTTGTTCCAGTGCAGTGATGATCAGGTGTTGGCGCCGATTGTGTTCGGTCGCCGTCGCGAGGTTTTTCGCAGCCTTCTGCGCATCGGCATTGGCGTTCTTTTCGCCTTCGGTATCGCCCCAGGCCACGGCCTGCGCATAGGCGGTGGCGGCGTCGGTTTCGGCTTGCCGGGCCTTGGCCATGTCCTCTTCCGCTTGCTGCTGAATCTGCGCCAAGCGGGTGCTGAGGCTGTCGCGTTTTTCGTTGAGTTCTTGTTCGTCGGCTTTCCAGTTCGCCATCGACTCGGTGTAACCCGCCATCAGGGTTTCATGATTGAGCAGTTTCTCGCGGCGAGTGATCTTCGCATCGAGCAGCCAGGCACGGTGCTTACTGGCGTCGTAAGGAACTTTCAGGCTGCTGTGCTCCTTGCGGATTTCGGTCAGCCGTTCCTCCTCGAGGACTTCGTCGCTTTCCAATAGCGCCTCCAGCGGCGCCATCTTGGTGTGGTGCTGTTCAGCGACGCTCAGGTGTTTATCGCGTTGGGCGGTCAGATGGTTGATCTCGTCGATCAACCGTTGATTCTTGTCACAATGACCGGTCGCGGCAGCGTTGTCCGAAACCGGCCGTGCCAGCCCGGTGGTCTCGCGGCCGAGCAGTTCGTGTTGTTCGGTAGAAGCGTGGAATTCGCTCATCTGTCTTGTTCCTTCAAAAATGGGTTTGGCTTGAATGAGCGGCTGGCGAGGCCGGGAATAAGCCGGCGCTACCTCGATCAGCGGACGTGCTTTCAGGCAGCCCGAGCCTCGCTCTCATCCGTTCCCGGAATCCTCTTCACGATGTAGCAGCGCTGGGGCCCAAGTCCGGGCAATCGGACCAGGCTTGATGCCTTGCCATCGCTGGCCGGCTCCAGCACGCCGCGCTGCAACAACTCCTTGTTCACGGCGTTGATGTTCATGCCCCGGAAGATTTCGGAGCGCCATGCCTCCGGCAGCACGTAATAGGTGTTGGTGGTGTGCATGGTGTCGCCCATACCGTGCTCCAGCGTCTTGCGAAAACCGAGGCGGTCGATGGTGCGCGGACCGTGTTCATCGATCTTCGCCGCTGCCGATTCCCAGCGAGTGAAGCGACTTTCGCCGAAGCGTTCGATGACCTGGCGCAGCCGCGCCAAAATCGCATCGCCCTCGAAGTTTCCGGCGCCACCGCGCTCGTGGAGCCAAGCGTTCAAGCACACGCGAGCGGCGGTGGTGGCCGTGCCATCCGGCCAGCCGGTGATGCCCATCGCGGTGGCCAACTCGCCAGCGGCTGCTGCAAGGCCGAAGCGGGCGGCAGCGCGGTGCGCCTGTCCGCTGGCGGATGCAGGGAGCGACTGCGCAATAAAGCCTTCCAGCGTGCGGCGCAGGATTGCCGCCCAGCCGTGGCGCTTGCCGGGTTCGCATAGCGCGGACAGGAACGCGGTAAGCGGGGTGCCGTAGTATTTCGCTACGCGAGCCTTGAGTGCGTCGGACAGAGTGGCGGCGTCTTCGAAACCGTTGAGTGTGTCGAACATGCCAAGGCCTTTGCTGGCATCCGCCGGAACGGCGAGCATGCGTACCTCCATGCCGGCTTTCAGCTCCTTGTTGGCCTCGGCCATGTGCTGGGCTAAGGTCTTTTCACCGGTGGAGAGAAACAGCAGGCGCCATTCCTGCACCTGTCGGCCCGCTTGGCCTCGATCATTGGCGCGGGCCTTGCCGGTGCCGTTGCCGAGCATGTACACGGTCTCGCCGATGATGCGGGCATCACACATGCCGATTTCATCGAGCACCAGAAGCCCATCGGAATGCGCGGCAGCGATCGACTCCAGCGCGTTGTCGGTCGAGCGCCACGAGCGCACCAGGCGCGGCCCTCCGTAAACCGAGGCGGCAACCTGCAGGTGCGTGGTCTTGCCGCCGGAGCTGTCGCCGTACAGGTGAAAGCCGCCCGATTCGTGGCCGAGCATGTGCAACAGGGGGCCGGCGAAGGCCACGCCGACGACAAACGCCAAACGATGGTTGCCGATACACAGCGCACCGATTTGCTGTTGCCATTGTTCCAACGTGCCCGCTTCGCTGATCGGCGGAAGCTGCGCGCCGGCCTCGTAGAAGTGCAGGTGTTCCGCGTGCATGCCGACCTGTTGCTCGGGCAACAGAAAGGCGTTGTCATGCCAACCCAAACGAGTGACCAGACGCGCACGTTGAGCACTGTCGAAGCCGCCCAGGTAACTCTGCAAATCGTTGCGTGCGTTGCGCCCCGAACGACTGCCGGCTAGACGCAACCCCATGTCCACCAATGGGCCGAGTACGTCCTTACCGAAGTCGCCGGTCATGGTGCGCGCCGGGATGTTCCAGCGTTTCTTGGTGCCGTCGGGGTCGTCGAACTCGACCAGCAAGCCCCAGTTGTGGCCCTTCTCGTCACGGGTACGCGCAAGGATCGCCAGCGGCGAACATACCGGGCGTGCTTCACCGTCGTCGCCGGCATAAAACACACCTTCGGGCGTCAGGCGAAAGCCTCCCGGCATCAGATCGTTTTTCGATTTTGCCGGACGCTTGGTTGCTGCTTTGGGTTTCGCTTCCGGCTCTGGTTCCGGCTTGGGTCCCACCTGGGCAATTACCGGTTTTTCTTCGATCACTCCGAACAGCTCGCCGCTGCTTTGCAGTTCGGCGAAGTGGCCCGCGCTCCAGCCTTTGGCGAGCGCATCGGCGGCATCGTCGCCGTCATCCCATTGACCACCTTTGGCGAACGCGGCGTGGTCGTTCTTCAACGTTGGCTTGCGTTTAAACACCTCCAGCGCGATGACCCGGACCGAGGCGGCGCCGATTTCCCGCAGCCTCTCGGCGACGATCTCCATGCAGGCTTTACCGCTATCATCGTTGTCCGGCCACAACACCACGTCGCGTCCCTTGAGCGGCGTCAGGTCGGCTTTGTGCCAGGAGTTGGAGCCGTTCGGCCAGCAGGTGGCCACGTAGTCCTGCAGCAACTCAGCGGCGGCATCTGCCGCTTTCTCGCCTTCGCACAGAACCACCGGTGAGTCAGCGCGCAGGGCCAGTTCATCAAGGCGCAGCAGCGGCCGCGGATCCGGCAGACCCTGCCAGCGCCATTGTTTGGTTTGGCTATCGGCACGCTGACACCACGTCAGGGGCGCAAAGACCTTCTTCGGCTTGCCGTCTTCATCCGGACCAAGGTCGAAGCGATACAACGCCATGAGGGGCTGCCCCTGCGCGTCACGGTAGATCCACACCTTGGACGGCACACCGTGATCACGGTGCTTGGCCGGACACTTGTTCATGGCCTCGGTAGGGATCGGCTGGATGGCGTTCCATGTTGCTGCCTTGGGATTGCTCGGTGCTGCTTTCGTCTTGGCGACGCCGGGCGCAACGTTCAGCCAGTCGGCCAGTTTGTGGCAGGCTTCAACGTCGGTGCCGCCGTCGAGATAGCGCACCAGATCGATCAGGTCGCCGCCTTTGTCGCCGGTAGCAAAATCCGCCCAGGTGCCCTTGCTCAAATTGACCTTGAGCGATCCGGCGCGCTTGTCGCTGCGGGTCGGATTCGGAGCGGTGTATTCCTTGCCGCCGTCGACGCGCTTGCCGTTGGGCAGCCAATGCGACAAGACACGATCAATGTCTGTCAGCGCGGCGGCTTTCACGTCGGCGAAGCTTGGACGTTTCGCAGTGCTGTTCGGGCGCTGGCTCATGTGTCAGCCCTCGGCAGAAACAGCGCGTCGTTGATGTCGTCGATCAATGCTTTGGCCATCTCGCCCAGGTATAGGGCGGGCCAACTGAAACGCTCGCCGTTGTCACTCATGGCAGCGTCGAAATTGAGTTGATTCGCGTGATGCTGAAGCAACGACACCATCTCCAGTGCGTCTTCGACTGGCACACCGGCATTGACGCGAAACAGCTTCAGGTCAGAGGCATTGACGCGGGAAAAGGTGGCGTGACCTAGCGTGGTGGAGGTGGTCATAGCGCACCGCCTTTCTGCACCGCAGGCGTTGACGTGGTGTCGCCGTGCATGGCCAGCGTTTTGATCAGGCCGAGGGTGCCGCGAACGTCCCAGAGGACGGCAGCAATGACGTGATTGGCAAGGCGCGAGGATTCGTTTTCGAAGTGATCCTCAAGCAACGTCAGCACCGAGTCAGCGCGGTCGATAGCGCAGGTGATGGCGTCGATAGGAATGCCGGCCTCTGCGGTCGGATTCACGCAAAGCAGGTTTTCGGGCAGGGCAAAACTCAGTGAGTTGTTCATTGGGCACCGCCTGCGGTTTCGAGCGCGCGGGCTTTGGCCATGTGAGCGTTGTAGCGGGAGAGGCGTGTAGCGAGGCTGGAGTTGGCGTGTAAAGCGGCGAGAGCCATTGCACGGTGTGCAGCGGCGCGAATTTTGGACGGATTGAGGGCAGGCATAGGTGACACTCCAAGTTTGAAGATGGAGCTGCCACTGATCGTCGCCAAACGATTTAGGGTGGCAGCTGTGCGCAGGTTGGCGAACCGGGAACTTGGAACCCGGCAGACCCGAAGGTCTCCCACGCACAGCTGCCATAACACGAAACGGCGGGCACAAAAAAAGCGCCTGCTGTCGGATGGGGCGCCTGTGCGCCAAGTAACTCGGGTCGCCAAACCCGGTCGCTGAATTTGCAGCGACGGCCAGAGAGTAACGTCCGTCTTTGGAAAGTGCAACTGCGCTGATGGCTTGCGGATTTTTCAGGTGCGGCATAAATTGTTCGTGCATGTAGATTGACCTCAACGCCTCCGGATCGCCCCCGGAGGCGTTTTTGCTTCAGGCATGGGCTTCCCAGCGCAGGGAAAGAAGGGGCAGAAATCCGCCGCTGAGCATGGAGCGGGCGTCTTCGTAGGCGTCGACTTGCTGGCCTTCGTCGACGACAACGGCCCCGGTCTTTTCGCAATGGAGGGAGAGGGCGCACCAGGTACCGTCGGCCCAGCTGAGCACGCTAACAACGCGACCTTGCCTGTCCTGCTGGCTGCGGTAGCGTTCAAGACGCTGCATGACGCGAGACGAAAAACCGATCCGACGCAACACGGAAAAGGGGTGCATCAAAGCGTTGTTTGCGGTCTTGTGGCTCATGCAGCCACCTGATCACGTGCCTCGATGCGGCTGCGCGCCCACGCTTGAACTTCGGAAAGCACCCAGGCGACAGGGGCGCCGCGTGCGTTGCTGTTGCTCAGTTTGACGGGCTGCGGAAAGCCGCAGTCGGTGCGCTGCATCAGTTTGTAAATGGTCGAACGTTTCATCCCCACGATGCCTTCCACCTCCCGCATGCGGATTAACGTGGAAGCGGCATCAAAAAGTGAGGCGGCGTTGGCGGGAGTCTTGCGGGGAAAATCGGTGACAGAGGTGTTCATAGGTATTGCTCTCGATTGATTTGGACAACGAGAGCAATGGTCTAGAGATTGGTCGGCGGTGAGCAGTTCACTTCCATTTGAAATGACATTGAAATATCGGTCACACCACCAAATTGCGCTTCAGGATTCCCTCCACGCTTTTGCGGGTTAGCGCTTTTTCGGTTTCCAGTGTCACCCACTCAGCGCGCTGCTTGAGTGGTTTGGACACCTCCCGTTCCAGCCAGGCGTGAACCGCCGTGGTCACGTTACGCCGTGACATTCCGCTAGCCACGTAGTGTCGACCTTGCCTAATGATTGCTGTATCTCGTGCGCCGATTTCTTCGTTACGCTCCATTCCGCTGATGATGCCTCCCTTAGTGCGGATAGCGTTCTCGATTGCCCTGTAAGCGATTGGGGTCAGCTCGTCACTGATCAAGCAGGGTAGGGATGTTATGGGCTCCAAAAACAGCACGTACTGGTCCAGTGCCTCAATACGTTCGTTAGGATCGACCTGCCTTTCCACAACCTGACAATAAAGGTCCCACGGCCAATCCGTCGGAGGCTCGGCAACATGCGACCAAGCCTCTTGTTCGGTGGAGCGCATCCAGTCCGCTAAGGCGCTCAGCGCTTTTACTGCGCAGGCCATGATGTAGGCTGCGTATGCCTCGCGTTCCGATGCTGAATGGCACTTGCTGTATTGGCGAACCCAATGCGCGAGACGGTTTTTTTTGTCGGTTGAGGCGTACTGAAAAATAGCCTCCTCATGCATCGTTGTCTGGATGCACATGCTGCTCATGTCGCTGCTGATGTTGCCGGCGTGGATGCGAATGCAGCACTGATTGATCAGCTCGCACGCGTCAGTGATCTGTTCATTGCAGAGCACGTAGAGTGGCTGCTCTGAGAGATATTGGATCAGTCCAGCGGTTAGCGCCGAGTGCAAAATCGGGTGGGTATCAATCATGCGAATGGCTCTCGACGTGCAACCCGCTTTCCCGCGCCCTGCGTGTTTGAAGCGTAGCCAGCGGGCTTTGCGCTATGGCCAAGTGTGAGGGAGTGTCGGCCCGCAGCAGGCAAGGGGCCTATCGTAGCGTTACACAATCGGCGTGCGTTACATCGAGTGTACGGAATAGCGTGCTGGAGTGTAACGGGGTTCAAAGCCAATGAATCCGGGGGATTGGCCGGCACCGTTACACGAGTAACACTCGTAACATGGATTCTGGAGGCGGTATGGATAGGTGCATTCATACCGCTTCTCCAAATTGTTCCTTGGTCACCTGGTCGTTTGCCAACGCATCAAGGTGATCTGCATACCACTGCATCATCTTCACCCTGTACTCTAGGTATTGAGCCTTGTTGTATACCCCGGATATTCCCTCTTCTTTGTGAGCAAGCTGCGCTTCGACATGCTCTTTCGGCCAGCCGTGTTCCCTGAGCAAAGTGCTGGCGGTGTGGCGAGTCCCATGCCCAACCAAGCGGCCTTTGTAACCAACCGTCGCGAAGACTTTATTGATTGTGTTTTCACTAATCGTTGGATTCTTCGCGCCCACTCCGGGGAAAAGCCAGCGGCTGCGACCAGTAAGGCAGTGAAGTTCTTTGAGAGCGGAAAGCGCTTGCTTAGGGAGTGGGCATACAAAGTCCCTGCGCATCTTCATCTTGGCGGCAGGCGTCGTCCATAACGCTTTATCAAGGTCGAACTCTTTCCATTCAGCTAACCGAACCATGCCCGGTCTAGATGCGGTCCAGATACAGAGCCATGCTGCAGTCCGGGCCGTCAGCCTGCTGGGAGTGTTTTTGAGTGCTTGGAGGAACTCTGCCAACTCAGGCTCAAGTAAATGAGGATGTTGCTGAGTCTTCGGAGCTTGAGCTGCAATATCTCGTAGCCGACTGCCCGGATCGTTTTCCGTGAGGCCCAAACCGATGGCTCGCCCGAATATCTGATTGATCCAAGTGCGACACTTTTCCGCCACGTTGTGTGCGTCCCGGGCTTCGATGGATGCTTGGAGCTCCGCGCAGTCGGTACGGGTGACTTCGTCTAGAGGCTTATCTCCCAGTGCCGGAAGTATGTCTTTGTCGAGGTAGGTGCGGATTTTGTTGAGAGTGGAGGATGCGAGACCCTTTTCCTCTTTTGCCTTCAGCCAGGCATCAGCGGCAGCTCGAAAGGTTCGGGTCTTGGCCGCATCGATAGCAGCTTTCGCGGATCGCTTTTGTTCAAGAGGATCGGCACCGCTACTCACTACTTTGCGTAGATCGGCAGCTTTGTCCCTTGCCAACGCGCCACTAACTTCCGGGTAACCCCCGAGCCCCATCCAAGCCCAATTGCCCGCCGGACGTTTGTAGCGGAGCTGCCAGGATTTACCACCATCAGGTTTAACCCTGAAGTAGAGGCCGTTTCCGTCCAGCTCCCTGTATTCCTTTGATTCCGGCTCCAATCCCGCAAGTGTCGTGTCAGCGAGAGGGCGGCGCTTGATGTCTGCGCGCTTCATCCTTGTATCCCAAAGTTCGGTATTTTTCTCAGGATACAAGCAGGGATACAGGGATACAACGGATAAGGGGAGACAGGGGTAGACAGCCAGGCACAAAAAAACCAGCCAACTGGCCGGTTTCTTTGGGTCTGAGAGGTTGGTAGAGACTCTCAGATACTGCTATTTGGTGCCCCGAGGGAGACTCGAACTCCCACTCCTTTCGAAAACGGATTTTGAATCCGCCGCGTCTACCAATTCCGCCATCAGGGCTCAATGGCGGCGAAGTATAGAGAGGTGATTACCGTTGGTCAATCACGTTTCATGGTCAATTTTCACTATTTCCGCTAGACTTCCCGGCCCTGCTAGACGAACCCCATCATGCGCGTTGCTGACTTTACTTTTGAGCTCCCTGATTCGCTGATCGCTCGCCACCCGTTGGCCGAGCGTCGCGCCAGTCGACTGCTGACCCTGGACGGGGTGAGCGGTGCCCTCGCACACCGTCAATTCACTGATTTGCTTGAGCATTTGCGCCCAGGCGATCTGATGGTGTTCAACAATACCCGGGTGATTCCGGCTCGCCTTTTTGGCCAGAAAGCTTCCGGCGGCAAGCTGGAAATCCTGGTGGAGCGGGTGCTGGACAGCCATCGCGTGCTGGCCCATGTGCGCTCCAGCAAGTCGCCGAAACCGGGTTCGAGCATCCTCATTGATGGCGGTGGCGAAGCCGAGATGGTGGCGCGCCATGATGCGTTGTTCGAGCTCAAGTTCGCCGAGGAAGTGCTGCCGTTGCTAGAGCGCGTCGGCCATATGCCGCTGCCTCCTTATATAGACCGCCCCGACGAAGACGCGGACCGCGAGCGCTATCAAACCGTGTACTCCCAGCGACTTGGTGCAGTGGCCGCGCCGACTGCCGGGCTGCACTTTGATCAGCCGCTGCTGGATGCGATTGCCGCCAAGGGCGTCGAAACGGCTTATGTGACCCTGCACGTGGGGGCCGGTACGTTTCAGCCGGTGCGTGTGGACAAGATCGAAGACCACCATATGCACAGCGAGTGGCTGGAAGTCAGCCAGGAAGTGGTGGATGCGGTGGCCGCGTGCAAGGCGCGCGGCGGTCGGGTGGTTGCCGTGGGCACCACCAGCGTGCGTTCGCTGGAGAGTGCGGCGCGTGATGGCGTGCTCAAGCCGTTCAGTGGCGACACCGATATCTTTATTTTCCCGGGCCGGCCGTTCCATGTGGTCGATTGCCTGGTGACTAACTTCCATTTGCCGGAATCCACACTGTTGATGCTGGTGTCGGCATTTGCCGGTTACCCGGAAACCATGGCCGCTTATCAAGCCGCCATCGCCAACGAGTACCGTTTTTTCAGCTACGGTGATGCGATGTTTATCACCCGTAACCCGGCGCCGCGCGGCCCTGAGGAACAATCATGAGTCGTATGTCGTTTGAATTGCTGGCCACGGATGGTAAAGCTCGCCGCGGCCGTTTGACCTTCCCACGCGGTACCGTCGAGACCCCGGCCTTCATGCCGGTGGGTACCTACGGCACCGTTAAAGGCATGCTGCCGCGTGACATCGTCGCCACCGGCGCCGAGATCATCCTCGGCAACACCTTCCACCTGTGGCTGCGCCCGGGCACGGAAGTGATCAAGAAGCACGGCGACCTGCATGACTTCATGAAGTGGCAAGGCCCGATCCTGACCGACTCGGGTGGTTTCCAGGTGTTCAGCCTGGGCGCCATGCGCAAGATCAAGGAGGAGGGCGTGACCTTCGCCTCGCCGGTGGACGGCGCCAAAGTGTTCATGGGGCCGGAAGAGTCGATGCAGGTGCAGCGTGACCTGGGTTCCGACATCGTGATGATTTTCGACGAGTGCACCCCGTACCCGGCCGATGAAGACGTCGCGCGGATTTCCATGGAATTGTCCCTGCGTTGGGCCCAGCGTTCGAAGAATGCCCACGGTGACAATACGGCCGCGCTGTTCGGTATCGTGCAGGGCGGCATGCATGAAAGCCTGCGCAAGCGCTCGCTGGAAGGCCTCGACAAGATTGGCTTTGACGGCCTGGCCATCGGCGGTCTGTCGGTGGGCGAACCCAAGCACGAGATGATCAAGGTGCTGGATTACCTGCCGGGCCTGATGCCCGCTGACAAACCTCGTTACCTTATGGGCGTTGGCAAACCGGAGGATCTCGTAGAGGGTGTGCGCCGCGGTGTGGACATGTTCGATTGCGTGATGCCAACCCGTAATGCCCGCAATGGGCATCTGTTCATCGATACAGGCGTGCTGAAGATCCGTAACGCGTTCCATCGCCATGATGATTCGCCGCTGGATCCCACCTGTGATTGCTACACCTGCCAGAACTTCTCCCGTGCTTATCTGCACCATCTGGACAAGTGCGGGGAAATGCTGGGTAGCATGTTGAATACCATCCACAATTTGCGTCACTACCAAGTCCTGATGGCTGGTTTGCGCGAGGCTATTCAACAGGGTACATTGGCCGCCTTCGTCGATGCCTTCTATGCCAAGCGCGGGCTCCCTGTGCCGCCCTTGGACTGAGTTTTCCGACCCTAAGATTCACTATTTGCAACTGGAGTGCTAAATGAGCTTTTTTATCTCTAACGCCATGGCTGATGCCGCTGCGCCTGCCGCTGCCGGTCCTATGGGCGGTGGTTTCGAGTGGATTTTCCTGGTCGGCTTCCTGGTCATCTTCTACCTGATGATCTGGCGTCCACAGGCCAAGCGCGCCAAAGAGCAGAAAAACCTGCTGGGCAGCCTGCAAAAAGGTGACGAAGTTGTGACCACCGGCGGTATCGCTGGCAAGATCACCAAGGTTTCCGACGCTTTCGTGGTTCTGGAAGTCTCCGACACCGTAGAAATGAAGTTCCAGAAGGGCGCCATCGCCGCCACGCTGCCAAAAGGCACGCTCAAAGCGATCTAAAGTAACAACCTTTACCAATCGACGGGGCGCGCAAGGCGCCCCGCGTTATAAGCGGGCGGCGTGATGCTGAACAAATACCCTCTGTGGAAATACGTACTGATCCTGGCGGTGCTGGCGATCGGTTTTATTTATTCCGCTCCCAATCTCTATCCTGATGACCCGGCGATCCAGATCACTGGCGCCAGCACTTCGCTGCAAGTCAATCAGGCTGACCTGGAGCGCGCGAGCAAAGCGCTCACCGATGCGGGCATCCAGGTCAAGGCGGCAACATTGGCGGCTGATGCGAAGGGCGGTTTGTTGCGCCTGACCAAGGCAGAAGACCAATTGCCGGCCAAAGACGTCGTGCGCAAGGCCATGGGTGATGACTACGTGGTCGCGCTCAACCTGGCACAGACCACGCCAAAATGGCTGCGCAGCATTGGCGCGCACCCGATGAAGCTGGGTCTGGACTTGTCCGGTGGTGTGCACTTCCTGCTGGAAGTCGACATGGACAAGGCCCTCGACGCACGCCTGAAAGTCTACGAAGGCGACGTGAAGAGCCTGCTGCGCAAAGAGAAGTTGCGTTATCGCAGCCTGCCGCAGCTCAACGGTGCCATCCAGCTGGGCTTCTCTGATGAGGCGTCCCGTGAACAGGCCCGTGCACTGGTTCGCAAGAACTTCAATGATTTCGACATCGTACCGGCCGACCTGAACGGTCAACCTGTGCTGCGTCTGGCGATGACCCCGGCCAAGCTGGCGGAAATCCGCGAATACTCCATCAAGCAGAACTTGACCACGGTACGTAACCGCGTCAATGAGCTGGGTGTGGCCGAGCCGATCGTTCAGCGCCAAGGCGCCAACCGCATCGTGGTTGAGCTGCCGGGCGTACAGGACACCGCTGAAGCCAAGCGTATCCTGGGTAAAACCGCCAACCTGGAATTCCGTCTGGCCGCTGAGCCGGGTGCTACCCGTGCCACTGCCGAGGAGTTCGAGTTCCGCGAAGGTAACCGTCCACCTGCACTGATCGAACGTGGCTTGATCATTACCGGTGACCAGGTAACCGACGCCAAGGCAGGTTTTGACTCGCAGCACGGCACCCCTGAAGTGAACATCCGTCTGGATGGCCACGGTGGCGACCTGATGAGCCGCGCCACGCGCAGCAACGTTGGTCGCAGCATGGCGGTGATCTTCATCGAGCAGCGTCCGGTTACCACTTACACCAAGCAAGTGGTCGACGGTGTAGAGAAAGACGTACCGGTACAGACCTTCAAGGAAGAGAAGAAGATCATCAGCCTGGCGACCATCCAGTCGCCGCTGGGTGCTCAATTCCGCATCACCGGCCTGAATGGCCAGGGCGAGTCGTCCGAACTGGCGCTGCTGTTGCGTGCCGGTGGCCTGGCTGCCCCGATGTACTTCGCTGAAGAACGTACCATCGGCCCGAGCCTGGGTGCTGACAACATCACCAAGGGTATCGACGCGGCCTTGTGGGGCATGCTGTTCGTGTCCCTGTTCATCATCGCCATCTACCGCTTCTTCGGCATCATCGCCACCGTGGCCCTGGCGGGCAACATGGTGATGCTGCTGGCCCTGATGTCGCTGCTGGGCGCTACCCTGACCTTGCCAGGTATCGCCGGTATCGTACTGACCATGGGTATGGCGGTAGACGCCAACGTGCTGATCTTCTCGCGGATTCGTGAAGAGATCGCGGCGGGCATGACCGTACAGCGTGCAATCAACGAAGGCTTCGGCCGGGCATTTACCGCGATTCTCGACTCCAACTTGACCACTTTGCTGGTCGGCGGGATTCTCTTTGCCATGGGCACAGGCCCGGTCAAGGGTTTTGCGGTGACCATGTCCCTCGGTATCTTTACCTCGATGTTCACGGCCATCATGGTGACCCGCGCAATGGTCAACCTGATCTTTGGCGGGCGTGACTTCAAGAAGTTGTGGATTTAAGGGGCTGCCATGTTACGTACAATCAACTTCATGGGCGTTCGCAACGTTGCGTTCGGCGTCACCGTGCTCCTTACCGTCCTGGCGTTGTTCAGCTGGTTCCATAAGGGCCTGAACTACGGTCTGGACTTCACCGGCGGTACGCTCATCGAGCTGACCTACGAGAAGCCGGCCGATGTGACGCTGGTGCGCAACGAGCTGGTCAAGGCCGGCTATCACGAAGCCATCGTGCAGAGCTTTGGTGCAACCACCGACCTGCTGGTGCGTATGCCGGGCGAAGACCCGCAACTGGGTCACCAGGTGGCCGAGGCCTTGCAGAAGGTCGGTGGCGACAACCCGGCGTCGGTCAAGCGCGTCGAGTTCGTCGGCCCGCAAGTGGGTGAAGAGCTGCGCGACCAGGGCGGCCTCGGCATGCTGATGGCGCTGGTCGGTATCATGATCTACCTGGCGTTCCGCTTTCAGTGGAAGTTCGGTGTCGGCGCCATTGTGTCGCTGATCCACGACGTGATCGTGACCGTGGGTATCCTGGCGTACTTCCAGGTGACCTTCGACCTGACCGTCCTGGCGGCTGTGCTGGCGATCATTGGTTACTCCCTCAACGACACCATCGTGGTATTCGACCGGGTTCGCGAGAACTTCCGCGTACTGCGCAAGGCGTCGTTGATCGAGAACATCAACGTTTCCACCACCCAGACCCTGCTGCGGACCATGGCGACGTCGATCTCCACCTTGCTGGCGATCGCGGCCCTGATGATCTTTGGTGGCGACAACCTGTGGGGCTTCTCCCTGGCGCTGTTCATTGGCGTTCTGGCGGGTACCTACTCGTCGATCTACATCGCCAACGTGGTGCTGATCTGGCTGAACCTCAACAGCGAAGACCTGATCCCTCCGGCCAGTACTGGCAAGGAGGTCGACGACCGCCCTTGATGGGCGTTTGTTGATCCGCTGTTACAAAGAAGGCACGAGTATTGAACTCGTGCCTTTTTTTTTGCTCCAAGGCTGGGTATAGCGCGGACGTTTCGGTCCGTTTGTGATGGTCAGGAGGTTCACGTGAACAAGTCGTTGCTGGTTGGTGCGGTATTGGGTGCTGTCGGTGTGACTGCCGGGGGTGCTGTTGCCACCTACAGCCTGGTAAAAAGCGGCCCTGAGTATGCGCAAGTGCTGGCGGTGCAGCCGGTCAAGACCCAGATCAAAACCCCGCGCGAGGTCTGCAAGGACGTCGCCGTAACCCGGCAGAAGCCGGTTCAGGATCAACATCAGATCGTCGGTACCGTCGTGGGTGCCCTGGCCGGTGGCCTGCTGGGCAACCAGGTCGGCGGCGGTAATGGCAAGAAGCTGGCCACCGTGGCCGGTGCAGTGGGTGGTGGTTATGCCGGGAACAAGGTTCAGGAAGGTATGCAGAACCGCGATACCTACACCACCACGCAGACCCGTTGTAACACCGTCAACGACATCAGCGACAAGGTGGTCGGTTATGACGTGCGTTACACCCTGGATGGCAAAGAGGGTTCGGTGCGCATGGAGCGTGACCCGGGCAACCAGATTCCGGTCGACAAAGAAGGTCGCTTGATTCTCGGTCAGAACCAGCAGTAATCCCTAAGTCTGGTGTGGTTCAAAATGTGGGAGCGGGCTTGCCCGCGAAAGCGGAGTGTCAGTCGCTGGATGTATTGACTGACCCACAGCATTCGCGGGCAAGCCCGCTCCCGCATTGGGTGTATGTTGTGGCAGGAAATGCAGCGTCACCCTAATCCCAGGCATAAAAAAAGCACCCCGAAGGGTGCTTTTTTGTGCCTGCTCGCTTAGCGCTTCAGCGAAGCCGGCAGGTGCGGCTGAATCGCCGTCAGCACTGCCTTGAAGCATTTGGTGTTGCCAGCAACCACGTGACCTTTCTCAAGGAAGTCGTGACCGCCGGTGAAATCGCTCACCAGACCGCCCGCTTCCTGGATCAGCAGGGCGCCTGCCGCCATGTCCCACTCGGACAGGCCCGACTCCCAGAACGCATCGAAGCGACCAGCGGCCACATAAGCCAAGTCCAGGCTCGCAGCGCCTGCGCGACGGATGCCGGCGGTCTGGCCAACCAGGGCGCGGAACATGCCCAGGTAGTTTTCCAGGTTGTCCATCTGGTCATCGCGGAATGGGAAGCCGGTGCCCAGCAGGGCGCCGTCCAGGCTGGTGCGGCCGCTGACGCGCAGGCGACGACCATTCAGTTGGGCGCCACGGCCACGGCTGGCGGTGAATTCTTCTTGGCGGACGGGGTCCAGAACAACGGCGTGTTCCAGGCGGCCACGGTATTTGCACGCGATGCTCACGGCAAAGTGCGGGATCCCGCGCAGGAAGTTGGTGGTGCCATCCAGTGGGTCGATGATCCACAGGTAGTCTTCGCCTTCACCGCTGCCTTTGTGCAGGCCGGTTTCTTCACCGAGGATGCCGTGGGTAGGGTAGGCCTTGCGCAGGGCGTCGATGATTTTCTGTTCGGCGGCGCGATCCACCTCGGATACGTAATCCTTGGCGTCTTTTTCGTCGACCTTGATGGTATCCAGGCGCTCGATGGAGCGGAAGATCAATTCACTGGCGCTGCGGGCGGCGCGCAGCGCGATATTCAGCATGGGCTGCATGGATGTGTCACCTAAGGTTGTTAAAGAAAGCCGAGCATTCTAGCAGAAACTTTCTTCAGGTGAAGGACGACGTTAGCTTTCATGGCATAACCTTAGGCTGTTCTGTAAGATTTGCTCCCCTTTCCCGTGTCCGAGAGCGCCTCCCTTGCTGCAAAACATTCGTGTCGTCTTGGTCAATACCAGTCATCCCGGCAACATCGGCGGGGTGGCGCGAGCCATGAAAAACATGGGGTTGACGCGCCTGGTGCTGGTCGAGCCCCGCGTGTTCCCGCATCACGAGGCCGATGCCCGTGCATCCGGCGCCAATGACATCCTTGAAAACGCCCAGGTCGTCGCCACCTTGGAAGATGCGTTGGTCGGCTGCAACCTGGTGCTCGGCACCAGCGCTCGCGACCGCCGCATCCCCTGGCCGCTACTGGACCCGCGCGAATGCGGGACCAAAGTGGTGGAAGAGGCCGCTGGCGGCGCTGAAATCGCCTTGGTCTTTGGTCGTGAAGATTCCGGCCTGACCAATGAAGAGCTGCAGCGATGTCATTACCACGTGCACATTCCATCAGACCCTGGGTTCAGCTCGCTGAACCTCGGGGCAGCGGTGCAGGTGTTGACCTACGAAGTGCGCATGGCCTGGCTGGCCGCTGCTGGCCAGCCGAGCAAGGTGGAGAAGGAAGAGGTTGCCTCGACCAAGAGTGGCGAGTTGGCCACCATGGACGAGCTGGAGCGGTTCTATGAACACCTGGAGCAAACCCTGGTGGCCATCGAGTTTCTCGATCCTGAAAAGCCACGGCACTTGATGGCTCGCCTGCGTCGACTTTACGGACGTAGCTCGGTCAGTCGGGCAGAAATGAATATATTGCGTGGCATCCTCACGGAAACCCAGAAGGCGGCCCGTGGCGAGCTTCTTAAGCGGAAGGATTAAAAATGTTCGAGCGTTTGCGAGAAGATATCCAGAGTGTTTTCCACCGTGACCCGGCGGCGCGCAACGCCTTTGAAGTGCTGACCTGCTACCCCGGCATGCATGCGATCTGGATTCACCGCTTGTCCGGCGCCCTGTGGGGCATGGGCTGGAAATGGCTGGCGCGGCTGGTGTCGAACTTCGGGCGTTGGCTGACCGGGATCGAGATTCACCCGGGTGCCAAGGTGGGCCGCCGCTTCTTTATCGACCATGGCATGGGCATCGTGATTGGCGAAACGGCCGAGATCGGCGATGACGTGACCCTTTATCAGGGCGTGACCCTGGGCGGCACCAGCTGGAACAAAGGCAAGCGCCACCCGACGCTGGGTAATGGCGTGGTGGTGGGGGCGGGCGCCAAGGTGCTCGGTCCTTTCACGGTTGGCGCGGGGGCGAAGGTTGGCTCCAATGCGGTGGTGACCAAGGCTGTGCCACCGGGCGCTACCGTTGTCGGCATCCCGGGTCGCATCATCGTCAAGCCTGAAGTGGGCGATGAGCAGGAAGCCAAGCGCAAGGCCATGGCCGAGAAGATCGGCTTTGATGCCTATGGCGTCAGTGAGGACATGCCCGACCCTGTGGCGCGCGCCATTGGCCAGTTGCTCGATCATCTGCAGGCTGTGGATGGCAAGCTGGACGGCATGTGTGGTGCGTTGAAGG
Organism: Pseudomonas sp. TE24901; assembly: GCF_054058375.1. Lineage (NCBI taxonomy): Bacteria > Pseudomonadati > Pseudomonadota > Gammaproteobacteria > Pseudomonadales > Pseudomonadaceae > Pseudomonas > Pseudomonas sp. TE24901. The sequence continues at coordinate 147,819 of NZ_JBSSAF010000008.1, forward strand.
ACTTGGGTAGCCCCTACTGTGCGAAAGATCTGCCTGAGTTGCGCGAGGAAGACTTTGCCGAGATCAAGGCCGAAACCAACCAGCAGGCCAGCTGAAATACTCCCTTGTAGGAGCCCGGCTTGCCGGCGGTGGCGTCCTCAGGGTCGCAATCGCCTGCAAGCCAGGCGCCTACAAGGCGTACGCTTTATCGGCCACATGATGTTGAATGTGCCATTACCCCTCGCACCCTGCTATGATTCGCGCGCCCTTTTTACGGGTAATCCTGACTAAAGTACTAGGTCTTATAGTTGACTTAAATACTCGGGAATCGCATACTTGCTCCCATTCTGAAACACCTTGGTACTTGTCCATGAGACTGACTACAAAAGGCCGATACGCGGTGACCGCCATGCTTGACCTGGCCTTGCACGCGCAAACTGGGCCGGTGTCCCTGGCCGATATCTCCGAGCGCCAAGGCATTTCCCTGTCCTATCTCGAGCAACTGTTCGCCAAATTGCGCCGCAGCAACCTGGTCTCCAGTGTGCGTGGGCCAGGTGGCGGCTATCAGTTGTCCCGCGACATGCAGGGTATCCAGGTAGCGCAGGTGATCGATGCGGTCAACGAATCCGTCGATGCCACCAAATGCCAGGGTTTGGGTGATTGCCACGCCGGTGACACCTGCCTGACGCACCACCTGTGGTGTGACTTGAGCCTGCAGATCCATGAGTTTTTGAGTGGTATCAGCTTGGCTGATCTTGTAACTCGCCGTGAGGTGCAAGAAGTAGCCCAGCGTCAGGACCAGCGCCGTTGCAACACCAAGGCGCCGCGTCTGGACAAGATTGAAGCGTCCGCCGTCGAGTGACAGCCGAAGAGCTAACGGCACGCCAGCCAGCCTGATTTAGGAGAAAGTCCATGAAATTGCCGATTTACCTTGATTACTCTGCGACCACCCCGGTTGATCCGCGTGTCGCGCAAAAGATGAGCGAATGCCTGCTGGTTGACGGAAACTTCGGCAACCCGGCCTCCCGTTCCCACGTATTCGGCTGGAAAGCCGAGGAAGCGGTCGAGAACGCTCGTCGCCAAGTCGCCGACCTGGTCAACGCCGATCCGCGCGAAATCGTCTGGACTTCCGGTGCTACCGAGTCCGACAACCTGGCAATCAAGGGCGCGGCGCATTTCTACGCGACCAAAGGCAAGCACCTGATCACCACCAAGATTGAGCACAAGGCTGTCCTGGACACCATGCGCCAACTGGAGCGTGAAGGTTTCGAGGTCACCTACCTTGAGCCAACCACCGACGGTATCGTCACCCCGGCCATGATCGAAGCGGCCCTGCGTGAAGACACCATCCTGGTTTCCGTGATCCACGTGAACAACGAAATCGGCACCATCAACGACATCGCGGCCATCGGCGAGCTGACCCGCTCCAAGGGTGTGCTGCTGCACGTCGACGCTGCCCAGTCCACCGGCAAGGTCGATATCGACCTGTCGAAACTGAAAGTCGACTTGATGTCGTTCTCTGCCCACAAGACCTATGGCCCTAAAGGCATCGGCGCCCTGTACGTGAGCCGCAAGCCACGTGTGCGTATCGAAGCCACCATGCACGGCGGCGGTCACGAGCGCGGCATGCGTTCGGGCACCCTGGCGACCCACCAGATCGTTGGCATGGGCGAAGCCTTCCGCGTAGCCAAGGAAGACATGGCTGCCGAAAACATCCGTATCAAAGCCCTGAGCGACCGCTTCTACAAGCAGGTCGAAGGCCTCGAAGAGCTGTACATCAACGGCAGCATGACCGCCCGTGTACCGCACAACCTGAATTTGAGCTTCAACTACGTCGAAGGCGAGTCGCTGATCATGGCGCTCAAGGACCTGGCGGTTTCGTCCGGTTCGGCCTGCACCTCGGCGTCCCTTGAGCCTTCGTACGTGCTGCGCGCCCTGGGCCGCAACGACGAACTGGCACACAGCTCGATCCGCTTTACGTTCGGCCGTTTCACCACCGAAGAGCAAGTCGACTACGCCGCGCAGAAAGTCTGCGAAGCCGTCAACAAGCTGCGCGTTCTGTCGCCGCTGTGGGACATGTACAAAGACGGTGTCGATATTTCCAAGATCGAGTGGGCGGCACACTAACTATAGAAGCCGCCACCCCAGCTCTGTAGGAACGTGGCGGAAAACGCAGGCGTTTCTACAGGGTTCCAGAGCGGCCCTGATGAGTGAGGATTCAGTACCATGGCTTACAGCGAAAAGGTCATCGACCACTACGAAAACCCGCGTAACGTCGGCAAGATGGACGCGGAAGACCCAGATGTCGGCACCGGCATGGTCGGCGCTCCGGCGTGCGGCGACGTCATGCGCCTGCAGATCAAGGTCAATGACAACGGCGTCATCGAAGACGCCAAGTTCAAGACTTACGGCTGCGGTTCTGCCATCGCCTCCAGCTCCCTGGCGACCGAATGGATGAAAGGCAAGACCCTGGATGAGGCTGTCACTATCAGCAACACCCAGCTGGCCGAAGAACTGGCCCTGCCGCCAGTGAAAATCCACTGCTCGGTACTCGCAGAAGACGCCATCAAGGCGGCCGTTCGCGACTACAAGCAGAAGAAAGGCTTGATCTAAGCAATTTGGCGACGAGTAAGGAGTCAACGATGGCTATCAGCATGACAGAAGCGGCTGCGCAGCACATTCGCCGCTCCCTGAATGGGCGCGGTAAAGGTGAGGGGATTCGTCTGGGTGTTCGCACCACGGGCTGTTCCGGCCTTGCCTACGTGCTGGAGTTTGTCGACGAGGTGGTTGCGGAAGACCAGGTGTTCGAAAGTCACGGCGAAAAAGTGATCATCGACCCTAAAAGCCTGACCTACCTGGACGGCACCGAACTCGATTTCGTCAAGGAAGGGTTGAACGAAGGCTTCAAGTTCAACAACCCCAACGTGCGCGGTGAATGTGGCTGCGGCGAAAGCTTCAACATCTGAGGCTATTCGTGGGTACTCCTTGTCATTTCGCTTTATTCGAGCTGCAGCCGAGCTTTCGCCTGGACCTCGATCAGCTTGCTGCGCGCTACCGAGAGCTGGCGCGTGGCGTGCATCCAGACCGCTTTGCTGACGCCTCCGAGCGTGAGCAGCGCGTGGCGCTGGAGAAATCGGCCAGCCTCAACGAAGCCTATCAGACGCTGAAAAACCCGCCCAAGCGTGCGCGCTATCTGCTCGCCATGAACGGTGGGGAGTTGCCGTTGGAAGTCACGGTGCACGACCCGGACTTCCTGATGCAGCAGATGCAGTGGCGCGAAGAGCTCGAAGACTTGCAGGACGAAGCCGATCTGGCGGGTGTCGCGGTCTTCAAGCGTCGTCTGAAAACGGCCCAGGATGCGCTCAACGAAAGCTTCGCAGCCTGTTGGGATGATGCGGCGCAACGCGAGCAGGCCGAACGCCTGATGCGGCGCATGCAGTTCCTCGACAAGCTCACCTACGAAGTGCGCCAGCTAGAAGAGCGCCTCGACGATTAACCCCGTGTGCTGCCCGTGATGCACGCCTGATAGACAGATAAGACCTGATTACCATGGCCCTACTGCAAATCGCCGAACCCGGCCAAAGCCCTCAACCGCACCAGCGTCGCCTGGCGGTCGGGATTGACCTGGGCACCACCAATTCCCTGGTTGCTGCCCTGCGCAGCGGCCTGTCCGAGCCGTTGCCTGACGCGGATGGCCAGGTGATCCTGCCGTCTGCCGTGCGCTACCACGCTGATCGCACCGAAGTCGGTGAGTCGGCCAAGCTGGCGGCGTCTACCGACCCTCTGAATACCGTGCTGTCGGTCAAGCGCTTGATGGGTCGTGGTCTGTCCGACGTCAAGCAACTGGGCGACCAGCTGCCGTACCGTTTTGTCGGTGGCGAATCCCATATGCCGTTCATCGACACCGTCCAGGGCCCGAAAAGCCCGGTGGAAGTGTCGGCCGATATCCTCAAGGTGCTGCGCCAGCGCGCGGAAAGCACGTTGGGCGGCGAACTGGTCGGCGCGGTGATCACTGTGCCTGCTTACTTCGATGACGCCCAGCGCCAAGCCACCAAGGACGCGGCAAAACTCGCCGGCCTGAACGTGTTGCGCCTGCTCAACGAGCCGACTGCAGCAGCCGTGGCTTATGGCCTGGACCAGCACGCGGAAGGCCTGGTTGCCATTTATGACCTGGGCGGCGGCACCTTTGATATTTCGATCCTGCGCCTGACCGGCGGTGTCTTCGAAGTGCTCGCTACCGGTGGCGACAGTGCCTTGGGCGGCGATGACTTCGACCATGCCATCGCAGGCTGGATCATCAGCAGCGCCGGCTTGTCGGCCGACCTGGACCCGGGCGCGCAGCGCAACTTGCTGCAAACTGCCTGCGCCGCCAAGGAAGCACTGACGGATGCTGCAACGGTTGAAGTGTCCTACGGCACCTGGTCGGCCCAATTGACTCGAGAGGCCTTCGATACGTTGATCGAACCGATGGTTGCCCGCAGCCTTAAAGCCTGCCGCCGCGCCGTGCGCGATTCTGGTATCGAGCTGGAAGACGTCGGTGCCGTGGTCATGGTCGGTGGCTCTACCCGCGTGCCGCGCGTGCGTGAAGCGGTTGCTGAAGCCTTCGGTCGCCAGCCGCTGACGGAAATCGACCCGGATCAAGTCGTGGCCATTGGTGCAGCGATCCAGGCCGATACCCTGGCTGGCAACAAGCGCGATGGTGGCGAACTGCTGCTGCTCGATGTGATTCCGTTGTCCTTGGGTCTGGAAACCATGGGCGGTCTGATGGAGAAGGTGATTCCGCGCAACACCACCATCCCCGTCGCCCGTGCCCAGGACTTCACCACCTACAAAGATGGCCAGACGGCCATGATGATTCATGTGCTGCAAGGCGAGCGCGAACTGATCAGCGACTGCCGCTCCCTGGCACGCTTTGAATTGCGCGGTATCCCGGCCATGGTCGCGGGCGCAGCAAAGATTCGCGTGACCTTCCAGGTCGACGCCGACGGCCTGCTGAATGTGGCTGCGCGCGAGCTGGGCTCGGGTGTTGAAGCCAGTATCCAGGTCAAGCCGTCCTACGGCCTCACCGACGGTGAAATCGCCAAGATGCTCAAGGATTCGTTCCAGTACGCCGGTGACGACAAGGTCGCCCGCGTGCTGCGTGAGCAGCAAGTCGACGCCCAGCGCCTGCTGGAGGCTGTGCAGGGCGCCCTTGAGGTCGACGGCGAGCGTCTGCTGGATGCCGAAGAGCGCCTGGTCATCGACCTGCAGATGCAGGAGCTGGCCGAACTGATGAAGGGCACCGATGGTTATGCCATCGAGCAACAGACCAAGCGCCTGTCGCAAGTGACCGATGCCTTTGCCGCCCGTCGTATGGACCAGACGGTAAAAGCCGCCCTGGCGGGACGCAACCTGAATGAAATCGAGGAATAATTAATGCCGCAGGTCATTTTTCTGCCACACGCCGAGCATTGCCCGGACGGTATGGTCGTGGAGGCTGAGACCGGCAAGTCCATCCTCGAAGTTGCCCATGACAACCACATCGAGATCGAGAGTGCCTGCGGCGGCGTCTGCGCCTGCACCACTTGTCACTGCATTATCCGCGAGGGTTTCAATACGCTGGAAGAGGCCGACGAGCTGGAGGAGGACTTTCTTGACCGCGCATGGGGCCTGGAAGCCCATTCGCGCCTAAGCTGTCAGGCAAAGGTCGGAACGGAAGACATTACCGTCGAAATCCCGAAATATTCCCTCAACCATGCCGCCGAAGCGCCGCATTGATTCAAGGAAATGTCATGAGCCTGAAATGGGTTGATGTACAAGAAATCGCCATTCTGTTGGCGGATGGTCATCCGGACCTGGACCCTTATTCGCTGAACTTTGTTGCTTTGCGTGACATGGTCATGGCATTGCCAGGGTTCGAAGATGAGCGTGATCGCGGCGGTGAGAAGGTCCTGGAAGCGATCCAGACTGCCTGGAAAGAAGAACAGGACTGACGCCTCCTTTACGCAGTTAGGCAATACCCAATAACCCGCGTATAATTCGCGGGTTTAATTTTTCGTAAATTACCGTTTCTGGAGTTACACCATGGCTGTTCAACGTACTTTCTCCATCATCAAGCCTGACGCTGTTGCAAAAAACGTCATCGGCGAGATCACCACTCGTTTCGAAAAAGCCGGCCTGAAGGTTGTAGCTTCGAAACTCAAGCAACTGTCCAAAGCTGAAGCTGAAGGCTTCTACGCTGAGCACAGCGCTCGTGGTTTCTTCGGCGACCTGGTTGCCTTCATGATCTCCGGTCCTGTTGTTGTTCAGGTTCTGGAAGGCGAAAACGCTATCGCTCTGAACCGTGAGCTGATGGGCGCTACCAACCCTAAAGAAGCGGCTGCTGGCACCATCCGTGCTGACTTCGCCGAGTCCATCGACGCCAACGCTGTTCACGGTTCGGACTCCGAAGCCGCTGCTGCTCGCGAAATCGCTTACTTTTTCGCTGCTACTGAAGTAACCGCTCGCTAAGCATCGGCTTAAAGAGTGAGGGTGAATCCATGACTACATCGACTGTTAAAACCAACCTGCTGGGTCTGACTCAGCCGGAAATGGAGAAATTCTTCGACTCAATCGGGGAGAAGCGTTTCCGTGCCGGTCAGGTAATGAAGTGGATTCACCACTTTGGCGTCGACGATTTCGACGCCATGACGAACGTCAGCAAGGCCCTGCGCGACAAGCTCAAGGCCATTGCCGAGGTCCGTGGTCCCGAAGTGGTCAGCGAGGACATCTCCAGCGACGGCACCCGTAAGTGGGTGGTGCGCGTGGCGTCCGGCAGCTGCGTCGAGACCGTCTACATTCCCCAGGGCAAGCGCGGCACCTTGTGCGTTTCGTCCCAGGCAGGCTGTGCCCTGGACTGCAGTTTCTGCTCCACCGGCAAGCAAGGCTTCAACAGCAACCTCACCGCCGCCGAAGTCATCGGCCAAGTGTGGATTGCCAACAAATCCTTTGGCAGCGTCCCGGCGACCGTCGACCGTGCCATCACCAACGTGGTGATGATGGGCATGGGTGAGCCGCTGCTGAACTTCGACAACGTCATTTCGGCCATGCACCTGATGATGGACGACCTGGGCTACGGCATCTCCAAGCGCCGTGTAACCCTGTCGACCTCCGGCGTGGTACCGATGATCGATGAACTGGCCAAGCACATCGACGTCTCCCTGGCGCTGTCGCTGCACGCACCCAATGACGCATTGCGTAACCAATTGGTGCCGATCAACAAGAAGTATCCGCTTAAGATGCTGCTCGAATCTTGCCAGCGCTACATGGCGACCTTGGGCGAAAAGCGTGTGTTGACCATTGAGTACACCCTGCTCAAGGACATCAACGACAAGGTCGAGCACGCGATCGAGATGATCGAGTTGCTCAAGGATACCCCGTGCAAGATCAACCTGATTCCGTTTAACCCGTTTCCCCATTCTGGCTACGAGCGGCCGAGCAACAACGCCATCCGCCGTTTCCAGGATCAACTGCACCAGGCTGGCTACAACGTCACCGTCCGCACCACCCGTGGTGAAGACATCGACGCCGCCTGTGGCCAATTGGTAGGGCAGGTGATGGACCGCACCCGCCGCAGCGAACGTTATATCGCCGGACGCGAACAGAACGCCGCCGACGATTTGCCGCTGATCGCTGTGAATCGAATCTGAGAGAGGATCTCTATGCCCTTGCGCCTTGCGCTGCTTTTGCTTGTTACCGGTCTTGCGGCCGGTTGTGTTTCATCGGGCCATGACAGCCCTTTGCAAACCGGTAAAGGCCGTGACGAGGCGCGAGTTGCCTATGTGCAACTGGGTTTGGGTTACCTGCAGCAAGGCATGAGCGAACAGGCCAAGGTGCCGTTGAAGAAGGCTCTTGAGCTCGACAGCGACGATGCCGACGCCAATGCGGCCCTGGCCCTGGTGTTCCAGGCCCAGGCCGAGCCTGAACTGGCCGATCAGTATTTCCAGAAGGCCTTGGCCACCCGTCCCGCCGATGCGCGGCTGCTGAACAACTACGGCAGCTTCCTCTTCGCGCACAAGCGGTATGACCAGGCCGCCCGTTATTTCCAGCAAGCCGCTGCCGATACCCTCTATCCTGAACGTTCGCGGGTGTTCGAGAACCTTGGGGTGACCTCGATGCGCCTCGGCCAGCGCGACAGCGCCCGTCAGCATCTGGAAAAAGCCCTGCACTTGAACAGTCGCCAGCCACGTGCGTTGCTCGAAATGGCTGAGATGTCTTACGAAGACAGGCATTATGTGCCGGCACGTGACTATTACGAGCGTTTTAGCCTGCTCAGCGGGCAAAATGCACGTAGTCTATTGCTCGGTGTGCGCCTGGCGACGGTTCATGAAGAACGCGACACGGCCGCACGTTTTGGCCAGCAACTCGAACGACTCTATCCCGGTACGCCGGAATATCAGCAATACCTGTCGGAGCAATGATGAAAGCGGCGCACCCGGAAGTTGTAGCAGCTAATCGCGTAAACCCAGGCGAGACCTTGCGTCAGGCCCGCGAAAGCAATGGCTGGTCGCTGGCAGAAGTGGCCCTCAAGCTCAATTTGACCAGTACATCCCTGGCCAACCTGGAAGCCGGCGCGTTCGACAAGCTGCCTGGGCATACCTTTGCCCGCGGCTATATCCGCGCTTACGCCAAGTTGCTGGGCATTGACCAGGCCGTTCTGGTCCAGGAATTCGACCAGTTCACCGGTACGGACTCTCAGGGCAGCAATGTGCATGGCCTGGGCCGTATCGAAGAGCCGGTGCGGGTTTCCCACACTATTTTGCGCATCGTCAGCCTGTTGTTGCTGATCGCCGTGATCGGCGGCGGCTTCGTCTGGTGGCAAGACCAGACGTCCCAGCGCAACAAAGACCTGACGAGCAATGCCATGGAGCACGTCGAAGTCGAAAGCGCCGACGGCACCACCCAGATTCATCCGCTGGACGAGCCGGAAGACCAGGCCGTCGCCGAGAGCCAGGCTGCGCCTGAAGCACCTGCTGCCACCGAGCAGCCAGCGCCTGAAACCGCGCCTGCCGCCACCGCTGCCGTGCCCGCCCCGGCTGCACCGGCCCATACCCCGGTGGCTCCCGTTGCCCAGGCCCATACGCCTGCCGCGCCGGTTCAAGCGCCAGCGACCCCTGCGCCAGCCACACCGGCTGCGCCAGCGATTTCACCACCCACCACCCCTGCATTGATCGCGGGCGACGGGCGTATCCAGATTACCTTCATCGCTGACTGCTGGACGCAAGTCACCGATGGCAATGGCAAAGTGCTGTTTAGCGGTCTGAAGCGTAAGGGAGATACTCTTGACCAGGGCGGCAAGCCTCCTTTGACGCTGCGTCTGGGCTTTGCCCGTGGCGCGCAAGTGGCCTACAACGGCCAGCCTGTGGACGTAGCGCCGTTCACCAGTGGCGAGACCGCTCGCCTGAAGTTGGGACAATAGTCATGCACGGCGAATCTCCAATCAAACGTCGCGTATCGCGCAAGATCTGGGTCGGCTCGGTGCCGGTGGGTGGCGACGCCCCCATCGCGGTACAGAGCATGACCAACAGCGACACCAATGATGTGGCTGCCACCGTTGCCCAGATCAACCGTCTGGAAGCGGCTGGCGTGGACATCGTGCGCGTCTCCGTGCCGGACATGGACGCTGCCGAAGCCTTTGGTCGCATCAAGCAACTGGTCAAGGTGCCACTGGTTGCCGACATCCACTTCGACTACAAGATCGCGTTGCGTGTAGCCGAACTGGGCGTTGATTGCCTGCGGATCAACCCGGGCAACATCGGTCGTGAAGACCGCGTGCGTGCCGTGGTGGACGCCGCCCGTGATCGCGGGATTCCGATTCGCATCGGCGTGAACGCCGGTTCCCTGGAAAAAGACCTGCAGAAAAAATACGGTGAGCCGACACCGGCTGCGCTGGTTGAATCGGCGTTGCGCCACGTCGAGCACCTTGAACGCCTGAATTTCCAGGACTTCAAGGTCAGCGTAAAGGCCTCCGACGTGTTCATGGCGGTGGAAGCCTACCGCCTGCTGGCCAAGGAAATCGTGCAGCCCCTGCACTTGGGTATCACTGAAGCAGGCGGTTTGCGCTCAGGCACAGTGAAATCTGCGGTGGGTCTCGGTATGCTGCTCGCCGAAGGGATTGGCGATACCATCCGCATCTCCCTGGCGGCAGACCCGGTAGAGGAAGTGAAAGTCGGTTACGACATTCTCAAGTCCCTGCATTTGCGTTCCCGTGGCATCAACTTCATTGCCTGCCCGAGCTGCTCGCGGCAGAACTTCGACGTGGTGAAAACCATGAACGAACTGGAAGGGCGCCTCGAGGACCTGCTGGTGCCGCTGGATGTTGCGGTCATTGGATGCGTGGTCAACGGCCCGGGTGAAGCCAAAGAGGCACACATCGGGTTGACCGGCGGTACGCCGAACCTGATCTACATCGACGGCAAGCCGTCGCAGAAGCTGACGAATGACAATCTGGTGGATGAGCTCGAAAGACTGATCCGCGAGAAAGCGGCCGAGAAGGTCGCGGCTGACGCAGCGCTGATCGCGCGCGGCTGATTGAACGAATTTAAGGATTTGATGTGAGCAAGTCTCTGCAAGCCATTCGTGGCATGAACGACATCCTGCCGGAGCAGACGCCGCTGTGGCGTTACTTCGAAGGCACCGTCGCGCGCCTGCTGGATAACTACGGTTACAAGCAGATCCGCATGCCGATCGTGGAATTCACCGAGCTGTTCAAGCGCTCCATCGGTGAAGTGACCGACATCGTCGAAAAAGAGATGTACACCTTTGAAGACCGCAACGGCGACTCCCTGACCCTGCGTCCGGAAGGCACCGCGGCGTGCGTGCGTGCAGTGCTTGAGCATGGTCTCACCGGTGCTGGCCAGCCGCAGAAACTGTGGTACATCGGCCCGATGTTCCGTCACGAACGTCCTCAGAAAGGCCGTTATCGCCAGTTTCACCAGATCGGCCTGGAAGTGTTCAACATCGAAGGCCCGGACATCGATGCCGAGCTGATCGTGCTGACCTGGCGCCTGTGGGGCCTGTTGGGCATCCGTGACGCGGTCAAGCTTGAACTCAACAGCCTGGGCACCAGCGAATCCCGTGGCCGCTATAAAGTAGCCTTGGTCGAGTACCTGTCGGCCCACCTGGACAAATTGGACGAAGACAGCCAGCGCCGTCTGAAAACCAACCCGTTGCGCGTGCTGGATACCAAGAACGCTGACACCCAGGCTGTGCTGGTCAATGCGCCGAAAATGGCCGATTACCTGGACGACGAGTCCCGTATCCACTTCGAGGGCCTCAAGGCTCGTTTGGAGGCGGCCGGTATTCCGTTCGTGATCAACACCAAGCTGGTGCGTGGCCTCGACTACTACAGCAAGACCGTATTCGAGTGGGTCACCGACAAACTCGGCGCCCAGGGCACCGTATGTGCCGGTGGTCGTTACGACGGCCTGGTCGAGCAGATGGGCGGCAAGCCGACCACAGGCGTTGGCTTCGCCATGGGTATCGAGCGGCTTATCCTGCTGCTGGAAACTCTGGAGAAGGTCCCGGAAGAGATCTCCCGTCAGGTGGACGTGTACCTGTGCGCCTTTGGCGAGGCTGCCGAACTGGCAGCCCTGGCCTTGAGCGAAAAAGTGCGCGACCAGTTGCCGAACCTGCGCCTGCAGATCAATGCCGGCGCCGGCAGCTTCAAGAGCCAGTTCAAGAAGGCCGACAAGAGCGGTGCGCTGTATGCGCTGATCCTGGGCGATGACGAACTGGCCCAGCAAGTGATAGGTTTCAAACCCCTGCGTGGCCAGGGCGAGCAACAGAACATTGCCTTTGATGCGCTCGCCGCGCACTTGGCCACCTGCGTCGTGCAGGGTTGAAGCTGTCGAACAGCCGAATTTAGCGATTAAGGAGTATTGGGGTGTCGAGTACTGATGATGAGCAACTGGCCGAGCTGAAGGACTGGTGGCAGCGTAACGGCAAGCCCCTGGTGACTGGCGGCCTGCTGGCTTTAGTGGTGGTGTTCGGCTGGCAAGCCTGGCACAAGTATCAGGCCAACCAGTCCCAAGGCGCCTCGATCCTCTATCAGCAATTGCTGGAAACCACGCTGACGCCGGACGGCAAGCCTGATCCTGCGCAGGTGGCGGACCTGGCCGGCAAGCTGAAAAGCGAATTCGGCGGTAGCACCTACGCCCAATACGGCAGCCTGTTCGTCGCGAAGGTCGCGGTCGACACCGGCAAGCTGGATGACGCTGCGGCTGAGCTGAAGGCCATCGCCGACAAGCCGACCAACCCGACCCTGGGTGAAATCGCACGTCAGCGCCTGGCTCAGGTATTGGCAGCACAGAACAAGGCTGACGAAGCACTCAAACTGCTCGACGGCGATGCTGACAAGGCATTTGTAGCCACTCGTGAAGAGCTCAAGGGCGACCTGCTGGTCCAACTGGGTCGTAACGACGAAGCCAATGCTGCGTACAAAAAAGCCAAGGCGGCGCTGTCTGATGAAGCGGCGGTCGGTGGCTTACAAATCAAGCTGGACGACTTGGCCAAAGGGGATGCGTGACGTGATCCGTTGGAAACATGCAGCATTGCTGGCTCTGGCCGTTTTGGCCGCGGGTTGCAGCAGCAACAGCAAAAAAGAACTGCCTCCTGCCGAGCTGACCAGCTTCAAGGAAGAAGTGATCCTGCAAAAGCAGTGGAGCCGCTCGGTGGGTGATGGTCAGGGTGACCTCTACAACCTGCTGCAGCCCGCGATCGATGGCGACAACATTGTCGCCACTGACTCCACGGGTGTGATCATCTCCATGGATCGCATGAACGGCGACGTGAAGTGGAAAAAAGACCTCGAACTGCCGGTTTCCGGTGGTGTGGGCGTCGGCTACGGCCTGGTGCTGGTGGGCACGCTCAAGGGTGATGTGATTGCCCTGGACTCCAGCAGCGGTGAAGAAAAATGGCGCGCTCGCGTGACCAGCGAAGTACTGGCTGCACCGGCTACGAACGGCGACGTCGTGGTGGTGCAAACCCAGGATGACCGCGTGATCGGCCTGGATGCCGCTACCGGCAACCAGCGCTGGTTGTACGACAGCACCCCTGCGGTCCTGACGTTGCGCGGCACCAGTGGTCCGATTGTGACCAATAATCTGGCCGTTGCAGGCCTGTCGACCGGTAAAGTGGTCGCCCTGGATACCCAGAACGGCGTGCCGGCCTGGGAAACCCGCGTGGCAATCCCTCAAGGTCGTTCCGAACTGGACCGCGTAGTGGACATCGACGGCGGCCTGCTGCTGTCGGGTGAAACCATCTACGTCGCGACCTACCAAGGCCGCGTGGCTGCGCTGGACCTGCAGAGCGGCCGCATCAACTGGCAGCGTGATGCTTCCAGCTATGCCGGTGTCGCCCAAGGGTTTGGCAGCGTCTATGTGAGCCTGGCGTCGGGCACCGTTGAAAGTGTCGACGAGCGTTCCACCACTGCGTTGTGGAGCAATGACTCCCTGGCTCGCCGTCAACTGTCGGCACCGGAAGTCTTCTCCAGCTACGTTGCCGTGGGCGACTTCGAAGGCTACCTGCACCTGCTGAGCCAGGTGGACGGTCGCTTTGTCGGTCGCGAGCGTATCGACAGCGACGGCCTGCGCGCTCGTCCGCTGGTCGTGGGTAACATGCTTTATGTGTTTGGCAACAGCGGCAAGCTGGAAGCGCTGACCATCAAGTAAGAACTATGCTTGGGGTAACACCCAGGCGGCCCCGCTTCGGCGGGGCATGCGGCATCTGACGATGCTGCCCCGAGCACCAGCCGCTGCCTTGCAGCGGCTTTTGTATTTTCTGAAATAACGAAGTGGAGAGCCGCATGGTTCCCGTAATCGCCCTGGTGGGCCGACCTAACGTCGGCAAGTCCACCTTGTTCAACCGCCTGACTAGGACTCGTGACGCCATCGTTGGCGACTTGTCCGGTCTGACCCGTGATCGCCAATACGGTGAGGCAAAGTGGCAAGGGCGCTCCTACATTATTGTCGACACCGGTGGTATCTCCGGTGACGAGCATGGCATGGACGAAAAGATGGCCGAGCAGTCGCTGCTGGCCATTGAAGAAGCCGATGTCGTGTTGTTCCTGGTGGACGCCCGTGCGGGCTACACCGCTGCCGACCAGATGATTGGCGAGCACCTGCGCAAGCGCAACAAGCGTTCCTACGTGGTCGCCAACAAGATCGACAACATCGATCCTGAACTGGCCCGTGCCGAATTCAGCCCAATGGGCCTGGGTGATGCGATCCCGATCGCCGGTGCTCACGGTCGCGGCATTACGCAGATGCTGGAAATTGCCCTGAGCAGTTTCCCGAAGGATGACGTCGAGGAAGAAGAGGGCGAAGAAGAGATCGTTGCCGAAGGTGAGGAAGCCAAGCGCATTCCTGGCCCGAGCGAAAAAGACGGTATCAAGATCGCCATCATCGGCCGCCCCAACGTCGGCAAGTCCACGCTGGTCAACCGCATGCTCGGTGAAGATCGGGTTATCGTGTACGACCAACCTGGCACCACCCGCGACAGTATCTACATCCCGTTCGAGCGTAACGACGAGAAGTACACGCTGATCGACACCGCCGGTGTGCGCAAGCGCGGCAAGATCCACGAGGAAGTTGAAAAGTTCTCCGTGGTGAAAACCCTGCAAGCGATCAAAGACGCCAACGTGGTGATCTTTGTGATGGACGCCCGCGAAGGCGTGGTGGATCACGATCTCAACCTGCTGGGCTTTGCTCTTGAAGCCGGTCGGGCGCTGGTGATTGCGATCAACAAGTGGGACGGCATGACGCCAAGCGAGCGCGATTTCGTGAAGATCGAGCTGCAACGCCGGCTGTTCTTCGTCGAGTTCGCCGATATCCACTTCATTTCGGCCCTGCACGGCACCGGCGTGGGCAACCTCTACGCGTCCGTCCAGAACTCGTTCAAGTCCGCGGTCACCCGCTGGCCGACCAACCGCCTCACCCAGATCCTGGAAGACGCGGTGGGCGAGCACGCGCCGCCGATGGTCAACAACCGTCGGATCAAGCTGCGTTACGCCCACTTGGGGGGTGCCAACCCGCCGATTATCGTGATCCACGGTAACCAGATCGAGAAGGTGCCAAAGTCCTACGTGCGTTATCTGGAAAACACCTACCGTCGCGTCTTGAAGCTGGTCGGTACGCCGATCCGCATCGAGTTCAAAGGCGGTGACAACCCGTACGAAGGCAACAAGAACACGCTGACTGACCGCCAGGTGAACAAGAAGCGTCGTTTGATGACTCACCACAAGAAGGCCGACAAGAAGCGCCGCGACAAGCGCTGATTCCGACCTCGCAAAAAGGGCTCTTGATGAGCCCTTTTTTGTGCGCGAGGGTTTGTGCCTTGACCCCGTGCGGCCGGCAGCTTAAAACTTGGGGTTCACCTGCAGGGGCCTTTCGATGATCACCAGCAAGCTGCCGAATGTCGGCACGACCATCTTCACCACCATGTCGCAACTGGCCGCCGAAACCGGCGCGCTCAACCTGTCCCAGGGCTTCCCTGACTTCAATGGCCCCCAGGGTTTGCTCGATGCAGTGGGCAGGCATATCGCCCTCGGCCACAACCAATATGCCCCCATGACCGGCCTGCCCGTACTGCGTCAGCAGGTGGCTGCCAAAATCTCCTGTAGCTATGGCGCCACGGTCAATGCCGACAGTGAAGTGACTATCACCCCGGGCGCGACCGAGGCGATCTTCTGCGCGATCCAGGCGGTGATTCGCAACGGTGATGAAGTCATCGTGTTCGACCCCAGCTACGACAGCTATGAACCCTCGGTCCAGCTGGCCGGTGGGCGCTGTGTGCACGTGCAACTGAGCCTTGATGGCTTCGCGCTGGACTTCGAGAAGATCAAGGCGGCGCTGTCATCGCGCACGCGCATGATCATTCTCAATTCGCCGCACAACCCGACCGGCGCGCTGATCAGCCGTGCCGAGCTGGACCAATTGGCCGACTTGATCCGTGACCGCGATATCTACCTGGTCAGCGATGAAGTCTACGAACACCTGGTCTTTGATGGCGTGCCCCACGTCAGCGTGCTGGCCCATGAAGAGCTGTACCAGCGGGCGTTCGTGGTCAGCTCCTTCGGCAAGACCTACCACGTCACGGGTTGGAAAACCGGCTATGTAGTCGCCCCGCCGGCCCTCACGGCCGAGCTGCGCAAGGTGCACCAATACGTCAACTTCTGCGGCGTGACTCCGCTGCAATACGCGTTGGCCGACTTCATGGCCGAGCACCCGGAACACGTCGAGGAACTGCCAGCGTTCTACCAGGCCAAGCGCGATCTGTTCTGCGACTTGCTGGCGCCATCGCGGTTCAGCTTCACCCGGGTGACCGGCACCTATTTCCAATTGGTGGATTACTCACAGATTCGCCCGGACTTGGATGACGTCGCCATGTCCTTGTGGATGACCCGCGTGCACGGCGTGGCGACCATCCCGGTCTCGGTGTTCTATCAGGACCCGCCCCAAGGTCAGCGCCTGGTGCGCCTGTGCTTTGCCAAACGCGAGGAGACGCTGCAGCAGGCAGCGGAAAAACTATGCGTGATCTGAATGCATTGCCCGACCTGAACATCGCCCTGATCCAGACCACCCTGGCCTGGCACGACCGCCAGGCCAACCTCGAACATTTCGAGGGGCTGTTGGAGCAGGCCAGGGGCGCTGACCTGATCGTGTTGCCGGAGATGTTCACCACCGGTTTCTCCATGGCCTCGGCAACCCTTGCCGAGCCGGAGCGCGGCCCGACCCACCATTGGCTCCAGGCCCAGGCTGCCAAGTACAACGCGGTGATCACCGGTAGCGTGATCATCCAGGCCGCCGACGGCAGCCACCGCAACCGCCTGTTGTGGGCACGGCCGGATGGTGAGGTGCTGCATTACGACAAACGTCACCTCTTTCGTATGGCCGGCGAGCACGATCACTACACGCCGGGTGAGCGCCAGGTGCAGTTCGAGTTGAAGGGCTGGCGCATTCGCCCGCTGATTTGTTACGACCTGCGCTTCCCGGTGTGGAGCCGCGACGCTCACGACACCGACCTGCTGCTGTACACCGCCAACTGGCCCGGTGCACGGCGCCAACATTGGAATCGACTGTTGCCGGCACGCGCCATCGAGAACCTGTGCTACGTGGCGGCGGTGAACCGGGTCGGTACCGACGGCAAGGGCTTTGCCTACACCGGCGACAGCCAGGTGCTGGATTTCCAGGGGGAGACGCTGCTGAGTGCGGGGGAGGCGGACGGGGTGTTTCAGGTGAGCCTGAATGCGGCGGAGTTGGCGGCGTATCGCACTAAATTCCCGGCGAACCTGGATGCTGATACTTTCCAGTTTGTCTGACAGACCGCTTTCGCGAGCAAGCCCGCTCCCACATTGAACTGCATTCCTACAGGAAAAACGCGGTCGAATGTGGGAGCGGGCTTGCTCGCGAAGAGGTCAGAACCCTCACCACACCTCTCAAATAAAAAAGGCCCCTGGATTCACACCCAGGGGCCTTTCGCATTTCAGCAGCTGATTACGCCGCCTTGGCTTCCTGCTGGCTCAACGAGCGGTTCAGCGCGCTGAACAACGCCTTGAAGCTGGCAGTAGTGATGTTTTCATCAATGCCCACACCATGCACCGGGCGCTCGCCGTTCACGCGCAGTTCGATGTAGGCCGCGGCCTTGGCATTGGTGCCCGCACCGATAGCGTGTTCGTTGTAGTCCATGATCTCCACGCCAATCGGCAAGCCAGCCACCAGCGCTTCCAGGGCGCCGTTGCCTTTGCCTTTCCAGTGCAGGTTGGTTTCGCCCTGGCCTTTGCCCGAGACTTCGACCTCGACAAAGCTGTTGCCGTTTTCTTCCTGCAGGCGGTGGCTGACCAGCGCGTACGGGGTGTTGGCTTGCAGGTATTCACGCTGCAGCAAGGCGTAGATCTGTGGCGCCGTCATTTCCAGGCCCACGCGGTCGGTTTCGGCCTGTACCACCTGGCTGAACTCGATCTGCATGCGGCGTGGCAAGCTGATGTCGTATTCCTGCTCCAGCAGGTAGGCGATGCCGCCCTTGCCCGACTGGCTGTTCACACGGATCACCGCTTCGTAGCTGCGGCCGATATCGGCTGGGTCGATCGGCAAGTACGGCACTTCCCACAGCGCGCCGTCCTTCTGCTGGGCGAAGCCCTTGCGGATTGCGTCCTGGTGGGAGCCGGAGAAGGCGGTGTGGACCAAGTCGCCAACATACGGGTGACGAGGGTGCACCTGGATCTGGTTGCATTCTTCAACGACTTTGCGCACGCCGTCGATGTCGGAGAAGTCCAGCTGCGGATCCAGGCCCTGGGTGTACATGTTCAATGCCACGGTGACGAGGTCGACGTTGCCGGTGCGCTCGCCGTTGCCGAACAGGCAGCCTTCGACACGGTCGGCGCCGGCCATCAGGCCCAGCTCGGTGGCGGCCACGCCGGTGCCACGGTCGTTGTGGGTGTGCAGGCTGATGATCACGCTGTCACGGCGGTTGATATGGCGACCGAACCATTCGATCTGGTCGGCATAGATGTTCGGCGTGGCGCATTCAACGGTGGCTGGCAGGTTGAGGATCACCTTGTGCTCAGGCGTCGGGTTCCACACCTCGATGACCGCGTCGCACACTTCTTTGGCGAACTCCAGTTCAGTGGCGCTGAAGGTTTCCGGCGAATACTGGAACGTCCACTGGGTTTCCGGCTGTTGGGCTGCGTATTTGACGAACAGCTTGGCCGCGTTGACCGCGATCGCCTTGACGCCGTCCTTGTCCTGGTTGAACACAATGCGACGGAAGGAGGGCGACGTGGCGTTGTACAGGTGAACGATGGCTTTTTTCGCGCCGCGCAACGACTCGAAGGTACGTGCGATCAGGTCTTCGCGGGCCTGGGTCAGCACCTGGATGGTGGTGTCGTCCGGGATGTGGCCTTCTTCGATCAGGGTACGCACGAAGTCAAAGTCGGTTTGCGAGGCGGACGGGAACGACGCTTCGATTTCCTTCACGCCCACGGCCACCAGGGTTTTCCAGAAGCGCAGCTTTTTCGCCGCGTCCATCGGTTCGATCAGCGACTGGTTGCCATCACGCAGGTCGGAACTGCACCAGATCGGCGCCTCAGTGATGGTTTTCGACGGCCAGGTGCGGTCTGGAATATCGATGGTCGGGAACGCGCGGTACTTCGAAGACGGGTCTTTGAGCATGCTCATCGGGGAATCCTTTGTAGTAGGGGCCGAGAAAAGGCGGCCTGCCGAGTAACTATTGTTTGGGGTAAAACGTGGGGCGAGGCAGATCGATTCAGCCTGGCAGTCGTGCGCTGACGAGGCACAGGCTGCGGTGCTGGCGGAGCTGAATGAGGGTGTGAGAGGTTTTCATAAGCCCAACCCTAACCGCCGAGGTGAAAGATGGCAAGCAGTCGAGAAAAATTGAGATAAGTTCTGCTATCTGCGTGTTATGCGAGATTTTATTGCTGTTTTTTCTGGTGGGTTATGTTTTGTTTGCGCTGCATTTATTGGTCGCGCAATAGGGCGACTGATCTGGCGCCATCGCTGGCAAGCCAGCTCGTACAGAAGAGGGTGTTCCCATGTGGGAGCTGGGCTTGCCCGCGATGAGGTCAGTAGCCTCACCCTTCATATCAAGGCTGGAACGCGCCGATAAAGATCGCTGGGTCGACCCGCGCATCGTTGAGGCTGATGTTCCAATGCATGTGTGGCCCGGTGGCGCGTCCCGTGGAGCCGACCTTGCCCACCACCGTGCCACGGGCCAGTTGATCGCCGACTTTCACGTCGATCTTGGACATGTGGCAGAACATGCTGATAAAGCCCTGACCATGGTCGACAAACACCGTGTTGCCGTTGAAGAAGTAGTTGCCGGTCAGGATCACCTTGCCGGCTGCCGGGGTCTTGATCGGCGTGCCGGCGCCGACTGCGAAGTCCAGGCCCGAGTGCGGGTTGCGTTCTTCGCCGTTGAAGAACCGGCGCACGCCAAACTTGCTCGACAGCGGCCCGTTGACCGGTTTATCCAGGAGCAGGTTGCTCGGCGTGTTCGGGCTGAAGCTGCGGTAAGCCTTGAGCTGCACCGCCAGTTCACCCTCGATGCGCTTGAGCTGCGCCGGGTCCGGGTTCACCTGGCTCTTGTTCTTCAAGGTGATGTGCTGCTCGGGGTACTTCTTGAAGCCCACCACAAACGGCAGGTTTTGCGAGCCGCTGGTAATACGCTGGGTGCCGGGCTTGACGGTCAGCGGGATACCGACGATCGCCAGCCAGTTGTTCTGTTCCTTGACCACCAGCACCGGCCGGTTCAGGTACGTGGCCTTGGGGGCGGCCGCCGCTGTGCCCAGATCGACCACCGCAACGCCACCAGGCACCGGCTTGTTCAGCAGACGGGTGATATAGCTGTCGGCGTGGGCATTGAAGGTCAGGCAGGCGAGCATCAACAAACCGAGAAAACGTGGCATCGATCAATCCAGTAACGAAAGGGTGACGGGTGTCAGGTGGTTGTCTTCCACCCGCACTTGCAATTGGCCTTCACCCAGGCGCGCGGTGAGCCGCTGGCCGGTGTGGGTTTGCGCGGCATTGCGGATCGCCTGGCCGCGCTCGTCCAGCAAGATGCTGTAGCCTCGGCCCAGGGTCGCCAGGGGGCTGACCACGTGAAGTGTCTGAACCTGGTTTTGCAGGTGCAGGCGGCGCGCCTTGAGGCCTTCGCGCATGGCGCGGGGCAGGCGCTCGGCGAGGCTGTCCAGGCGCTGGCGCAGCAGGGCCAGCTGGCGGCCAGGGTGTTGGCCGGCGAGGCGGGTTTCCAGGCGGATCAACCGCTCGCGGCGGGTATTGAGGCTGCGTTCGAAGGCACGGCGCAGGCGCATGTCCAGGTCATCCAGGCGCTGGGCCTGTTGGCGCAGGCGTTCGCCGGGGTGACGCAGGCGACGGGCCATGCCCTCCAGGCGCAGGCGGTCGTGGCTCAGGCGATTGCGCATCAGCATCACCAGGCGGCGGTGCAGGTTGTCGACCTGGCGCACCAGGTGGCTGGCGTCGGGTGCGAGCAGTTCAGCCGCAGCGGAGGGCGTCGGGGCGCGCACGTCAGCGACGAAATCGCTGATGGACACATCGGTCTCATGCCCGACGGCGCTGACGATTGGCGTGACGCAGGCGTCCACCGCACGGGCCACGGCTTCTTCGTTGAAACACCAGAGGTCTTCCAACGAGCCGCCGCCACGGGCCAGGATCAGCGCATCGAAGCCCCGCGCATCGGCCAGTTTCAAGGCGCGCACAATCTGCGGGATGGCTTCGCGGCCTTGCACGGCAGTGGGGATCAGGGTCAGTTCAACGTTTGGCGCACGGCGGCGGAACACGCTGATAATGTCGCGGATGACCGCGCCGGTTGGCGAACTGATGATGCCGATGCGGCGAGGGTGCGCCGGCAGTGGCGCCTTGCGCTCGGCGCTGAACAGGCCCTCGGCGCTGAGCTTTTCCTTCAGCGCATCGAACGCCAGGCGCAGCGCGCCATCACCGGCGGGCTCGACGGTATCGAGGATCAGTTGGTAATCACCCCGGCCTTCGAACAGCGAGACCTTGCCCCGCACCTTCACTGCCAGGCCATCCTTCAACGCTTGGCGTACCCGCGCGGCGTTGTTGCGAAACAGTGCACAACGCACCTGCGCGCCGCTGTCCTTGAGGGTGAAATACACGTGACCGGAGGCCGGGCGGGCGAGGTTGGAGATCTCGCCTTCGACCCAGATATTGGTGAACACGTCTTCGAGCAACACCCGCGCGCGGCCGTTGAGCTGGCTGACAGTCAGGACTTCGCGGTCCAGGCCCAGGCGGGCAAAAGGATCTTTAATCATGGGCGGCAGTTTATAGGCATTCGTTCAAGGTTTGGCAGAATTGCTCCACCAGCGCGCTCGGCGCCTGTGCACAGGCCAAGGCCACGGTGCTGAGGCACTCCGGGTCGGCCAGGGGCAAAAAGTGCACATTGGCCGGCGCGATGTCCTGCATGGATTTTGGTAACAAGGCTATTCCAAAGCCGGCCTGGATCAACTGCAACTGGGTGGTCTTGCGCGACATGACCCGCGCCGCCTTGGGGAAAAACCCGGCGCGCATGCATAACTCGGCTGACAGGTAGCTCAGGCCGCCGCGCTGGGGATGGGGGATAGAAATAAACGCCTCATCCTTGAGCCGCGCCAGTTCGACCGGCGTGTTGCTGTGCGACAGCCGATGATTGGGTGGCACCGCCAGCAGCAATTGTTCGCTGTATAACGGCACGATCCGCACCCCTTCGCGCTGGCGCAACACGGGCAGGCGCAACAGCCCGACTTCCAGCCGCCCGTCGGCGATTTCCTCCAACTGCGCCTCGGAGGACAGTTTGACGATATCCATGGACACCCCCGGGCAGCGCTCCAGCCAGGTGCTGATGCCTTTCAATAGCGGGCCGCTCATCGGCACGGTGCTCGAATGGCTCAGGCGCAGCGTACCCAGTTCGCCGTTGCCCACTTGCGTTGCCATCTCGCTGGCCTTGAGCAGCTCACTCAGCAGGTTGCGTGCACGGGGGTAAAAGGCCTCGCCCGCCGCAGTCAGCCGGGGTTGGCGTGCCGTGCGTTCGAACAGTGGGGTTTGCAGCTGGGTTTCCAGCTCCTTGATCTGCCGGCTCAAGGCCGATTGCGCCACGAACAGGCGCTCGGCGGCGGCACTGAAGCTGCCGCTGTCGGCGATTTCGACGAAGTAGCGCAGTTGGCGGGTTGAGATCACGCGTCATGCCTTTTCGAGATGGGTGGAGGGCTTTGAAGATATTAGTCGCAACACTCATGGATGGCTAAAGTGATCGCCATCTCGAATAAGGAATCGCCCATGAGCCCGGTTGAGCTGATGAGTCAGTGGTCGTTTGGTGGCGTGGAGTGGCTGGTGATCGGCCTGGGCATCATCGTGGCCTACGTGGTGTTCGGCATTGCTGGCTTTGGCACAGCGCTGGTGGCGGGGCCGGTGCTGATCCTGTTCATGCCGTTGTCAAAGATCATCCCATTGCTGGTGCTGCTGGATTTTGTCGCGGCGTTCGGCAACCTGCTGCAATCGCGGCGGGAGGTGAACACGCCGGAGCTGCTGCGCTTGCTGCCGTGCATGGCCATCGGTTGTACGCTGGGCGTGGTGTTTTTGCTGAACCTGCATTCAGACCTGTTGCTGCTGTTGATGGGCCTGTTCATCAGTGCCTACGCGATCTACAGCCTGGCGGTGAAGGCTCGGCCAACACAACTGGCGGCCGAGTGGTCGATTCCCATGGGCACGGTGGGCGGACTGTTTGGCGCGTTGTTCGGCAGTGGTGGCTTTTTATATGCCATCTACCTGAACAGTCGCCTGCCCAAGGAGGCGGCGCGCGCGACCCAGAGTGCGTTGATCAGTTGCAGCACGGTGGTGCGCCTGAGCCTGTTCCTGATAGCCGGGGTGTATGCGGATTTGCCGTTGTTGATGTTGGCGCTGTGCCTGTTGCCGGCGATGGCATTGGGGCTGTGGGTTGGGCGCAGGCTGACGATGCGCATGTCCCGTGAAGCCTTTGTGCGGTTGGTGACGTGGTTGGTGTTGGCCAGTGGGCTTGCCTTGATTGGGCGATACTTGAGTACTTGACCTGTGTGGGGTAGGGATTAAGCTGCCAGCCTTCAGGGCCCCTTCGCGGGCAAGCCCGCTCCCACATTGGAATGCGACCCCCTGTGGGAGCGGGCTTGCCCGCGAAGGCGTCAGACGACACACCGCAGGACTCTCAGGCCTCATGAACTCCCAAAGCATCCTTGTCCCGAAAATCTCCACCTTGCCCGTCCACGAACCCCGCGCCCGGGCGATCGTGCGCTGGCTGGTGCGCAAGAACATCATCAAGGAAGAGCTGACCACCTGCGGTCGTACCGGCAACCGCATGGGCTATGCCCTGGCCGACGGTGCCCGCGCGGTGGTGCTGCACCCCCAGGCGCTGCCGTTCAACGAGCCGATCAACGGCCTGGAGATCATCTACAAGCGCTGCATCTACACCCCCGCCAAAGGCTTTCTCGAAGAAGCCGGCTGCCCGGAGTGCCGCAAGGAAGTCGGCGAGGCCCTGTTCGAAAGCCTGGAGGAGTGGATGCCCGGCCACACCGACAACTTCACCTGCCCGCTGTGTGGGCATGAAGATGACATCAACGGGTTCCTGTTCCTGCAGGAATGCGGCTTCTCGAACCTGGGCTTTATCTTTAACAACTGGGCCGAAGCGGGCTTCAAGCAAAGCTTTATCGACGAATTCGCCGACTGGCTGGACCAGAAGATGAGCTGGGTCAAAGTCGAGCTCTAAACCTCTGCTGCCCAACCCGTAGGTGCCCGGCTTGCCGGCGATGGCGGCCTCTGGTTTGGCACAAGGCTCAAGGGCCTCATCGCCGGCAAGCCGGCTCCTACAGGGCGCTGTTTTTCTCCATCTATCAGTATTACCAAGTTTGTCAGAGTTTTACATTGAGCCGGGCAGGGTGCATGTATATAATGGCGCGCTTCCATTTTCCCGCTCGGGAGCCCCCGCGATGCTGCGTATCAGCCAAGAAGCTCTGACATTCGACGACATTCTCCTAGTGCCCGGTTATTCCGAGGTGCTTCCTAACGAAGTCAGTCTCAAGACCCGCCTAACCCGTGGCATCGAGCTGAATATTCCCCTTGTTTCCGCTGCCATGGACACCGTCACTGAAGCCCGTCTGGCCATCGCCATGGCTCAGGAAGGCGGCATCGGCATTATCCACAAGAACATGACCATCGAGCAGCAAGCTGCCGAAGTGCGCAAGGTCAAGAAGTTCGAAGCCGGTGTGGTCAAGGACCCGATCACCATCGAGGCCGATGCCACGGTGCGTGACTTGCTCGACCTGACCCGCATGCACAACATTTCCGGTGTGCCGGTACTGCACGATGGCGACCTGGTCGGCATCGTCACCTCCCGTGACGTGCGTTTCGAAACCCGCCTGGATGTTCCTGTTCGTGAAGTGATGACGCCCAAAGAGCGCTTGGTCACCGTGCGCGAAGGCGCCGACAAGCACGAAGTGCGCGAGCTGCTGCACAAGCACCGCCTGGAGAAAGTGCTGATTGTCGATGGCAAGTTCACCCTCAAGGGCATGATGACCGTCAAGGACATCGAGAAGTCCAAGGCTTACCCGCTGGCCAGCAAGGATGACCAAGGTCGTCTGCGCGTTGGTGCAGCAGTCGGTACCGGCAAAGACACCGGTGA
This sequence comes from Pseudomonas sp. TE24901, assembly GCF_054058375.1. Taxonomy (NCBI): domain Bacteria; kingdom Pseudomonadati; phylum Pseudomonadota; class Gammaproteobacteria; order Pseudomonadales; family Pseudomonadaceae; genus Pseudomonas; species Pseudomonas sp. TE24901. The sequence goes on from NZ_JBSSAF010000008.1 coordinate 172,989, forward strand.
CCGCGTTTCGGCCCTGGTGGCTGCGGGTGTTGACGTGGTGGTGGTCGACACCGCCCACGGTCACTCCAAAGGTGTGATCGACCGCGTGCGTTGGGTCAAAGAGAATTTCCCTGAAGTGCAAGTGATCGGCGGCAACATCGCCACCGGCGCTGCTGCCAAGGCCCTGGCCGAGGCGGGCGCGGATGCGGTCAAGGTCGGTATCGGCCCTGGCTCGATCTGCACCACCCGTATCGTTGCCGGTGTGGGCGTGCCGCAAATCAGCGCCATCGCCAACGTCGCCGCTGCCCTTGAAGGCACGGGCGTACCGTTGATCGCCGACGGCGGCATCCGTTTCTCCGGTGACCTGTCCAAGGCCATCGTGGCCGGTGCTTCCTGCGTGATGATGGGTTCGATGTTCGCCGGTACCGAAGAAGCGCCGGGCGAGATCGAACTGTTCCAGGGCCGTTCGTACAAGGCTTACCGTGGCATGGGTTCGCTGGGCGCCATGTCCCAGGCTCAAGGTTCTTCCGACCGCTACTTCCAGGACTCTTCGGCAGGCGCCGAGAAGCTCGTACCGGAAGGCATCGAAGGCCGTGTTCCCTACAAGGGCACCCTGAGCGCCATCATCCATCAACTGATGGGCGGCCTGCGTTCCTCGATGGGCTACACCGGTAGCGCCAACATCGAAGAAATGCGCACCAAGCCAGAGTTCGTGCGGATCACCGGCGCCGGCATGGCTGAATCCCATGTCCACGACGTGCAGATCACCAAGGAAGCGCCAAACTACCGCGTAGGTTGAGGCTTCCAGCAAAACGTTAAGTAACCGGGGCTGTTCTTTCAGCCCCGAGTTGTTTCTGATTCATTAGACGAGACTGACTTCATGGCCCTCGACATTCACGCCCACCGCATCCTGATCCTCGACTTCGGTTCCCAGTACACCCAGCTGATCGCCCGCCGCGTGCGTGAAATCGGCGTGTACTGCGAACTGCATCCGTTCGACATGGACGACGAAGCGATCCGCGAATTCGCACCCAAAGGCGTCATCCTCGCCGGTGGCCCAGAGTCCGTGCACGAAGCCAACAGCCCGCGTTGCCCGCAAGCAGTATTCGACCTGGGCGTGCCCGTCTTCGGTATCTGCTACGGCATGCAGACCATGGCCGAGCAACTGGGCGGCAAGGTTGAAGGTTCGGAGCTGCGTGAATTCGGTTATGCCCGTGTCGACGTGGTCGGCAAGAGCCGCCTGCTGGACGGCATCGAAGACCACGTCGACGCCGATGGCCTGTTCGGCCTCGACGTGTGGATGAGCCACGGTGACAAAGTCACCAAGATGCCGGAAGACTTCCACATCCTGGCCAGCACCCCGAGCTGCCCGATTGCCGGCATGTTCAGCGACGAGCGTCGTTACTACGGCGTGCAGTTCCACCCGGAAGTGACCCACACCAAGCAAGGCGGCCGCATCCTGTCGCGCTTCATCCTCGACATCTGCGAGTGTGAAGCGCTGTGGACCCCGTCGAAGATCGCTGAAGACGCCATCGCCCAAGTTCGTGCCCAAGTCGGTACCGACAACGTGCTGCTGGGCCTGTCCGGTGGTGTTGACTCCTCCGTGGTTGCTGCGCTGCTGCACAAGGCCATCGGCGACCAACTGACCTGCGTCTTCGTCGACAACGGCCTGCTGCGCCTGCACGAAGGTGAGCAAGTGATGGCCATGTTCGCCGAGAACATGGGCGTCAAGGTGATCCGCGCCAACGCTGAGGACCAGTTCCTCAACAACCTGGCCGGCGAGTCCGACCCAGAGAAGAAGCGCAAAATCATCGGCCGCACCTTCATCGACGTATTCGATGCCCAGTCCAGCAAACTGGACAACATCAAGTACCTCGCCCAGGGCACCATCTACCCTGACGTGATCGAGTCGGCCGGCGCCAAGAGCGGCAAGGCCCACGTGATCAAGTCCCACCACAACGTGGGTGGCCTGCCTGAGGAAATGAACCTCAAGCTGGTAGAACCGCTGCGCGAACTGTTCAAGGACGAAGTCCGCCGTCTGGGCCTGGAACTCGGCCTGCCCTACGACATGGTCTACCGCCACCCATTCCCAGGCCCGGGCCTGGGCGTGCGCATCCTGGGTGAAGTGAAGAAGGAATACGCCGACCTGCTGCGTCGCGCCGACCACATCTTCATCGAAGAACTGCGCAAGGCCGACTGGTACCACAAGGTCAGCCAGGCATTCGTGGTGTTCCAACCGGTGAAATCCGTCGGCGTGGTTGGCGATGGCCGTCGTTACGCGTGGGTCGTGGCCCTGCGTGCCGTAGAAACCATCGACTTCATGACCGCCCGTTGGGCACATCTGCCGTACGAACTGCTGGAAACTGTCAGTGGCCGTATCATCAATGAGATCGAAGGCATCTCGCGCGTGACGTATGACGTGTCGAGCAAGCCGCCGGCGACGATTGAGTGGGAGTGATCCTGCGCTAGCAGGTGAATGCTGAATAACAAAACCCTGGCCATGCGCCGGGGTTTTGTGTTTTTGGAATACGGTAAACGGATCGCCTCGCCCCAACTGTAGGAGCTGGCTTGCCAGCGATGAGGCCCTCGAATGAGGTAGTGATCTCAAGCACGCCATCGCCGGCAAGCCGGCTCCTACATGGGGTGCGGCGTTAGCTCTACCGGCGTACGGGAAGAAAGATTGGAGGCAAGAGCCGTCGTTTTCAACGAGCAGTAAAGGCTGGCGCGGGTATCAGAGAAACTGCGATCGAATCACATCCGTATCGAAAGGCGTAATTCCTTGATCAGGTGCAAATACCACCTGTGCCTGCTGCAGTGAGGCCACTCGTTCTCCCCGTGCTCGAACGTGCAGGTCGAATAGTGTCTCCAAATCTGGCCGTGGCGTATGCACTAACGCTCGCAGCATTAAAGATACCCCGCTGAGGTTGTTGTCGACGTTGTTCCAGCGTGGCGATGAAGTGAGTCCCAGATCGGCCCAAATCATGCGTCGCTCCTGCAAGTCCATCACAAACGGCAGACAGATAACGGTGTCGGACGCGATATCGATACGGTCGAACACGGTTTTAGGCTCGAACACTTCACCCGATGCCACGTCCGCACGGGCCATCCAGCCCGCGAAGCATTCTGGAAGATCGCAATACGGTTGCTGGGTGAAGGAGTTGATGGATGTGACGACATAGCGGACTCCCTTCTCGACAAGGACATCAAGGTCGAGGTCGATGAATTCCGAGGCCCCTTCGGGCGCGTCCACGATATCGCCGCTGTGGTAGCCGCCGTAACCCTTGAGGTTGTAGTACGCAACCGCCTCTCTGAACACGAAGTTGGCGTCGAAAAATGCAGCGGACAAGTCGATGTCCGTGCGTGCACGACCGTTCTTCCACCATAGGAACAGGCGAATGAAGCGTGTATCGGGGATTGGCAACCGGCTGCCGCGCACCAGCGTACGCAGTGACTTCGCTGAGGCACGCTGGGCCAGCGGCACTCTGTACTCGCGTAACTCGGGATCGATGAAACAGCGGCCGAGTGGCGGCAGCGATGCAAAACGCTTTACGAGAGCGTCTTCGCAGATTCGCGCTGCACGCGCCAACACGTCCGGTGTCAGAGACTCGCGCCGATCTTTGATGGCATAGACTTTGGCCAGTGCACCTTTTGGCGTGAACGCTCGCAGAGGAAGAGGGCGTGGCGAACGTACCTGGGCCAGCAGTTGCAGCAGAACAGGTGAGGACACGTGTGCCGCAACCGCCTCGAACGCGTCTAGAACCGGCTTGGGTTCTTCTGTACGTCGCAGGGTCGCGTCCAACCGCCGTGCAAACTCACCAGGACGACTCTGCAATAGGGACGTGAGCGTGGCGATGTGGCGCTGGGCAAACAAAGTTTCTACACGTGACCCAAACGAAGCCGGCGCATCATTGCGACGCGCTGCCGTGATCGCGGCCAGCGCTCGTGGGTATTTATCGGCGTAGTCACCCGGATGCAGTACTTCAGCCAGGCGCTTCCAGCGCTCGGTATGGCGCATCACGTCTTCTACGGCGTTGGGTATGGCGTCGAGCAGCCGCAACAGCAGGCGGCGCATCGAGCGCTTCATCGCGGTGAAACGTGTCGACGCTGTCGCCAGCGACACGTCGCCTGCGTTCAGTGCTACCGCAAGTCGTAGCACGTCAGTCGCTGTTTCAACGTTCTGTTCCAGGAATGCGTTCACTCGCGTATCACCGGCTACATGCAAGAGAAGTGCGCTGCCAACCTGTGCGCGGATCTCACGGAAAGGTATAGCCTCAGGCAGCAGGCGGAACACATCGCCTTTGTACTGCCGGATAAACCAGATCACGTCGGCGCTTTCCTCTTCGGATAGCGAGCTGCGCGATGACACCAGCGGCGCGAACAATGATTCGAACTCAGAGACACTTCCCGGCTCGATCACGCGGGAGATGTAGTTGCCTTCAAGCATCGCCGGTCGAGCGTGTTCAGAGGGTGGTAGGCGCCAAAGTGTGAGGTAGTGAATGACGGCGTTAAGGTACAACTCCGCCTCTGAGGCAGCCAGCACCTGCTCTGGGAAGTCAGGATAAAGCGGGGAGTGGTGCACATGAGCCCCTGTCTCCCGCCGAAGGACTCTGACAATCTCGCGCAGCCAGGACTTGAGTTCTGTCGCTGACAACCTGCCGATTTGTTCAATCAGAGGCTCCGATAGTACGCATCGGAATGCCGCGACTTCCTGGATCACTGATGCAACCTGGGCGCGCGTCGCACCGCCAGTGCCCGTCGGGACGTGAACTTTATTGCGGCGCCGCAGGAACAATCCCTGATTCATACCTGACTTTCTCCCTGGATCGCCGTCTTGGGCGAGCTGCCGCGTGGTTTTACAACTGATGTAAAAACGCCTGCAAGCAGCAGGCGTAGTGTGGAGAGCGAAACCCCTAGGTCATAGGAGGTTAGAAGGAAGGTGTTCCATAGCCACGTGGGCATTCTACGTAGGGTTCTGTCTGTTTGTCAGGTAGCGCTGTGTGCCTCAACAGTAACAATCGATGTGCAGTCCGACTTACCGCCGCGCAATATCCGAAAAGTAAAACTTATCCAGCGTATGCCGCGACTCGGTGTACTCGAACTGTCGCCCGTCCTGCAAAAACGTCTGGTTACTCACCACGATCACATGGCTTTGGCCGTCGAGGTCCAAGTGTGCCTGGTCGTCCTTGCTGCGGGGCAGGGCTTCGATGGTGCGTTGGGCGTAGCTGATTTGCAGCTGCAGGGTCTGTTCGATAAACGCGTAGATCGACTGTTCGGCGATGTCGCGGTCCAAGCCTGGGATCAGGTCGGCGACGAAGTGGTTGATGTCGAGGATCACGCGTTTGCCGCCAATGCGCCGTACCCGTTTGATGCGGGTGATGAGGGTGCCGGGTTCGGCTTCGATGTGTTGCAGCAGTGAGCCTTCCAGCGGGAACTGGGTGAATTCGACCACTTCGGTGCGTACGTCATCGCCCAGGTCGGCGTGGGTTTCGTGGAAGCTGACGATGCCGCCCAACTGGAATTCGATCGGGTTGGGGGACAGCACGAAGGTGCCCTTGCCGTGGATCTTTTGGGCAAATCCGCGCTCCTGCAACTGCTCGATGGCACGACGAACGGTGCCTCGGCTGGCCTGGTAGCTGTCCATCAATTCTGTTTCGGAGGGAAGGCGCGTGCCGCGTTGCAGGCGTTCGGTGGTGATGCTGGCAAGCAGATCCGTATAGATCTGGTTGTATTTGCTCATGGGGATGGCTCTGTGCCTTTGCGTTCAGGCAGGAACCATAGTGGCACCGTTGGGGTTTGTCCATTAGACCCATTGCGAACGAGCCTTTGTAGGAGCCGGCTTGCCGGCGATGGGGGCCTTACGAACAGCATCACCGGCAAGCCAGTGCCAACAATTTGTAACTCGTACAGACGAGTTGTTGCATTAACTCGTACAGACGAGTACTTTTGCCCTCGGCGTGCTGCCAATGACTGCCCCCCAATAAAAAAAACCAAAGTGGAAACCAAGCATGAGCCACGACTATCCAGCTATCGCCCGCGAGATTCTCGAGAACCTCGGGGGCAGCGACAACCTTGAGCAAGCTGCCCACTGCGTGACACGCCTGCGCCTGGCGCTGAAGGACCCGAGTCGGGTCAACAGCGCCGCGTTGAACCAGGTTGATCTGGTCAAGGGTTCGTTCTTTACCGGCGGCCTGTTTCAAATCGTGATCGGCCCGGGCGAAGTGGAAAAGGTCTACGCCGCCCTGCGTGAAGCCACCGGCCTTGCGGTGTCGACCATCGCCGACGTCAAGCAGAAGGGTGCCGACAAGACCAACGCCATGCAGCGTCTGGTGCGGGTATTTTCCGACGTGTTCATGCCGATCCTGCCCGCCTTGATCATCGCCGGCCTGTTGATGGGCGTGAACAACCTGATGGGCGCCAAGGGCATGTTCATCGAGGGCAAGACGCTGCTGGAGGCCTATCCGAACCTGGATGGCCTGTGGAGCCTGATCAACCTGATGGCCAACACCTCGTTCGTGTTCCTGCCGGCGCTGGTGGGCTGGTCGGCGGCCAAACGCTTTGGCGGCAGTGAAATCCTCGGCATCGTGCTGGGCCTGATGCTGGTCCATCCGGACCTGCTCAATGCCTGGAACTACGGCAAGGCCGTGGCGGGCCTGGACGGCCAGAGCCTGCCGTACTTCGACATTTTCGGCTGGTTCAAGATTGAGAAGGTGGGCTACCAGGGGCAGATCCTGCCGATCCTGATGGCCGCCTACGTGATGAGCGTGATCGAAAAGTGGCTTCGGGCACGAGTGCCGAACGCCATTCAACTGCTGGTCGTACCCATCACCACCATCGTGGTCACCGGCGTGCTGGCCCTGGCGATCATCGGCCCGGTCACGCGTCACCTCGGCATCCTGATCACCGAAGGCGTGGTCACCCTGTTCGACCTGGCGCCAATGCTCGGCGGGGCGATTTTTGGCCTGCTGTATGCGCCGCTGGTGATCACCGGCATGCACCACATGTTCCTCGCCGTGGACCTGCAACTGATCTCCACCCAGGGCGGCACCTTTATCTGGCCGATGATCGTCATGTCCAACCTGGCCCAGGGCAGCGCCGCCCTCGGCGTGTTCTACATGACTCGAAACGCGCGGGACAAAAGCATGGCCTCCACCTCGGCGATTTCTGCGTACTTCGGCATCACTGAGCCGGCGATGTTCGGTGTGAACCTGCGCTTCAAGTTCCCGTTCTATGCCGCGCTGCTGGGCTCGGCGCTGGGCAGTATTTTCCTGTCGCTCAACAAGGTGCAGGCATCGGCCATCGGCGTCGGTGGGCTGCCTGGATTCATCTCGATCATCCCGCAGTACATCCCAAGCTTTGTGATCGGGATGGTCATCGCGATGGTCGTGCCGTTTGTGCTGACCTGTGCGTTGAGCATGAAGATTGTTCGGCCTGGGTATCGGGTCGTCTGATCGACCGCTTTCGCGAGCAAGTCGAATCGTCGCACCGCTGCTCCCACATGGGAATGCATTTCAAATGTGGGAGCGGGCTTGCTCGCGAAGAGGCCTTCAAGGCCAGCAAAAAAACTAATTGAAGGAACCCCCCATGCAAACCTGGCAACACTCGGTGATCTACCAGATCTACCCAAAAAGCTTCCACAGCCACGCGGGTAACGCCACCGGTGACCTGCTGGGGATCGTGGACAAACTCGACTACCTCCAATGGCTGGGCGTTGACTGCCTGTGGATCACCCCGTTCCTGCGCTCGCCGCAGCGTGACAACGGTTATGACATCAGCGACTACTACGCCATCGACCCCAGCTACGGCACCATGGCCGACTGCGAACTGCTGATCAGCGAAGCGGCCAAGCGCGGCATCAAATTGATGCTCGATATCGTGGTCAACCACACCTCCATCGAGCACGAGTGGTTCCAGCAGGCGCGCAGCAGCCTCGACAACCCTTACCGCGACTTCTACATCTGGCGCGACCAGCCGAACAACTGGGAATCCAAGTTCGGCGGCTCGGCCTGGGAATACGAGGCGCAAACCGGCCAGTACTTCCTGCACCTGTTCGACCACACCCAGGCCGATCTCAATTGGGACAACCCCAAGGTGCGCGCCGAAGTGTTCAAGCTGATGCGCTTCTGGCGCGACAAAGGCGTAGGCGGCTTCCGCCTGGACGTGATCAACCTGATCTCCAAGCCCGCCGATTTCCCGGAAGACAACACCGACGGCCGCCGTTTCTACACCGACGGCCCGAACGTGCACGAGTACCTGCAGCAAATGCACCGCGAAGTTTTCGAAGGGCATGACCTGATCAACGTTGGCGAGATGTCCTCCACCAGCCTCGAACACTGCATCCGCTACTCGCGGCCGGAATCGAGAGAGCTGTCGATGACCTTCAACTTTCATCACCTGAAAGTCGATTACCCGAACATGCAGAAATGGGTGAAGGCCGACTTCGATTTCCTGCAACTCAAGCAGATTTTTTCTGACTGGCAACTGGGCATGCAGGCCGGTGGCGGCTGGAACGCGCTGTTCTGGTGTAACCACGACCAGCCGCGGGTGGTCTCGCGCTTTGGTGACGACGGCGAACACCGCGTGGTCTCGGCCAAGATGCTCGGCACCGCGCTGCACTTCCTCCAGGGCACACCGTATGTGTACCAGGGCGAAGAGCTGGGCATGACCAACCCGGGCTTCGACAGCATCGCGCAGTACCGCGATGTAGAGACCCTGAACATCTTCCGTCTCAAGCGCGATGCCGGCGAGTCCGAAGCCTCAAGCATGGCGGCGATCAAACAGAAATCGCGGGACAACAGCCGCACGCCGATGCAGTGGAACACCCAGGCCAATGCGGGTTTCAGCACCGGCGAACCGTGGATCGGCATCCCGGCCAACGCGGCGCAGATCAACGTCGAAAGCCAGCTGGACGATCCGGATTCGGTGCTGCATCACTACCGCGCACTGATTGCCCTGCGCCGTAATGAGCCGCTGATCCAGGAGGGCGTTTACCGCCCACTGCTGCAAGACCACTTGCAGGTCTGGGCCTACCTGCGCGAAGGCCACGGCGAACGCTTGCTGGTGCTCAACAACTTTTACGGCACGCCCTGCGAAATCCAACTCCCGGACGGTGTGATCAATCCGGCCGCCGAGCAACGCCTGGTGATCAGTAACTACCCCGACTGCCCGCAGCGTACCGCCACGGTCGCCTTGCGCCCCTACGAATCCTTCGTCCTGCACCTGAAGGACTGAAACACCGCTACCCCATGTAGGAGCCGGCTTGCCGGCGATAGCGTCAGTTGAATCGCCATCGCCGGCAAGCCGGCTCCTACAAGGGCGCGTGCACCACGCAATAACAATAAGAAAAACATTAGGAGTGCTTCATGAAAACAACAATAAAGCTGGGCCTCGTTGCATCCTGTTTGAGCCTGCCGTTGGGCGCTCAGGCCTTGGAGTTTGCCGGTTACCTGCGCAGCGGCGCGGGCACTTCAACGGGCAGTGGCAAGCAGCAGTGCTTCCAGTTGCCGGGGGCGCAATCCAAGTACCGTTTGGGCAACGAATGCGAACAGTATGCCGAGCTGGAACTGCGCCAGGACTTGCTGACCCTCGACGATGGCTCGGTGCTGAGCGTCGACGCCATGGCGTCCCTCTACAACAAATACGACCGTGCCCTTAAATTCCAGGGCGACGACAACGGCTCGGCGCGCATGCCGCAGATGTATGCGCAGTGGTCCAACTTGTCCAGCCTCAATGGTGGCTCGGTGTGGGCCGGTCGGCGCTACTACAAACGTAACGACATCCATATCTCCGACTTCTACTACTGGAACCAGAGCGCCACGGGCGGTGGTGTCGAAGACGTGTTGATCGGCGACCTCAAGTACAGCTACGCCATTTCCCGCAAGGACAACCTGTACCAGAAAGAATACGCCACCCGTCACGACTTCAACGTGGCGGGCTTCAAAACCAACCCCGGCGGTGAGCTGGAGTTCGGCTTGAGCTACATCGAAAAAGCCGGTGGCCGCGACACCAACAGCGGTTGGGCGATCACGGCGCAGCATGTGCAAAAGCCTTTCCTGGGCGGCAAGAACAAATTCGCCCTGCAGTACGGTGAAGGCCCTGGGACCGGCTTGGGCTACACCGGCGACACCACCCTGGACAACAGCAGCAAAAGCTACCGCGCCGTGGAGTTCTTCGACTGGCAGGTGACCCCGCGCTTTGGCGGGCAGATCGAGGCGGTGTACCAGAAAGACATTCGCCCGGGTAGCCAGGACCAGACCTGGATGTCCATCGGGGTGCGCCCCGCGTATGCCATCAGCGAACAGTTCAAGCTCGTCACTGAACTCGGGCACGATCAAGTCGACGCTACCGGCGGCACGCGCAAACTGAGCAAATTTACCTTCGCCCCGACCTGGTCGCCCAAAGGCCCGGATTTCTGGGCGCGGCCGGAAGTGCGTTTGTACTACACCTATGCAACCTGGAACGAAGCGGCCAAACGCGCGGCGAATGAACTGGCGGCGGGTTCGGCGTTGTCCGACACCGGCTCCTACGGCACGGCGCGGCATGGCTCCAACTTTGGTGTGCAAGTCGAATATTGGTGGAAATAAGAATGTGGGTATACGCGGACTAATGTGGGAGCGGGCTTGCTCCCACAGTTGATCTTCGTTGTCCCAGGATCCGCATCCAGCCAATGATTTTTACAGAACAAAACAGCAGGTGAAGTCATGACCGCAACGCAACCCCTGGAACTGCTGGCGCCCCTGTCCGGTGTGCTGCTGGCGCTGGACACGGTGCCCGATCCGGTGTTTTCCAGCCGCCTGATCGGCGATGGCCTGTGTATCGACCCCACGTCGCAGACGCTGTGCGCGCCGCTGGCCGGGGTGATCAGCAATATCCAGGACAGTGGTCATGCGGTCAGCGTTACCGATGACAATGGCGTGCAGGTCCTGATGCACATCGGCCTGGACACCGTGAACCTGGCTGGCCAGGGTTTCACCCGGCTGGTGCAGGAAGGCCAGCGGGTGGCGGTGGGCCAACCGCTGATCGAGTTCGATGCCGACTATGTGGCGCTCAATGCCCGCAGCCTGTTGACCCTGGTGCTGGTGGTCAGCGGCGAGCCGTTCACCGTGTTGGCCAATGGCCTTGTGGAAGTGGGCCAGCCGCTGATGCAGGTTTCTCCGGGTGAGGCCATTGAAGCGACAGATGAAGAGGAGGGCGACGCACTGTTCTCCAAGCCACTGACGTTGCCCAATGCCAACGGGTTGCACGCGCGGCCTGCGGCGGTGTTTGCCCAGGCGGCCAAAGGCTTTAACGCGAGTATTTACCTGCACAAGCAAACCCAGAGCGCCAACGCGAAATCCTTGGTGGCGATCATGGCGCTGCAAACTGCGCACGGCGACACCTTGCAGGTGAGCGCGGCAGGTGAGGACGCCGAGGCGGCGATCAAGGCGCTCGTCACCCTGCTGGTCGAAGGTTGCGGGGAGACGGTCGCGGCAGTGGCCGAGGCGGTCGAAGCGGTGGCAGCGGTCTCGTCGGCAACCTTGCTGCGCGGCGTCTGTGCTTCGCCGGGTTCGGCCTTTGGCCAGGTGGTTCAAGTGGTAGAACCCGAGCTGGCGATCACTGAACCGGGCGCCGGTGAAGCCGCCGAACGCGCTGCCCTGCAACGTGGGCTGCTGGCGGCAACCGAGGCGTTGCAAGCCCTGCAAGCCAAGGCCGCCGGCAGCGCCCAGGCCGAGATCTTCCGGGCCCATCAGGAATTGCTCGAAGATCCGACCCTGCTTGAACATGCCCACCGCCTGCTGGCCGAGGGCAAAAGCGCCGCATTTGCCTGGAACAGCGCCACGGTCGCCACCGCCGAGCAGTTCAAGGCGCTAGGCAATGCACTGCTCGCTGAACGGGCGGCAGACCTGGCCGATGTGGGCCAGCGTGTGTTGAAACTGATCCTTGGCGTTCAAGACAGTGCCTGGGATTTACCGGAGCGCGCGATCCTGATCGCCGAGCAACTGACCCCGTCACAAACCGCCAGTCTCGATACGCGCAAAGTGCTGGGTTTTGTCACGGTCGGCGGCGGTGCCACCAGCCACGTGGCAATCCTCGCCCGGGCCCTCGGCCTGCCCGCCATCTGCGGTGTATCGCTGCAGGTGCTGTCGCTGGCCAACGGCAAACAGGTATTACTGGACGCCGACAAAGGCGAACTGCACCTGAACCCGGACCTGGCTGAAATCGAGAGGCTTGAAGCGGCGCGCCAACAGCAGACGCTGCGCCGTCAGCGTGAAGTCGCCCAGGCATCCTTGCCCGCCACGACCCGCGATGGTCATCACGTTGAAGTCACGGCCAACGTCGCCTCGCTGCAAGAGGTGGAGCAGTCCCTGACCCTTGGCGGCGAAGGCGTCGGCCTGCTGCGTTCGGAGTTCCTCTACCTGGACCGCAACCGGGCGCCAAGCCCCGAGGAGCAGGCTGGCACCTACACCGCCATCGCCCGTGCCCTGGGCGCCGAGCGCAACCTGGTGGTGCGCACCCTGGACGTCGGCGGCGACAAGCCATTGGCCTATGTGCCCATGGAGGCGGAAACCAACCCGTTCCTAGGGCTACGCGGCATTCGCCTGTGCCTGGAGCGTCCTGAACTGCTGCGCGAACAGTTTCGCGCCATCCTCGCCAGCGCCGGTTTTGCGCGGCTGCACATCATGCTGCCGATGGTCAGCCTGCTGTCGGAACTGCACCTGGCGCGCAAGATCCTGGAAGAGGAGGCGGCAGCACTCGGGCTCAACGAGTTGCCGAAGCTGGGCATCATGATCGAGGTGCCCTCGGCTGCGCTGATGGCCGATGTGTTTGCACTCCATGTGGATTTCTTCTCCATCGGCACCAACGACCTGACCCAATACACCCTGGCCATGGACCGCGATCACCCGCGCCTGGCCAGCCAGGCCGACAGCTTTCACCCAGCGGTGCTGCGCCTGATCGCCACCACGGTCAAGGCCGCCCACGCCCATGGCAAGTGGGTGGGCGTGTGCGGCGCGTTGGCGTCCGAAGCCTTGGCTGTGCCGGTGTTGATCGGGCTGGGCGTGGATGAGCTGTCGGTCAGCGTGCCGCTGATCCCGACCATCAAGGCCACCGTGCGCGAGCTGGACCTGGCCGACTGCCAGATCATCGCCCGCCAGATCCTGGGCTTGGAAGAAGCCGCCCAAGTGCGTGAGGCGTTGAGCCAATACCACGCGGCCACCGTTGAATCCTCATCTGTTTTGGAGCACTGAGCATGTTCGAGAAATTGCAGCGAGCGTTTTGGAAAGCGCTGACGCCGGATCTGATTGCCGAGACGGTCGCCGCCCCGGTGCAGAATGAGTTGTCAGTAGGGGTGCTGAGTGCGCTGGGGGGGGCGGATAATCTTAAGTCGCAGCAGCGTGTGGCGCTGACACGGGTGAGGGTGCAGTTGCAGGATGCGGGGCGGTTGGATGAACAGGCATTGAAGGCAGCCGGTGTGCCGGGTGTCATGGTGTTGGCCGGCGGGGTCGTACACCTGATCACAGGTCTATAAGGCGACACGAACAAAATGTGGGAGCGGGCTTGCTCGCGAATGCGTAGCGTCAGTCGCTATATATGCTGACTGATCCACCGCTTTCGCGAGCAAGCCCGCTCCCACATGGGTTCTGCAGTGTTCTTACAACTGCGGGTTGTCTTCCGGCGGCTTGGTTTTGTCGATGCCCGGCACATGCAGGTTGCCTTCCACCACCTGGTTGCCTTCCAGCTGCGGCTGGGTCACCCAGGTGAGGATGTCGTAGTAACGCCGGATGTTCGCCACAAAGTGCACCGGCTCACCACCCCGCGCGTAGCCGTAGCGGGTCTTGCTGTACCACTGCTTCTGCGACAGGCGTGGCAGCATCTTCTTCACGTCCAGCCACTTGTTCGGGTTCAAGCCTTCGCGCTTGGCCAGGGTGCGGGCGTCGTCGAGGTGGCCGGTGCCGACGTTGTAGGCGGCGAGGGCGAACCAGGTGCGATCCGGTTCGGCAATGCTGTCGTCCAGTTCGTCCTTGATCTTGGCCAGGTACTTGGCGCCCCCCATGATGCTTTGCTTGGCATCCAGGCGGTTGGACACGCCCATCGCCTGGGCGGTGTTCTGGGTCAGCATCATCAGGCCGCGCACGCCGGTCTTGGAGGTGACGGCCGGTTGCCACAGCGATTCCTGGTAGCCAATGGCTGCCAATAGCCGCCAGTCGACCTTCTCTTCCTTGGCGTAGGTCCGAAAGTGCTTCTCGTACTTGGGCAGGCGTTGCTGCAAGTGCTGGGCGAAGGTATAGGCGCCTACATAACCGAGGACATCGACATGCCCGTAGTAACGGTCTTTGAGACGCTGCAGGGTGCCGTTCTTCTCGACCTTGTCCAGGTAGCTGTTGATCTCGTTGAGCAGGCTGTTGTCGTCACCTGCCGCCACGGCCCAGCTCTGGTTGCTGGCGTTGCCGAGGTCGAAGGCCACGCGCACGTTGGGGAAGTACACCTGGTTCATCGCCACTTCGTTGGAGTCCACCAGGGTCAGGTCGATCTGGCCCTCGTCCACCATGCGCAGCAGGTCGACCACCTCAACGGCGTCGGATTCTTCGTATTCAATCGCAGGATTCTGCTTTTTAAGCGCCGCCAGTTGCTCGGCGTGGGTGCTGCCCTTGAGCACCATGATCTTCTTGCCTACCAGGTCTGCCGCGTTGGTCGGGCGGGACTGGCCGTTGCGGTAGATGATCTGCGGGGTCACTTCCAGGTAAGGATGGGAGAAACGCACCTGCTGCTGGCGCTGCTCGCTGCTCACCAGGCCTGCGGCCGCCAGTACCGGGCCGTTGGGCTTGCCCAGCTGGCCGAACAGGTCGTCAAGGTTGTCGGCGGTCTCGATCTCCAGCTTGACCCCCAGGTCATCGGCAAAACGCTTGACCAGTTCGTATTCGAAACCGGTTTCACCGTTGCGGTCCTGGAAATAAGTGGCCGGACTGTTACGGGTAACCACCCGCAATACGCCATCCTCCTTGATTCGCTCGAGCGTGCTGGGTTTATCAACACAGGCGCTGAGCAACAGGAAGAGTCCGGTGGCGAAGAGCCATTTGGCGCATCGCGGGCGCAAAGCAGTAGGGGAGAACATCTGCGCAGTATACGCAAACGGCCCACGGCGCCATATCTCGACAGCGTGGGACTTGTCTGCTAGCCACCGCAAAAGCGTGCTGCAGCCCGCAGAAATGGGGCTTGGCGGGCAATTGTGACGGTTAAAATAACTGCGCGGAATGTCCGGGATAACGCCCCGATACTGTGCGAACCGTGCCAACTGACGTCCGGCAGCGGCCACCGGTGCCGTTTCGGGTGCCGTTGGCGATGGTTTACGCTAGAATGCACGGCCTCAAAGCACACCCCCTTCCCGAGGCTGTCCCGAAGATGTTGATCCTGCGCGGCGCTCCTGCCCTTTCTGCCTTTCGCCACAGCAAACTCCTTGAGCAACTGAGCCAGAAGGTTCCAGCTGTTACAGGCCTGTACGCTGAATTTGCTCACTTCGCCGACGTTACCGGCGTATTGACCGCCGACGAACAGCAAGTGCTGGCGCGCCTTCTGAAGTACGGCCCAAGCGTTCCCGTTCAAGAGCCGACTGGCCGCTTGTTCCTGGTTCTGCCACGGTTCGGCACCATCTCGCCCTGGTCGAGCAAGGCCAGCGACATCGCCCGCAACTGCGGCCTGGAAAAAATCCAGCGCCTGGAGCGGGGTATCGCTTTCTACGTCGCCGGCCAGTTCAGCGATGCCGACGCCGAGCTGATCGCCAGCAGCCTGCACGACCGCATGACCCAGATCATCGTCAGCCAGCTGGAACAGGCTGCCGGCCTGTTCAGCCACGCCGAGCCCAAGCCGCTGACCGCGATTGACGTGCTCGGCGGTGGCCGCGCCGCCCTCGAGAAGGCCAACACCGAACTGGGCCTGGCCCTGGCCGAAGACGAGATCGACTACCTGGTCAACGCCTTCAATGGCTTGAAGCGCAACCCGCACGACATCGAACTGATGATGTTCGCCCAGGCCAACTCCGAGCACTGCCGTCACAAGATCTTCAACGCCAGTTGGGACATCGACGGCGAAAGCCAGGAAAAAAGCCTGTTCGGCATGATCAAGAACACCTACGTGATGCACAGCGAAGGCGTTCTGTCGGCTTATAAGGACAACGCCTCGGTAATCGTCGGCTCCGTCGCCGGCCGTTTCTTCCCGGACCCTGAGACCCGCCAGTACGGCGCGGTGCAGGAGCCGGTGCACATCCTGATGAAGGTTGAAACCCACAACCACCCGACCGCGATTGCCCCGTTCCCGGGCGCAGCCACCGGTTCCGGTGGCGAAATCCGTGACGAAGGTGCCACCGGCCGTGGCGCCAAGCCAAAGGCGGGCCTCACCGGTTTCACCGTGTCCAACCTGCAGATCCCGGGCTTCGAACAGCCGTGGGAAGTGCCGTACGGCAAGCCTGAGCGCATCGTTACTGCACTGGACATCATGATTGAAGGCCCGCTGGGCGGCGCTGCATTCAACAACGAATTCGGCCGTCCTGCGTTGACGGGCTACTTCCGTACCTTCGAACAGTCCATCACCACCCCCCGTGGCGATGAAGTGCGCGGCTACCACAAGCCGATCATGCTGGCTGGCGGCATGGGCAACATCCGTGAAGAACACGTCAAGAAAGGCGAGATCCTGGTCGGCTCCAAGCTGATCGTGCTCGGCGGCCCGGCGATGCTCATCGGCCTGGGCGGCGGCGCGGCTTCCTCCATGGCCACCGGCACCAGCTCGGCAGACTTGGACTTCGCTTCCGTACAGCGCGAAAACCCAGAGATGGAGCGTCGCTGCCAGGAAGTCATCGACCGTTGCTGGCAGTTGGGTGACAAGAACCCGATCAGCTTCATCCACGACGTCGGCGCGGGCGGTCTGTCCAACGCCTTCCCGGAACTGGTCAACGACGGCGACCGTGGTGGCCGTTTCGAACTGCGCAACATTCCAAACGACGAGCCGGGCATGGCCCCGCACGAAATCTGGAGCAACGAATCCCAGGAACGCTACGTACTGGCCGTCGGCCCAGAAGACTTCGCGCGCTTCCAGGCCATCTGCGAACGCGAGCGCTGCCCGTTTGCCGTGGTCGGCGAAGCCACTGCCGAGCCGCAACTGACCGTGACCGACAGCCACTTCGGCAACAGCCCGGTGGACATGCCGCTCGAAGTGCTGCTGGGCAAAGCCCCGCGCATGCACCGTTCGGCGGTACGTGAAACCGAGCTGGGCGACGACTTCGACCCAAGCCAACTGGAACTGGCCGACAGCATCGAACGTGTGCTGCACCATCCGGCTGTGGCAAGCAAAAGCTTCCTGATCACCATCGGCGACCGCACCATCACTGGCCTGGTTGCCCGTGACCAAATGGTTGGCCCATGGCAGGTTCCAGTGGCTGACGTTGCCGTCACCGCCACCAGCTTTGACGTCTACACCGGTGAAGCCATGGCCATGGGCGAGCGTACCCCGCTGGCCCTGCTGGACGCCCCGGCGTCGGGCCGCATGGCCATTGGTGAAACCCTCACCAACATCGCGGCGTCGCGCATCGGCAAGCTGTCCGACATCAAGTTGTCGGCCAACTGGATGTCCGCTGCCGGTCACCCGGGTGAAGACGCGCGCCTGTACGACACCGTTAAAGCGGTCGGCATGGAACTGTGCCCTGAGCTGGGCCTGACCATTCCGGTGGGCAAGGACTCCATGTCCATGGCCACGCGCTGGAACGAAGACGGTTCGGACAAGAGCGTCACCTCGCCGTTGTCGCTGATCGTCACCGGTTTTGCGCCGGTCACCGACATCCGCCAGACCCTGACCCCGCAACTGCGCATGGACAAGGGCACCACCGACCTGATCCTGATCGACCTGGGCCGTGGCCAGAACCGCATGGGCGCCTCGATCCTCGCGCAGACCCATGGCAAGTTGGGCAAGCAGGCACCGGACGTCGATGACGCCGAAGACCTAAAAGCCTTCTTCGCGGTGATCCAGGGCCTCAACGCTGACGGCCACCTGCTGGCTTACCACGACCGTTCCGATGGTGGCTTGCTGACCAGCGTCGTGGAAATGGCCTTCGCCGGTCACTGCGGCCTGAACATCGTGCTCGACAGCGTTGCCGAGGATGCGTCCGAAATCAACGGCATCCTGTTCAACGAAGAACTGGGTGCGGTGATCCAGGTTCGCCAGGACGCAACGCCAGACGTACTCGCACAGTTCAGCGCCGCTGGCCTGGACGATTGCGTGGCCGTGATCGGCCAGCCGATCAACAACGGCGAGATCAACATCTCGTTCAATGGCGATACCGTGTTTGCCGGCCAGCGCCGCTTGCTGCAACGCCAGTGGGCTGAAACCAGCTACCAGATCCAACGCCTGCGTGATAACGCCGACTGCGCCGAGCAGGAATTCGACGTGATCCTGGAAGAAGACAACCCGGGCCTGAGCACCAAGCTCAGCTTCGACGTCAACCAGGACATCGCCGCGCCCTACATCAAGAAAGGCATCCGCCCACAAGTTGCCGTACTGCGTGAGCAGGGCGTCAACGGCCAGGTGGAAATGGCGGCCGCGTTCGACCGCGCCGGCTTCAATGCGATCGACGTGCACATGAGCGACATCCTCGCCGGTCGCGTTGACCTCAATGAGTTCAAAGGTCTGGTGGCCTGCGGCGGTTTCTCCTACGGCGACGTGCTGGGTGCCGGTGAAGGCTGGGCCAAATCGGCCCTGTTCAACAGCCGTGCCCGCGACGCGTTCCAAGGTTTCTTTGAGCGCAACGACAGCTTCACCCTGGGTGTGTGCAACGGTTGCCAGATGATGTCCAACCTCAGCGAACTGATCCCGGGCAGCGAGTTCTGGCCGCACTTTGTGCGCAACCGTTCCGAGCAGTTCGAAGCCCGTGTCGCCATGGTGCAGGTGCAGGAGTCCAACTCGATCTTCCTGCAAGGCATGGCCGGTTCGCGCATGCCGATCGCCATCGCCCACGGTGAAGGCCATGCCGAGTTCTCCAGTGAAGAAGCTTTGCTCGAAGCCGACCTGTCCGGCTGCGTGGCCATGCGTTTCGTCGATAACCACGGCAAGGTCACCGAGACCTACCCGGCCAACCCGAACGGCTCGCCGCGCGGGATCACCGGCCTTACCAGCCGCGACGGCCGCGTGACCATCATGATGCCGCACCCGGAGCGCGTATTCCGCGCCGTGCAGAACTCGTGGCGCCCGGAAGAGTGGAACGAAGACGGCGCCTGGATGCGCATGTTCCGCAACGCCCGCGTGTGGGTGAACTAAGGCGGTGTACAAGCTTGCCTTCTTCGTACCCGCAAGCCACGTGGAGACGGTGAAAACCGCCGTCTTCGCTGCCGGCGGCGGGCGCATCGGCAACTACGACAGCTGTGCCTGGCAAGTGCTGGGCCAGGGCCAATTCCGCGCGATGGACGGCAGCCAGCCGTTTATCGGGCAGATTGGCCAGGTTGAAGTGGTTGAGGAATGGAAGGTTGAGCTGGTGGTGGCGGATGAGTTGATCGTGGCTGTCGTGGCTGCGCTCAAACTGAGCCACCCGTACGAGACACCGGCGTATGAGGTGTGGCAGTTGGCGGATTTCTGATTCGCACGCTGCAAAAACAAGAAACCCGCTGGGCCAGTTTGGTCAGCGGGTTTTTTGTTGGCTTTACGAGCCTATTCGCGAGCAAGCCCGCTCCCACATTCGACCGTATTCCTTCAGGGTAACCGCGATCGAATGTGGGAGCGGGCTTGCTCGCGAATGCGTCGGCACAGGCGCCTCAGATCTTTCCGGCAAGCCTTTCAGGTTGTCCGTCGGAACTCGCCTCACTAGCCTTCGCCAGTCACTGCCAATTCAGTGACCGGGACTGCAAGCCCGCCGAAACCTCACCCGTTAGTCACAAGCGCCTTTATAGTTGCGGCGCTTTTTCATGGTCGCCATTTATGGTGGCTGTGTGCGGGAGACCTTCGGGTCTACAGCCCAAATCCCCCGTCTGACGCTCACCCCACCGACCAACTCTTCACCGTACGGCTCAGTCTCGATAGCGAAACCTTACTCGCCAATGCCGCCCAGGATATTGCGTCGGTACAGGCTCTGACGGGGCACCTGGCCTTTGAGATCGATGGCGTCCAACGAGAGATCGCGCTGGCAGTTCACCGTATGCTTGAAGGTATCCAGTTGAGGGTGGATAGGGTGTTGGACTTGAATGACATTTCTAGTCTCAACACTCCAGTCGCCAGTTAAGGCTAATCGCAGGCAAGCCAGCTCCCACATTTTGAATGTATCCACAGATCAGAAATGTGGGAGCCGGGCTTGCTCGCGATGTGGCCAGTTCAGGCAAGGATCAATTAAGCCCCAGCCCCAATCTGGCGGCCACTGACCAACCGCTCCAACGCCTCGCTCAATCCCGAGGCCTTGTCACCGATCAACAGGTGCCAAACGCCGCTTTCCATCTGGCTGACCCCTTGGCAGCCCAGCGCGGTCAGATCGGTTTCTGACAGCACCGAATCATCCCCCAATTCCACCCGAAGCCGCGTCATCGCCACGGCTTCGAGCTGGCGCACATTTCCTCGACCACCCAGTGCGTTCAGCCATTTCTCGGCTTCCTGCACATTCACCGCCACCGGCTTATCCACAGGCGCAACCGCAACAGGCGCGCTGGCCACAAACGACGGCATGGCCAAACGAATCTCATCGGCAATGCTGTCGGCCATCGGTCCGACCACCACCTGCAAGCTCCCGCCATTCCCCGGCCGAACCACGGCCATGGCGCCGAGTGCTTTCAACTCGGCATCCACTGCCTTGTTGCGATCCACCATGTCCAACCGCAGGCGCGTGGTGCAGGCACCGACGCTCAGCAGATTCTCTGCACCGCCCAAGGCCTGGATGTACGCCGTGGCGCGCTGGTTATCCGTCATCACCTCAGCCTGCACCACCTGGATATCTTCCCGCCCCGGTGTCTTCAGGTTGAAGCGGCGAATGCAGTAGTTGAACACGCTGTAGTAGACCACCGCATAGACCAAGCCCACCGGGAACACCAGCCAGCCATTGGTGGACTTGCCCCAGCCCAGCACCATGTCGATAAACCCACCGGAAAAGGTAAACCCGAGGTGGATATTCAGCATATTGGTGACCGCCATCGACAGGCCGGTCAGCACCGCGTGGATCAGATACAAAAACGGCGCGAGGAACATGAACGCGAATTCAATCGGCTCGGTCACCCCGGTCAAAAACGAGGTCAACGCCATCGACAGGAAAATCCCGCCCATCACTTTACGGCGCTCCGGCAAGGCATTGCGGTACATCGCCAAACAGGCCGCCGGCAGGCCGAAGAGCATCACCGGGAACATGCCGGTCATGAACTGGCCACCTTTCGGGTCGCCAGCGAAGTAGCGAGTCAGGTCACCCGTCACCACCGCGCCGGTCACCGGGTCGGTGAAGCTGCCGAACACAAACCAGGCCATGTTGTTGAGGATGTGGTGCAGGCCGGTGACGATCAGCAGGCGGTTGAACACGCCAAACACGAAGGCGCCGAAGCTGCCGCTTTCCATCAGCAGCACGCCGAAACTGTTGATGCCGTGCTGGATCGGCGGCCAGATGAGGCCAAAGATCACGCCCAGTGCAACCGCCGAGAAACCGGTGACAATCGGCACAAACCGCCGCCCGCCGAAGAAGGCCAGGTACTCCGGCAGCTTGATGTCCTTGAAGCGGTTGTACAGCCCGCCCGCCATCAGGCCGCTGGCGATACCGGCGAGCATGCCCATGTTGATGGTGCTGTCCATCACCTTGAGGGTAGAGATCATCACCAGGTAACCAATCGCCCCGGCCAGGCCCGCGGTGCCGTTGTTGTCGCGGGCAAAACCCACGGCAATACCAATGGCGAAGATCAGCGCCAGGTTGGCGAAGATCGCTTGCCCCGCGTCGTGCATCACCGCGATGTTCAAGAGATCAGTGTCACCCAGGCGCAATAGGAGGCCGGCGATCGGCAGGATCGCGATCGGCAGCATCAGTGCACGGCCCAGGCGTTGCAGGCCTTCGATGAAATGTTGGTACATGGCGAGTCTCCCTTTTCTTGTTGTTGTCAGCTCAGCGGCCAGTGGTGTTGACAGGCTTGGCGAACGGCCTTGGCGCTGCTCAGGTCGAGCAGGCCTTGGCTCAGTTGCCGGCATTGCGCCGCGTCCAGATGGCGGACGCGGTCCTTGATTTCTCCGATCTGCGGCGGGCTCACCGACAGCTCGCTGACGCCCAGGCCCACCAGCACCGGCGTGGCCAGCGGGTCGGAGGCGAGGGCGCCACACACGCCGACCCAGCGCCCGTGCTTGGCTGCGCCGGCGCAGGTCTGGGCGATCAGCCGTAGCAGCGCCGGGTGCAGCGCATCGACACGGGCAGCAAGGCCCGCGTGGTCGCGGTCCATGGCCAGGGTGTACTGGGACAGGTCATTGGTGCCGATGGACAAGAAGTCCGCATGCTTGGCCAACTGTTCGGCCATCAGCGCGGCGGCGGGCACTTCGATCATCACGCCCAGTTCGGGGCGCTGGGTCAGTTCCAGCGCGGCGCACAGTTCATCCAGGCGCTGGCGAATCTGCAGCAACTCATCCACTTCACTGACCATCGGCAGCAGGATGCGGCAGCGCTCCAGCGGGCTGACTTGCAGCAGCGCACGCAGTTGCTGATCGAGCAGTTCGGGGCGCACCTGGGCCATGCGAATGCCGCGCAAGCCGAGCACCGGGTTGGCCTCGACGGGCAGCGGCAGGTAATCCAGCTGTTTGTCGCCGCCCACGTCGATGGTGCGGATGATCACCGACTTGTCACCCATCGCATCCAACACGGCTTGATAGGCCTGGCGTTGTTCCTGTTCATCCGGCGCGGTGCGGCGGTCGACAAACAGGAATTCGGTGCGCAGCAGGCCAACGCCATCAGCGCCGTTTTCAAAGGCCACCTGAGCCTCGGCGCTGGAGGCGACATTCGCGGCGATTTCGACGGTCATGCCGTCGGTGGTGCGTGCCGGTTGCTGAGCCTGGGCGTGTTGCTGTTGGCGGCGCAGTTTCTGTGCATCACGAATCTGGTGCACCTCGGCGTGGCGCGCCTCGCTGGGCGCCAGTTCCAGGCGGCCGTTGGCAGCGTCGAGCACTACGCGTTGGCCCTGGGGCACATCGAGCACTTCGGCGCCCAACGCGACCACACACGGCAGGCCTTTACCACGGGCCAGGATCGCCACGTGGGACGTGGCGCCGCCTTCGGCCATGCAGATGCCGACGGCTTGCTGCACACTCAGTTGCAACAGGTCGGACGGGGTCAGTTCATGGGCGCTGACGATTGCACCGGCTGGCAACTCGAAATGCCAGGCTTCCCCGAGCAGTGCGCGCAGTACCCGTTGTTGCAGGTCGCGCAGGTCATTGGCGCGCTCGGCAAACAGCGGTTTGCCCAGGGCCAGCAATACCGCGCACTGCGCCTGGATGGCATCGCGCCAGGCGTGCGTCGCTGCGCTGCCTTGTTCGATTGAACCGGTCGCGGCTTCCAGCAGGTTGGGGTCTTCCAGCAGGGCAAGGTGGGCGTCGAAGATGTCCTCTTCCTCGACATTCTTGCGCTGGCGGGCGTGGTCCAGGGTCTTGCGGATCTCGCTGCGCACTTGCTCCAGCGCGGTGTCCAGGCGTTGCAGTTGTTCATCGGCGGCGTGGTTGCCGGTGTCGGCGGGCAGTTCAATGCCGGTCAGGCGGAACAGCGGCCCGCACACCAATCCCGGTGCGGCGCATACGCCTTGCAACACGCCGGCTTCGGTACTGGCCTTGCGTGGCGCAACGGCGGCGACGGGGGCGTGGTGTTCTTCCTTGATAGCGGCGGACAAGGCGGCGACCAATGCTTGTACGGCGCCGTCGGCGTCTTTGCCGCGACAAGTCACGCGCACCTCATCGCCTTCGCCAATGCCCAGGCCCATCAAGCCGATCAAGCTGTCGCACGAGGCGGATTTATCGCCGTAGTGCAACCACGCCTGGCTGCTGAAATCCTGGGCGGTCTTGCGCACCAAGGCGGCTGGGCGTGCATGCAAGCCACCACGGTGAGTGATGCGCACACGGGCGCTGGCTTCAGCGACCGAGTTATCCACAGTCGCCTGGGCCTGGGCCTGCGCCGTCGAGCGCGTCACGATCTGCAACAACGGCTCGCCGACCTTGACGCTGTTCCCGGCAACCGGCCGCAGCTCAAATCGCTCGCCGTTGGTCAGGATGATCAGGCTGACCAGGCTCTTGCACTGGCGCGCAATGCGGTCCAGGTCAAACTGCACCAGGGCCTGGCCCTTGCTCACCCGGGCGCCGTCCTTGACCAGCAAGGCGAAGCCTTCGCCATTGAGTTCAACCGTGTCGATGCCCACGTGCATGAGCACTTCGGCACCGTTCTCGGCGCGGATCGTCAGTGCATGGCCGGTACGTGCGACGTGGATGATCACACCGTCGCAGGGCGCGTGCAGGCAATCGTTCAGCGGGTCGATGGCAATGCCGTCGCCCATGGCGCCACTGGCGAACACTTCATCGGGAACGTTGCCCAGGGTCAGCAGCGGCCCGCTTAACGGGGCGCTGAGGGTCAATGCATTATTGTTGTTGGACATGGGCACGGTACTCATCAGGAAAACACGGCAATCGACTCAGTGAGTGCGGGTGACTTTGCTCAGGTGGCGCGGTTGGTCCGGGTCCATGCCCCGGGCGTGGGCCAAACCGGCGGCCATCACGTAGAAGCTCTGGATCGCCAGGATCGGGTCCAGGCTCGGGTGTTCGGCGCGGCTCAAGGTCAGGTCGCGTTCGGCGATATCGTCGGGTGCGGCCAGCAAGACGCGGGCACCGCGTTGGCGCATGTCGGCCGCCAGGCTCAACAGACCGGCTTGCTCGGCGCCGCGTGGGGCGAACACCAGCAGTGGGTAGTTCTTGTCGATCAAGGCCATGGGGCCATGACGCACTTCGGCGCTGCTGAAGGCTTCGGCCTGGATCGCCGAGGTTTCCTTGAGCTTGAGCGCGGCTTCCTGGGCGATGGCAAACCCGGCGCCACGGCCGATCACCATCAGTTGCTGGCAACCGCGCAAGGCTTCGATGGCACGGCTCCAATCCTGCTTGGCCGCGGCGCGCAGGTCATCGGGCAGGGCGCGGCAGGCTTGCAGCAACTCGGCTTCCTGGTTCCAGTGGCCGATCAACTGCGCGCTGGCGCTGAGGGTGGCGATAAAGCTCTTGGTGGCCGCGACGCTGTGTTCCGGCCCGGCGCACAGCGGCACATGGAATTCGCAGGCGGCTTCCAGCGGCGAGTCTTCGGCGTTGACCATGGAAATGCTCAGCGCACCGCGTTTGCGCAGCAGGCGCAGACTGTTGACCAGGTCCGGGCTTTGCCCCGATTGAGAGAAACCAAACGCTACCTGCCCACTGACCTTCAACGGCGCTTGCAGCAAGGTCACCACCGACATCGGCAACGACGCCACTGGCACACCCACATGCTGCATGGTCAGGTAGGCGAAGTAGCTGGCGGCATGGTCAGAGCTGCCACGGGCGATGGTCATCGCCACTTGCGGCGGCTGGCGGCGCAGGCGGCCGGCGATTTCTTCCAGCAGCGGGTCCAGGCGTTGCAGTTGGGCCGCGACGGCGTCACAGGAGGCCAGGGCCTCTTCAAGCATTTTTGAAGTCAATGGTTTCTCCTTCGACCATTACGTCGGTGAGTGTCAGGGAGCGGTCCAGGCGCACGCAGTCGGCAAAACTGCCCGGTTGCAGGCGGCCGCGTTCTTCCAGGCCCAGGTAGTCCGCAGGAAATTGCGACAGGCGTTGTGAGGCTTCGCTGATGGGCAGGCCGATCTTCACCAGGTTGCGCAGCGCCTGGTCCATGGTCAGCGTGCTGCCGGCCAGGGTGCCGTCGGCCAGTCGTACGCCGCCCAGGCATTTGGTCACGGTGTGGCTGCCCAGCTTGTATTCACCGTCGGGCATGCCGGCGGCGGCGGTGGAATCGGTGACGCAATACAGGCACGGGATCGAGCGCAGGGCCACGCGCATCGCGCCGGGGTGCACGTGCAGCAAGTCGGGGATCAATTCCGCGTATTTGGCATGGGCCAACGCCGCGCCGACGATGCCGGGTTCGCGGTGATGCAGCGGGCTCATGGCGTTGTATAAATGGGTGAAGCTGGTAGCCCCGGCGGCCATCGCGGCGACACCTTCTTCATAGCTGCCCAGGGTATGGCCGATCTGCATGCGCACGCCGCGTTCGCTGAGGGCGCGGATCAGGGCGTCATGGCCGGCGATTTCCGGCGCGATGGTAATGACGCGGATCGGCGCCAGGCGCAGGTAGGCTTCCACTTCTGCCATCAGTGCGGTGTGGGCGAAGTTGGGTTGGGCGCCGAGCTTGCCTGGATTGATGTAAGGGCCTTCCAGGTGCACGCCGAGTACGCGAGCGCTGCCGGCAGGGCGCTGTTCGCAGAAGCTGCCGAGTTGGCCGAGCACGCGGGAGATTTCCTCCACCGGCGCGGTCATGGTGGTGGCCAGCAGGGAGGTGGTACCAAAACGCACGTGGGTGCGGGTGATGGTCTCGAAGGCGCTCGCGCCTTCCATGATGTCCGCACCGCCACCGCCGTGCACGTGCAGGTCAATGAAGCCTGGCAGCAGGTAGGGCAAGTCGTTTTCAGCCGGGTCGCACGGTGTGCCTTCGATGGCGACGACCTTGCCGTGCGCGTGCACCAGGCGGCCGCGAATCCAGCCGCTGGGCGTGAGGATGTTGTCTTCGGACATGTGCAGTTCTCTAAATTCGCAGTTCAGCGGAATAGTCGTGGCGGCGCAGCTCTGCGACGAAGTCGTAGTAGTCGTTGCGGCAGTAGGTGTCGGTGATTTCGATGGGCGTGTTGTCGGCGGTATAGCCGACCCGCGTCATCAGCAGCATCGCGGTGCCGGGGGCGATGCCCACCAGGCGCGCGAACTCGTCCGAAGCGTTGATCGCCTGCACATGCTGCAGGGCGCGGACGATGGGCTTGCCGATGCTTTCAAAGTATTCGTACAGCGAACTGCCTAGGGCCTGGGGTTGCGGCAGCACCGAGGCGGGGACCACGGTCATTTCAATGGCCATCACCGTGTCATCGGCTTTGCGCAGGCGTTTGAGCCGGGCCACTTTGTCGCTGGTGGACAGGCACAGGCGGATCAGTTCTTCGTGGGTC
Source organism: Pseudomonas sp. TE24901 (assembly GCF_054058375.1). Taxonomy (NCBI): domain Bacteria; kingdom Pseudomonadati; phylum Pseudomonadota; class Gammaproteobacteria; order Pseudomonadales; family Pseudomonadaceae; genus Pseudomonas; species Pseudomonas sp. TE24901. The sequence continues at coordinate 200,117 of NZ_JBSSAF010000008.1, forward strand.
GGCGGGGTGATGTCGCGTTCAAGCCATTGGGAGCTGGGCACGAAGCCCTTGAGGCGCAACATCTCGCTGAAGCCCGACAGACGCGACAAGGGTTGTTCCAGGCGTGGCGTGATAAAGGTGCCCGAGCCTTGGCTGCGGCGGATCAAACCTTGGGCGAACAGCACTTCCAGTGCCTTGCGGGCGGTGACCCGAGAAATGCTCAACTGCTCGCTGAGCACGCGCTCCGACGGTAGCGCCTGTTCGGACGTCCACTGGCCGGCATGGATGGCCGCTTCCAGTTTGCGCGCCAATTGCAGGTACAGCGGCGTGGATTGTTTGTCGTCAGGGCGCAAGGCCAGTATCGGGTTCATCGTTCAGGGTTCCGATGCGGTTATTGGAGTGTTGTCGCCCGGTATGGGCCGGAAATTAATACCACTTAAATACCATGTCAATGCAGCCAAAACGGTGCAAATCGCCGTTTCAGGGCGCTGTAATGGGGCCTGGTATCAAGTGGTATTAGAGAGGTCTTTATTGCGCGCAGAACAGCGCAGCCCGGCGCGGTGAACTGGTATTCACCGGCAGGCGCCGCACAAGGCAGGCATTTTTTTTTGGATTATTTTACGAACGGTCGAGGATTACGGACGAATCTCGATCAGGGTGCCGTCCTTGACCAGGTTCCAGACTTCGCGCATGTCGACGTTGCGCATGCCGATGCAACCGTCGGTCCAGTCCAGGGTGTGGAACCACTGCTCGGGGTAGTCTTCGGTGTCGGGGGTGCCATGGATCATGATCATGCTGCCCGGCTTCACGCCTTCGCGGCGGGCGCGGGCGGCGTCGCTGATATTGGGGTAGGAGATGTGCATGGCCAGGTTGAAGCGCTCGCTGGTCTTGCGCCAGTCGATCCAGTAGAAGCCTTCCGGCGTGCGGCGGTCGCCTTCGATCAGCTTGGCGCCCTTGGGGTTCTTGCCCAGGGAGATGCGATAGGTCTTGAGGGGCTTGCCGTCGTTGATCAATTGCAACTGACGGGCGGACTTGAGCACCAGGATTTTCTCGACGGGCTTGCCGCCGATGATTTCCACCGTGGAGGCGCAAGACAGGGTAGCGAACGACAAACAGATAAGAGCAAGCAACAGACGCATTAAAACGGTATCCCTGTGTGCCGGGTTCTTATTGGGTGGGCTTGCCCATGGGCGGGACGGCTTCGCTGCGTACGGGGTACGCCTGCTGCCGACGGTCGGCGAAAAAGTATTCTAAGGTACGCCCGACCGTGCGAAAAGCCAGCTCTGACCAAGGGATGTCGGCTTCGTCGAAAAGCTTCACTTCCAGGCTTTCGGGGCCTGCGGCAAAGTCGAGGTCGACCAGTTCGGCGCGGTAGAAGATATGCACCTGGCTGATGTGCGGTACGTCGATCAAGGTGTAGATGCTCAGGTTGCGCACGCGGGCGCAGGCTTCTTCCAGGGTTTCGCGGGCGGCGGCCTGTTCCACGGTCTCGCCGTTTTCCATGAAGCCTGCAGGCAGGGTCCAGTAACCCAGGCGCGGTTCGATGGCGCGGCGGCACAGCAGCACTTTGTCGCCCCATACCGGCACGGTGCCGGCGACGATGTTGGGGTTCTGGTAGTGAATGGTCGAGCAGTGATCACACACGTAGCGCAGGCGGCCGTCGCCTTCGGGAATGCGCTGGGTAACCGGTTTACCGCACTGGCTGCAGAAGTTCATGCTGGGGTTCCTGGAGAGTGGGCCTATCTTGGCTTGGCGGGCAGAGCCCTGCAAGTTGTCGTTTGATGATTCCTCTACGCATATTTTGTGATCGGACAGTAGTGCCTGATAAGGTGGGGTTAAAGGAACCGTCCTGCGGAGGCTTTATGCCTATTTCTAAGGAAATTAGATTGTGTGCTGTTAGGTGCATACCCCTACTCAATATGAGGTGGATATGACTAGCAAAGAAAAAAAACTTAGCAACCCGTTCTCAACTGGAAATGGTGGCGGCCATTTTGAGTCGCACGTTCAGGCGTCTTTTGTGGCTCTAATGCTGACTGGGGGGTATGCGCCATGTTTACCTTGCAAACCAATCAGCAAAATTAAGCTTCAGGGGAAGTTTTCTGGGTACAGTACCGACGATTTGATCGTTTTTACTCAAGGGGGCGGTGGTGCAGGCGAACACAAATTACTTGGTCAAGTAAAACATTTCATCACGATAACGGATGGAGATCCGGTGTTTGGCGAGGTGATTCAGTCAGCGTGGAGTGACTTCAATAATGAAGAGCTTTTCAATAGGCGCAGCGACGTTATAGCTCTTATTACAGGTCCATTGAGTGCTACTGATACGGGGGATGTTCGAACAATTCTAGACTGGGCGAGGCATGCGGAGAACTCTAAAGAGTTTTTTGAAAAGGTAGAATTGGCGCATTTTAGTAGTGCTACGAAGAGAGCAAAGCTGCAAGCATTTAGGTTGCATTTGAAGGCGGCTAATAATGATGTTGATTTAACTCAGGAGGAGGTTTTTGAGTTTCTTCGTCGTTTTCATTTGCTGGGCTATGATCTTGATATTAAAGCGGGAGTTACTCTTGCGCTACTTCATTCCCTGATAGGGTTGTATTCAGCTGATAATGTTGAGTCTACTTGGGCGAGGCTTGTGGGAGAAGTTCAGTCGGCGAATCAAAATGCCGGAACTATATTGGTTGATAATTTGCCAGAGGATCTTCTGGCAATATTCAGGCAGCGGAAAATTGAGGAAATACCGCCGTCGTTGGCGGTACCGCGCTCACCAAAGCCTGCTGCACTCGTGCAGGATCATGAGCAACTGGTCTCATTGGCTGTTGCCGCTCTGCTTGGCGGATGGAATGAGAGCAATGAGTGCGACCTTGAGATAGTACGGGGGTTAGTTGATGAATTTTAATGTCTGGATTGCCAATCTTAGATTATTGGTTCAAGAGCAAGAAACTCCTCTAAAAATACGCAATGGTCGCTGGGAGGTTGTGGACCGGAAGGCGCTTTGGAAAAGCGTAGGAGGCAGGGTTTTTGATGCTCATTTAGAAAAACTAAAATATAGCTTTAAAGACATTCTTTCAGAAATTGATCCTCAGTTTGAGTTGGATAGTGAAGATCGTCCGTCTGCTATGGTTTTTGGAAAAACCCTACGGTATTCGACAGATTTAAGGCGTGGAATTTCTGAAACATTAGCGCTTTTGGGGACGGAAGGTGCAGCTCTCACCAACTGCTCTCAGCACAAGCCAGAGAGTATTGCTGTTAATGTTATTCATGACCTATTAGGTCAGGCAGATTGGCGCTTGTGGGGGAGTTTGAATGATTTGCTGCCAAATATCGCTGAGGCGGCCCCAAATGAGTTTCTGAGTTGCGTAGAAAACTCCTTACGATGTCCGAATGCTCCATTTATGAAGCTGTTCTCCGAGGGAGGAGGGGGGCTTGGTGGCAGGAATTACATGACAGGTCTTCTTTGGGCTTTGGAAGCTCTGGGATGGACCGAAGAGAACTTTATGCGTGTGGTTGTAATTTTGGCTGAGTTAGCCTCTATCGACCCGGGTGGTAACCACGGTAACAGACCCATAAACTCTCTAAAGACAATTATTTTACCTTGGTTTCCCCAAACTATGGCTGATGCTGAAAAGCGGATCGTTTCGGTGAAGGCTGTAAAGGAAGAGTTTCCAGAAATTGCATGGAATGTGTTGAAAGGTTTATTGCCGAGTCAGCATCAGACGTCAACTGGTACTTATAAGCCTCGGTGGCTTGAAGTTGTTCCAGACGATTGGGAACCAAAAGTTTCTAGTCAAGAGTATCGAAGTCAAGTTGCAGTGTATGCAGAAATGGCGGTCGAGATGTCCTTATTTAATTTAGAACGACTCAAGGAGCTAGTGAAAAACTTAGATAACCTGCCGCCGCCGTCTTTCGATCGTTTTTTAGCTCACCTCTCCTCAGCTGCTATTCGTGGGCTTTCAGAACCTCAACGTCTGACAATTTGGAGTACATTAAATGAATTCGTGGCGAAACATCGCCGCTTCTCTGACATGGAATGGTCTTTGGATGAAGAGGTTGTATCCAAGGTTGATGAGGTAGCAGGTTGTCTTGCTCCAATTAGTAAAGATGTTTTGTATCGTCGGCTTTTTAGTGCGAGAGACTTCGATCTTTATGAGGAAAGAGGAGATTGGGAGGGGCAGCGGAAAAAGCTTGAGGTGCGGAGAAAGCAAGCAGTAAAAGAAATACTCAATGATTATGGTGTCCAAGGGGTTGTGAGCTTTTTAGAATCTGTTGAAGCTCCTAATTTGGTTGGCTGGGCGTTAGGTGTTGTCGCTGGTGCTGAGGTTGATGAAGGGCTATTTCCAGATTTTCTAACGACCGAAAATAATAGCTACAAGAAATTTATCGAGGGCTACATTTGGAGCAAATATTTTTTAGGTAAGGACGTCTGGGTTGAGGGCCTCGATCGTAAAGCCTGGGCAGCTGAACAAGTTTGTCAGTTTCTAATGTACTTACCCTTTGAGTCAACTACTTGGGTTCTCGTAGATCGATGGCTAGGCACGGAAAAAGATAAATATTGGCAGGCTGTTCCCGTAAATCCTTATCCGACTGAAAGTGATTTATTAGTGGCTGTCGATAATTTGTTAAGGGTTTCTCGCCCTCAACAAGCTTTAGAGTGTCTTAGTGCCAGGCTTCATAAGCATCTTCCATTTGATAGTAAGCGGACAGCCGTAGCTCTCATTGCGGCGGTTAAGAAGGATTCATCAAGTGGTATGGATTCGTACAATATTACAGAACTTATCAAAGCCTTACAGAGTGACCCAGCAACAGATCCTAATGATCTGTTCCGTGTTGAGTGGGCTTACCTACCAATGCTTGGCGCTCATAGTGAAGCAAGGCCAAAACTGCTTCAGGAAAAGTTAGCTACTCAGCCAGATTTTTTCTGTGAGTTGATTAGCCTTGTTTATAGATCGAAAAAAGATCAAGACGACGATGTCGAAGAGTTAAGCGATCAGGCGAAAGCAATTGCTACTAATGCGTGGCGCCTTCTGCATGAGTGGAAATGGCCTCCAGGTTTGCAAAGCGATAATAGTTTTTCCGCTGCGGAGTTTGATAGCTGGTTTAATAGTGTTAAAGCAAAATGTCTTGAGTCGGGCCATCTCGAAGTTGCATTGATGAAGCTTGGTGAGGTGTTGTTTTACTGTCCTTCCGATGCCAGTGGGCTTTGGATAGTAGAGAGTGTTGCTAAAATTTTGAACTCTCGGGATGGGGAGCCGATCAGAAGTGGGTTTTGTACAGAGGTTTTTAATTCTAGAGGTGCTCATTGGGTTGATCCAACTGGTAGTCCAGAGAGAGAGCTGGCTAACCATTGGCGCGAGAAAGCAAATGCTGTGGAAGATGCAGGTTATCCTCGGTTTGCTGCTTCACTTCGAGAGCTTGCAGGGTCATATGATCGACATGCAGAGCGAATCATAAAACAGCAGGAGGAGAGATCTTAGTTTGAAAAAATAAGGGCCTTTTTAGACTCTGATTAATTAGTTGATAAGAGGTGTTGTCATTAAAGTGAGGTGTTGTCGTATTTTTGTTGGCATGGATAATTTTCACTAGGGTGTTGCTATGTCCACTACAAAGCCTTTTTATTGCGAGTAATTTCTTTCGTGGAAGCAGAAATCGGGGGGAGCAATTAGTGCTCCAAGTATTTGCTCTATTATGGCACCGCCGTCATAGTGATTTTCAGCAATAATTTCAGAGTCCTCCCATGTGATGGTATCGATTATCGACTCATTCATTCCTCCTCTCCTCTCGCTCGGCGTTACATAGAGTCGTTTAGCGACACCAAGCGGGTTTTGGGGTTGGGCACCCGCACGCTTTGGTGCATGATGCAAGGTAGCCAACAGACCGAGATGACTCATGCTGGACGAGCTACTTCGCCGGGTAAGCAATCACACCCCCCATACACTGGAGACTGACGGGCGTTTCCCCGAGGCCGCCGTGCTGGTGCCGATTACCCGCAGTGACGAACCTGAGCTGATCCTGACCCTGCGCGCCAGCGGCCTGTCGACCCATGGTGGCGAAGTGGCGTTCCCTGGCGGGCGGCGTGACCCCGAAGACCCGGACCTGATCTTCACCGCGCTGCGCGAAGCCGAAGAAGAAATCGGCCTGCCGCCCGGGCTGGTCGAGGTGATCGGCCCCTTGAGTCCTCTGATTTCCCTGCACGGTATCCGCGTGACGCCGTATGTGGGCGTGATCCCCGATTACGTCGAATACCTGGCCAATGATGCCGAAATCGCGGCCGTTTTCAGCGTGCCATTGGATTTTTTCCGGCAGGACCCGCGCGAACATACCCATCGCATCGATTACCAGGGCCGCAGTTGGTACGTGCCCAGTTATCGGTTCGGCGAATACAAGATCTGGGGGCTGACGGCAATCATGATCGTCGAGCTGATCAACCTGCTCTATGACGATGCCAAGATCAGCCTGCACCAGCCGCCCAAGAGCTTCATCAATATCTAAGCCATCGCTTGAATGGCCAGCCGTGAGGAAAAACCATGAAATACCGCCTGGGCGACGCCCGCGTCGAGACTCATCCACAGAGCTGGGTGGCACCGAATGCCACGCTGGTGGGCAAGGTCAAGCTGGAGGAGGGCGCCAACGTCTGGTTCAACGCGGTATTGCGTGGCGACAATGAACTGATCCTGATCGGCAAAAACAGCAACGTGCAGGATGGCAGCGTAATGCACACCGACATGGGCTACCCGCTGACCCTGGGCACCGGCGTGACCATCGGCCATAACGCCATGCTGCACGGTTGCACCGTCGACGACTACAGCCTGATCGGCATCAACGCGGTGATCCTCAACGGCGCCAAGATCGGCAAACACTGCATCATCGGCGCCAATTCGCTGATCGGCGAAGGCAAGGAAATCCCTGACGGTTCGCTGGTGATGGGCTCGCCGGGCAAAGTGGTGCGTGAGCTGACTGATGCGCAAAAACGCATGTTGGAAGCGAGTGCTGCGCACTATGTGCACAACTCGCAGCGCTATGCGCGTGACCTGGCTGAGCAGCAAGAATGAACCCGATTGAACGCCCCGTCGCCTCGCCGTGCGTGAGCATTTGCGCCTTGGATGACGACGACATCTGCACGGGTTGCCAGCGTACGGTGGATGAGATCACGCGCTGGAGCCGCATGGACAACGCCGAGCGCCGGGTGGTGTTGGGGTTGTGTCATGAGCGGGCGAAGGCGAGTGGGTTGGTGTGGATGATTCCTGGGAAATCGGGCGCCTGATAGATCGCTATCGCAGGCAAGCCAGCTCCCACATTGTTCGATGCCAGGCAAGGCAACTCGGTCAACTGTGGGAGCTGGCTTGCCTGCGATGAGGCCCGCCCGGACGACATATTTCTAATTGTGAAGTACCCTGTGCGGCATCACCCACAGGCCCACACTCCCATGCTCTTCCTGATCGCCTACATCAGCAGCGTCGTGCTGATCAACTTCGCCTTCTCCACCGCTCCGCACCTGGACGTCATCTGGTCCGCCTGGGGTGGCCTGGTCTTTATCCTGCGGGACATGGTGCAAACCCGCTTCGGCCACGGCGCAATCGTCGCGATGCTGGCGGCGCTGGTGCTGTCGTATGTCACGTCCGACCCGGCCATTGCCCTGGCCAGCGCCACGGCCTTCGCCGTGTCCGAGTGCATCGACTGGCTGGTGTTCAGCATCACCAAGCGCCCGCTCCACGACCGCCTGTGGATAAGTTCTGCGCTGAGCATTCCCCTCGACACCTTTATCTTCTTCGGCCTGATCGGCGCGCTGACGCCTGCGGTGGCCGGTACTGCATTGGTGTCCAAATTCGCCGGGGTCACGGTGGTGTGGCTGGTCATGGCCTGGCGTATCCGCAAGCGGGCCCTCGCCAACTGAGGCCAATTCCTACAGTTCATGTAAAATGCCGGCCTTTCTCCCAATGATCCGCTCCCCTGAGGACCTGAGATGACCCGAATCGGAACTCCATTGTCGCCAACCGCGACCCGCGTTTTGCTGTGTGGCTGCGGTGAGCTGGGCAAGGAAGTGGTAATCGAACTGCAACGCCTGGGCGTTGAAGTGATTGCTGTGGATCGCTACGCCAACGCGCCGGCCATGCAGGTGGCGCACCGTAGCCACGTGATCAACATGCTCGACGGCGCCGCCCTGCGTGCCGTGATCGAAGCCGAGAAGCCGCACTTCATCGTGCCGGAAATCGAAGCCATCGCCACCGCCACCCTGGTGGAACTGGAAGCCGAAGGCTTCACCGTGATCCCGACCGCCCGCGCCACTTCGCTGACCATGAACCGCGAAGGCATCCGCCGCCTGGCCGCCGAAGAACTGGACCTGCCGACGTCGCCGTACCACTTCGCCGACACCTTCGAAGACTACAGCAAGGCCGTGAAAGACCTGGGCTTCCCGTGTGTGGTCAAACCGGTGATGAGTTCGTCGGGCAAGGGCCAGAGCCTGCTGCGCAGTGTCGACGGTGTGCAAAAAGCCTGGGACTACGCCCAGGAAGGCGGCCGTGCCGGTAAAGGCCGGGTGATCATCGAAGGCTTTATCGACTTCGACTACGAAATCACCCTGCTGACCGTGCGCCACATCGGCGGCACCACTTTCTGCGCGCCGGTTGGCCACCGTCAGGAGAAGGGCGACTACCAGGAATCCTGGCAGCCTCAGGCCATGAGCCCGATTGCCCTGGCTGAGTCCGAGCGCGTTGCCAAGGCGGTGACTGAAGCTTTGGGTGGCCGTGGCCTGTTCGGCGTGGAACTGTTCATCAAAGGCGACCAGGTGTGGTTCAGCGAAGTGTCGCCGCGCCCCCATGACACCGGCTTGGTGACTCTTATTTCCCAGGACCTGTCGCAGTTCGCCCTGCATGCACGTGCCATCCTCGGCTTGCCGATCCCATTGATCCGTCAGTTCGGGCCTTCGGCCTCGGCGGTGATCCTGGTGGAAGGTCAGTCGACCCAGACCGCGTTCGCCAACCTGGGGGCAGCCTTGAGCGAGCCGGACACGGCGTTGCGCCTGTTTGGCAAACCGGAAGTCAATGGTCAGCGCCGCATGGGTGTGGCGTTGGCGCGGGATGAGTCGATTGAAGCGGCTCGGGCTAAAGCGACCCGTGCTTCGAAGGCTGTCGTCGTAGAGCTGTAACCGAGTCGCGCCCTTCGCGAGCAAGCCCGCTCCCACAGTTGACCGCATTTATCCAATAGGAATGCGGTCGAATGTGGGAGCGGGCTTGCTCGCGAAGGCGGCCTATCAGGCCACTTTGTTCAAATCGTTGTTACGCGTTTCTTTCAGGCACAACACAGCTATCAAGCTGAGCAACGCGGCCGCCGACACATACCCACCGACATAACTCAGCCCACCCATCGCCACCAGCTTGGTCGCGAAGAACGGTGCCGCCGAGGCTCCCACGATCCCACCCAGGTTATACGCCGCCGAAGCGCCGGTATAACGCACGCGGGTCGGGAACAGTTCCGGCAGCAGGGCGCCCATCGGCGCGAAGGTCACGCCCATCAGGAACAGCTCCAGCGCCAGGAACAGGGCAACTGCCCAGGTGGTGCCATGGGTCAGCAGCGGCTCCATGGTAAAGCCCGACAGAATCGCCAGGACCGCCCCGACGATCAGCACCGGCTTGCGCCCATAGCGATCACTGGCCAAGGCGGCGAGCGGTGTCGCCAGGCCCATGAACAACACGGCAAAGCACAGCAGGCCGAGGAAGGTCTCGCGGCTGTAGCCCAGTGTCGACACGCCGTAGCTCAGGGAAAACGCGGTGGTGATGTAGAACAGCGCATAACACACCACCATCGATGCCGCGCCCAGCAAGACCGGCAGCCAATGCTGGCTGAGCAGTTCCACCAGCGGCACCTTCACCGGGGCTTCGTTGGCGACGGCATTGGCGAACACCGGGGTCTCATGCAGCTTCAGGCGTGCATACAGGCCGACCATCACCAGTGCGGCGCTGAGGATGAACGGAATGCGCCAGCCCCAGCTGCGGAACTGCTCATCGCTCATGCTCATGGCCAGGATCAGGAACAGGCCGTTGGCCGCCAGAAACCCAATCGATGGGCCCAGTTGCGGGAACATGCCGAACCAGGCGCGTTTGCCCTTGGGGGCATTCTCGGTGGCCAGCAGCGCCGCGCCGCCCCATTCGCCACCCAGGCCCAGGCCCTGGCCGAAGCGCAGCACGCACAACAGGATCGGCGCCCAGGCCCCGATGCTGTCATAGCCGGGCAGCAAGCCGATCAGCGTTGTACACACGCCCATCAGCAGCAATGACGCCACCAGCGTGGATTTACGCCCGATGCGGTCGCCGAAGTGACCGAACAGCGCCGAACCCAGGGGGCGGGCGATGAAGGCGATGCCGAAGGTCAGGAAAGACGCGAGCATCTGCGCCGTGCCGGATGTCTGCGGGAAGAACACCGGGCCGATCACCAGCGCGGCGGCGGTGGCGTAGATGTAGAAGTCGTAGAACTCGATGGCGGTGCCGACGATGCTCGCCGTGGCGACCCGTGCGGTCGAGTTGCTCGGGGCGGCGGTAGCAGCCTCTTTGTAGGTGGTGCTCATGCGGGTATCCCTGATGGTCAGTGCGCGTTTGGACGCGGATTGTTATTGGTCGAACACCCATGGATCAGGGTTGTGCGCGGAGCGGCTCGGGATGGGAGCAAACACCGGTCAGACACGGTAAGGCAGTGCCTGGACACGCTGGGTGCGGGTAGCACGCGGTCGGGCGGGGCTCTGGTAAGCCGCAGCGATTATAGGAAGGGGTTTGAACATACAACAAGTGGGCTGACACGCCGCAAGGCAAAATGTGGGAGCGGGCTTGCTCGCGAAAGCATTGGGTCAGTCAGCTCATTTTCAACTGATCCACCGCTTTCGCGAGCAAGCCCGCTCTCACATGGATAATGTGTTTAGGCAGCAGCTTATGCGGCGACGGGCATCCGGCTGGTGTGCCAGATCAGCACCTTGCTCACCCGGTTGTCCTCGGTCTCGAGGATTTCCAGGCGGTAGCGGCCGATCTTCAGGCACACCGCGCAGTCGGGGATGGTCTCCAGCGCTTCGGTGACCAGCCCGTTGAGGGTCTTGGGGCCATCGCTGGGCAGGTGCCAGCCCAGGCTTTTGTTCAGTTCACGGATCGAGGCGGCGCCGTCGATGATGTAGCGGCCGTCGGGTTGCGCTTCGATGTGCGGGTTGTCTGCACTCTGCTCGCTTTCGAATTCGCCGACGATTTCTTCGAGGATGTCTTCCAGGGTGACGATGCCCAGCACTTCGCCGTATTCGTCCACCACCATGCCCAGGCGTCGTTGCTGCTTGTGGAAGTTGAGCAATTGCAGTTGCAGCGGGGTGCTTTCCGGCACGAAGTAGGGTTCGTGGCACGCCGCGAGCAACGCCTCTTTGGTCAGGCTGGCATCCGGCAGCAAGTGCTGGATCTGCCGGGTGTTGAGCACCGCTTCGACCTGGTTGATGTCGCTGTGGAACACCGGCAGGCGCGTGCGCTGGGAGGTGCGCAGTTGTTCGATGATGTCCTCGACCGAGTCGTCCAGGTTGATGCCGTCCACTTCGCTGCGCGGCACCAGGATGTCATTGACGGTGATGTTATCCAGGGCATGGATACCGGGCATGCCGGGAGTGCGGCCCGCATCGGCTTCGGGTTCCGGCTCGTCGTCATGCTCGGGCAGCGGCTCGTCGCTCTTTTTCACCACGCCGGAGGTGCGCGTGAACGGGCGCAGCAACAATAGGCTGATGCCATTGAGCAGCCAGGCCAAGGGATAAAGGATTTTCAGCGGTACGCCCAGCAGTGTATTGCCGAAACCCAGCACCGCTTGCGGGTGGCGGGTGGCCAGGGTGCGCGGCAGGTAGTCGGCGAGGATCAGCAGGATCGCGCAGGAGATCAGCCAACCGAGCCACGGGCCGTTCTGGGCCCAGGCGTAGATAGCCAGCAGGGTGCAGAGAATCACCACGGCGGCGCGGCACAGGCTGTTGCACAAGATCAGGCTGTTGCGCGGAAAGCTCAGGCGGGCGGCGGCCTTGTCGCCCTGGCGTGTACCGGGGCGCAGCGCCAGCAGGTGCTGCTGTGCGGCTTCGATGGCAGTAAAAAGCGCAGCCCATAACACCAGCAAGGCAATTACGGCGAGCATCGGCCCAAGGGGCAAGTTGTCCATGATCGCTGCCCGTCAGATATGCAGGATGTATTCGCGAACCAGCTTGCTGCCGAAATAGGCCAGCATCAGCAGGCAGAAACCGGCCAGGGTCCAGCGGATCGCCTTGTGCCCACGCCAGCCGAGACGGTTGCGGCCCCACAGCAGCACGCTGAACACCACCCAGGCCAGGCACGCCAGCAGGGTCTTGTGCACCAGGTGCTGGGCGAACAGGTTTTCGACGAACAGCCAGCCGGAGATCAACGACAGCGACAGCAGCGTCCAGCCGGCCCACAGGAAACCGAACAGCAGGCTTTCCATGGTTTGCAGCGGTGGGAAATTCTTGATCAGCCCGGACGGGTGTTTGTTTTTGAGCTGGTGGTCCTGCAGCAGCAGGAGCAGCGCCTGGAACACCGCGATGGTGAACATGCCATAGGCGAGGATCGACAGCAGGATGTGGGCGAGGATGCCCGGTTCTTCATCGATGACCTGCACGGTGCCGGTCGGGGTGAAGTGCGCCAGCAGTACCGTCAGCATGCCCAGCGGGAATAGCAGCACCAGCAGGTTCTCGACGGGAATGCGGTAGCAGGCCAGCAAGGTCAGCGCGATGACGGCGGCAGCGATCAGGCTGGCGGCGCTGAAAAAGTCCAGGCCCAGGCCGACCGGTGTCATCAGGTGGGTGAACAGGCTCGTGGCATGGGCCAGCAGGGCGAGGACGCCAAGGCCCACCAGCAGACGTTTGTCCGCTTTGGTGCCTTGGGCCAGACGAGTGCCCTGATAGAGGGTCGCAGCGGCGTACAGAATGGCGGCGGCGAGGCTGGGTAGCAAACTGGGTGACAAGGGGACCATAAATCCTGATAGACAAGCCCGAAAGGCGCTGAGTTTGGCATACCCCTGCGTTCCACGAAAGACTCCCGGGCCAGACAGCGGGTGTGCACCGACGCAGTCTTCGCTATAATCCGCGACCTGCCCACGCCGCAGGCTCGCCGAGCGCTGTTTTTAATAGCGATTTACCACAGCCTGGGCCGCCATTACCTCGGTCTATGATAGGGCCTGAAAGGATCGCGCATGTTTGAAAATCTGACTGACCGTCTCTCGCAGACGCTGCGCCATGTCACCGGCAAGGCCAAGCTGACCGAGGACAATATTAAAGACACCCTGCGCGAAGTGCGCATGGCGTTGCTGGAAGCCGACGTGGCCTTGCCTGTGGTCAAGGACTTCGTCAACTCGGTCAAAGAGCGCGCGGTGGGCACCGAAGTGTCCCGCAGCCTGACCCCGGGCCAGGCCTTTGTGAAGATCGTCCAGGCCGAACTCGAAAGCCTGATGGGCGCAGCGAACGAAGACCTGAACCTCAGCGCCGTGCCACCGGCCGTCGTATTGATGGCCGGTCTGCAAGGTGCGGGTAAGACCACCACCGCCGGCAAGCTGGCGCGCTTCCTTAAAGAGCGCAAGAAGAAGTCCGTGATGGTGGTGTCGGCTGACGTCTACCGTCCGGCCGCGATCAAGCAGCTGGAAATGCTGGCAGGCGAAGTGGGTGTGACCTTCTTCCCGTCCGACCTGAGCCAGAAGCCGGTCGACATCGCCAACGCTGCTATTAAAGAAGCCAAGCTCAAGTTCATCGACGTGGTCATCGTCGATACCGCCGGTCGCCTGCACATCGACGAAGAGATGATGGGCGAGATCAAGGCGCTGCATGCCGCGATCAACCCGGTCGAGACGCTGTTCGTGGTCGACGCCATGACCGGCCAGGATGCGGCCAACACCGCCAAGGCGTTTGGTGATGCGCTGCCGCTGACCGGTGTGATCCTGACCAAGGTCGACGGCGATGCCCGTGGCGGTGCGGCGCTGTCGGTACGTGCCATCACCGGCAAGCCAATCAAGTTCATCGGTATGGGCGAGAAGAGCGAAGCGCTCGAGCCGTTCCACCCTGAGCGTATTGCTTCGCGCATCCTCGGCATGGGCGACGTGCTCAGCCTGATCGAGCAGGCCGAAGCCACGCTCGACAAAGACAAGGCCGACAAGCTGGCCAAGAAGCTGAAGAAGGGCAAGGGCTTCGACCTCGAAGACTTCCGCGACCAGCTGCAACAAATGAAGAACATGGGCGGCCTCGGCGGCCTGATGGACAAACTGCCGAACATCGGCGGTGTGAATCTGGCGCAGATGGGCAATGCCCAAGGCGCGGCAGAGAAGCAGTTCAAGCAGATGGAAGCCATCATCAACTCCATGACCCCGGCCGAGCGCCGCGACCCTGAGCTGATCAGCGGTTCGCGCAAACGTCGGATCGCCATGGGCTCCGGCACCCAGGTGCAGGACATCGGTCGCTTGATCAAGCAACACAAGCAGATGCAGAAGATGATGAAGAAATTCTCTGCCAAAGGCGGCATGGCCAAGATGATGCGCGGCATGGGCGGTATGTTGCCCGGCGGCGGCATGCCCAAGATGTAAAGAATTCGAGCGCAAGCCCGCTTGTGCTCCGACCCACAGGGATGTGGGATCTCCAGCAAACCCGCCGTTGGCGGGCGCTGACTCGCCGTTTTAACCGACGGCTCTATAGCAGATCTGAATGGCACGCCGATAGGCGCCAGAAAAAGACATTTGCAAAAGTCCGGATATTCCTTAGAATATGCGGCCTTTCGGGCACCTATGCCCGCTGTGCATTTAGATTTGCAGCACCGACTACAGGAACGATGTTCACATGCTAACAATCCGTCTTGCCCTTGGCGGCTCCAAAAAGCGCCCGTTTTACCACTTGACCGTAACTGACAGCCGCAACCCACGTGACGGCTCTCACAAGGAACAAGTTGGCTTCTTCAACCCGATCGCTCGTGGTCAAGAAGTTCGTCTGTCCGTGAACCAAGAGCGCGTAGCCTACTGGCTGAGCGTTGGTGCACAACCTTCTGAGCGCGTTGCTCAGTTGCTGAAGGACGCTTCTAAGGCTGCGGCCTGAGCGATATGAACGCGACGCCAGCTGTTGCTGATGATTTGATCGTTATCGGCAAGATTTATTCTGTTCATGGCGTTCGCGGCGAAGTGAAGGTGTATTCCTTTACTGATCCGACTGAAAACCTGTTGCAGTACAAGACCTGGACGCTCAAGCGCGAAGGTAGTGTGAAACAGGTCGAGCTGGTCAGTGGACGCGGGAGCGACAAGTTCCTGGTCGCAAAGCTCAAGGGTCTTGATGATCGTGAAGAAGCTCGTCTTCTGGCTGGTTATGAGATCTGCGTGCCACGCAACCTGTTCCCTGAATTGACCGACGGCGAGTACTACTGGTACCAGCTGGAAGGTCTGAAGGTTATCGATCAACTGGGGCAATTGCTCGGGAAAATCGATCATCTTCTGGAAACCGGCGCCAATGATGTAATGGTGGTCAAGCCTTGCGCTGGCAGCCTGGATGATCGCGAACGCCTGTTGCCGTATACCGAGCAATGCGTGTTGGCCGTCGACCTGGCCGCGGGCGAGATGAAGGTGGAATGGGACGCGGACTTCTAAGCGTGGCTAATTTGCGCATTGAAGTGATCAGTTTGTTTCCCGAGATGTTTTCCGCCATCAGCGAGTACGGCATCACCAGTCGGGCGGTGAAACAGGGGCTCTTGCAGCTCACCTGTTGGAACCCGCGAGACTACACGACGGATCGACATCACACTGTGGACGATCGCCCATTTGGCGGTGGCCCGGGCATGGTGATGAAGATCAAGCCCCTGGAAGACGCGTTGGTTCAGGCCAAGGCTGCTGCCGGGGAGAAGGCGAAGGTAATTTACCTGTCCCCTCAAGGTCGTCAGCTGAAACAGGCGGCGGTACGCGAACTGGCGAATGAGGAAGCACTGATCCTGATTGCCGGTCGCTATGAAGGCATTGACGAGCGGTTTATTGAAGCTCATGTCGATGAAGAGTGGTCGATTGGGGACTATGTCCTGTCTGGCGGCGAGCTGCCGGCGATGGTCCTGATAGATGCGGTTACACGACTGCTGCCTGGAGCTTTAGGGCATGCGGACTCCGCGGAGGAAGATTCCTTCACGGATGGTTTGCTGGATTGCCCGCACTACACCCGACCGGAGGTGTATGCGGATCAGCGTGTTCCCGACGTATTGCTAAGTGGCAATCACGCACACATCCGGCGTTGGCGTTTACAGCAGTCCCTTGGTCGGACCTATGAACGACGCGCCGATCTTCTGGAAAGCCGCTCGCTTTCTGGAGAAGAGAAGAAGCTGCTCGAGGAATACATCCTCGCGCGGGACGATAGTTAACAACGTATCGATGGTAGGTCCATTGACTTACCTTAGGAGCACAGCATGACTAACAAAATCATCCTTGCACTCGAAGCAGAGCAGATGACCAAAGAGATCCCTACCTTTGCCCCGGGCGACACCATTGTCGTTCAGGTGAAAGTGAAGGAAGGCGACCGTTCGCGTCTGCAAGCGTTCGAAGGCGTGGTAATCGCCAAGCGTAACCGTGGTGTGAACAGTGCTTTCACTGTTCGTAAAATCTCCAACGGTGTTGGCGTAGAGCGTACTTTCCAGACCTACAGCCCGCAAATCGACAGCATGGCCGTCAAGCGTCGCGGTGACGTACGTAAAGCCAAGCTGTACTACCTGCGTGACCTGTCCGGTAAAGCAGCTCGCATCAAGGAAAAACTGGCTTAAGTCCAGCTTCCCGATGCAGAAAAAAGCAGCCTACGGGCTGCTTTTTTGTGCCTGAAATTTGTCTAGTCCCGGTATTTGTTTATGACCACCCGCCTTGAAGAAGTCCAGCGCCGCACCGACCTGTCCGTCACCCATGTGACCAAGGCCGTGTTCCCGCCGACCACCAACCACCACAACACCCTGTTCGGCGGCACCGCCCTGGCCTGGATGGACGAAGTGTCGTTCATTACCGCCACGCGTTTTTGCCGGTTGCCGTTGGTGACCGTGTCTACCGACCGTATCGACTTCAACCACGCGATCCCTGCCGGCTCCATCGTTGAGCTGATCGGCCGGGTGATCAAGGTCGGCAACACCAGCCTCAAGGTTGAAGTGGAAGTGTTTGTTGAGAGTATGAGTGCCGACGGTCGCGAGAAGGCGATCCAGGGGGTGTTCAGCTTTGTGGCCATCGATGCCGACAAGCGGCCGGTGCCGGTGCTGCCTGGGTTTGTAGACTGATCCTGGACCGAGCCGCGGCCATCGCAGGCAAGCCAGCTCCCACATTTGATCGGTGTCGGGCACATATCAGCGCCCTGACACAAAACCCCTGTGGGAGCTGGCTTGCCTGCGATAGGATCTAACAGACACTACAGAAAACTGCCTGAGCTCCCATGCCCGCCATTGACCACCCTTTGATCGACCGTTTCCTAGACGCCCTCTGGCTGGAAAAAGGCCTGTCCGACAACACCCGCCAGGCCTACCGCAGCGACCTGGCCTTGTTCAACGGCTGGCTGCAGGAAAAGAACCTCGAACTGGTCAACGCAGGCCGCGAGCTGATCCTCGATCACCTGGCCTGGCGCCTGGAGCAGAACTACAAACCCCGCTCCACTGCGCGATTCCTCTCAGGTGTGCGTGGCTTCTATCGCTATTTGTTGCGAGAAAAGCTGATCGCCCTCGACCCCACCCTGCAGGTCGATATGCCGCAGCTCGGCAGGCCGCTGCCCAAATCCCTGTCGGAAGCCGATGTGGACGCTTTGCTCGCTGCCCCCGACCTGAGCGAAGCCATCGGCCAACGTGATCGCGCCATGCTCGAAGTGCTCTACGCCTGCGGCCTGCGCGTCACCGAGCTGATCAGCCTGACTCTGGAGCAAGTCAACTTGCGCCAGGGCGTATTGCGGGTGATGGGCAAGGGCAGCAAGGAGCGTTTGGTGCCGATGGGCGAGGAGGCGATTGTTTGGGTGGAGCGCTATATGCGGGAGGCACGTAGCGAACTGCTGGGAGGACGCCCCAGTGATGTACTGTTTCCAAGCCTGCGCGGCGAGCAGATGACGCGCCAGACCTTCTGGCACCGCATCAAGCACCAGGCCAAGGTCGCCGGGATCGGCAAGGCACTGTCGCCCCACACGTTGCGCCATGCCTTTGCCACGCATTTGCTCAACCACGGTGCGGATTTACGTGTGGTCCAGATGCTGCTGGGCCACAGCGATTTATCCACAACCCAGATCTATACCCACGTGGCCCGTGCACGTTTGCAGGATATGCACGCCAAACATCACCCGCGAGGCTGAAAACCGCCAATTTATCCCGTCACGGGCTGCCCTGCGGCCCAACTGTGGTAGGCTTTGCCGGTTAGCAAAGGGGACGGCCCATGCCCGGGTTTCCACATCGGCGCGACTGCTTCCGTCCCTGCATCTGCCTTCAGGAGTTCCCATGCGCTTGACCCAGATTATTGCCGCCGCAGCCATTGCGTTGGTTTCCACCTTTGCGTTCGCCGATGACGCCGCCGAGCAGACCATTCGCAAGAGCCTGGCCAACCTGCAGCTCGACACCCCGATCGAAAGCATCAGCGCCAGCCCCATGGCCGGTCTGTATGAAGTCAAGCTCAAGGGCAGCCGTGTGCTGTACGCCAGTGCCGACGGCCAGTACATCGTCCAGGGCTACCTGTTCCAGTTGAAGGACGGCAAGCCGGTCAACCTGACCGAGAAAGCCGAGCGCCTGGGCGTGTCCAAGCTGATCAACGGCATTCCGGTGGCTGAAACCGTGGTTTACCCGGCCATTGGCGAGACCAAGACCCACATCACCGTGTTCACCGACACCACCTGCCCGTACTGCCACAAGCTGCACGCCGAAGTGCCTGCGCTGAACAAGCTGGGCGTGGAAGTGCGCTACGTAGCATTCCCGCGCCAGGGCCTGGGCTCGCCGGGTGATGAGCAGCTGCAAGCCGTGTGGTGCTCGGCCGACAAGAAGGCCGCCATGGACAAGATGGTCGATGGCAAGGAAATCAAGGCAGCCAAATGCGCCAACCCGGTTTCCAAGCAGTTCGCCCTGGGCCAGTCCATTGGCGTGAACGGTACACCGGCCATCGTTTTGGCGGACGGCCAAGTGATTCCGGGCTACCAGCCGGCACCACAAGTTGCCAAACTGGCGCTGAGTGCCAAATAAACCAGCATCGTCGAACCTTTGACGATCATGGCCCGCTGATGAGTCGGCGGGCCACTAATTGAAAGCCGCAGTCGTGCGGCTGTTTTCCACGGCCGACCTAGCGTCGGCCGTTTCATGGGGAGTTCTTCAGTGAAACCGGTCAAAGTAGGCATCTGTGGGTTAGGGACCGTCGGTGGCGGCACCTTTAACGTACTTCAGCGTAACGCTGAGGAAATTTCCCGCCGTGCAGGTCGCGGGATTGAAGTGGCACAAATTGCCACACGTTCGCCAAAGCCTCAGTTCGAAACGACCGGTATTGCGATTACCAACGATGTGTTCGCCGTTGCCACCAACCCTGAGATCGATATCGTCATCGAACTGGTCGGCGGTTATACCGTGGCCCGTGAGTTGGTGCTCAAGGCCATCGAGAACGGCAAGCACGTGGTCACCGCCAACAAGGCGCTGATCGCCGTGCACGGCAACGAGATCTTCGCCAAGGCCCGCGAGAAGGGCGTGATCGTGGCGTTCGAAGCCGCCGTGGCCGGTGGCATCCCGGTGATCAAGGCGATCCGTGAAGGCCTGTCCGCCAACCGTATCAACTGGGTGGCCGGTATCATCAACGGCACCGGTAACTTCATCCTCACCGAAATGCGCGAGAAGGGCCGTACCTTCGAAGACGTGCTGGCCGAAGCCCAGGCCCTGGGTTACGCCGAAGCCGACCCGACCTTCGACGTGGAAGGCATCGACGCTGCGCACAAGCTGACCATCCTGGCCTCCATCGCCTTTGGTATTCCGCTGCAGTTCGACAAGGCCTACACCGAAGGCATCACCAAACTGACCACTGCCGATGTGAACTACGCCGAAGCGCTGGGCTACCGGATCAAGCACCTGGGCGTGGCGCGCAGCACACCGGCGGGTATCGAACTGCGTGTGCACCCGACGCTGATCCCGGCCGACCGCCTGATCGCCAACGTCAATGGCGTGATGAACGCGGTGATGGTCAACGGTGATGCGGCAGGTTCGACCCTGTTCTACGGCGCCGGCGCCGGCATGGAGCCAACGGCTTCCTCGGTCATCGCCGACCTGGTGGACGTGGTCCGTGCCATGACCAGCGACCCGGAAAACCGCGTGCCACACCTGGCCTTCCAGCCGGACTCGCTGTCGGCCCATCCGATCCTGCCGATCGAAGCCTGCGAGAGCGCCTACTACCTGCGCATCCAGGCCCAGGATCACCCGGGCGTGTTGGCCCAGGTGGCCAGCATCCTGTCGGAGCGTGGTATCAACATCGAATCGATCATGCAGAAGGAAGTCGAGGAGCAAAACGGCCAGGTGCCGATGATCCTGCTGACCCACCGCGTGCTCGAGCAGCACATCAACGACGCCATCGCCGCCCTGGAAGCCCTGCAAGGCGTGGTCGGCCCGGTGGTGCGGATCCGCGTCGAACACCTGAACTAATGGTTTTGCTGCAAGGGCCCCGCAGGTTCGGCGGCCCTTGTTCAAGAATGCTCTAGAGGAGCCAGTCATGCGTTATATCAGCACCCGCGGCCAGGCACCGGCCCTGAATTTCGAAGACGTCCTGCTGGCAGGTCTTGCCACTGATGGCGGCCTGTACGTGCCGGAAAACCTGCCACGCTTTACCCAGGAAGAAATCGCTTCCTGGGCCGGCCTGCCGTACCACGAGCTGGCGTTCCGGGTGATGCGCCCGTTCGTCACCGGCAGCATTCCGGATGCAGACTTCAAGAAGATCCTGGAAGAGACCTACGGCGTGTTCTCCCACAACGCCATCGCGCCTCTGCGCCAGCTGAACGGCAACGAGTGGGTGCTGGAACTGTTCCACGGCCCGACCCTGGCGTTCAAGGACTTCGCCCTGCAACTGCTCGGTCGCCTGCTGGACTACGTGCTGCAAAAACGTGGCGAGCGCGTGGTGATCATCGGTGCTACCTCCGGTGATACCGGCTCGGCCGCCATCGAAGGCTGCAAGCACTGCGAAAACGTCGACATCTTCATCCTGCACCCGCACCAGCGCGTGTCGGAAGTACAGCGTCGCCAGATGACCACCATCTTTGGTGAGAACATCCACAACATCGCCATCGAAGGCAACTTCGATGACTGCCAGGAAATGGTCAAGAACAGCTTCGCTGACCAGAGCTTCCTGAAGGGCACGCGACTGGTAGCGGTGAACTCGATCAACTGGGCGCGGATCATGGCCCAGATTGTCTACTACTTCCACGCCTCCCTGCAGTTGGGCGGCCCGGCGCGTTCGGTGTCGTTCTCGGTGCCAACCGGCAACTTCGGTGACATCTTCGCCGGCTACCTGGCGCGCAACATGGGCCTGCCGATCAACCAGTTGATCGTCGCCACCAACCGCAATGACATCCTGCACCGCTTCATGACCGGCAACCAGTACGTCAAGGAAACCCTGCACGCCACGCTGTCGCCGTCCATGGACATCATGGTCTCGTCGAACTTCGAACGCCTGCTGTTCGACATGCACGGTCGCAACGGTGCGGCCATTGCCGGCTTGATGGACACCTTCAAGAGCGGCGGCGGTTTCAGCGTGGACGAAGAACGCTGGACCGAAACCCGCAAGCTGTTCGACTCCCTGGCCGTCGACGATGCACAGACCTGCGAAACCATCGCAGAAGTCTATGCCCAGACCGGCGAGCTGCTCGACCCGCACACCGCCATCGGTGTGAAGGCCGCGCGCGAATGCCGTCGCAGCCTGGATATCCCGATGGTGATCCTGGGCACTGCGCACCCGGTGAAATTCCCGGAGGCCGTGGAGAAAGCCGGCGTTGGCAAGGCACTGGAATTGCCGGTGCACCTGGCTGACCTGTTCGAGCGCGAAGAGCGCTGCACAGTGCTGGCCAATGACCTGAAGGCGGTGCAGGCATTTGTGAGCCAGCATGGCAACCGGGGCAAGCCGCTGTAAGGCAAGCCGCGTAGACAAGAACGCCGCTGTCCCTTCCTTGGGACAGCGGCGTTTTTTTGTTTCTGGCAGGCCCGGCTTGGCGTGAGCGATTACGTTAGAAGTTTCTGCGCGATGGCCGATACGGTGCTGAACGCCGTAAACATGGCCATTACAACCCCCAGGGGGTACCAGAAATTTTCACGGGTTATCTTGTGTGTTTCAGCCGTGATTTTGCGTTGCTCCGCATAGATGCGTGATATGTCGGCGTGAATCTTCTCTAACGCCGCTTGCTCTTTGTCGTGTTCCAGCATTGTCTTCATCCTTCGCAATAAGGGCCTTTTGACATGCGCTTTTAACGGCATAACAGCCTGTTCAGCGCTCACCGAGTTTAGGATTCACCTCGGACAGCAGCCCTCCGCAAACCCTAAAACAGCTGCCTATTGCGTAAGCAGGTATGTGCGCCGTTTTTTCGTTGTCATGTTGCAAGCGCATGCTGGAATCCGTCACCCCTGACGACCCCATAAAGACGATAAAGCGAACTTTCCTACGTCACAAACAGTCACTTAGGATAGATGCAGCTCCCGTTGAACCGATTGTTCCCGAACTATTGAGTGGTGATCGAGATGGAAAGTATCAGCCTATTGCTCGAAGAAGCACTGAGCCCTTATCAGGTTACGCTGACCACCTCTGGTGTGCAGGCCGAGTGCCTGGTGACCGTGAAGAACCCTGCTGGCGCTATTGTCGTCGAGCGTGAAGTCGACCGAGCGCAATTGATGGACAAGCGTGTGCTGGTGGATGTGGTGGACTGTTTGTTGCGAGACCTGAAAATCGCCGAAGGTCGCCTGGAACCTTCCGTCATCGCTGCCCTGAGAAACGCTGCCCTGAGAAACGCTGCCCAGACACGCAACGCTGCCGTGGCATGAAGAAAAGTTTATCTGAGGAAACTTCCTACAGCATGGCCGGTCAGACTTTATAACGGCAAGAGCAAGCATTGTGCTCCGGTGTTTGTGGCTTGTCGTACTGGTCTTTGTAGGCCACGTTTAACCCCGAAGTGTCTCCCCACTCTTCGGGGTTTCTTTTTGCCCGGGATTTGTCAGGGCGCAGGGGCTTCCTGGAAAAAACTCGGGTTGTCCGACAGGTAGCGCTCGCGCATAACGGGGTCCAGCCACGAGGCGTAGGACTGCTGTACTTGCCCTTGTGGGATGTCTCGTAGTACCGCGTTGATGCGTTCGATGGCCTGCCGCCCCTGGGCGGTGTCTGAGCAACCGATGTAGGTGCGTTGGTAAGGCGCTGAGCCTTTGATGGGGAAGAACGCCAGGTCTTGTGGGTCGATACCTTGCTGCTGTGCGTGATAGCGGATTTCCGTCCAATAGCCCAGTACCGCTTCCAGACGGCCAAGACGCTGCATCTGCAACAGGCTACCGAGGGCGTCGTTACCGTAATGCAGCGCCAGTCGATGAGGCGCGGCGTGCTTGAGCCGCTCGTCGATGGCCGGGCCATAGCTGCGCTCGGCAATGGCCCCCAGGCGTGCATTGTGCGCTTCGAGAAAGGCCTGCAAGTCGAACTGGCCGTCGACGATATAGGCCGCCATCGCGGCCTCTTTGCTGCGACGGATCATCACCCCGTTGCTGACCACCACAAAGGCCTGGGCCGAAAACACCACGTAGCTGGCCCGCTCAGGCGTCCACAGCAGTGACGGGTCGCAGGTGAACGAGGGCTCGCGCAGCATTTGCGTACCACGGGCGCGATTGACGTGCAGGATCTGGTGCCGATATTCCGGCAGCCGCTCCTTGAGCATCGGCAACAACTCGTCCAGCGCGCCCTGGCCTTTCTGTGGTCCTTCGAAAATGGTCAGTGGCGGCAAGTCGCGCAGCAGCCAGATCAAGGTGTCCTCGGCGTTGGCCAAAAGTGGCCAGCCACAGCTGACGATCATCATGGCGAGACAGAGTTGCCTGGACAAGCGCCTGGCGCGGCGAGCCATCAGATCGCGCCAGCCTCACGCAAGCGGGTGATGGCCAAGGCGTCGTAGCCCAGCTCATTGAGCACCACGCTGTTGTGTTCACCCAATTGCGGACCCACCCATTCACAGCTGCCTGGCGTGTCCGAAAGCTTGGGCACGATGCCCGGCATCTTGAAGTCTTTGCCTCCCGGCAACTGCGCCTTGAGGAACATTTCCCGGGCGAGAAACTGCGGGTCACCCAGCATGTCCTCGGCGCTGTAGATACGGCTGGCGGGCACTTCGGCCTTGTTGAGTTGGTCGACCACCTGCGCCAGCGGCAGCGAATTGACCCAGCGATCGATCACGCCGTACAGCTCGTCACGGCGGCTGTCACGCCCGTCATTGCTGGACAGCGCCGGGTCATTGGCCAGGTCGTCACGGCCGATGGCGCTCATGAAGCGCTTGAAGATCGCGTCACCATTGGCGCCGATCTGCACGTGCTTGCCGTCGGCACTGGTGTGGATCGAGGAGGGCGTGATGCCGGGCATGATGTTGCCGGTGCGCTCGCGAATGAAGCCGAACACGTCGAACTCCGGAATCATGCTTTCCATCATGGCGAAAATCGCTTCGTACAGCGCCACATCCACCACCTGGCCGAGCCCGCCGTTCACCTCGCGGTGACGCAAGGCCATCAGTGCGCCGATCACAGCCCACAAGGCCGCAATCGAGTCGCCGATGGAGATGCCGGTGCGCACGGGCGGGCGATCCTCGAACCCGGTGATGTAGCGCAGCCCACCCATGGACTCGCCCACGGCACCGAAACCAGGCTGGTCCTTCATCGGCCCGGTCTGGCCAAAGCCCGACAGGCGCACCATCACCAATTTCGGGTTCAGTGCATGCAGGGTTTCCCAGCTCAGGCCGAGTTTTTCCAACACGCCGGGGCGGAAGTTCTCGATCAGGATGTCGGCGTCTGCCAGCAGTTGCTTGAGAATCGCCAGGCCGTCCGGGTGCTTGAGGTTCAGCGTCAGCGATTTTTTATTACGGGCCTGCACAAACCACCACAGCGAAGTGCCTTCATACAGCTTGCGCCATTTGCGCAGCGGGTCGCCGCCATCCGGTGATTCGACCTTGATCACCTCGGCACCGAATTCGGCGCAGATACGCGAGGCGAACGGGCCGGCAATCAGGGTGCCCAGTTCGATGACTTTCAGGCCGGCAAGCGGTTTGGCGTTAAACGACATGAGGATCCTTGTCTGTGCAGGGCGGTGGTGGAATGCCTTTTAACATAGGCGAGGGGCCCAGTGATAAGGATGATGCAGCTCAGTATTCGTTGAATGACCTCGCCATCGGTTAGACTGGCCGCCTTTCCCTGTCTCTAGAAGCCCGTTCATGGCCCAGCCGTCCACGACTTATAAATTCGAACTCAACCTCACCGACCTCGATCGCTCGGTGTACGAGAGTGTCAAACAGACCATCGCCCGCCATCCTTCGGAAACCGAAGAACGCATGACCGTGCGCCTGCTGGCCTACGCCCTCTGGTACAACGAGCAGCTGTCGTTCGGGCGTGGCCTGTCGGATGTAGACGAACCTGCCCTGTGGGAAAAAAGCCTGGATGACCGGGTCCTGCACTGGATCGAAGTCGGCCAGCCCGACGCCGACCGCCTGACCTGGTGCTCGCGCCGCACCGAGCGCACCAGCCTGCTGGCCTACGGCAGCCTGCGCGTGTGGGAAGGCAAGGTCGTGCCGGTGGCGAACAACCTGAAAAATGTACACATCGCCGCGGTACCGCAGGAAGTCCTGGAGACGTTGGCCAAGGACATGCCCCGCGTGATCAAGTGGGACGTGATGATCAGTGAAGGCACGATCTTCGTCACCGACGACCGTGGCCAGCATGAAGTGCAATTGCAATGGCTGGCCGGCGAACGCGGCTGACCCTGCCGAAACGGGGTCGTGTAGGAGCTGGCTTGCCTGCGATAGCGGTGGGTCAGTTGGCACATCTGCTGCCGATACACCGCTATCGCAGGCAAGCCAGCTCCCACAGTTGATTTGTGTTGTATTCAGAATTGCTGTTTAACCGCTGTATTAGAAGAGAAGCACCTGTCACCCCATGCGTATCGATCCCCGCCCGTTGCCTGCTGTCCTGCCGTTTCTCGGTGAATTGCCGCCGCTGTTGACCCGTCTCTATGCCGCACGCGGGGTGCAGTCGGAAGCCGAGCTGGATAAAAGCCTGGCGCGGTTGATTCCCTACCAGCAACTCAAGGGCATCGATGCCGCCGTGGACCTGCTGGTGACAGCCTTGGAGCAGCGCCAGCGCATCCTGATCGTCGGAGACTTCGATGCCGACGGCGCAACGGCCAGCACCGTGGGCACCCTGGGCTTGCGCCTGCTCGGCGCGGCGCATGTCGATTACCTGGTGCCTAACCGCTTCGAGTATGGCTACGGCCTCACCCCCGAAATTGTCGCCGTGGCCCTGCAGCGCAAGCCGCAGTTGCTGATCACCGTGGACAACGGCATCTCCAGTGTCGAAGGCGTGGCGGCGGCGAAAGCGGCGGGGCTGAGTGTGCTGGTGACCGACCACCACTTGCCCGGCGACGAACTGCCGCTGGCCGACGCTATCGTCAACCCGAACCAGCCCGGCTGTGAGTTCCCCAGCAAGGCCCTGGCCGGCGTGGGCGTGATTTTCTACGTGCTGATGGCCCTGCGTGCGCGCCTGCGCAGCCTCGGTTGGTACGAAAACAAGCCGCAGCCCAACATTGGCGAACTGCTCGATCTGGTCGCCTTGGGCAGCGTGGCCGACGTTGTACCTCTGGACGCGAACAACCGCATCCTCGTGCACCAGGGCCTGGAGCGCATTCGCGCCGGGCGCGCTCGGCCGGGGATCAAGGCGATCCTGGAAGTGGCCAAGCGCGATGCGGCGCGCATCACCTCCACTGACCTGGGTTTTATCCTCGGGCCGCGCCTGAACGCAGCGGGGCGCCTGGATGATATGAGCCTGGGCATTGAATGCCTGCTCACCACGGACTTTGCCGCTGCACGGGAAATGGCCGCGCAACTGGATGGCATGAACCAGGACCGCAAATCCATCGAGCAAGGCATGCAACGCGAGGCCCTGGCCCAGCTCAAGGACTTGCCGGTGGAGTCGATGCCTTACGGCTTATGCCTGTTCGATCCGGAATGGCACCAGGGCGTGATCGGGATTTTGGCGTCGCGCATGAAAGAGCGTTACTTCCGCCCGACCATCGCCTTCGCCGACGCCGGTGACGGCCTGCTCAAGGGCTCTGGGCGCTCGGTGCAGGGTTTTCACATCCGTGATGCGCTGGCGGTGGTGGCGAGCCAGCATCCCAACCTGATCGCCAAATACGGCGGCCACGCCATGGCGGCGGGGCTGACGCTGGCTGAGGAAAACTTCCCACTGTTTGCCGAGGCCTTTGATGCGGAAGTGCGTCGGCAACTGCGTGAAGAAGACCTGACTGGGCGCCTGCTGTCTGACGGCACCCTGGCCGTGGAAGAGTTTCACCTGGAACTGGCCCGTGCACTGCGCCACGCCGGCCCATGGGGGCAGCACTTTCCCGAGCCGGTGTTTCACGGGGTGTTCCAGTTGGTGGAGCAACGTGTGGTGGGAGAGCGGCACCTCAAAGTGGTGCTCAAGACCGAGTGCGGGTCGGTGAAGCTGGACGGGATTGCGTTTGGGGTGGACCGAGAGGTCTGGCCGAACCCGACGGTGAAGTGGGTGGAGTTGGCCTATAAGCTGGATGTGAACGAGTTTCGCGGGAATGAAACCGTGCAGTTGATGATTGCCCACATCGAACCGCGCTAGATCTCAGCAACACCACAAAACAAATGTGGGAGCAGGCAAGCCAGCTCCCACATTTTGGTTTGTGTACAGCCGGGACTTACTCGGCTTTGTCCTTGGCCTGGTGCTTCACGATGATGTCGACCAAGCGCTGTGCCAGCGCCGGGTAGTTCTCATCGAAGTGATGCCCACCCGGCAGCTTCACGGCTTCGCCCACGGCAGTCTTGTCGGTGCAGCCACTCTCGTCGACTTCTTCGGCACCGTAGATGCACACCACTTTGTCCGCTGGCAGCTTGGCCATTTCCGGGCCGGTGGCGGCTTCTTTGCCGGCGTTGCCCAGCCAGCCTTCCACTTCAATCTCGAAGCTGCCGGTGCGGGCGAACGCCAGCAGGATGATCGCATCCACGCGCTGTTGCTCGTTTTCCGGCAGGCGGTTGTAGATGGCCGGCAGTACGTCGGCGCCGAACGAATAGCCGGTCAGCACGAAGCGCTTGGTGCCCCATTTCTGCCGGTAGTGCTGCATCAGCTCGGTGAGGTCCTTGGCGCTTTGTTCCGGGGTCTTGTGCTGCCAGTAGTAGCGCAGGGTGTCGATGCCGACCACTGGGTAGCCGATCTTGGCCATTTCGCCGGCCACGTCGCGGTCCAGGTCACGCCAGCCACCGTCACCGGAGAGGAAGAGGGTCACGGTGTCCTTGGCTTGGCCGGCGGGCACTTCCACCACGGGAATGGCCAGGCCGCCGTTGTCCGAGCCCACCAGCTGCTTGCGCAGTTCGTTGTTCAGTACTTGCGGGTAGTGAATGTCGTAGTCGCTGATGCTGGTGGTGGCGCGCGGCGTATCGCGTACGAAACTGGCGGCATCGTCGTCAGGGTTATCGTTCCAGGCCACCAGCCAGCTGCCGTGGGCAGAGGTTTTTGGCAATGGGTCCTTGCAGCCTTCCTGTGTCATGGCGAAGCCGACGGAGATGGCGTTGGCCTTGTCGTCATTCTGTGCCGCCAGCCAGCGCCATGCCAGCGCTGCGCCAGGGCCGATGCCGCTGACGAGGGTTGCCGGGCCCTTGAGTTGGCTCAGGGCGCCTTGTAGGGCTTGTTCCTGCAGCGTGCAGTCATCCTTTGGCAGAATCACTTGGACAATCTGTGCCTTGCCGCCTTGGCTCAGGGCAATCAACTGGCTGTCGCTCAGGGTGTCAGCGGCCAGCACCGCCACGGCGACGCGGGCTTTGGCCGTGCCGGCCGGGGTGACGCGGGTCATGACAGAACCGTCGGCCTGGGGCTGTTGCTCCAGGGTCGGTTGCGGGGCAGGGCGGTTCCAGTACCAATAGCCGCCACCCAGGATCAGGGCGAGCAGCACTACAAAGGCCAATACATACCGCCAGGAGCGTCGAATCATCAGCGTTTCACCAATCCAGTCAAGCCGCCCGCGATCAGGGCGGCGGTATCGGCCAGTGCCACCAGCGGATCAAGTCCTGCGGGCACGGCCATGTAACGGGGTTCCCAGTCAGGCTGGAACTTGTCTTTGAAGCGGCGCAAACCTTGGAAGTTATACAGCTGCTCGCCACGGCGGAACACCATCGAACCCAGGCGTTGGGTCAGCGGGGCGCCACGACGCGGTTGCAGGCCCGACAACGGCACCATGCCGAGGCTGAAGCGGGCGTAGTCATGGTTCTTATAATGTTGGATCAGGCCGACCATCATGAACTCCATGGTCAGCTTGGGCGCGTCCGGGTGGGCGCGCATCAGGTCGAGGCTGGCCAGGTCGTGGTTGTAAGTCTCGAGCAGGTTGGCGAAGGCCACCGGGCGCCCTTCGAAGCGAATGATCGCGATGCGAAAGTGCTTGAGGTAGTCGTCGCTGAAGCGTCCCAGGGAAAAGCCCTTTTCCCGCACGTTCTTGCCGGTCAGCCAGGCATCGGAGATGACCTTGAGTTCATCCATCGGTGCATGGCCCGGATCGAAGATCTCCAGGGACAGGCCGTCCCGGGTGCCACGGTTCCAGGTGTAGCGCAAATCCTTCATCTCTTTGCCCTTGGCTTCCAGGTCAAAGCGTTTCAGGTCGACGCGGGCTTCTTCACCCAGTTTGATCGCGGTGAGGCCGATGTCCATGTAGTACGGCAGGTTCTCGGCGCGCACCTGATAGAACACTGGGCGGGCGTGGTGGATGTCACACAGGTCACGGAACTGCCAGATCATCTCGGCCCTGGGTTGGGTCGGGCCGATGGGGTCATACAAGGCCACCAGGCTGCGCCCGCGACGGGCGTACATCAGGAAGGCTTCGTCGTTGGGGTGGAACAGCAGCGCCTTGTCGCCGGTCAGCGCGAGGCCACCGTCAGGCTGGGACGAGGCCATCAGGATCTTGGTGGCGCGCTCCAGCTCATCCGGAGTCGGCAGGTGGATGACCGGGCGTGCGGTGCGCAGCAGCCAGGTCAGCGACACGATCACCAGCAGCACGGCGGCACCCAGCAGCGAACGCAAGCCACGGGGAGCGTTGGCGTCGAGGGTGAACTGCCACCACAGTTGATGGCTGTACGGGACATCCTGATAGGCAAACAGCAGTAGCCAGATCGAGGCGCCCAGCACGCAGACACTGGCCACCAGGTACAGCGGTGAGAACGGCAATTCAGTCAGGCGGCTGGCGCGGTAGAACGAGCGACGGAAGATCGCCAGCAGCACCGCGGTCATGATCATCAGGCTGGCTTCTTCCCAGTCGAAACCCTTGAGCAGCGAGAGCAGGGCGCCGGTCAGCAGCAGCACCATCGTCAGCATCCAGGCTGCCGACAAGCGTCGGCGCAGGCCCTGGGCGAGCAGCAGGCAGAGCACGCCGATCAGGCTGGCGCCAAAGTGGGAGGCGTCAATCAGACGGTGGGGAATCAGGAAGCCGATGTTTTCCAGGCGTGAGTCGATTTCCGGCGTGGCGCCGGAAAACAGCAGGACCACGCCTGACAAAAAAACCAGTACGGCCAGTACCGGCGCCGCCAGCCCAGAAGCGACCCGCAGGCTCTGCTGGGTCTGGAACAGGCGCTGGGCTTCGTTGACCAGCAGGAACACACAGGCGATCAACAGCGGCAGTACCACGTAGATCATCCGGTACAGCAACAGGGCTGCGGCCAGCGGCGCGGCGCCAAGCTTGTCGGCAAAGGCGGCCAGCAGGATGGCTTCAAATACACCCACGCCGCCCGGTACGTGGCTGAGTACACCGGCCGCCAGGGCCAGCAGGTACACCAGCAGGAACGGGCCGAACGGTGGCGCTTCCGGCAGCAGCATATAAAGGACGGTCGCAGCGGCGGCGACGTCCAGTGCGGTGATGATCAGTTGCAGGAACGTCAGGCGGCGGCCCGGCAGGCGCAGGGTACGACGGCCAGCCTTGACCAGCAGGTTGTCAGGGTAGGGTTGTTCGGGCAGACGGCGACGATAAATGCCGATGCACAGCACGGTCGACAGCAGCAGCACCGCGCCGGCAATGCCGCCGAGCACCATCTGCGGCAGATGCAAGTAGGTTGCGGCAGCGGGCAGGTTGCTCAAGGTCGCCAGGGCGGCCAGCGGCGGCAGGGCGGTGCCAAGGGCCAGGCTGGCAAACACGGTCATGTGGGCCACTTCCGAAGCGCCGATGCCATGACGTGCATATAAACGGTAGCGCACCGAACCGCCCGAGAGCATCGACAAGCCAATGGCATTGCCGATGGCGAAGGCGGTAAAGCCGCCGAGGGCCAGGGTCTTGGCCGGCAACTTCACGCCGGCATAACGCGCACCGGAAAATTCATAGCCCAACAAAATGATGAAACCGGCCACGGCGGCGGCAAATGCACCGAGCAGGGCGGGCTTGGGCACTTCCAGGATCGAATCGTGGAGGGCGTAGAGATCCAGTTCCAGCAGCAGGTGTCGGCAGGCGATCAGGGCGATTGCGAACAGCAACAGGGTAACGGCCAACCCGATGGGCTGACGGTATTTGCTCAACAGATCCAGCCAACGCAAACGAGTGGGAGTGATCGGTTGTTCTGCTGTAACAGTGTCTTGTGGTTCAGACGAGTTGGCGCGCATCAATCACCTCGTGGATTGTGCGCGACAGGATGGAGGTATCCAGCCAAGTTACCAATCCCTATGGACAAAATAATTACAAATATTAACGCGTATCGCCGGGGGCGGCGACAGCGGCCATTGGTCGTAGAGGGTAGCGCTTGAGCATTGAGCATAGCTTGCAAAGACATGGACTCAACAAACCGTATAGGGTTTCATGAAATATGCCATGTCATTGTTTCAGAAGAGCTTTTTCACCGGATACAAAAAAGGCCACTCTTTCGAGTAGCCTTTTTTGATGTTTGGTTGCGGGAGCCGGATTTGAACCGACGACCTTCGGGTTATGAGCCCGACGAGCTACCAGACTGCTCCATCCCGCGTCTGTGTGGCGGCATTCTACAGAGGAACTTCGGTGTGTCAACCGCAGATTCCAGAAAAAGCGCTTCTGCTTCAATCGGTTAGCGCTTCGTAGTGGGTTGCCGAAAGGGCTTGGGGCCAGTCAGGCCGTGGCTTTCAGCTCTATCGGATTGTCGAATTCGATTGAGAAAATAAATTCATTGGCGAAATTTCCTACCGCTCGGGCGGAAGAATCAAACTACTGGTGCTATATACAGGGGTGAATGCGATACTGGCCACCCGTTGGACCACACCCCTTTATATGACGCAGCGCAAAATCATCCACGTCGACTGTGATTGCTTCTACGCCGCCATCGAGATGCGCGATGACCCGAGCCTGGCGCAAAAGCCCCTGGCCGTGGGCGGCTCGGCGGACCGGCGTGGGGTGATCGCCACCTGTAACTACGAGGCGCGGGCCTACGGCGTGCGCTCGGCCATGTCTTCACGCCACGCCCTGAAGCTGTGCCCGGACCTGACCATCGTCAAGCCGCGCATGGACGCCTATAAAGAAGCGTCCAAGGAAATCCAGACGATCTTTCGCGATTACACCGACTTGATCGAGCCCTTATCCCTGGATGAAGCCTACCTGGACGTCTCCGACAGCTCGCACTTTGGCGGCAGCGCCACGCGTATCGCCCAGGACATCCGCCGTCGGGTCTCCAACCAGTTGCATATCACGGTGTCTGCCGGGGTCGCGCCGAACAAGTTTTTGGCCAAGATCGCCAGCGACTGGAAGAAACCCAACGGGCTGTATGTGATCACGCCGGATCAGGTCGAGGATTTTGTGTCCCAGCTGCGCGTCAGCAAGTTGCACGGGGTGGGCAAGGTCACGGCGGACAAGCTGGCACGCCTGGGTATCGAAGACTGCCTGCAATTGCGCGAGTGGAACAAATTGGCGCTGGTGCGTGAGTTCGGCAGTTTCGGTGAAAGACTGTGGAGTCTGGCTCGTGGGATTGATGATCGCGCCGTGCAGAACGACAGCCGCCGCCAATCGATCAGCGTGGAAAACACCTACGATGTCGACCTGCCGGACCTTTCTAGCTGCCTGGCGAAACTGCCTGAACTGATGGAAACACTGGCCGGGCGCATGGCGCGCATCGACAGCAGTTACCGCGCGGGTAAGCCGTTCGTGAAAGTGAAGTTTCATGACTTTACCCAGACCACCTTGGAGCAGGCGGGGGCAGGGCGGGATCTTGAGAGTTATCAACAGCTGCTGACGCAGGCGTTTAATCGCGGTGGCAAGCCGGTGCGGTTGCTGGGGATTGGCGTGCGGTTATTGGATTTGAGTGGTGGTAACGAACAACTGGAGTTCTCTTGGTAGAAACCGGAAACCAAATGTGGGAGCGGGCTTGCTCGCGACAGCGGTGAATCAGTTACAGCAGCATTGACCGACACTCCGCCTTCGCGAGCAAGCCCGCTCCCACATTTAGATTTTCAGCGGTCAAAAAATATTAGCGTGCGCCAGGGTCTGCCACCAAACGCCCCGCATCCTTGGTCAATGCCTGCAGGAATTCCTGCTGCAACTCCGGATCATTGCGGGTCAGTTCGATCAGGCTTTGTTCCAGTTCACTGGCTTCTTCTTCCAGGCCCAACTCCGACAGGCGCTTGACGCGATGCACCCACTGGTTGACCTCGTCGTCTTCCAGGTCGTCGTAGATCAGGCCGTGGGCCTCCAGCAACTTGCTGCGAAGGGTGCTGCTGATCGCCAGGGTCGAGTCCGAATGCACATCGTCCTGGCCATCTTCCACGCTGATCTTCAAGGTGCTGACGCGGTTCAGATCCTGTTCGGCAAATGGGCTGTCCAACAGGTTCAGGCGCAGGACGCCATTGCGGTCGGTGGTCAGCTCATGGGTCTGCTTGCCGGCAGTGACTTGCACCGGGCGTTCGCTCCAGGGCAGGCTCGAATACTCCACGCGCTTGTCGCGCTGGACTTCGTCGATACCCGCCAGGTTCTGTTGCGCACGGCCATGGGATTGCACGTTCATGAACGGGTTGATGCCGTCCACGCCGTAGCTCAGCCAGTCGCGGGTCATGCTGGTGGGCAGGTTGCCGAGGGCGAAGATGTTCGCCACGTTGGCACCCGCGCCAGCCACCAGGGCCACCGCACCCAGAGGCATCTCGTAGAGTTTGCGCCAGGGTTGGTAGGGGGTGTAGCGATCGTAACGACGGGTGACTTCGAACTCGGTGACCTCAAAGGTCTTTTGCTCGTGAATCCGAACCCGGCGTTGCGGCAGCTCCAGCACTTTGGGCTCGCCTACATCGATCTGCAGGCTGTGGTCGAGCAACTTACGCTCGACCCGTTCCTCGTGCTCACTGCGTTGCGACATCTGGTTGGCGCAGCCGCTGACCAGCAGGGCGCCGCACAAGGCGGCGCCCCCCAAGGCTCTGGTGTTTCGCTTGAACATGACTTCTCTTGATCTGGTTTTCAGCGACGAATACGCGCCTGAAGGAAAGACAGCACGTCAGCCACCGGCAACGGTTGGGCTTCGGCTTCGGTCCGGCTCTTGTATTCCAGATTGCCATCGGCCAGGCCGCGGTCACTGACCACGATACGGTGCGGGATGCCAATCAGTTCCATGTCGGCGAACTTGATGCCCGGGCTGGTTTTCTTGTCCCGGTCATCGAGCAACACTTCAAAACCGGCAGCCGTCAGTTCGGCATACAGGTTGTCGGTGGCTTCGCGTACTTGCTCGTTGTCGTAGCGCAGCGGTACCAGGGCGATTTGGAACGGGGCCAGGGCGTCGCTCCAGATGATGCCTTTCTCGTCGTTGTTCTGCTCGATGGCAGCCGCTACCACGCGGGACACGCCAATGCCGTAGCAACCCATTTCCAGGGTGATCGGCTTGCCGTTCTCGCCCAGCACTTCGCACTTCATCGCCTTGCTGTACTTGTTGCCCAGCTGGAAGATGTGCCCGACTTCGATGCCGCGCTTGATCTCCAGGGTGCCCTTGCCGTCCGGGCTTGGGTCGCCGGCCACCACGTTACGCAGGTCGGCCACGGTCGGCACCGGCAGGTCACGCTCCCAGTTCACGCCGAAGTAGTGCTTGTCGTCGATGTTCGCGCCGATACCGAAGTCGCTCATCAGCTCGACCGAGCGGTCGATGATGATCGGCAGCGGCAGGTTCAGCGGGCCGAGGGAACCCGCACCGGCGCCAATGGCGTCGCGCAGTTCGGCATCGGTGGCCATGACCAGCGGGCTGGCCACGCCAGGTTGCTGGGCCGCCTTGATTTCGTTGAGCTCGTGGTCGCCACGGATGACCAGGGCGATCAGCTTGCCTTCTTCTTCAGCGCGCACGATCAGGGTCTTGATGGTCTTTTCAATCGGCAGATTGAATTTTTCCACCAGGGCCGCGATGGTCTTGGTCTCTGGGGTGTCCACCAGGCGCAGCTCTTCAGCCGGTGCTGGGCGTGAGGTTTCCCGTGGCACGGCTTCGGCTTTCTCGATGTTCGCCGCGTAGTCGGAACCGTTGCTGAACACGATATCGTCTTCGCCGGACTCGGCCAGTACGTGGAATTCGTGGGAACCGGCACCACCGATGGAGCCGTTGTCCGCTTCAACCGGACGGAATTTCAGGCCCAGGCGCGTGAACACGTTGCAGTAGGCGGTGTGCATGCGGTCGTAGGTGACCTGCAGGGACGCCTGGTCGGCGTGGAACGAATACGCGTCCTTCATGATGAATTCGCGGCCGCGCATCAAGCCGAAGCGTGGACGGATTTCGTCACGGAACTTGGTCTGGATCTGATACAGGTTCAGCGGCAGCTGCTTGTAGCTGCTCAGCTCGTTGCGCATCAGGTCGGTGATCACTTCTTCGTGGGTCGGGCCGGCGCAGAAATCGCGGCCATGACGGTCCTTGAAGCGCAGCAACTCAGGGCCGTACTCTTCCCAGCGCCCGGATTCCTGCCACAGTTCAGCCGGTTGAGTGCTCGGCATCAACACTTCCAGAGAGCCGGCGGCGTTCATTTCTTCACGAACGATGGCTTCGACCTTGCGCATCACCTTCAAACCCATGGGCAGCCAGGTGTACAGGCCGGAGGCCAGTTTGCGGATCATGCCGGCGCGCAGCATCAGCTGATGGCTGATCACAACCGCGTCGGAAGGCGTTTCTTTCTGTGTGGCGAGCAAATATTGACTGGTACGCATGGTAGGCCGTTGTCGGTTGCTTGGACTTGAAATGACTCTGGATTGTACGGGCGCAAACTGCCGGAGTACAGGCATCAGAATACAGAGGGGTATGTAGGAGCCGGCTTGCCGGCGATGGCGTCTTTGAGATTGACGCGAGGCTTGCGGGCCTCATCGCCGGCAAGCCGGCTCCTACAGGGGGGATACTTCGTCAGTTGGCGGATTCAACCGAGCCCGCCGATTCTCCTGGAACCAATGCAAGGCAATCAGGAACAGCGTCGGCACGCCCAGCAGGCAGGTGATCAGGAAGAAGTTGTGATAACCGAACTTCTCCACCATCACCCCTGAATAGCCGCCGATCAGGCGCGGCAGCAACAGCATGATCGAGCTCAGCAGCGCATATTGGGTCGCGGAGAACTTGAGGTTGGTCAGGCTCGACAGGTAGGCCACGAAGGCCGAGGTGGCCAGGCCTGAGCTGAAGTTATCCAGGGAAATCGTGAAAATCAGCATCTGCAGGTCCGGGCCCATGTCGGCGAGCATCACGAACAGCAGGTTGGTCGCTGCCGAAGCCACGCCGCCGATGAACAGGATCGGCAAGATGCCGAAACGCACGATCAACAGGCCGCCCATGCCCGCGCCGAGCAGGGTCATGATCAGGCCGAAGATCTTGCTGACGCCGGCGATCTGGTCCTTGGTAAAGCCCTGGTCGATGTAGAACACGTTCGCCATCACGCCCATCACGGTGTCGGACATGCGGTAGGTCGCAATCAGCCCGAGCAGCAGCAGTGCCTGCCAGCGGTAGCGTACGATGAAGTCGTTGACCGGCGTCAGCACCGGCGCCAGGCCACGGCGACCCATCGCCGAAAGGCACAGGCAGGTGAGGGTGATGTAGAGAATGGCGCGCAGGAAGGCGCGATCTTCCATCAGCAGTTCCCACAGGCTGACGCCATGGAACAGCACGCTGGCGAAATCCGTGTTGTACAGCTGGGTGAACATCGCCGGCACCGAGACCAGTAGCACAATCAGGACGAACACCGACACCAACTGGTGCACGAAGCTGTAGCGACCGGCCTGCAACTGGGTGCGCAGCGGTACGTTCGGCTCGCGCATGAACAGGGTGGTCAGCAGCGCCGGGATCATCAGCACGCCGAACAACACGTAGGTACCGGTCCAGGCCGAGTGCTTATAGTTGAAGCCGGTCGAGCCGAAGCCTTCGGCGAAGAACAGCGCGCCGGCCGTCGCCAGTAGGGCGGCAATGCGGTAGCCAGACATGTAGCTGGCCGCCAGGGCGGCTTGGCGGCTGTCGTCGGCGATTTCCAGGCGATAGGCGTCCACCGCAATATCTTGGGTGGCCGACGCGAAGGCGACGATGACAGCGATGGCGATCAGCCAGGACAGATGTTTCTGCGGATCGCAGAAGCCCATGCCGATCAATCCGAGGATCACCAGTGACTGGGCAAGCACCAGCCAGGAACGACGACGCCCGAGTTTACCCAGCAGCGGCAGGCGCCATTGGTCGAGCAGCGGTGACCAGACCCATTTAAAGGCGTAGGCCAGACCGATCAGGCTCGCATAGCCGATGGTCTCGCGGGCCACACCGGCCTCGCGCAACCACACGGAAAGCGTCGAGAACACCAACATGTAAGGCAAGCCGGCGGCGAAACCGAGCAACAACAGCACTAACGTCGAGGGGCTGGCATAGGCGGCGAGCGCGGCGCGCCAGGTTTTACGGGGCATGGGCTGGAGTCTGCCTCAGATTTGCGGAAACAAAGCGCGCACTCTAACCGCTGTGCTCTACCGGGCGCCAGCCATGGCGCTGAATATCCACGCGATTGTTGCGGATCGTGACGCCTTCGCTGCGTAATCGCGCGCGTTGCTCGTCACCTGAGGCACTGCCCACGGGAAGGCTTATCCGACCGCCGGCACCCAGCACCCGGTGCCAGGGCAGCCGGGTGTCTTCCGGAAGCTGGCTCAAGGTACGCCCGACCCAGCGCGCCGCACGCCCAAGGCCCGCCAGTTGGGCCAACTCGCCGTAGCTCACCACGCAGCCTGGCGGGACCTGCGCCAAGGTCAGGTACAGCGCCGTGCGGCGCATCTCGGCGGGGCTTTGCGGGGTTTCGGCAGGTTCATTCACTGTGGGCATATCCGTTGAGATCGTCGGCATCTTTGTCAGAAACGTCTGTAAATATCGCGATGAACAATGAACTCAACCCAAATCCCTGAGTCAGTCCTTGCTAAGGCGTTATCTAACACGATAATGCCGCCTTTTTTGTCAAACTTGAGCCCCGAACCTGCTTATGTTGTCCAGAACCCTGCTGTGCCTCGCTGTTTTCAGCGCCTCCACGCCTTTGTTGGCCGACACCGTCTGGTTGAAGAACGGTGACCGCCTGACCGGCAAGATCAAGGTCTTCGACGGTGGCAAGCTGCTGATCCAGACCGATTACGCAGGGGCTATCCCGGTGGATTGGAAGCAGGTGAAAACCCTGGAGAGCGATCAGGAATTGCTGGTCAAGCAGGATGCCTACACGGGCGAGAAGGCCAAGTCGCTCAAAGCCGCGGACGACGGCAAAGTAGTCCTGGCCAATGGCGAAGCGCCCAAGACCGTCGAATTGGCAAGCATCCAGCAGATCATCAAGCCCAAGCCTGTGATCGAAGACCTGGTGTGGAAAGGCAACGTCGACCTGGCGCTGGACTACAAGCGCGCAGAAAAAGACACCAACGACTACGACATCGACTTCAAGACCACCGCCCGCCACGGCCAATGGCGCCACACCGGGCAGGGCGAGTACAACCGCGAGTTCCAGGACGACGTCACCACCACCGACAACTGGGCCCTGGAGTACGACCTGGACCGCTTCCTGACTGAGCACTGGTTCTGGCAGGGCCGCCTGACCTACAAGCGTGACAAGGTGGAAGACCTGTCCCGCCAGCGCACCGTCGGCACCGGCCCGGGCTACCAGTTCTGGGACGATGAGCTGGGCGCGTTCTCGTTGGGTTCGCTGGTCAACCGCACCGATTACGAATATTCCGACGGCGGTAAGGACAACTTCTACTCCGTGGCCATGAAGTGGAACTACAACCGCTACCTGGTGGGCAAGACGGTCGAGTTCTTTACCAACGGTGAATTGGGCCGGCCGATCGACGGACCGGTGGATTACTCCCTGGATGCGGAAATGGGCCTGCGCTACAAAGTCACCGAGTGGGCCTCGCTCAACCTCAAGGCCGAGCGCGACATCATCAGCGGCGATTCGGACAGCAGCCTGAGCAAGACGCGCTACACCGCAGGGTTCGGCGTGGCCTGGTAAACAGCCTTACAAAACCTGCTTGGCAACCTTTGCCGATATTGATTACCTTGTGGTTGAGATCCATTCCCATATGCCATGGGCGGCTGAATACCCCGAGGAGTCATACGTTGAGCACACAGGTTGCCAAGAACGCCCGAGAGCTGTTGCTCAAGGAATACCGTGGGGCGCTCGCCACACTGTCCAAAGCCATGCCTGGCTTTCCCTTCGGCTCGGTAGTGCCGTATTGCCTCGACGATCAAGGCCGCCCGCTGATCCTGATCAGCCGCATCGCCCAGCACACCCATAACCTGCAGAAAGACCCCAAGTGCTCGTTGCTGGTGGGTGAGCGCGAGGCCGATGATGTGCAAGCGGTAGGGCGCCTGACCTACCTGGCCGAAGCCGAAAAGCTGGAAGACGCCGCAGCCATCGAGGCGGCCGCCGAGCGTTATTACCGCTATTTTCCCGATTCGGCCAACTACCATAAGGCCCATGACTTCGACTTCTGGGTACTCAAGCCGGTACGTCACCGTTATATCGGCGGGTTTGGCGCGATTCACTGGGTCGATGAACTGACGCTCGCCAACCCGTTCGCAGGCAAGGCCGAGCGCAGCATGATCGAGCACATGAACAGCGATCACACCAAGGCCATCGCCCATTACGTCGACCTCACCGGTTTGCCGACCTCCGAGCCAGCTCAATTGTCGGGCATCGACAGTGAAGGCATGCACCTGCGTATAGGCCAATCCTTATATTGGTTGCCCTTTGCGGAGTCTTGCAACACCCCGACACAAGTGCGCGAAGCCTTGGTTTCCTTGGCTCACGCCGAGGTCTGGCCGAAAAAAGCAGCGGCCAGTGCTTGAATTCACGAAACGGCGACGTCATCTAAGGTGGACTGGCAAGGCATTCTTGCGTTGAGGAACCATTTGATGCGCCCTTTTTTGTTGCTCTTTCTGCTGTTCCCGGTGTTGGAGCTGTTCGTCTTCGTTCAAGTCAGCAGCGCGATCGGGTTTTTCCCCGCCCTGTTGCTGATCATTCTCGGCTCGATGCTCGGCGTTCTGGTGCTGCGCGTCGCCGGCCTGGCCACGGCTCTGCGTGCCCGTGAAAGCCTGAACCGTGGCGAACTGCCCGCCCAGACCATGCTTGAAGGCCTGATGATGGCCCTGGCCGGTGGCTTGCTGATCCTGCCGGGCTTTATCAGCGATGTGGTCGGCCTGGTCATGTTGCTGCCGTTCACCCGCAAGCTGCTGGCGGGCAAGATGCGCCAGCGTGCCGAAGAGGCTGCGATCCGTCAGCGAGCGTTCGCCGACGACCTGCAATCCCGTGGCGGCCCAGTCCCGCGCCAGCCTTTGGAGCGTGAAGGCGACGTGATTGAGGGCGAATTCGAACACCGCGACACCAAGTAACCGCTTAACCAGCACGGCACCTTCGGGTGCCGTGTTGCTTTTACCGCCCGGCGAGTGCAAAAAAAATCCGCCGAGGCCCCTTGTAATAAGCTTATGCGCCCTTATGTATCGGTCACCGCAAGGTTTCTGGTGGCAACGCCAGACAGACTTCCGCGTTTCGCTTGGCGAACCGCGACCGGCACAGCCGGATTACAACCCGCCGGTACTGACACCGGCCGATGAAAAACACAATTAGGAGAGATCGACAATGAGCAAGCTTCGTCCTCTGCACGACCGCGTCGTAATCCGTCGCAGCGAAGAAGAAAAGAAAACCGCTGGCGGTATCGTTCTGCCAGGTTCGGCTGCTGAAAAAGCCAACCACGGTGTGATCGTCGCTGCTGGTCCAGGCAAAACCCTGGAAAACGGTGAAGTGCGTGCTCTGGCCGTTAAAGTCGGTGACAAGGTTGTATTCGGCCCTTACTCCGGCAGCAACACTGTGAAAGTCGACGGCGAAGACCTGCTGGTCATGGCCGAGAACGAGATTCTCGCCGTTCTGGAAGCGTGATTTTTCCGCTCACTTTCCCGTTACTCCAAAGAATTTAAGGATTATCGATCATGGCTGCTAAAGAAGTTAAATTCGGCGATTCCGCCCGCAAGAAAATGCTCGTTGGTGTCAACGTCCTGGCTGACGCTGTAAAAGCGACCCTGGGCCCGAAAGGCCGTAACGTGATCATCGAGAAGAGCTTCGGCGCTCCGACCATCACCAAGGACGGCGTTTCCGTAGCCAAAGAAATCGAACTGGAAGACCGTTTCGAAAACATGGGCGCGCAGCTGGTCAAAGACGTTGCCTCCCGTGCCAACGATGACGCTGGTGACGGTACTACCACCGCTACCGTTCTGGCTCAGGCTATCGTTAACGAAGGCTACAAAGCCGTCGCTGCCGGCATGAACCCGATGGACCTGAAGCGCGGCATCGACAAGGCGACCATCGCCATTGTTGCCGAGCTGAAAAACCTGTCCAAGCCATGCGCTGACACCAAGGCTATCGCTCAGGTAGGCACCATCTCCGCCAACTCCGACGGCTCCATCGGCGACATCATTGCCGAAGCCATGGAAAAAGTCGGCAAAGAAGGCGTGATCACTGTTGAAGAAGGCACTGGCCTGGAAAACGAACTGTCGGTTGTAGAAGGCATGCAGTTCGACCGTGGCTACCTGTCCCCGTACTTCGTCAACAAGCCAGACACCATGGTTGCCGAGCTGGACAGCCCGCTGATCCTGCTGGTCGACAAAAAGATCTCCAACATCCGCGAAATGCTGCCAGTGCTGGAAGCCGTTGCCAAAGCCGGCCGTCCGCTGCTGATCGTTTCCGAAGACGTTGAAGGCGAAGCCCTGGCGACCCTGGTTGTGAACAACATGCGTGGCATCGTTAAAGTCGCAGCCGTGAAGGCTCCAGGCTTCGGCGACCGTCGCAAGGCCATGCTGCAGGACATCGCCGTTCTGACCGGCGGTACCGTTATCTCCGAAGAGATCGGCCTGAGCCTGGAAAGCGCCACCCTGGAAAACCTGGGCAGCGCCAAGCGCGTGACCATCTCCAAAGAAAACACCATCATCGTTGACGGTGCTGGCGTTGAGCAGGACATCCAGGCTCGCATCACTCAGATCCGTGCCCAGGTTGCCGAGACTTCGTCCGACTACGACCGTGAAAAACTGCAAGAGCGTCTGGCCAAGCTGTCCGGCGGCGTTGCAGTGATCAAGGTGGGCGCGGGTTCCGAAGTTGAAATGAAAGAGAAGAAAGCCCGCGTTGAAGACGCCCTGCACGCAACCCGTGCTGCCGTTGAAGAAGGCGTGGTACCTGGCGGTGGCGTAGCGCTGATCCGTGCTCTGGAAGCCCTGACTGGTCTGAAAGGCGACAACGCCGATCAGGACGTGGGTATCGCTGTTCTGCGTCGTGCCGTTGAAGCTCCACTGCGCCAGATCGCTGCCAACTCCGGCGACGAGCCAAGCGTGGTGGTCAACGAAGTCAAGAACGGCAAAGGTAACTACGGTTACAACGCTGCAACTGGCGTCT
The DNA here is from genome assembly GCF_054058375.1 of Pseudomonas sp. TE24901. Classification (NCBI taxonomy): domain Bacteria; kingdom Pseudomonadati; phylum Pseudomonadota; class Gammaproteobacteria; order Pseudomonadales; family Pseudomonadaceae; genus Pseudomonas; species Pseudomonas sp. TE24901. The sequence goes on from NZ_JBSSAF010000008.1 coordinate 243,157, forward strand.
ACGGCGACATGATCGAAATGGGCATCCTGGACCCTACCAAGGTGACTCGTTCCGCGCTGCAAGCCGCATCCTCCATTGGTGGCCTGGTTCTGACCACCGAAGCTGCAATCGCTGACAAGCCGAAGGCTGAAGGCGCAGCTGGCGGCGGCATGCCAGACATGGGCGGCATGGGTGGCATGGGCGGCATGATGTAAGCCAGCCTTACCCCCGTACTGAAAAAGCCCCGCCTGCAGTGATGCAGGCGGGGCTTTTTATTGGGCGTACGTTAACGGTTCTGAAGGTGCCCACCCTCCACAGGTGGGAGCGGGCTTGCCCGCGAAAGCGGTCTGCCTGTCGATAAAAATGTTCCATCGATCCAAAATTTTCGCTTCAGCGCTGTCGTTAAACTGTGAAGCTATAGTGAAAATCTCGTTCAACTGAAATATCGGTTGAAAACCTTAATCGACGGGCCTTCCAGGTCTATCCCTGAGCCACACTTGGCCTTAAGCTGCGCGAGCCAACACGGCCGTTACCGCGTACGGAGACACTGCCCATGCGAATTTTATTGGTTGAAGACAACCGCGATATTCTGGCCAATCTGGCGGATTACCTGGGGCTAAAAGGCTATACCGTGGACTGCGCGCAGGACGGTTTGTCGGGCTTGCACCTGGCTGCCACCGAACACTACGACTTGATCGTGCTCGACATCATGTTGCCAGGTATTGATGGCTACACCCTGTGCAAACGCCTGCGCGAAGACGCACGCCGCGACACACCGGTGATCATGCTCACCGCTCGCGACCAACTGGATGACCGGCTGCAGGGCTTCAAGTCCGGCGCCGATGACTACCTGCTCAAACCGTTCGCCCTGTCGGAACTGGCGGCCCGCATCGAAGCCGTCTTGCGCCGTGCCCAGGGTGGCGGGCGACGTGCCCTGCAAGTCGGCGACCTGAGCTACGACCTTGATACGTTGGAAGTCACCCGCGAAGGGCGCCTGCTCAAGCTCAACCCGGTCGGCCTGAAGTTGCTGGCGGTGTTGATGCAAAAGAGCCCGCATGTGCTGCGCCGGGAAATTCTCGAAGAAGCGTTGTGGGGGGATGACTGCCCGGACAGCGACAGCTTGCGCAGCCACGTTCACCAATTGCGCCAAGTGATCGATAAACCGTTCGCCAAGCCGTTGCTGCAAACGGTGCACGGCGTGGGTTATCGCCTGGCCGAGGGTCGTGATGGAGTTTAAACAAAGCCTTGCCCAGCGGATCATCATCGCCTTTGCGTTGATGAGCGCACTGGTGGCGGGAGCCTTCGCCATGGGCATTGTCGCCACCGTGCATTTGGTGGAAGAAAAGCTCATCTCAGCCGGTTTGGGCGGTGATTTGCAACGCCTGCTGCTGATGGACAGTGTCGAGGACTGGAGCCACCGGCCTGAGCCGGACCAGCTGTTTTACTTCAGCGGTGGGCGCGGTGATTTCGAGCTGCCCAAGGACCTGCGGCACCTGGAGCCGGGTTTTCACGAAGTGTTTCGCGAGGCGCTGTCGTACCACGCCATGGTGGAAGTGGTCGACGGCCGGCGCTACGTGCTGCTGCAGGATCAGAGTGATTTTGAAGAACGTGAGCGCGTGCTGTTCGCCGTGGTGCTGGTAGGTTTTGTGCTCAGCCTGGCACTGGCGGTGTTCCTCGGCTGGGTGTTGGCGCGCAAGGTGATGGCGCCGGTGGTACGCCTGGCCCGCCAGGTTCGCCATCGTGACCAACTGCTGGGCCTGGCACCGCCCTTGGCGCCTGATTATGCGGCTGACGAAGTGGGCGAGTTGGCCGTGGCCTTCGACGCCACCCTGGGCCGATTGCGCCAGGCGCTGAACCGCGAGCAGATGTTTACCAGCGATGTGAGCCACGAGTTGCGCACGCCCTTGATGGTGCTGGCCAGCTCCTGCGAATTGCTGTTGGAAAACCCGGCCATCGACCAGCGCGGTCGCAACCAGGTCGAGCGGATTGCCCGGGCGTGTGAGGAAATGCGCGAACTGGTGCAGACCTTCCTGATGCTCGCCCGTGCCCAGCACGATAATGGCGCCATGTCGCCTCAGGTCAGCCTCTCCCAGGTGGCGGACGACCTGCTTGGCATCTGGCGTGAACCCATCGAGCGCAAGGGACTGGAGCTGATCTACCAGCCTGGCCAGCCGCTGGATACACGCTATAACACGACGTTCCTGCATGCGGTCATGGGCAACCTGCTGCGCAATGCCTTGCACTACACCGAGCAAGGGTTTATCCGCTTGACCCTGGAACCCAGTGGTTTTGTGGTGGAAGACTCTGGCGTGGGCATCCCCGAAGACAAGCGCGAAGCGATGTTCGAGCCGTTTGTACGGGGCAATGAGAAGCGCGGTGACGGCCTGGGCCTCGGGCTTTCCCTGGTGCAACGCATCTGCGAGAACCAGGGCTGGAGCGTCAGCCTCAGTACCATGGAGCCCAACGGCTGCCGCTTTCACGTCCAGTTGAGCCAGGTCAAACCCTGAGCCCCCTCCCTGCCGCTATCCTGCGGCAGATCCCCTCCTTTTCGGCGAAGATGGCCCCATGCCACTGCTTGTATCTGTAAAGTCTTGAAATGTATGGGATTGGACAGGACAAGTTTTTCACAACGGGTTGACCTGTTGATCACAGTTCGCTGCTTAAGGTTGTAGGCATCAGCAACTGGAGATCCGTTGATGTCTACCCCGACCAAGCTTGAATTTTCTGAAAAGTACGACGATCAGCACGCCCAGAAATATTTGCTCAAGCATCAGGACAATCTGGCTCGCCGGTTGTCCCACAAACGCGACGAGCAATTGGCGCGCGGTGCACTGGCCATGGCCGGTGAGCCCGGCCTGGTGCTGGACCTGCCGTGCGGAGCGGGGCGTTTCTGGCCGCTGCTGGCCGAGAAGCCCAACCGTGTGATCATCGGGGCCGACAATTCGGCGTCGATGCTGAAGGTGGCGACCGCGGCCCAACCCGCCGATGTGGTGAAACGGGTACGGCCCTTGCAGACATCTGCCTTTGATATCGATCTGCCCGATAACTCGGTCGACAGCATTTTCTGCATGCGCTTGATGCACCACATTGGTGATCCGGCGCACCGGCTGTCGATACTGCGGGAGTTTCAGCGGGTCACCCGCGACAGCGTGATCATTTCGCTGTGGGTGGATGGCAACTTCAAGGCTTGGAAACGCAAGCGCGCCGAAGTCAAACGTCGTAAGAAAGGTGAGCAGGAAGGTTACCAAAACCGGTTTGTGTTACCGGCTGCTACTGTTGAGGCAGAGTTTGAGCAAGCCGGTTTCCGTGTTCAGGAGTCTCTGGACTTCATACCGCTCTATGCCATGTGGCGAGTGTATGTCTTGCGTAAGAGGTAACAGGATGGCAGTTGAGTGCGCAGTAGGCAGTCATGTAGCTCCCGAAGAACGATTCGATTTTTTCTGGCGCCAGCAAGGCGAGTGGGTGGAAGAGCCCAACCGTCGGCGCGGCGGTGAAAGTGGTGTGCAACGGGTGATCAGCCCCAATGGCCGCTTGCTCTACAGCAAGCGCCAGACCGGGCATATCTACCGCAGCTTGTTGCATCCGTTTGGACGCCCGACCGTCCTGCGCGAACGTGATGCCCTCAAGGGTCTGCGTTTGCTGGATGTGCGGGTGCCGGAGCTGGTGTTCTGTGAGGCGCGTCGCGACCCTGAGCATCAATGGAAAGCCCTGTTGGTGACCGCGTCCCTGGACGGCTTCGACGAAATCGAAAACTGGTATGCCGCCGGTGGCCGTGAACAGTACGGCGAACAGGTGCATGAACGGATGCTCAAGGAGTTGGCGGGCACCCTGGCGCGCATGCACAAGGGCCGTTGGCAGCACGGTTGCCTCTACATCAAGCATATCTTTGTGCGGGTAACGGGCGATGGTGACTCGGCCAATGTGGAAGTGGCGCTGCTGGACTTCGAGAAATGCCGCCAGCGCTTGACCGCTTATCGGGCGGCTTCCCATGACATGCTGCAACTGCGCCGCCATTCGTCGTGGAGCAGTACCGACTGGGAAAAACTCAGCTACTTTTACGAGACGGCGTTTGGCAGCGCTATCAAGGGTTTAACCAGATGAAGCTAGAAATAGCACGAGGTTTGTTCCTGGTCGGGGCGTTGGGCGTTGCAGCCCTCGCTCTGGCGGCGTGGGAGCAGCCTCGCACACAGGTGTTGCATGCGGTGCAAGGTGGCGGGCAATGCCTGTTGCCACGCGTCGCCAAGGCCAGTGTGGCGGTCAAGCCCGATCATGAGCTGTTGCTGTTCATGTTCGGGATGTCACAAGGCATGAGGCCGCAGAGTTGAAACCATTCAAACCCCCGGAGAAGGGCCTTGCGATGCGAGGCCCTTTTTTTTGCCTTGAATAACCGGGCGTCAGACCAGGTGCAGGTGGTTGTCCCAAAGCCCGGCCGGCAGCTCCAGTGGTTTGGCCACCAGCTGTTTCTGGCGGCAGTCGTAGAAACGGCAGCGCCCCTGGCCTGAGGTGACGACAAACCCATCGGCCACCGCACCCACGCCGGCACAATCAGGCAGCGGCCCATCCAGACGCAATTCGCCGCTGTCCATGTCCCAGATAAAGAAGCGATTGCCTCGCGGTGCGGTCAGCGCTACCAGGCGCAGCTCACTGTGTACCGCAACGCTTGCGGTGTAGTGCCCCATGGCCTGCAATTGCTCATCAGCCACCGGGAACGCCACGAACGGTTGCCCTGGACGCTTGATCGCCAGCAGCTCGGAACGCTCCTGGGACGGCCCCATGAACTGCTGCCCAGTGAGGATGGTGCCATCGCTGGCGATCCCCATATGCCGCACGCTGTTCATCTGCTGGCCGAGGGTTTCCTTGCTGATCAGCGTCCCGTCGCGGTGCATCAGCACCAGGCTCGGCTCCATGGCGTTGAGGTTCATCTCCACCCGGCTTTCGGCTTCGGTGCGAATACCGCCGTTGGCTACCACCAGAGTTTCGCCGTCGGGCATCCAGGACACTTGGTGCGGGCCTATGCCATGGGTGGAGAGCTCACCCGTGTGCACCAGGCGCTCACCTTCGAACCTGTACACACCGAGTAGGCCACGGCCGGGGTCGGACGTGTCGTTTTCGGTGGCGTACAGCCAGTCGCCGCTCTTGTGGATGACCGCGTGGCCATAGAAGTGGCGGTTGGCCTTGGAGGTGATGGTTTGCAGCAGCGTGCCATCACGCAGGTCGATCAAGTAACTCTCGGTGCCCGGGCGACGGGCGACAAACAGCGCAATCGGCAGCGTCGGATGGTTGATGATGTCGTGGCAGCGCTGGCCGACCTGGGTGGCAAACACTGGCTTGCCGTCCAGGCGGTAACCCACGGCATAGTGCTTGCCGTCCGCATCATCGCGCGCCGACAACAGCAGCGGGCCCTTGTCTTTGCTTTTAAACAGCGTCCAGCCACCCAATGTGATTGCACTGAGCAGCACGCTGCCAACGGCCAAAGCCTGTCGCCTGAGCATCATCAGTCACCGTCGTTGGCGTTAAAGCCCAGTTGAATGCCCAGCGCCTTGGCCAGCTCGCCTTCGTGCAGGCGGTGGACGACGTTGAGGCTGTCGTAGAGGTCGTTGAGTTGCTGGCGCCCGGCATCGTCGGCCAGCAATTCGTTGAGGGTGCGCTGGTTGCTGGCGAACAGCTTGAGGGACGCGGCGTAAGCGGCGTCGATCTTGTCGGCCAACGGCTTCTGGTCCGACGGCAACAGGCCACGCAGGCCCTTGTTGTCGACACCGACCCACACGGTCTGGGCGGCGGCCAGGCTGGCTTCGAGGCTTTGCAGGGACGACTCGCTGCGCCAGGCATCTGCCTGGAACGGCTGCGGGATGCCCTTGGTCTGGCGGCCCATCGGCGTGCCGAGTTTTTTCTTCAGAGTGTCCAGCGCGGTTACCTGGACACGCAGCAGATCGGCAATGGCTTCGTGGGAATCGGCGTAGCGCTGGTTCGGAAACTTGGTCATCTGCGCCAGCATGCCGTCGGTGCTGTTCCAGCTGGCCAAAATCTCCTCGGCCAGGGCTTTCTGGCGCTCGCCAATGGCCACCAGCAGCGGGCAGTAACGGGCCTTCTGGGCTTCGTCGGCGACGTCGGTCTTGGCGTCGTAGAGGATGTATTCGTAGGCCGACAGGCCTTGTACCACGACGCTGGATTTGGCCAGCGCAGCGCCATCGATCTGTGGCTGGGCGGTGACCAGCTGTTCAACCTGGCGACCGACCAGGTTTTTCTTGTCCGGCCAGAACTGCACCTGCCACGAACGGTTGCCTTCGGCCAGCGGGCCGATCAACAGCGGTTGCAGCTCGGCCCAGGCCTTTTGTGCATGCAGGAAGTCGGCACGGGCGGTTTCCAGGCTTTCCTTGCCCTGGCAGTAGGCGAGGGCGCTGACGGCCAGTTGACGGTCGGCTTCGACCCAGCGGCTGTAGGTCGGCAGGATCACTTGCTTGGCGATGGCCGCCGAGGTCACGGCCTGCGGGTCTTGTGGCGAGCAGGCGCCCAGTGCGAGGGCGGCCAGGCTGGTGAACAACAACTTGGGACGGAACATGTAGAGCTCCCTTCTGTAATTGGGGCAACGCTTATAAGGAATTCAAGAACGCCAGCAACGCAGCGCGCTGCTCGGCATTAAACGTCAGCACATGCTGCTGCGCCGCGTGGGCTTCACCGCCATGCCACAGCACGGCTTCGAGCAGGTTGCGCGCGCGACCGTCATGCAAAAACTGGGTGTGGCCACTCACGGTTTGCGTCAGGCCAATACCCCACAGCGGCGTGGTGCGCCAATCTCGGCCACCGGCCTTGAATTCGCTGCGGTTGTCGGCCAGGCCTTCGCCCATGTCGTGCAACAACAGGTCGCTGTAGGGGTGGATCACCTGATTGGCCAACTCGGGCTCGGCGGCAGTCGCGGCCGTGGTGAACGTCGGCGTGTGACAACCCTGGCAGCCTGCCTGGTAAAACAGGTTCTTGCCGGCCAGCACCTGTGGCGTGTTGACGCCTCGGCGTGCGGGTACGGCGAGGTTGCGCGTGTAGAACAGCACCAGGCGCAGGATGTTGTCGCTGACTTCCGGTTCGCCATCCGGGCCATTGCCGTTGGGCGCCTGTTTGCAGGCGACTTGTGCATCGGTGCAGTCATCAAAGGGTCTCAGGGACGTGGTGAGGCCCATATCACCAGAGAACGCGTGAACATTTTGTTGATTGAGGTTTGGCTGCCCGGCTTTCCAGCCAAAACGCCCGAGGACGGTGGTGTGCTGGGCGTCGTCCCACACCCAGTTGGCGCGGCCGACGAGGGCTTCCTTGTCGGCGGTTTTCGGGTTGGTATTGCGCAGGATGTCGGCGTCGCTGATGGCTTCCAGCAGCCCCAGGCCGATCATGGGCGGCGCGATCCGCGCGGAAAAAAGTGTGTCTGGATGCATCGGGCCGTAGCCGAGCCCGGTGATTTGCAGGTTCGGCTTGCGCAACTCGACCACCGTACCGTCCTTGAACCTGACGTTGACCGGTGTGTAGTCCACCCGCACTTTGCCTTCCGGTGCCACGCCGGGTACGGCCATGTCCTGCAGTTGCCCGCCGTAGACCGGCTCGGGGACCACGCCGATCTGTTCGATGACCTTGGCATAGGCCGGCGTGCCCGGGATCGACAGGCGCACCAGCATCGACACCGCGTTGGGCGCGTCGGGCAGCGGCGGATGGCCACGGCCGTCCTTGATATGGCAGTTCTGGCAGGCATTGGTGTTGAACAACGGGCCCAGGCCGTCCCGCGCAGTGGTGGTGGACGGCGCGATCACCCACGGGCTGCGAAAGAAGCTATTGCCGACGCTGAAGTCGAGGCGGCGGGTAGGGGGCAGGTTGGCCGAGGGCAGGGAAAACGCGTTCTGGTCGCGCTTATTCACCGTCGTGGCGCCACCGCTGCGCGATTCACCCGGCTCGGCCTTGGTGAAGCGAGGGGCGTCATCGCAGGCCGTGAGGCTCAAGGCCATCAATGCTGCGGACAGGCGAAAAAGCGAACGGAACATCGAGTTTCCTGAACGGCGGCTGAAAATAAGGTCGCAAAGTCTAACAGGGCGGGGCGGATTGAATAAGAGCAATTATCGTTTGGTCCAATCCGATTCAATCCCGCTAGAATGGCCGCACATTTTTCTCTGGAGGTGGCCAATGCAGGCTCTCGACGCTTTGCTCAACCGTGTTTCCGTGCCGCGTTTGCTGGAGCCGGCGCCGACCCAGGAGCAGCGCGACGTGCTGTTCGCCGCCGCCATGCGCGCGCCTGACCACGGCCAACTGCGCCCTTGGCGTTTCCTCACGGTAGAAGGCGCCGCCCGCGAGCAGATGGGGACGTTGCTGGCCGAGGCCGCCCGTCTGCAAGACGCCGACGCACCGCAGGCGGTGATCGACAAGGCCCAGAACGGCCCGTTGCGTGCGCCGCTGGTAGTGGTGGTGATTGCCCGGTTGCAGGAGCACTTCAAGGTGCCCAAGTCCGAGCAGCTGCTGGCCGCCGCCTGTGCAGCCCACGGCATCCTGCTGGCCGCGTACGCCCAGGGCATCGGTGCGGTGTGGCGCACCGGTGAATTGTCCTACTCGGCCCACGTCGCCAAAGGCTTGGGGCTGACGGCGGATGAGGAAGTGATTGGCTTCCTGTACCTGGGCACGCCGCAGAACCCGCCACGTACGGCGGCCAAAGAAGACGTAGCAGCGTTCGTCCAGGCCTGGCCCGGGCGTTAATCCGTAGGAGCCGGCTTGCTGGCGATAGCGGTGTGTCAGCCAATAGAGTCATTGCTGACCCACCGTCATCGCGGGCAAGCCCGGCTCCCACAGGGTTTAGCGTGGGGTTGGCGTAAGCGGTCAGACCTTGAACTGGTCCATCAGCGCCATCTGCTGAGTCGCCAAGGCATTGAGCTGGCTGCTGATGGCCGCCGACTCGGTGGCCTGGCCGGTGAGGGTTTCGGTGACGGTGCGGATCGCCGAGACGTTGCGGTTGACCTCTTCGGCCACGGCGCTCTGTTGCTCGGCGGCGCTGGCGATCTGCAGGTTCATGTCGCTGATCACCGTCACCGCATCGCTGATCTTGCCCAGGGCCTGCACCGCTTGATGGATCTGCCCGGCATTGCTTTGCGCCTGGCTCTGGCTGGAGTGCATGGTTGCCACCACCCCTCGGGTGCCGGTCTGGATGCGTTCGATCACCAGGCGGATCTCCTCCACGGAGTCTTGGGTACGCTTGGCCAGGTTGCGCACTTCGTCGGCCACCACTGCAAACCCCCGGCCGCTTTCCCCGGCGCGTGCGGCTTCGATGGCGGCATTCAGCGCCAACAGGTTGGTCTGCTCGGCGATGCTGCGGATCACTTCCAGCACCGAACCGATCTGCTCGCTGTTCACGGCCAGGGCTTCAACTTCGCTCACCGCCTTGCTGACTTCTTCGGCCAGGGTGGTGATGTCACGTGTGCTCTGCTCAATGATCGACATGCCTTCACGTGCCGACTGGTCAGCCCCTCGCGCCGCACTGGCGGCATTGGATGCGCTGTTGGCCACGTCGTGGGCGGTGGCGCTCATCTCGTTGGACGCGGTGGCCACTTGGTCGATTTCGCGGAACTGCACCTGCATGCCTTCGCTGGTCTGGCGTGCGATGGCCGAAGACTGGTCGGCGGTACCGCGCGCCTCGGTGATGCTTTGCTTGATCTGCGCGATGGTCGGTTGCAGCTTGTCGAGGAAACGGTTGAACCAGTTGGCCAGTTCGCCCAGTTCATCCTTCTTGGCGTAGGCCAGGCGCTGGGTGAGGTTGCCTTCGCCGCTGGCGATGTTCTTGAGCATGGCCGCCACGTTGTTGATCGGGCGGGTGACGCCGGTTGCGGTCAGCCAGATCAGCAGCAGGCCGAGCAGGGCCGCGGCAGCGCCCACCACCAACGCCTTGAAGGTGGAGGTTGCCTGGGCTTTGTTGAGTACCCCTTGCAACTTGACGGTATCGGCCAGCATCACGCTCTTGGGCAGCTTGATCACGATGCCCCAGGCTTTAGCGTCGGCAATCGGCTTGACCGGGTACACGGCGCGGATGGTGTCGTCCTGTTCACGGATCATCTGGGTGTCACTGGCCAGCAACTGCACGATTTCCTTGCCTTCGGCGCCGATGGTGTCGATCAGGTTCTTGCCGACTTTGTCCGGCTGGCCACTGTACGCCGCGATCAAGCCGGTGCTGGACAAGATCTCCAGGTGCGCCGCACCGTCGAACAGTTGTTTTTGCGCGGCGTCCGTCACCGCTTGCAGGGTGTTGAGGGCGATATCGATCCCCACCACGCCAATCACTTTGCCGTCCACCAGCAAGGGCAGGGCGATGGTGGTCATCAGCATCGACTTGCCGGCCACTTCGTCGGCGTAAGGGTCCAGCAGGCAGACATTGCGGGTGTCCCGTGGGCAGGTGTACCAGATGTTGTAGGGCGTGCCGCTGAGGTTGGGGGTGGTCTTGGTCAGGTCGTCCTCGACCATGATGGTGTTCAGGCCGTCGCCACCGGCACGGCTCCAGTAGCTGGAGAAACGGCCTTTTTCGTTGGAAACGCGTGCCTTGTCGTCAATGAATTCGCTGTCCTTGCCATCCAGGCCATTGGGTTCGAAGGACAACCAGATGCCGAGCACCTTGCTGTTGCGCTCGAACGTGGTCTTGAGGCTCTGGTTGAGTTCTTCACGCAGGGCGCCGGCTTCAAGCCCGCGCTTGGCGGCGGTGATGCGCAAGCCCTTGATCTGGTCCGCCAGGGCGGTGACGACGATCAGGTTTTCACCGAAGGTTTTCTGCAACTGCACCGCCTGTTCGGCGGCCTTGGCTTGCAACAGGTCCTGCACGCTGTGGGTGAGCATCCGCGAGCTGGAATCACTGACCAGTTGGTTGTTCTGGTCGGCCTCGTACAAGTCGACACCCACCACCAGTGTGATCACGCCCAAAAGGCAAAGGCCGGACAGCAACACGATTTTCAAGCGGATTGAGAGGGTATCGAACATAGGTTCACTCGCGTATGGACTTGTTGGAATGCAAGCAGGGCGAGCCAAATCCATTCGGCGCTATGTCCGGAACATCGGCGTAGCGGGAGGTTTCATGAGAAGCAGGCGATGAGCGGTAGGCAAAAGGCTACAGGCAGCGTTATACGGGGGCTGCAAGGCGTTCCGGACGGGACCAGATCCACAGGTTACCCAGGCTCATCCCGGCAATGGCCAGGTACACCGGCCAGCCGTGTTCGAGCATCACCAGCATCAAGACGGCGCAGACCAACATGCTGATGGTGGCGCTGATTTTGGCGCGGCGCGCAATGATCTTGCCGTTGCGCCAGTTGAACAGGATCGGCCCGAACAGCCGGTGGTTTTCCAGCCAGGCGCTCAGGCGCGGCGAGCTTTTGGTAGCGGCCCAGGCAGCGAGCAGGATGAATTCGGTGGTGGGCAAACCCGGGATGACAATCGCCACCAACCCGATGCCCAGGCTGACGTAGGCCAGCAGGCCGAAGAGGATCTGCGCGATTTTCGAGGTGGATTGGGTTTTGCCGGTCATATGTGGGGGTATCACAGAAAATCTATTTGAAATGAGATCTAAATGTGGGAGCGGGCTTGCTCGCGAATGCGGTGTGTCAGCCAATGCATTTTTGTCTGATCCACCGCATTCGCGAGCAAGCCCGCTCCCACAGGGTTATCACATTTCAGCCAAAGATCAGGCGAGTTCAGGGGTGCTAGCGTACGCCTGTTCCAGCAGCACGGTGAAGCGCACGAAGGCGTCGATTGCACCTTTTTCCACGGCCGCTTCTTCTTCGGCACTGAACTCCAGGCCATCGAGGGTGCGGGTGAAGCGCTTCCAGCCTTCAGCACGGCCACCGGCCGGTTCGCCAAGGTGGCGGGCGCCGAAGGTTTCGCTCAGGCCCAGACCCACGGCGCGCTTGATCAGGAACGCAGCGCCCAGCTTGGAGCCTTCGGACACAAACAACCAGCCCAGGGCTTCGGCTTTGCTCGGGTTTTTAACCGCGCCGGCAACGGGGGCCGGTACGTCGGTATCCAGGTCGCCCAGGTCCAGTTTGGCGGCTTCGGCGCGGCAGCGTGCGGCAAGGTCCGGGACAATTTTGATGAGTTCGGCGTCGTTGTACAGGGCTACGAGTTCTGATTGGAACAGGTACTGGGCCACCACGAAGCGGGCGAAGTTGGCCTGGGTTTCAAATGGCGCGTGCGCCTTGACCAGGGCGTCGAGCTTGGTGTGTGGCTCGTTGGTGATCTGGTTCAGGCGCTGGGAGCGCAGGCTTGGGCGTTCTGCGGTAGGGGAAGCGGTCATTGGGAAAGTCCTTGAGAAGAGTAGCGCCTTGTGGCTCTAAAGAGAGCTGTTATCAACTAGACGAACAAGAAGACGCGGCACAGTAAAAAATCCTCACCCCGCCGGTGAAATTCCGGCGGGGTGAGGCGGGTGTTATCAGATGTCCCAGATCAGGTTGATCGCGAAGTTGCGGCCCGGCTGGGTCAGGCGGTCAAGGTTGGCGGGTGCGGTCACGCCAGCTTCACCGACACTGTCGTAGCTGCGCACGTCATCCCAGTTCCAGTACTTCTTGTCGGTCAGGTTGTAGACGCCACCGTTGATGGTCACGTCGTCTGTGACTTTGTAGAAGGCGGTCAGGTCGAGAACGCCGAAGCCCGGCGTCTTGAAGGGCGCGCTGGTGCTGCCATCGGGGGCGTGGAAGGTAGTGCTGTCCACACGGTTCTGCTTTTTCACCAGGGTCCAGCTCAGCAGACCGCCGTAGTTGTCCTGGTCGTAGCCCAGGCCGAACACGCCTTTGAGCGGGTTGACGCTGTTGAGCGGCTCGCCGTTGTCGTCGTTGCGGCCATAGGTGTAGCCGACCGAACCCTGGGTGTAGAGGCCTTGTGGTGCGCCGAACGCATCAAGGTTCAGGCGGCCCTTGGCTTCGATGCCCTTGATGGTGGCGTGCTTGATGTTGTTGGCTTCGAACTGCTGCACGGTGCCGCCGGCGACGGAGGCGTCTTCGTCGATGAAATCGCGGTATTTGTTGTAGAACACGGCGATGTCGAACGAACCTTCGTCGAAGTTGCCGCGAATCCCGGTTTCAATGCCTTTGCTGGTTTCCGGCTTGAGGTTCGGGTTGGGCTCGACGGTGTAGCCCTGGTTCAGGTTTTCGAAACGGCCGTACAGCGCTTTCGCCGAGGGTGTGCGGAACCCTTCGGCGTATTGGCCGAACCAGGTGTAATGGTCGGTCAGCGCGTAGGTCAGGCCGAACTTGGGTGTGACCCGGTGCCAGGTTTTGTCGGCATCGCTATGGTCGTAGATCCGCGTTGGGTCAACGGTGTTGAGGAACTCTTCGGTCAGCTTGGGCTTGAGCTGGGTGTAGTCGTAACGCACGGCCGGCAGGAAGGTCCATTTGTTCCAGGTGATCTGGTCTTGGGCGAACAGAGAATAGGTGTTGATGGTCGGGTCCGGGAAGTCGCTGGCCTTTTTCACGCTGTCGCTGGCCTGTGGGCTCGGTGCGCCAATCGCCGTGCAACCGCCGCCGACGGCCAGGCAGGTCGCGCCGCCTTCGCGGGAACCGGTGACTTTTTGTTGTTTCAGGGTGGTGCCGTAGGTCACCTGGTGATCGGTTTCGCCGATGCTGAAGGCCTTGTCCAACTGCGCGTCGAACACCCACTGTTTTTCTTCATACAGGGTTTCGCGGGTGCGCAATACGCGGCGCGAGGGTTGGTAGATCTCGGCGGTGGTCTGGTCGGTCTTGGCGATCTGGTAGTTGAGGCTGGTCTTGATGTGATCGGCAATCGGCGAGTCGAGGGCAAAGCGGTTTTCAATGGCGAAACGTTCGCGGGTGATGGTGTCGTTACCTGAACGCGCACGATAGAAGTTGAAGCCGCGACCGCCGGTGAACGGGCCGCCCACGGCGTTTTTCAGGTTGACGTCGCGGTCATCCTTGAACTTCTCGTAGGTCAGGCCCAGGCGGTTGTCGTCCCCGTAGTTCCAACCCAGTTTGGCCAGCACGTTGGTGGTGCGCGCATCCTCCGGGTTGGCGCCAGTGCGGGCCAGGCCGGTGGCGTTGTTGCCGTCATAGGATTCCATTTCATGACCGTTGCGCTGGCTCAGGTGCAGCAAGCCGTCGAAGTCCTGCACGCGACCGGCGACGGTGCCGGACGTCAGCCAGCTGTCGTCGGCCGAGCTGTAGCCGGTTTTCAGGCGGGCGCCGTAGTCCTGGCCGGGCTTGATGATGTCATCCGGGTCGAGGGTGAAATAGCTGACGGCGCCGCCGATGGCGCTGCTGCCGTACAGGGCCGAGGCCGGGCCGCGCAGGATTTCCACACGCTTGACGATTTCCGGGTCGACATAGTTGCGACGGGTCTTTGCGTAGGGGCCGTTGAAGAAGTTGTCCGGCACTTCGACGCCGTCGACCTGGGTGAGGATGCGGTCACCGTCGATGCCGCGAATGTTGTAGCCCGCATTGCTGGCGCGGGTACCGGCACCGCCGACCGAGATGTTGGGCTCGTAGCGCACCAGTTCGCGAATGGTGTTCACGTTGTCGCGGTCCAGGTCCTGGCGATCATGCACGGTGACGGTGCTGGGCACGCTGCTCACGTCCTGCTCGGTACGGGTGGCACTGATGGTCACCTGCTGCAGGTTGAGGGCGCTGCCGGCGGCACGCTTTTCCAGCACGATGTTGTTGTTGCCCAGTTTGCGGTAGCTCAGGTTGGTCCCCACCAACAAGCGATCCAGGGCCTTTTCCGGCGACAGCGGGCCGCGCACGCCAGGGGACGACACACCCTGGCCCAGCTCGGCGGGCAGGCCGACTTGCCAGCCGGTCACTGCGGTGAATGCGTTCAATGCCGAGACCAGCGGCTGTTGTTCGATACTGAAGTTGTAGTTGCCGTGGCTGCGCGCGGCCGGTTCGGTGGCCGTGGCGGCCATCACGGGCGTTGCGGCCAGCAGGATGGCGGCGGTCAGCAAGGACAGGACGGGCGAAGAAGACCGGCGATTGAAACAAGAGGACATCGAGAGCGCTCCGGGGGTACGAATCTTATAGTTGCGAACCGAACCAAATAGGAATCAGTTGCATTGGCTAAGACGAGACGTACCACCGACAGCTATCGAGTAAAAATAATTCTCATTTAGTTCAGGATGACCAGCGCGGGGTATTCCGAGAGCTTGGCCGAGGTGATGTGGGCCAAGGAGCGCACCACGTCCAGCGGCTGGTCGAGGCGGTAGTTGCCGGTGACCGCGACACTGGCGAGCTTGTCGTTGTTATTGACGATCCAGCCCGGGTAGTAGCGGCGCAGTTCTGCGAGCACTTCGCTCATCGGGCAGTTTTCGAAAATCAGCCGGCCCTGCACCCATGCCAGGTCTTTGTTGAGGTCGAGCTTGGCCGGTTGGCCGAAGCCTTTGGGGCCGATACGGATGCTTTCACCAGCGCTCAGGCGTACACGGGCATCGTCGAAGGTGTTGCTCAGGTCGACATCGCCGCGCTGTACCTGCACCTGGGCTTCGCCATTGAGGTAGCGCACGGCGAAGGAGGTGTCGCGCACGCTCGCACGCACCGGGCCGGCGTCGATTTCCAGCGGCAGGCCACGGTTGGGCACCACCTCGAAAAACGCCTCGCCCTGATACAGGCGCGCGATGCGCTGGTGATCCTTGATGCTGCTGGAAAAGGCCGAGTTGGTGTTCAGCAGTACTTTGGAGCCATCGTCCAGTTGCAGGCGCTGGCGCTCACCCACCACGGTGAGGTGATCAGCCTGCAGGCGCACGGGCAGGTTGCTGAAGCTGAACAGGCCGATCAGCAGCACGGCGGCGGTGGCCAGGGGTTTCCAGTGCGGTTTGATCCGGCGCCAGGCCGACGGTTTGCGCGGTGCTGCCAGGGCCACGGCGGCGCTGTATACCGGCGCGCCACCCCAGGCGGCCTGGGCCTTGGCGAAAGCGTGAACGTGTGCAGGGTCTTTGGCCAGCCAGGCCTCGAACTCGGCCTGTTGCCCGGGTTGCGGGCATTGCAAGGCGATCAGCCAGTCGAGGGCCTGGTCCATAGCCACGTCTTGCAGCACCTCATGAGCCAGCTCATGGGGGCGCAGTTTATTCGGGTCCGTCACGGTGTTCCTCGGGTCTTCGCCACGTTTTATTCATCTTTCCTACAGCCTGGATCGACCTATCTGTCGGGTGAAGCTTAAGGCTGATCCAGCCGTTCGGCCACACCTACACAGATGGCCATGATCAATTTCAGTTCCTTTTGCACCGTGCTCAAGGACACGTCGAGCTGATCGGCAATCTCCTGATAGCTGCAGCCGTGCAGGCGACTGAGGATAAAGATCTGCTGCTGGCGGGCGCTCAACTGGCCGAGGCTGACGCTCAGGTGCTCAAGCAATTGCTCGGCCTGGGTGGCGTCTTCCGGGGTGCTGGTGGGGGCGGCGACGCTTTGCAGGATGTCCAGCGGCACATCTTCCTGCAGGGTGCGAGCCTGGATCCTGCGCGAACGCAGGTGATCCAGCGCCAGGTTGCGCGCGGTTTGATAGACGAAAGGTTCAAGGTGATCGATGGGCCGCTCGCTCAGGGCCCGGGTGACGCGCAGGTAGGTTTCCTGCAACAGGTCCTCGGCGGTGCTGTGGTTGTTCACCATCCGCTGCAAGGTGCGTAGCAGAATCACCCGTTGGGTGAGAAAGACTTGGTTGAAGCGAGATTGGCTCACAGTGATACCAGACCGATTTGCAGTGAATGATAATGCTTATCATCAACTCAAATGGCAAGTGGCACTTTGAACGGATTTGCGCAGGACAAAGGTGGGAGCGGGCTTGCTCGCGAATGCATCACCTCGGTATTCAGACGAACCGAGGTGCCTGTATTCGCGAGCAAGCCCGCTCCCACACAAGCCTGCCCTACGGGATTATTCTGCGTTGCACAGCGCCAGGCAGTTATCCAGCATGCGGTTGGAGAAGCCCCACTCGTTGTCGTACCAGGCGAGCACTTTCAGCAACTTGCCGCTGACCTTGGTGTGATTGGCATCGAAAATCGACGACAGCGGGTTGTGGTTGAAGTCGCTCGAAACCAGCGGCAGGGTGTTGTAGCCGAGGATCTTCGAATGCTGGCTGGCTTCCTTGAGCAGTGCGTTGACTTCTTCGGCCGTGGCGTCTTTTTTCAGGGTGACGGTGAGGTCCACCAGCGACACGTTGATCACCGGTACACGCACGGCCATGCCGGTCAGCTTGCCGGCCAGTTCCGGCAGCACCAGGCCCACGGCTTCGGCGGCGCCGGTCTTGCTCGGGATCATGTTCTGGGTGGCCGAACGCGCACGGTACGGGTCGGTGTGGTAGACGTCGGTCAGGTTCTGGTCGTTGGTGTAGGCGTGAATGGTGGTCATCAGGCCGCTTTCGATGCCCAGCTCACGGTGCAGCACCTGCGCCACGGGCGCCAGGCAGTTGGTGGTGCACGACGCGTTGGAGATGATCTGGTGGGATTGACGCAGAATGTCATGGTTAACCCCATAAACCACGGTGGCATCAGCGCCCTTGGCAGGTGCGGAGATGATCACCTTGCGCGCACCAGCGGTAATATGGGCGGCAGCTTTGTCACGGTCGGTGAACAGGCCGGTGCATTCGAACACCACGTCGATCTTGTGCGCCGCCCAGGGCAGTTCGGCCGGGTTGCGAATGGCGCTGACGGCGATCCGGTCACCGTTGACGGTCAGGCTTTCCTGATCGTGGGCGACCTCTGCTTCGAAAGTGCCATGCACGGTGTCGTACTTGAGCAGGTGGGCATTGATTGCGCTGTCACCCAAATCATTGATGGCGACGATCTGCAAATCCTGACGGTAGCCTTGGGTATACAGTGCGCGCAGGACATTACGGCCGATACGGCCAAAACCATTGATTGCGATACGAAGAGTCATTGGAAAGTGCCTGTCGTCGATTTGTTGTAAGAATTACAAGATTATTCGCATAAAAATAGAAAACAAGCCTTTTTAGTGGCAATATTTTGTTCAATCTACAACGAGTGACCTGAATCAACTGGTCCGATTGGTCAAGTAACACCCTGCCAACCTCTTCACGGCGGGCGTTTGACCAGCATAGACACTCAGGTCGCCACATCCGTTAGCCTGGAGTTCTACACATGCATCCCCGCGTCCTTGAGGTCACCGAACGGCTCATCGCCCGCAGCCGCGCCACCCGCGAGGCCTACCTTGCGCTCATTCGCGGCGCTGCCAGCGACGGTCCGATGCGCGGTAAGCTGCAATGCGCCAACTTTGCCCACGGCGTGGCCGGTTGCGGCACCGAAGATAAAAATAGCCTGCGCATGATGAATGCCGCCAACGTGGCAATTGTTTCGTCATATAACGACATGCTCTCGGCGCACCAGCCCTACGAACATTTCCCTGAACAGATCAAGAAAGCCCTGCGCGAAGTCGGCTCGGTCGGCCAGTTCGCCGGCGGCACCCCCGCCATGTGCGACGGCGTGACCCAGGGCGAGCCCGGTATGGAGCTGAGCCTGCTCAGCCGTGAGGTCATCGCCATGTCCACGGCGGTAGCGCTGTCCCACAACATGTTCGACGCGGCGCTGATGCTGGGCATCTGCGACAAGATCGTGCCGGGCCTGATGATGGGCGCGCTGCGTTACGGTCACCTGCCGATGATCTTCGTACCGGGCGGCCCGATGCCGTCGGGTATCTCCAACAAGCAGAAAGCCGACGTGCGCCAGCGCTACGCCGAAGGCAAGGCCACCCGCGAAGAACTGCTGGAATCGGAGATGAAGTCCTACCACAGCCCGGGCACCTGCACCTTCTACGGCACCGCCAACACCAACCAGTTGCTGATGGAAGTGATGGGCCTGCACTTGCCGGGCGCCTCGTTCGTCAACCCCTACACGCCGCTGCGTGACGCGCTGACCCGTGAAGCCGCGCACCAGGTCACGCGACTGACCAAGGCCAATGGCAACTTCACGCCGATCGGCGAGATCGTTGACGAGAAGTCCATCGTCAACTCCATCGTCGCCCTCAACGCCACCGGCGGTTCCACCAACCACACCCTGCATATGCCGGCCATCGCCATGTCGGCGGGCATCATCCTCACCTGGCAGGACATGGCCGACCTCTCCGAGGTGGTGCCGACCCTGTCCCACGTGTATCCAAACGGCAAGGCCGACATCAACCACTTCCAGGCAGCGGGCGGCATGTCGTTCCTGATCCGCGAACTGCTCGAAGCCGGCCTGCTCCACGAAGACGTCAACACCGTGGCCGGCAAGGGTTTGAGCCGCTACACCCAGGAGCCGTTCCTGGTGGACGGCGAACTGATCTGGCGCGACGGCCCTATCGAAAGCCTCGACGAAACCATCCTGCGCCCCGTGGCCCGTGCGTTCTCGCCAGAAGGCGGCTTGCGTGTAATGGAGGGCAACCTCGGCCGTGGCGTGATGAAAGTCTCGGCGGTAGCCCTTGAACACCAAGTCGTCGAAGCGCCTGCGGTAGTGTTCCAGGACCAGCAGGACCTGGCCGATGCGTTCAAGGCTGGCCAGTTGGAAAAAGATTTCGTCGCGGTGATGCGCTTCCAGGGCCCGCGCTCCAACGGCATGCCTGAACTGCACAAGATGACCCCGTTCCTCGGCGTGTTGCAGGACCGTGGTTTCAAAGTGGCCCTCGTAACTGACGGGCGTATGTCCGGCGCCTCGGGTAAGATCCCCGCCGCGATTCACGTCAATCCCGAAGCCCAGAGCGGCGGGCCGCTGGCGCGGGTGCAAGATGGCGATATCATTCGCGTCGATGGCGTTACCGGCACCTTGGAGCTTAAGGTGGACGCCGAAGAATTTGCAGCGCGCACGCCTGCCACGGGCCTGTTGGGCAATAACGTGGGGGCCGGTCGCGAGCTGTTTGCATTTATGCGCTTGGCCGCAAGCTCCGCAGAGCAGGGCGCCAGCGCCTTTACCGCTGCCTTGGAGACGCTTAAGTGAAGCTTGCGCTGGTCGGTGATATCGGGGGCACCAACGCCCGTTTTGCGTTGTGGCGGGACCAGGAACTGCATTCGATCCGCGTGCATGCCACGGCGGATCACCAAAGCCCTGAGGAGGCCATCAAGGTCTACCTCAAGGAAGAAGGCCTGGAAATCGGGGACATCGGTGCGGTGTGCCTGTCAGTCGCCGGGCCGGTGAGCGGGGATGAATTTAAATTCACCAACAATCACTGGCGCCTGAGCAAGACTGCGTTTTGCAAAACCCTGCAGGTGGATGAGCTGCTGCTGGTCAACGACTTCTCGGCCATGGCCCTGGGCATGACCCGCCTCAAGCCGGACGAATTCCGCGTGGTCTGCGAAGGCACGCCGGAACCGTTGCGCCCAGCGGTGGTGATCGGCCCGGGCACCGGCCTGGGCGTCGGCACCCTGTTGGATTTGGGTGGCGGCCGTTGGGCAGCGTTGCCGGGGGAGGGCGGCCATGTCGACCTGCCCTTGAGCAGCCCGCGTGAAACCCAGCTGTGGCAACACATCTACACTGAAATCGGCCACGTCAGCGCCGAGACCGCCTTGAGTGGTGGCGGGTTGCCGCGTGTGTACCGTGCGATTTGCGCGGTCGACGGCCATACGCCGGTGCTCGATACGCCTGAAGCCATTACTGCAGCGGGCCTGGCGGGCGACCCGGTGGCGATGGAAGTGTTGAACCAGTTCAGCATCTGGCTGGGCCGGGTGGCCGGTAACAACGTGCTGACCACCGGTGGACGCGGTGGTGTGTATATCGTGGGCGGGGTGATACCCAGGTTTGCCGACTTCTTTATCAACAGCGGTTTTGCCAAGAGTTTCGGCGACAAGGGCTGCATGAGTGACTACTTCAAAGGCATTCCGGTGTGGTTGGTGACCGCGCCGTATTCCGGGTTGACCGGGGCTGGCGTGGCGCTCGAACAGGCATTTGCATAGTTGGTTATGGCCTCTTCGCGAGCAAGCCCGCTCCCACATTCGATCGCGTTCCAACTTGGGAATGCAGGCAAATATGGGAGCGGGCTTGCTCGCGAAGGGGGCCTCAAGGGCAACAAATGACTTAAGCTTGGCCATAACAACAAGGAGGACCCCGTGAGCGTAATCAGTAAATCGATTCTCCTCGTCGACGACGACCAGGAAATCCGCGAATTGCTGCAAACCTACCTCAGTCGCGCCGGTTTCCAGGTGCGTGGGGTGCCGGACGGTGCGGGGTTCCGTCAGGCGATGAACGAGGCGCCCTGCGACCTGGTCATCCTTGATGTGATGTTGCCGGACGAAGACGGTTTCAGCCTTTGCCGCTGGATCCGCCAGCACCCGCGCCAGGCGCAGGTGCCGATCATCATGCTCACCGCCAGTTCCGACGAGACCGACCGCGTGATCGGCCTGGAGCTGGGCGCCGACGACTACATCGGCAAGCCGTTCAGCCCCCGTGAATTGCAGGCACGCATCAAGGCGTTGCTGCGCCGTGCCCAGTTTGGCCAGGAGCGCAGTGGCGCGGGCGATGTATTGGTCTTTGACGAATGGCGCCTGGACATGATCAGCCATCGCCTGTTCCACGTGGATGGCGAAGAGGTGATTCTCTCGGGCGCCGACTTTGCCCTGCTCAAATTGTTTCTCGACCACCCCCAACAGATTCTCGACCGCGACACCATCGGCAACGCCACCCGGGGCCGCGACCTGATGCCGCTGGACCGTATCGTCGACATGGCCGTCAGCCGCTTGCGCCAGCGCCTGCGCGATACCGAAAAACCTCCGCGACTGATCCGTACCGTGCGCGGCAGCGGTTACCAACTGGCAGCCAGCGTGGTTGCCGGCAATGCCCACTGAACATTTGACCGAACGCCGCCGTCGCTTCCCGGTGCCGCGTTCGCTGCTGGGGCGGATGCTGCTGCTGACGTTGCTGGCGGTGTTGTTTGCCCAAGCGCTGTCGAGCGTGATCTGGGTCTCGCAATTGCGCGCTACCCAGCTCGAAGGCCTGGTCACCAGCGCCCGTAGCCTGGCGCATTCGATGACGGCCAGCGTAAGTTACTTCCGTTCGTTGCCGGTGGCCTATCGTCCGTTGGTCCTGGACCAATTGCGTAGCATGGGCGGTACCCGTTTTGTGGTGACCCTCAACGATCGCCCCCTGGACATGGCCATCCTGCCCCAGACCCCGCGCAAGCAAGCGGTGCTGCAGACGGTGGATGAAGTGCTGCGCCAGACCCTGGGCGCCGACGTGCATATCTCGGTGGAATTCGTCAGCGCCGAAGACCTGCGTATCTTCAACGCCGGCTTGAAGCTCGATGAGTTGCCACGCTCATGGGCGCATTACGCGCTGACCCTCGAACCGGTCAACCCGCCGGTGCTGGTCACCCAGATCCAACTCGCTCCTGGCGAATGGCTGTATATCGCCTCGCTGCTGCCCGAGCCCTACACCAGCCTTGAAGAGCAAGGCCTGCCGTCCCAGCAAGTGTGGTTCATCGTGCTCACCAGCGGTTTTCTGCTGCTGTTCATCGGCCTGCTGGTGCATTGGCAGAGCCGGCCCCTCAAGCGTCTGGCGCGGGCCGCGCGGGACATGTCCCTGGGCGCCGATGTAGAACCGGTGGCCGAAGGCGGCGGCAGTGAAGTGGTGGAAGTGGGGCGGGCTTTCAATGCCATGCGCGAGCGGATCAGCCGTTACCTCACCGAGCGCAGCCAGTTGTTCAGCGCCATTTCCCACGACTTGCGCACACCGATTACTCGCCTCCGCTTGCGTGTAGAACTGCTGGAAGACGAGAACCTGCAAACCAAGTTCGGTCGCGACCTGGATGAGCTGGAGCTACTGGTGAAGGGCGCCCTGCAATGCGTGAAAGACACCGACATCCACGAGAACATCGAGCCCGTGGACCTCAACCACGTCCTCGATTGCCTGGTGGAACCCTACCTCGCCCCCAACGGCAACGGCCGGATCACCCAGGACGGTCGCGCACTGGCGCCGTACCCGGGCAAGCCGCTGGCGCTCAAACGCTGTATCGGCAACCTGATCGACAACGCCTTGAAGTACGGGCAGAACGCGCACCTGCACATCGAGGACGATGGTGCGGAATTTATCCTGCACGTCGATGACGAAGGCCCGGGTGTGCCGGAGCAGCGCCTGGAGCAAGTCTTCGAACCGCACTTCCGCCTCGCCGGCCAGCAGCAGGGCTACGGCCTGGGCCTTGGGATTGCGCGCAACATTGCCCATAGCCACGGGGGGGAAGTGAGTTTGCAGAATTTGCGTGAGGGTGGATTGCGCGTCACCTTGCAGCTCCCCCGTACCCTCGACTGAATACACCGCATCCCTTGTAGGAGCCCGGCTTGCCGGCGATGGCGTTCTCAAGGGCCCCATCGCAGGCAAGCCAGCTCCCACATTTTGATTGGTGGGGTGTCAGACGCTTTGGCGCATCCGGGCCAGGTCGCGCAAGGGTGGCGCACCGAACAACCGGCTGTACTCCCGGCTGAACTGCGACGGGCTTTCATAACCTACCCGATACCCCGCTGCCGACGCCTCTAGCCCTTCGGCAATCATCAACCGCCGAGCCTCCTGCAAGCGCAGTTGCTTCTGGTATTGCAGCGGGCTCATGGCGGTGATCGCCTTGAAGCGGTGGTGCAAGGTCGAGACGCTGAGGTTCACTTCCTTGGCCAGGTCGTCGATGCGCAGCGGTTGTTCGTAGTTGCCGTTCAGCCAGGTGATCGCCTGGCTGACGCGATGGCTCTGGCTGTTGGTCACGGCGATCTCATACAGCCGATAGCCCTGCGGGCCCCGCAATAAACGGTAGAGGATTTCGCGGTTGATCAGCGGCGCCAGCATGGCGATGTCTTTGGGGGTATCCAGCAGTCGCGCCAGGCGCAACACGGCGTCGAGCAACTGGGTATCGATGCGGTCGACGTACATGCCACGGGAAGTCGGGCGCGAAGGCACGCCCATCGGCCCGGCTTCGGCAATCAGCGCGGTGAGCTGCGCCGGGTCGATGTTGATACGCACCGACAGGTTGGGGTCTTCCGGTGTGGCGTCGATGATCCGCCCGGCCACCGGCATCGCGACAGAAAATACCAGGTAGTTGAGTGGGTCGTAGGCAAAGATTTCGTCGGCCAGGCGCACTTCCTTGCTGCCGCTGGCCAGGATGCACAAGGCCGGTTCCACCAGCACCGGCATGAAGTCGCGCGGTGTGTTGTGGCGGTTCAGGTACAGCGAGGTGATCGCTGTCCCGTAGGAGCCATCTTCCCAGGTGTGCCGGTGCACGATGGCGGCCAGCTCGGCGCGCTGTTTTTCCATCTCGGCATCGAGGGGCATGGGCTTATGTTCCGGCGACGACATGGGGCGTCCTCTACAGGCTGCTTTGATGGGGTCAGCTTAGCGGCGGCTTTTCAAAAAGTGTTAGGTCGATTCTGCACAATCCTTGCCTGATCCTGCGGCACATCGTGAATCAGGCAAGCACAGGGCCTGTCATCTCCTTGAAACACTGAACATAGGCCTGGAATAAACTCCGGGTGGCAAACGTCCTCCCTACGCTTCTCGCAGGATTGTGCAATAAGCCTGCAGGAATTGACTAACTGCGCCGACACCCGCGCCGTTATCTTTGATCCTGTGGCAACACGCCCTCACAGTGTTTGCCGAGCATCACTTCTCAACGGGAGAGTCGAACATGTCCACCCCCATTCCCGCGAGCCATATGGCCTTTATCCGTGCCCGTACCGGGTGCAGCACCGAACTCGGTGCACGCTTGAGCAGTTTGATCGAACCGGGCCGTCAGGCTCAGGGTTGCCTGCAATTTTCGTTGCAGCATTCCCAGGTCGACCCCGATGTCTGGCTGGTCTCGGGGTTCTGGAGCAGCGAGCAGGCCATGAGCGCCTACTTCAACTCGCCAGCCCTGATGATCTTTACCGAGCTGTTGAACGACATGGTGGTCCGCAGCATGGACTTCCAGACCTTCACCGATGCATCCGCTGCACACGCCTACGGCGAGTACCTGCAACTCGCCGGCTGAAGGTCTAGAATGGCCGACTTTCCATTGGCCAGGACCTGCAACATGGCACGTAAACAATTTGCCCATCACGAAGCCGTCTCCGCCGTAGTGCCGGGAGAAGGTGGCTACAGCGCCGCCGTCGCCGTCAAGGCACTGGATGGCATGGGCGCACCGCAGTTTCACAAGATCCTTGATGGACAGAAGTTCAAGACCGCTTCCGATGCCGATGATGCGGCGACGGTGCAGCTTGAGCGGCTGGTTGATGTGGATGAAGAAGGTCAGTTGACCTGGGCAACTTCCACTAACTGAAGCCGAACACTTTTTACTACCCAACAAAGAGCAAATGTGGGAGCCGGGCTTGCCCGCGATGAGGGCAGGTCAGCCGACTCATCGGGTGGCTGACACTCCGCCATCGCGGGCAAGTCGAATCGTCGCACCGCCGCCCCACACTGTTCAGTTGTGTTTGTTAGAAAGTGATCAGTCAGCGCGGGCGGTGCATTTTGAACAGGGCCTCCGGCCCCAGCTGGAAGTAATCCGCCGGCCCGCCGCCGCGCAAGATCGGCTCGGCGGCGGCGGTGTCGTAGATGCCGTCCTTGAGCAACCACTTAGCAATGTGCACGGCAACTACTTCACCCAGCACCAGCCAGCTCGGCACCGGCGCTTTGTCCGCGCGTTGCAGCTGGATGATCTGCGTCACCTTGCATTCGAACGACACCGGGCTTTCGCCCACCCGTGGCACCTTGATGATTTTCGAGGCGACTGGCGTCAGCCCGGACAATTCGAACTCGTTCACCTCTGGCGAAACCGCCGCACAACTCTGGTTCATCTGCTCGGCCAACGGGCGCGTGGCCAGGTTCCACACAAACTCGCCGGTCTGTTCGATGTTGTTCAGGCTGTCTTTGCGCCCGACACTGGAAAACCCGATGATCGGCGGAATGTAGTTGAACGCATTGAAGAAACTGTAGGGCGCCAGGTTCAGGCGGCCCTCGCTGTCCTGTGATGAAATCCAGCCAATGGGCCGTGGGCCGACGATGGCATTGAACGGGTCATGGGGCAGGCCATGGCCGTTGGCAGGTTCGTAGAAGTGGATATCGTCAGGCATGGCCGGGGTTCCTGCTAATGGGATCGGTGAGGTGGCCATACTGCAAGCCGTGGCGATGAATTTCCACCGGCCCTATGGAATTTTCATTCCTCGGCCACCTATTTTTCACAGCGCCACGTTCAGTCTGCGCCCAGGTCGACACCCCCTCTATAAGTCGGCCCATTGAAAGACTGAGCTTTGGAGCCTTCTACCCGATGAACAAACTTCCTCAGATCACCCTGGCGTTCTGGGTCATGAAAATCTGCGCGACGACCCTGGGCGAAACGGCCGGGGACTTGCTGTCGATGACCCTGAATGTGGGGTACGCCATCAGTTCGATGATCTTGATCAGCGTGTTTCTGGTCACCCTGGTGACGCAACTCTGGTCCAAGGCCTACAACCCGGTGCTGTACTGGGTCGTGATTTTGTCCACCAGCACGGCGGGCACCACGATGTCGGACTTCATGGACCGCACCCTCGGCCTGGGCTATGCCACGGGCTCGATGATCCTGATTGTGATCCTGATGATCATCTTCGCCTTGTGGCATGTCAGCGGCGACTCGCTGAACGTGAACAAGGTGCAGAGCTTTCGCGGGGAGCTGTTCTACTGGATGGCGATTCTGTTTTCCAACACCCTGGGTACCGCATTGGGCGACTTCCTGGCTGACGACTCGGGGCTTGGTTTCGCCGGTGGCGCCTTGCTGATTGGTTCCGCCATTGCGGCGGTGGTGGCACTCAAGTACTTCACCCGGATCTCGTCGGTGCTGTTGTTCTGGGTGGCGTTTGTACTGACCCGACCGTTTGGCGCGACCTTGGGTGACTTCCTCACCAAACCCCATGAACAGGGCGGGCTGGATTTCGGCACGATTGGTTCGTCGACGGTGTTGGCGGCGGTGCTGGTGGTGATGATTGCGGGGGCGTCGTATGCGCAGCGGCGGTATGGGCGTGACCGCATTAGCCAGGCGACACAAAACTAAAATGTGGGAGCGGGCTTGCCCGCGATTGCGGTGGATCAGTCTCTAAATTCGTTGACTGGCTCACCGCTATCGCAGGCAAGCCAGCTCCCACATTTTTTACCGTGTTAAACCTTTAGTCGGTGGTGATGCGCGAATGCTTGCGGGTGTCTTTCATGGTCGCGTAAACCGCCAGCGAGATGGCAATACACGCCGTGACATACCAGTAGTACCCAGTCTCCATGCCGATGCTCTTGAACCACAGCGCGATGTATTCAGCCGTACCGCCGAAGATCGACACGGTCAGTGCATACGGCAGGCCCACGCCCAGGGCGCGGATTTCAGTAGGGAACAGCTCGGCCTTCACCACCGCGTTGATCGAGGTGTAGCCGCTGACGATGATCAGCGCCGCCATGATCAGGAAGAACGCGCCCCACCAGGTCTGGATGGTGTGCAGGGTGGTGAGGATCGGCACGGTGAACAGGGTGCCGAGGACGCCGAAGGCGATCAGGATCGGGCGACGACCAACCTTGTCCGACAGCCCGCCGATGATCGGTTGCAGGCACATGAACAGGAACAGCGTGGCGGCCGAGATGGTGGTGGAGTCGGAGATGCTCATGCCGACCGTGTTCACCAGGTATTTCTGCATGTAGGTGGTGTAGGTGTAGAAAGCCAGGGTGCCGCCCATGGTCAGGCCGACCACGGTCATCAGTTCCTTGGGGTGACGCATCAAGGTGCGCATGGCGCTTTCCTTGGCTTTTTCCTTCTTGGTGAACGACTCGGTTTCTTCCATGCCGCGACGCAGGTACAACGCGACTACCGCGCACAGGGCGCCGATGGCGAACGGGATACGCCAGCCCCAGGCGTACAGCTGTTCGGTGGTGAGGAACTGCTGCAGCACGATCAGCACGCCCAGCGCGATGAGCTGGCCGGAGATCAGGGTCACGTACTGGAAGCTGGAGTAGAAACCACGGCGTTCCTTGGTCGCCATCTCGCTGAGGTAAGTGGCGGAGGTGCCGTATTCGCCACCCACCGACAGGCCCTGCAGCAAACGGGCAAACACCAGCAGGATCGGAGCACCGATGCCGATGATTTCATAGCCCGGGCTCAGGGCGATCAGCAGCGAGCCGAAGCACATCAGGTAGACCGAGGCCATCAAGGCTTTTTTACGCCCGACTTTGTCAGCGTAAAGGCCCATCAGCCAGCCACCGATCGGGCGCATCAGGAAGCCGACGGCGAAGATCGCGGCGGTGTTGAGCAGTTGGGCGGTGGTGTCGCCCTTGGGGAAGAAGGTCTTGGCGAAGTACAGCGAGAACGCGGCGTACACGTACCAGTCGTACCACTCGACCATGTTGCCGACGGAACCACTGAAGATCGATTTGATGCGGCTTGAGGTAGTGCGCTCTTTCGTCGGCGCGGCCGCCGACCCCAGAGGCAGGGCGTTGGAGTTATCCATTGAAGGATCCTTCATCTAGTTGTTTTTATGGAGCGTGCCTGGGCACAGCCTGGTTCGGGCTATAGCAGGAGCTGTGCCAGGTAGATGAAGGCCCGGCCTAGAAGGGTTGGCGGGATTTTTTGAGCGGAAAGTCGCTGATAAATTTTGGGTGATGAGCGGAAATCCGCTTATGGCTGCCGGCCTCATCGCAGGCAAGCCAGCTCCCACATGGGAATGTGTTCACAGATCAAACTGTGGGAGCGGGCTTGCCCGCGATGGCGGCCTGAAGATCGCTAGAGAAACATCTCCCGCACCAACCCATGCCGCTGCATCTTCTCATTGAACGTACGGCGCGGCAGTTGCAGCTCCGCCAACACCGCCTTGATATCACCTTTGTGTCGCATCAGCGCCGCCTTCAGGCAGTGTGCTTCAAAGGCCTCCTGCTGCGCCGCCAGGGACTGCCCGGCCTCGATGCCCTCCGGCTCCGGATCACCCAGGCCCAGCACCTGGCGCTCGGCGACGTTGGCCAGCTCACGCACATTACCCGGCCAGTCATGGCTGAGCAGGCGTCCCAGCTGTGCGCCGCTCAACGGCTCAACGCTGCGCCCCAGGCGCTCGGCAGCACTTCGGGCGAAGTGGTCGAACAACAGCGGGATATCTTCACGACGCTCACGCAAGGGCGGCAAACGCAGTTGCGCGACGTTCAGCCGGTAGGCTAAGTCTTCGCGGAAACGTCCGGCGCGGGCCTCTTCCAGCAGGTCCGGCTTGGTGGCGGCGATGATGCGCAGGTCCACAGGGATACTCTGGTTGGAGCCCAGCCGTTCCAGCTTCTGTTCTTGCAGCACCCGCAGCAGCTTGACCTGCTGGGCCAGGGGCATGCTTTCGATTTCGTCCAGGAACAGCGTGCCGCCATGGGCATATTCCAGCTTTCCGATGCGCTTGCCCTGGGCGCCGGTGAACGCGCCGCTTTCGTGGCCGAACAGTTCGGCCTCAAACAGTTGCTCAGGGATCGCGGCGCAGTTGAGTGCCACGAACGGCTTCTTCGCCCGAGGCCCGAAATCATGCAGGCAACGGGCGACCAGTTCCTTGCCGCTGCCGGTCTCGCCACGGATCAGCACGTTGACCGGCAAACTCGCCAGGTCGAGCACCTGGCGCCGCAGGTTCTGCAACCCACGGGACACGCCGAGCAGGCTGGATTCCAGTTGCGCCTTGGCATCGGCCTGCTGATGCAGGCGCCGGTTTTCCAAGATCAGCCCGCGCTTGTCCAATGCCCGGCGCAGGCTATTGAGCAACGCGTCCGGGCTGAAGGGCTTTTCCAGGAAGTCATAGGCACCCTCGCGCATGGCTTCGACCGCCATTGGCACGTCGCCATGGCCGGTGAGCAGGATCACCGGCAGGTCGGCGTCGCGGCGCTGCACTTCGGCCAGCAGTTCCAGGCCGCTCAGACCCGGCATGCGCACGTCGCTCAGGATCACGCCGGCAAAGTCCTTGGGCAGTTGCGCCAGGCACTCCTCGGCGCGGCTGAACAACTGCACTTCAAAACCGGACAGGCTCAACCATTGCTCGACGGCCGTGCGGATGCTGGCTTCGTCATCGACCACAATCACCGCGTTCAACATAGGTCGGGGGTCTCCAGCGCGATGGGCAAGGTCAGGGTGAACACGGCGCCATCCCCTCGGTTGCCGGCGATCAGGCGTCCACCCAATTCATGCACGATAGCGTACGACACGGCCAACCCAAGGCCCAGTCCGTCGCCCACCGGCTTGGTGGTGAAGAAGGGGTCGAACACGCTGTTGAGGTGTTCCTCGGCTATCCCGCCGCCGCTGTCGCTGACGGTCAGTTGCCACAGTTGCTGGTCAGCCTGCAGGCGGATTTCCAGGCGCTTACGCGGTTTGTCGGCCATCGCATCAAGGGCGTTGCGCAACAGGTTGATCAGCACCTGCTCCAGGCGGATTGCATCACCACGGACCCAGGCTGGGCGGGTCAGGTCGAGCACCACGCCGATGCCTTCATCACGCAGGCGTGCATCGAGCAGATGCAGGGACTGGTCGACCACCAACGCCAAATCCAGTCGTTCGCGCAGGCCGCTCGGGCTTTTACGGGCAAACGTCTTGAGGTGGCCGGTGAGGGCGGCCATGCGGGTGAGCATTTCATCCAGTGGGGTCAGCGCCGTGTAGGCGTCGTCCACGCGGCCGTGGTCCAGCAACAGGCGCAAGGTGGCCAGCTGCATGCGCTGGGCCGTCAGCGGTTGATTGATTTCATGGGCAAGGGCGGCGGACATCTGCCCCAGTGCCGCCAGCTTGGCCGATTGCACCAGGCCGTCCTGGGCGGTGCGCAAGGCTTGGGTGCGCTCTTCCACCAATCGTTCCAGCTCTTCACGGCTGCGCTGGCGCAAACGGGCCAGGCGCCAGCGCTGGGTAAGGAACAGCACGAGGAACACCAGGGCCAGCCAGGAACCGGCGGCGGCGAGGCCGGCGTTGCGCTGGTCTTCAAAGGCAAACTGCGGTTTACGCAGCAGGTGCAACGTCCAGCCCTCGGCCTTCAACGGCAGGGATTCCCAGATGTAATTGGCGCTGCCGTCGGGGCCGTTGACGCGCATCAGGTGGCTGTTGTCGTCGAAGCGTTGCAGAGGCTGGCTTTCCAGCGGCTGCAGGTGTTTTTTATCGTACTGACGGGTGGCCTTGAGCTCCGCCAGGTCCTGCTCCGACAGCGGGCGCAGGTTGCGGTAGCGCCAGCCCGGTTGGTTGGCGATGAACACAATGCCCCGCGCGTCGCTGACCAGCAGCAGGTCATTGCCTTGTGCCCATTCGCGTTCCAGCTCGGGAAACTCCAGCTTCACCACCATCGCACCGAGGAACTGCTCGTGCTCATCCACCACCGCACTGGAGAGGAAATAGCCGGGTATGCCCGTGGTCACGCCCACGGCATAAAAGCGCCCGGTGCCCTGACTCAGGGTCTGGCTGAAGTAGGGCCGAAACGCATAGTTGTGCCCGACGTAACTGCTCGGCAGGTTCCAGTTGCTGGCGGCCACGGCCAGGCCGGTGCGGTCCATCAACTCCAGGGTGGAGGATTGGGCGGCGCCGTTGATGCGCTCCAGTTTGCGGTTGAGCAGGTCCTGGGTGCTGGCATCCAGCGGGCCTTTCAAGGCGCGGATCATTTCCGAGTCCAGCGCCAGCACGGCGGGCAGGGCGCGGTAGCGTTCGATCAGGGTGTGCAGGGAGTTGGCGTACAGCGCCAGCTGCTGATTGGCGCGGGCGGCATCGTCCACCAGGGCCTGGCGTTCGGCGTGGCGTGTGGCCAGGGCAGCGGCCAGCACCGCGCCGGCAATGATCAGCAGCGAATAGAAGGTCAGGCGCAGCGGGCGAGGGATCACGATCATACGGTGAGGGGCAGGCACAGTAAGGGGTGAGCACCATACCATGCGCCACGAGGTCTGTAGTGAGCGGGCTGTTGTGGGAGCGGGCTTGCTCGCGAAAACGGTATATCAGCAGACTCATTCAGTGACTGACACACCGCATTCGCGAGCAAGCCCGCTCCCACAGTTGGTCGCACTCGGCCTGACAAAAGTGTCAGCCATAAAAAAGGCGACTGGGCCGTGGAGCCGCAGTCGCCTTCATTCAAACGGTCAGGTGCTTACTGCACTTCTACCGCCAGGCTTTCACTGATCTTTTTCTGCCAGATCGCAGGACCGGTGATGTGCACCGACTCACCCTTGCTATCAACTGCAACGGTCACCGGCATGTCTTTTACGTCGAACTCGTAGATCGCTTCCATACCCAGTTCGGCGAAGGCGACAACGCGCGACTTCTTGATGGCTTGCGCCACCAGGTAAGCAGCGCCGCCCACGGCCATCAGGTACACGGCCTTGTGGTCCTTGATCGCTTCGATTGCGGTCGGGCCGCGCTCGGACTTGCCGATCATGCCCAGCAGGCCGGTTTGCTCAAGGATCTGACGGGTGAACTTGTCCATCCGCGTTGCGGTGGTCGGACCCGCCGGGCCCACCACTTCTTCGCGCACTGGATCAACCGGGCCGACGTAGTAGATGAAGCGACCTTTGAGGTCCACCGGCAGGGTTTCGCCCTTGTTCAGCATCTCGACCATGCGCTTGTGCGCAGCGTCGCGACCGGTGAGCATTTTGCCGTTGAGCAATACGGTTTCACCTGGCTGCCAGCTCTGCACTTCTTCCGGGGTCAGGGTGTCGAGGTTGACACGGCGGGCCGATGGGCCGGCTTCCCAGACGATTTCCGGGTAGGCGTCCAGCGGTGGTGCTTCCAGCGACGCCGGGCCCGAACCGTCGAGCACGAAGTGTGCGTGACGGGTGGCGGCGCAGTTGGGGATCATGCACACCGGCAGGGAGGCGGCGTGGGTCGGGTAGTCCATGATCTTTACGTCGAGCACGGTGGTCAGGCCACCCAGGCCCTGGGCGCCGATGCCCAGTTGGTTGACCTTCTCGAACAGCTCCAGGCGCATCTCTTCGATACGGTTCTGCGGACCACGGGCTTTCAGCTCGTGGATGTCGATGGACTCCATCAACACTTCCTTGGCCATCACCGCGGCTTTCTCGGCGGTGCCGCCGATGCCGATGCCCAGCATGCCCGGTGGGCACCAGCCAGCGCCCATGGTCGGAACGGTCTTCAATACCCAGTCGACGATCGAGTCGGACGGGTTGAGCATGGCCATTTTCGACTTATTCTCGGAACCGCCGCCCTTGGCTGCCACGTCCACTTCCACGGTGTTACCCGGGACGATGGAGTAATGGATCACCGCCGGGGTGTTGTCCTTGGTGTTCTTACGCGCGCCTGCCGGGTCGGCCAGGATGGATGCACGCAGGACGTTTTCCGGCAGGTTGTAGGCGCGACGCACGCCTTCGTTGATCATGTCGTCCAGGCCCATGGTGGCGCCGTCCCAACGCACGTCCATGCCCACGCGCACGAACACGGTGACGATACCGGTGTCCTGGCAGATCGGGCGATGGCCGGTGGCGCACATGCGCGAGTTGATCAGGATCTGGGCGATGGAGTCACGGGCCGCTGGCGATTCTTCGCGCAGGTAGGCTTCGTGCATGGCCTGGATGAAATCAACGGGGTGGTAGTAGGAAATGAATTGCAGGGCGTCGGCAACGCTCTGAATCAGGTCGTCTTGCTTGATCACGGTCATGAGTCGCGCTCCTCTATAAGGGAACATTCAATAAAGGTGGCTTCAGTGTTGCATCGGTCGGCTAAAGCCACCTTTCCAAGGCACGCCAAAATGATGCAGGCGCGACGCTAAAAAGGCGCGGCAGTATAACCCGGCTCGGTGGCCGATACACCCGACTATGGTCAAACTGTCGCAGGCATGATTCCCTGTGCGCATCCCCTGTGTCTGAGACCTTTATATGCCTGAACTGCACGTCGGCGAACGCCACTGGTCGGTCGCCCCCGGCAGCAACCTGCTGGATGCGCTGAACCAGGCGGGTGTGGCCGTGCCCTACAGTTGCCGCGCCGGCAGTTGCCACACTTGCCTGGTGCGTTGCCGGGGCGAGGTCGAGGACAAGCAACCCGAGGCCTTGAGCCCCACGCAGCGCCAGGACGACTGGCGCCTGGCGTGCCAGTGCCAGGTCCTGGGGGATGTGCACGTCGAAACCTTTGACCCCCAGCGCGATGGCCTGCCCGCGCACGTGGTGGGTGCCGACTGGCTGAACCCGACGGTGCTGCGCCTGCGCCTGCAGCCGGAGCACGGCCTGCGGTATCGCGCCGGCCAGCACTTGGTGTTGTGGGCGGGGCAGGTGGCGCGGCCATATTCCCTGGCGAGCCTGCCCCAGGAAGAGGCGTTCCTGGAGTTTCATCTGGATTGCCGCCAACCCGGCGAATTCAGCGACCTGGCCCGTCAACTGCAGGTGGGAGACCCTCTGCGCCTGGGCGAACTGCGCGGCGGTGCATTGCACTACGACCCGGACTGGCATACGCGGCCGCTGTGGCTGCTGGCTTCTGGTACCGGCCTGGGGCCTTTGTGGGGCGTGTTGCGTGAGGCGTTGCGCCAGGATCACCAGGGCGCGATTCGCCTGATTCACCTGGCCCATGATGTCAACGGACATTACCTTGCCGAAGCCCTGGCGCAGCTGGCCGCGCAGCACCCGAACCTGACAGTGGAGCTGTGGACCGCGGCCGAGGCGACCCAGGCATTGGCGCAACTGCGGCTTGTTTCGCGGCAAACTCTGGCTTTACTCTGCGGGCACCCTGGCAATGTCGAGGCGTTCTCCAAGCGCCTGTTCCTGGCGGGGCTGCCGCGTAATCAACTGCTGGCCGACGTGTTCCTGCCCCGTGGTTGAGCGCTGAATTCCACTGTCGCGAGACTCACCATGACCGACGCCATCCTGCAACAACGCGAGCGCGGGCTGCTGACCTTGCAGCTCAATCGCCCCGACAAGAAAAACGCCCTGACCCGCGCCATGTACACGCAACTGGCCGAAGCCCTCGAAGGCGCTGACGCGGATGCCGACATCCGCTGCGTGCTGATCCAGGGCAGCAGTGAGTGCTTTACCGCCGGCAATGACATCGGCGATTTCCTCGAGCAGCCGCCCAGCGACCTCGACAGCCCGCCGTTTCACTTCATGAAGAGCCTGCTCAACTGCCGAAAGCCGGTGATCGCTGCGGTGGCAGGCGTGGCGGTGGGAATCGGCACGACGCTGTTGCTGCATTGCGACCTGGTCTATATCAGTCGCGATGCGCGCCTGCGCATGCCGTTCGTCAACCTGGGCCTGTGCCCGGAGTTTGGTTCGAGCCTGATCCTGCCGCGCTTGTTGGGGCACGCGAAGGCGGCTGAATTGTTGCTGTTGGGCGAGGGGTTTACAGGCGAACAGGCGGCTGCGTGGGGCATTGCCACCGAGGCGTTGGGTAGCGGCGACGCGGCGTTGGTCAAGGCGCGGGAAATGGCCGAGCGGTTTGAAACCCTGGCACCGGGAGCGGTGCAAGTGACCAAACAGCTGATGAAGAGCGTCGACCGCGAACAGCTGCGGCAGGTGATCGAGGAGGAGGGCGCCCTGTTTACCCAGCGCTTGAAGTCGCCGGAGGCGATTGAGGCGTTGTCGGCGTTTATTACCAAGCGCTGATCAAAATGTGGGAGCGGGCTTGCTCGCGAATGCGGTGGATCAGCGAATGAATCCGTCGACTGAAACACTGCATTCGCGAGCAAGCCCGCTCCCACATTTGACCGAGTTCGACACGAACCCATGAAATGCAAAAAGCCCCGCCATCTACATGGCGGGGCTTTTGTTTTTCAGCGTGTCACATCAAACCTGCGGGTCGCCCACGTGCAGGATCTTCATGCCGTTGGTGCCACCGGTGGTGTGGTAGCTGTCGCCCTTGGTCAGGATGACCCAGTCGCCTTTCTCCACAACGCCGCGCTTGACCAGCTCGTCGATTGCCTTCTGGCTGACTTCGTTCGGTGCCAGCGAAGCCGGGTCGAACGGAACGGTGTACACACCACGGAACATCGCCGTGCGGGCCTGAGCTTCACGGTGTGGGGTGAACGCGTAGATCGGTACCGAAGAGCGGATACGCGACATGATCAACGGCGTGTAGCCACTTTCGGTCAGGGCGATGATCGCCTTCACACCCGGGAAGTGGTTGGCGGTGTACATGGCGGCCAGGGCGATACTCTGGTCACAGCTTTCGAACTCTTTGCCGATGCGGTGGCTGGAGGTCTTGCTGGTCGGGTGCTTTTCAGCGCCAAGGCAAATGCGCGCCATGGCTTGCACCGCTTCCAGCGGGTAGGGGCCGGCAGCACTTTCAGCCGAGAGCATTACGGCGTCGGTGTAGTCGAGCACGGCGTTAGCCACGTCGGACACTTCGGCGCGGGTCGGCATCGGGTTCTGGATCATCGACTCCATCATCTGGGTCGCCACGATCACCGCCTTGTTGTGGCGGCGAGCGTGCAGGATGATTTTTTTCTGGATACCGATCAGCTCGGCATCGCCGATTTCCACGCCCAGGTCACCACGGGCAACCATCACGGCGTCGGACGCGTTGATCAGGCCGTCGAGGGTTTCATCGTCTGCCACGGCTTCGGCGCGTTCGATCTTTGCCACCAGCCAGGCAGTGCCGCCGGCTTCGTCGCGCAGTTTACGGGCGTATTCCATGTCGGCGGCGTCGCGCGGGAAGGACACGGCGAGGTAGTCCACTTCCATTTCGGCGGCGAGAATGATGTCAGCCTTGTCTTTTTCAGTCAGGGCCGGTGCGGTCAGGCCGCCACCACGACGGTTGATGCCTTTGTGGTCGGACAGCGGGCCACCAATGATCACGGTGCAATGCAGTTCGGTCGGGGTGGCGGTGTCGACGCGCATTACCACACGGCCGTCATCGAGCAGCAGCTCGTCGCCGACGCCGCAGTCCTTAACCAGGTCCGGGTAGTCGATACCCACGACTTGCTGGTTGCCTTCGGTCAGCGGGTGGCTGGTGGAGAAGGTGAATTTGTCACCGATCTTCAGCTCGATCCGCTTGTTGGCGAATTTGGCGATACGGATTTTCGGGCCTTGCAGGTCACCCAGCAGCGCCACGAAGCGGCCATGCTTGGCAGCCAGGTCACGCACCAGCTTGGCGCGAGCCTTGTGCTCGTCCGGGGTGCCGTGGGAGAAGTTCAGACGGGCAACGTCCAAACCAGCCAGAATCAGCTGTTCGAGGACTTCCGGCGAGTTGCTGGCCGGGCCAAGGGTGGCGACGATTTTGGTACGACGGACGGACATGCACAGACTCCTGAGTTCAAGCGCTGAGGAAGGCTACTATGCTCTTTCGTTGTAGTCATTGTTCGTTTGCACTACTTATCGACGATTGACTTGTTTTTGCTGCGAGTGAATACGAACACCCTTGAAGATTTTCGACGAGGGGTCGATACACTGCACAAGACAGGAGAACCCTCATGCGAATTTTGCTCGTTGCTGCCCTGGCCGTCAGTGTTGTCGGCTGTACCCGCTGGTCGATGGACCACCATTTGAACAACGCTTACCGTGCCTACGGGGTGGGTGATTGCGAGCGCGTCACCCTGGAGTTGTCCCAGGTTGATCGTGAGAGCCGCACCCGTCGTTATGTGCAGCCGGAAGTGTCGATGTTGCGCGGGCAATGCCTGGAACGGCAGAAGCTGTTCGTCGATGCGGTCCAGACCTACCAGTTCATCATTACCCAGTACCCCTCGAGTGAGTACGCGTACCGTGCCCGTGCCCGGCTCGACACCTTGCAGCAGTTGGGGCATTACCCGGGGGCCAGCGTTGCACAACCGCGTCCGGCGTCTTTGTAATGATATTTGTCATCCTATAGCTGGCCCGTTGCCAGTCTTGGGCTATCCTTCGATTGTTCGTTTGTACAAGTTTTTTTGAGCGAATACAGGGCCCTGATTCGGCAGCAGTCCAGTGACACAGGGAGACCTGTTGCCACACCGAGATCCGGGGGAGAGTGGGCTCTTGGCCCGTTCCGAATTACTGACATGGCCTGACTCATGGCCACTGGATGACGACCATGTTTACCGAGCGACGGATCGAGCGACACCAACTTCCTTATTTCCTGCAGGTGTTTAATCGCCGCACGGATAAACCTATTGGTTATTTGGGCAATGTTTCCGAAGACGGCCTGATGTTGATCAGCCAATTGCCCATGATGGTCGATGTTGACTTCGAGTTGCGCTTTAAGATCCCGGGGCCTGAGGGCGACTTCCACGCCGTCGACATCACGGCGACGTGCCTGTGGAGTCATGAAGATGTCAACCCTCAGCACTACGACTCTGGGTTCAGTGTGACGCAGGCGTCCGATGAGTACGCGCGCGTGATCGGCGCTTTGCAGGACTATTTCAGCTTCGATCCTTTGCAGGCGTCTGCCTAGTCATCAAGCCCTGTCGACCCGGTTTTGGGCCAGCCCAGGCTGCGGTCGACGCATGTTTCAGAATGCTCCGGCTTTTTTCCAGCCCAGATAGCGTGTCACCAAGGCGGCCCCCAGTTCCGAAGGCAAGGTGTCCAGCAGCGACAAACCCTGTGCGGCCAAGCGGTCATGCAGCTCGTTTCGAGTGTTGAGGTAGTCGATCGTACCGCTGTAGGCGAGCGCTTCGGGCAAGGTTTGCACGGGTGCCTGACGCAGTTGGTCGAGGACTTCCTCGCGCAGGCTGGCTACCAGCACCCGGTGTTGTCGGCTGATGCGCTTGACCGCAGCCATCAGGGCTTCATCATCCTCATCCCGCAAGTTGGTCACGACAATCACTAGCGCCCTGCGTTTTTGCCGAGCCAGCAATTGGCTGGCGGCAGCCTCGTAGTCGGCTGTGCGTCGGGTGGTGTCCAGGTCGTAAACCGCGTTGAGCAGCAGGTTCAACTGGCTGCTTCCCTTGACCGGGGCCAGGTAGCGTGGCGGATCGCTGGCAAAGGTGCACAACCCCACGGCATCACCCTGGCGTAACGCTACGTAGCTGAGCAGCAGGCAGGCGTTGAGCGCGTGGTCGAAATGCGATAACTCGCCGTCCTGGCTGCGCATGCGTCTGCCGCAATCGAGCATGAACACGATTTGCTGGTCACGCTCATCCTGGTACTCGCGTGCGATGGGGGTGCGTTGCCGGGCAGTGGCTTTCCAATCGATCTGACGCAGGCTGTCGCCTTCACGAAATTCGCGCAGCTGATGAAACTCCAGCCCCAGGCCCCTGCGTTGGCGTTGTCGCACGCCGAGTTGGCTCAGCCAGTTATCCACACCCAACAGCTGTGCACCGTACAATCGGGCAAAGTCGGGGTAGACGCGGGTGGTGTCATTCACCTCGACAAACCGTCGTGCCGACCATAGCCCAAGCGGGCTGGGCAGGTGGACCTCACAGCGGCTGAAACTGAAATGCCCACGACGCAGAGGGCGCAAGCGGTAGCCCAGCTCGCTGCGTTCGCCGGGGCGCACTATTATGGATTGGGGCAGGTTCTCCACGCTCAGGCCATCGGGCGTGTGGTCGAACACGTGCACCGTCAGGGGCTGTGAGAAGCCGTGTGCCAGGCTCAGGCGTACTTCACCCCAACGTCCGAGTGCCAGGCTGCCAGGCATCTGCCGTTCGATCTGAACGGGGGGCCTGCGACGCAACCGCACAGCATCCAGAAGTGACAGCAATAACAGCGCGAGCAACAGGCCCCAGGCAATCGAGTGCAGGGTGCCGGGTACCTTGAGCTGCAAGGCTTCAGCCGCGCCGAGCAGGATGTTCAGGCCTAGCAGCACACCCAGCCAGCTTAACAACAGTCGGGTCGGCTTCATGAGGGCGTCACTGTCGAGGTGCCGGAATCTGGTCCAGCATCTGTTTGAGCACCTGGTCTACTTCCAGCCCATCGATGTCCAGCTCCGGTGCAATACGCACCCGATGGCGCAGTACGGCCAATGCGCAGCCCTTGATGTCATCCGGGGTGACGAATTCCCCGCCACGCAACAAGGCCCGGGCCCGGGCGCCGCGCACCAGGGCAATGGAGGCCCGCGGGCCGGCGCCCAGGGTCAAGCCTGGCCAACTGCGCGTGGCACGGGCCAGGCGCACGGCGTAGTCGAGCACCTGTTCGTCCAGGGCCAGCTCACTGGCGATCTCCTGAAGACGCAGCACGTCTTGAGCCTGAAGCACAGTGCGCAGCGGCTGCACGTCGAGCATGTCGGCCCTGGAGGAGCGGGTGACCTCGCGCACCATGTCCAGTTCCTGGCTGGCATCGGGGTAGTCCATGCGCACCTTGAGCATGAACCGGTCCAGCTCGGCCTCAGGCAAGGGGTAGGTGCCTTCCTGTTCGATGGGGTTCTGAGTGGCCAGCACCATGAACGGTTGCCCGATGGGCAGTGCTTCACCTTCAAGGGTGACCTGGCGCTCCTGCATCGCTTCAAGCAACGCGGCCTGGGTCTTGGCAGGTGCACGGTTGATTTCGTCGGCCAACAACAGGTGAGTGAACAGTGGGCCTTTGCGCAACTTGAACTGCTCGCTGTGCAAGTCGTACACGGCATGGCCGGTGACGTCGCTGGGCATCAGGTCGGGGGTGAACTGAATACGCGCGAAATCACCACCAAAACACCGCGCCAACGCACGCACCAGCAACGTCTTGCCGAGGCCGGGTACGCCTTCGAGCAGCACGTGGCCACCGGCGATCAAGGCGGTCAGCACATCGTCAATCACCGGGTCCTGGCCGATCACCGCCTTGCGCAATTCGATGCGCAGGGCCTGTGCTTGCTGGCTGGCGTGTAGCAGGTGTTCGGAGGTCATAGCCGTTGGAAAATCGCTCATAAGGCATTCCTGAGAGTTTGCAGGCACGCCACCTGACGACTGAAATCGGCGCTGTTGAGCCGTTTTTCGCCAAGTGGACCAAGGGCCTGGCTGATGACGTGTGAGGGTTGGTGCGTCAGGCGTTCAAGCACCTGCCACTGTTCTGCCGTTTCAAGGTGCTCGAAGCCTGGGTGGCGTCGGCGAGCGGCGCGTTGAATGTCTTGTTGCAAAGCGCGTAGCAAGGCGCCTTGGCCACCGCGACGCAGCAAGAAATCGGCACTGGCCTGCAGGTGTTCCTGCAACTGGCGACGGGCCTTGGGCGCCGGCGCCGTGATAGGGCCTTGACGCACGCCGGCCTGCCAGAGCCCCAGGGCAATCAGCGCGACAAGGGCCACCAGCGCCTGGGGGAAGTAACGCATCAACAGCGTGAGCAGGCTGTCCACTTCGGTATGGAACAGCAGCGTCACGTCAGTCCCCTGGTTCAGATACCAGAGCAGCCAGGCATTGTCATACTGGCCGATACTCGGGTTTTTCCACAGGTCGCTGTCGGTCACCACCGTCACGCGGCCGTCCCCGAAATCCAGTTGCATCAAGTGGCTGGATTTGGCGCTGTTGGCGGAAAACTGCGCCAGGTGCTTGGGGTCGGTGAGGTTGAAGTCGGTGTCGAAGTTGAAATAGGCCGGCGCGGTTTCATTGTCGACATACAGCTTGGTCAGGTCCGGCGCTTTCTTCTTTCTCGGGGAGGCCGGTTCGTCGAATGCCTCGCTCAATGCCTGATGAATATTCAGGCGATCGAGCAGCAGGTCACCGCTGCTACCTGCCTCTTCATCCCACAACGCTTCGGCGACCACCAGCAGATGGCCGCCGGACTTTGCCCAGTCGAGCAGTTGGCTCACCTGGCCAGGTGTCATATTGCTGCGTTCACCCAGTAGCAAAAGGCTGTTGCCCTTGGGGGGCAGGTCGGCGAGCGGTTCAAGGCTATTGGCATGGGTTACGGTCAGGCCTTGCTGACGCAGGAAGTGCTCGGCTGCAAGATAAGGGTTCGCCCGGGCCTCCGGCGATGGTCCACGGTCGACGACTTCTTCATAGGGGATTGCCTTGTGCCAGGCGTAAAACGCGCCGGCACCCAGCAGGCATGTCAGCAGCAGACCGACCCACAGTAAAAACCGATTCATCGTACGGCTCCCGAGCTGAACAATGCGCGCCAGTCGCTGCACAGTTTTTGCTGGGTTGTGACCGGGGGCAGGCGGTGACCGTAGGCGAGGTTCTGCCAGTGGCGCGTCAGTTCATCACTGAAGGCCAGCAACTGCGGTTGTTGCAGGTGGTGAACGCGTTCCAGGACCTGGCCTTCGGTGTCGGCGTCTTTGAGTGGCAGGTGGAAGTCGTGCAACAGGCGACTGAGCAAGCCGCGATACAGCAAGCCAAGGGCTTCCCTGGGACGCGTGGCCCAGAGTGCTTCGGCGGTACCTGCGATGTCCTCGGGCAAGGTTTCGAGGCCCAGGTCGAGGCCGAACAATTGGGCGGGGACCGGCTTGGGCATTTTGTGCGGGAGTGTGGGGCGTCGGCTGACGAAGGCGCGAAGCCAGTCCTTATAGCGCCAGACCAGCAGCGCCAGACCGCCGATCAGCACGCTCCACAGGATGACCTCCAAGCCCTGGGCAGCGTGCTTGAAGGTATTGCTGTTGAAACTGTCCAGCAGGGCCTGCAGCCAGGCGGGTAATTGACCTTCACCGTGCGCGCGGTTTTTGACGGCGGTTTTTTCCTCACCGAAACGATACCGCGTGACGGTTTCCGGGTTCTTGAAGGGCGGCTTTTCCATTTGCGCCTTGATGGCCTGGCTCGCAGCTTGGGTACTCAGTTGCGTGTGGCTATTGGGCTCCTCGGCCCAGGCCGGAGGGCTGGCCTGTACGAGCAGCAGCCCGACCACCAGCAACATCAACATCGCAACGCTGCCCAGGCGTTGGCGCAGACGGCGAAACACCAGCTCCAAGTCCCAGGCTTCCAGCACGGTGCGGCGGTTGAGGTAGAGGCTGAAGCCGCAGGCGACGTAGATGGGCTCCCAGAATATCAACACCAACGCATAGAACGCGTTACCCAGATGCTCCAGCCACAGGCCTTCGGAGGCGGTTGCAAGTGCCAGCCGTTGCCAGTCCCAGTCCAGTTCGACTTCTTGAGGAATGAAGAAGTAGAACAGGCCCATGCAGCCGAACCACAG
Source organism: Pseudomonas sp. TE24901 (assembly GCF_054058375.1). NCBI lineage: Bacteria > Pseudomonadati > Pseudomonadota > Gammaproteobacteria > Pseudomonadales > Pseudomonadaceae > Pseudomonas > Pseudomonas sp. TE24901. Next base: position 285,917 of record NZ_JBSSAF010000008.1, read on the forward strand.
GCCGATTTCCAGATGCATTCCAAGGAGGGTGAGCCAGCGTGCAGCCCCGGCGTTGTGTTGCAGCAACACGCCTAGGCGTCGCTGGCGTGCCTGGCCGTCCAGTCCTTCGAGTTGGCTGACTGGCAACAGGAAGCTGCGACTGAGGCTGAACCGACGCCAGGTCAGGCTGACCAGCAACTGGCTCTTGAGCAACTTTGGCCAGTGGCGCACCGCTTGCCTCAGGCTTGGGGCGTCACCAAACAATGCCGTGGACAGGATGTACAGGGGGAGGCGGTCGAAGGCGGGCTTGAGCCACCAGAACAGGATCATGGCGAGGGTGGGGAAGTCCCAGAGCAAGACGGTAAGCAGTGCAAATACCGGCAAGGTAATCAGCGCCCAACTGCCCATCAACAGCCCACGGTGCTGACGCGCCATGAGCACGCCAAGGTCCATGGCTTCCCAGGTGGTGCGCGGGCGGATCACTACGCTGGCATCACTCAGGCGCATGGGATACCCGCCCGGCAAACGTCAGGTAGGCTGCCACCAGCAGCCAGAGTGCGGCGCCTGCCAGGTACTTGACCCAGGGCGCGATCGTTGTGGTGGAAGACCAGTAGGCCTCGATGAAGGCTGCGATCAGCAGGAATATCATGACGCCGCAGAGCATCTGCACGCTTTTGCGGGCTGCCAGGCGCAGGGATTCACCTCGGGTCAGTCGTCCCGGAGCAATCAGTGCCCAGCCCAGTTGCAAGCCCGCCGCGCCCGCGAGGGCAATGGCCGTCAGTTCGAAGGCGCCGTGCCCGATGACAAACGACCAGAAGGTCTGGCCGTAGCCGATATCGGTCAGGTGCCCGGAGATTGCGCCGATGATCAAGCCGTTGAATATGAGGAAGAACACGCTGCCCAGGCCAAACAGCAAGCCGGCCGCGAACGTCTGGAAGGCGATGCCGATGTTGTGCATCACGTAGTAGCCGAACATCATCCAGTCTTCACTGGATGCACGCTCGGCGGCACGGCCGAGGCGGCTGGCGTTGGGGTTGTACATGGCCTGCATCTCGGCGACCTGCTGGGGGCTGACGATGCTGTAGATCAGGTCGGGAAACAGGTAGACCAGCAAGGCGATGCCCACCAGGCTGGCAAAGAACAGCAGGCTGGCGATCAATACGAAACGCCATTGCTCCCGTACCAGCCGCGGAAAGCCTGCCAGGATGAAACCCAGGACATTAGCGGTCAGTTGGCTACGATGGCGATACAGCTGTTGATGGCCTCGCAGGGCGAGTTGCTGCAGTGGATCGACCAGGTAGCTGCTATAGCCTCGCTCCTGGGCGAGTGCTAGATGCTGGCACAGCCTTCGATAGTGGTGGGGGAACTCGGCCATGTCACTCGCCTTGGCCTTGCCTTGCTCCAACTGATTCAGTTGTTCGGCAAAGGCCTGCCATTGGGGTTGGTGACGGCTTTCGAACAGGCTCTGCTTCATGCTGGCCCCAACAGTCCGCGCGCCACACCATTGAGTTGCTCGACGGCACGGGCCGGAGACACCTGCAGGGGCGTGGCGAGGATGGAGGCCAGTTCATGCACTCGTTCGGCAGACAGCTCACCCTGGCGTTCGGCAAAGCCAAGGATCGCCCGCTGCTCGCTCAACTCCAGTGGGAACGGCAGGCGCAAGGCTTGGGCCTGGGGCACCTGAGGGCGAGCCAGTGGCCGTTCGCGGTAGACCACCAGCGTGCCCGCAGCCAGGTCGCCGAGGCGTTTGAAATGGGGGTGTTGCAGGCAACTGATGGCGCCCAGGAAGTAGCCGAAGGGCAGCATGTCGACAAAACGCAGCAGGTTACGGATAAGTGACGCGGACCAGCCCACTGGCGTACCGTCGTCCTGCACCACCCGCAGGCCCATGACCTGCTTGCCGGGGGAGCAGCCCTGGTTCAGCACCTCGAACAGCACCATGTACCACCAACTGACCAGGAACAGCAGCAACGAGCCCAGGCCGATACCGATGTTGCCCAAGAGGGCCAGAGGTATTAGCAGGATACCCATGATCAGCCCGCGCACCCCCAGGTCAAAGGCAAAGGCCACTGCACGTGGCAGCAGGCCGGCAGGGCGCAAGGGCAGATCGATACCCTCCGGGGTCTCGATCTGGTAGCGGGTATCCAACGGAACTGATGGCATTGCGATCCTTGGCAGTGCAGAGCGGCTGAGTGACACGGATGCTAGCAGTGTCGACGGTGGAAGCAACCATTCAAGTTTTTACTGGGTATTTGTACAGTAATCTATCGCTGGCCTCTGACGCCTTGCAGCGCCTAGACTTTGCCGATCTTCAGTACAGGAACAGCCCGTGACCACCATTTTCTGGTACGACTACGAAACCACCGGCATCAACCCGCGCAGCGATCGCCCACTGCAGGTTGCCGGGATTCGTACCGATCTCGAACTCAACGAGGTCGGCCCACCGGTCAATCTTCATTGCCAGCCCAGCGATGACATCCTGCCGCACCCGGCCGCGTGCGCGATCACCGGTATCACGCCTGGCGTCCTGGCGCAGAAGGGGTTGGCGGAAGCCGACTTCATGACCCGGGTGCACGCCGAACTGGCTGCTCCGGGAACCTGCGGTGCCGGCTATAACACCCTGCGGTTTGACGATGAGATGACGCGCTACAGCCTGTACCGCAACTTTTTCGATCCTTACGCCCGTGAATGGCAGGGTGGCAATAGCCGTTGGGACCTGATCGATGTGGTTCGCACCGCCTACGCGCTGCGACCTGAAGGGATCGTCTGGCCCGAACAGGATGGGCGCGTCACCCTGAAACTGGAGCGACTGACCGAGGCCAACGGCATCGACCATGGGCAGGCTCACGATGCGCTGTCCGATGTGCGTGCCACCATCGCCCTGGCGCGTCTGGTCCGAGAGAAACAGCCCAAGTTGTATGAGTGGCTGTTTCAACTGCGCAGCAAGCAACGGGTGATGGATCAGGTGCGCCTGCTGCAACCGATGGTGCACATTTCGGGGAGATTTTCTGCCGAGCGTCATTACCTGGGTATCGTGCTGCCGCTGGCCTGGCACCCACGCAATCGCAATGCGCTGATCGTGTGTGATCTGGGGCTGGATCCACAAGGCTTGCTGGACCTTGATGCCGATACGTTGCGCCGACGCCTTTACACGCGTCGTGATGAATTGGCCGACGGCGAATTGCCGGTGCCGCTCAAGTTGGTGCATATCAACCGTTGCCCGGTGGTCGCCCCATTGAATGTGCTGCGTGGGCCGGACCTCCAGCGGCTTCAGCTGGATAAGGAGACTTGCCTGGCAAGGGCGCTGCGACTAACTGACGCACAGGAAGTGTGGCGGGACAAGTTGGCAGCCATTTACGCCGAGGAAGATTTCGAACCGAGTGCGGACCCGGAGCAGCAGCTCTACGATGGATTTATCGGTGATCGTGATCGTCGTTTATGTGAACAAGTGCGAGCAGCTGAACCACTGCAACTCGCGCGTGAGCAGTGGCCTTTCGATGATCATCGTTTGCCGGAATTATTGTTTCGCTACCGTGCGCGTAACTTTCCTGAAACCTTGAACAGCGAGGAGCAACAGCGCTGGAAACTTTTTTGTCAGCAGCGTTTGTCGAGCGCGGAATGGGGAGCGCCCAATACCCTTGAGGCATTTAAACAGGCCGCTGATGAGTTGGTTGTTAGTGCTACGCCGTTTCAGCGTCAGGTACTCGACCAATGGCAGGTGTATGCCGACTCTTTAGCGGTTCGCCTGAATCTGTAATCGGGTAACAACAAAATACCCAGGCAATAAAAAACGCCAGCAAGCTGGCGTTTTTAATGTGTTGCGTATCAGGTTAACACCCGATGAGGCTTAGCCCAGCAGGGTTGCCCAGCCTTCAACCACGTCACCGCCCCACTTGGATTTCCACTCTTTCAGGGTCTTGTGATTGCCGCCTTTGGTTTCAATCACTTCGCCGTTGTGTGGGTTCTTGTATTGCTTGACCTTGCGAGCGCGCTTGGTGCCAGTAGTTTTCACAGCACCGCGTGGCGCTTTAACTTTTGACTCTGGATCCAGCAGCGCGATGATGTCGCGAAGGGATTTGGAGTATTCACCCATCAGGGCGCGCAGTTTACCTTCGAATTCCAGCTCGGTTTGCAGCTTGTCGTCTTGGGACAGGTTCTTCAAACGGGCTTGCAGCTCTTTGATAGCTTCTTCGGTGGCACGGTATTCGTTGATCAGAGACATGGGGACTACCTTATGTAGAGCGCGGGTTGAACAAGGGGAGTGGGGCAATAATAGTCAGGCAATTTCGTCAAGTAAACATTTAACAAGGCATTTATGTGAATTACTTTGAATGTTTGTGGCGAAGCTATGCAATCGAGTTAATTAGTAGGTCGTAGGCCTAAAGATAATCGCCGTTGTTTTTTGATATTTCCCTGATCTTGCCGTTGTACCGCCATGTAGCAAGGGTAAAACCTTACGCTATTAAGGGGTGTGGCTGGCACGGGGGATCAGAATAAGCCACAAGGAATACTGCAGATTTTCTGCGCAATCGCTAGAATGGCGGCCTTTGCGAAGTTCTGGAGTTTCCCCCTAATGCGCACTTTTCGGCTGGTGATTGCTTGCCCGGACCGGGTTGGCATCGTTGCCAAGGTCAGTAACTTTCTGGCTTCCCACAACGGTTGGATCACCGAGGCGAGCCATCACTCGGACAATCTCAGCGGTTGGTTCTTCATGCGTCACGAGATTCGTGCCGATACGTTGCCGTTTGGTCTTGAAGCGTTTCGCGAGGCCTTTGCGCCCATCGCCGAAGAGTTCTCGATGACCTGGCAGATCACCGACACCGAGCAGAAAAAACGCGTGGTGCTGATGGCCAGTCGTGAGTCCCACTGCCTGGCCGATCTGCTGCACCGCTGGCACAGCGACGAGCTGGACTGTGAGATCGCCTGTGTGATCTCCAACCACGACGACCTGCGCAGCATGGTCGAATGGCACGGCATCCCGTACTACCACGTCCCGGTAAACCCGCAGGACAAGGAGCCGGCGTTCGCCGAGGTCTCCCGCCTGGTCAAGCAGCATGAGGCGGATGTGGTGGTGCTGGCGCGCTACATGCAGATCCTGCCACCGGAGTTGTGCCGTGAATACGCCGGCAAGGTGATCAACATTCACCACAGCTTCCTGCCGTCGTTCATTGGTGCCAAGCCTTACCATCAGGCCTCCCTGCGTGGCGTGAAGCTGATTGGCGCGACGTGCCACTACGTCACCGAGGAACTGGACGCCGGCCCGATCATCGAGCAGGACGTGGTACGTGTGAGCCACAGTGACAGCATCGAAGACATGGTGCGTTTCGGCCGTGACGTCGAGAAGATGGTCCTGGCCCGTGGCTTGCGTTACCACCTGGAAGACCGCGTGTTGGTGCACGGCAACAAGACCGTCGTGTTCTGATCCAAGGGTTTTGATTGAAGAATGAAGGGCCTGGGCGTTAAATCGTCCCAGGCCCTTTTTCTTTGTTGGGCGCAGAGGTTTAGAGCATGAGCGATCCACTGGATAAAGCCACTTCCAAGGCCCCGGCCACCCTGGGAGAGGGCTGTTTGAGCCGGTTTGACCCGGAAGAACTGAGCAGCGACGACGGCACCGAATTTCCGGGTGCCGCCGAGCTGTGGGAGCAAGAGAAGGGCAAGGCCGAACCGGAGGGTAAGTAACGCCCCGCGCGGGTTAGATCCGGAAACTGCCCACCAGTTGTTTCAGGCGCGCCGCCTGTTGTTCCAGGTCGGCACAGGCACGCAGGGTGGACTGCAGGTTTTCGACGCCTTCCTGATTGAGGGTGTTGATCTCGGTGATGTCCATGTTGATCGACTCGACCACCGAGGTCTGTTCTTCAGTGGCGGTGGCCACCGATTGGTTCATGCCGTCAATCTCGCCAATGCGCAGGGTCACGCTGTTCAGGCGCTCACCGGCCAGGTTGGCGATCTCTACGCTGTCGTGGCTATGGCGCTGGCTTTCGCCCATGGTGCTGACCGAATCCCGGGCACCGACCTGCAACTCTTCGATCATCTTCTGCACCTGTTGCGCCGATTCCTGGGTGCGATGGGCCAGGTTGCGCACTTCATCGGCCACCACGGCGAACCCGCGACCCGCTTCCCCGGCACGGGCCGCTTCGATGGCGGCGTTGAGTGCCAGCAAGTTGGTTTGCTGGGAGATGCTGGTAATCACCTCGAGAATCTGCCCGATATTGACCGTCTTGCTGTTGAGCGCTTCGATATTGCTGCTCGAAGCACTGATCATTTCGGACAACTGGTTCATGGCCTTGATATTGCGCTCCACCACCTGCTGGCCATCTTCGGCCAGGTGCCGCGCATCGCTGGCCTGATGCGAGGCTTGCGCCGCATTGCGCGCGATTTCCTGGGCAGCGGCGCCCAGTTCATTGATGGCCGCCGCCACGCTGTTGGTGCGGTTGGCCTGCTCGTCGGAATTGATCATCGATGAGTTGGAAGCGCTCACCACCCGCAGTGCCACTTCATTGACCTGCTCGGTGGCTGAGGACACTTCGCGGATCGACGTATGAATGCGCTCCACGAAGCGGTTGAACGCGTTCCCTAGGGTGCCGAATTCGTCGTGGTTCTGAATGGCCAGGCGGCGTGTGAGGTCGCCTTCACCGTCAGCGATGTCTTGCATGGCGCGGGTCATCACGTGCAGCGGTTGCAGCAGGATGCGGATCAACATGCCGAGCAGGGCGATGATGATCACCACGGCAATGAGCGTGGCAATCACCGCCGAGGTGCGGAATTCGCTGAGCATGGCGAAGGATTTGTCTTTATCCACCGAAATGCCGAGGTACCAGTTCACCGAGGGTAGACCCTTGATCGGTGTAAAGGTCACGATGTTGTCCTTGCCGTTGGCTTCGACCTCACTGAAGCCGGTGCTGATGGTCGGCGTGTTTTTTGGGTACACATCGGCCAGCGTCTTCATCACCAGGTTTTTGTCCGGGTGTACCAAGACCTTGCCATCGGCGCTGACCAGGAAGGCATAACCCATGCCGCCGAAGTTCAGCGCGCCAATGTTATCCACCAGGGTTTGCAGGCTCAGGTCGCCGCCCACGACGCCAATGCTCTGGGCGCCCTGGGTGCTGGGCGTGGCGATGGAAATGATCAGTTTGCCGGTCGCGGCATCGATGTAGGGCTCGGTGAGCGTCGAGCCGTTGCTGGCCTGGGCGCCTTTGTACCAGGGGCGAACACGTGGGTCGAAGCCGTCCGGCATCTTGGTGTCAGGGCGGATGGTGAACGCGCCTTTGCTGTCACCCACGTAGGTCGCCATGAAGGATGACGTCAGGGCTTTCTGTTCGAGCAGCTTGGCAACGGCTGAGGGTTCCGGGTTGATGGCGATGTTCTGTGCGGCGTTTTCAACCAGGGCAATGCGCCCGGTGAGCCAGGTTTGGATGTTGCTGGCGGTGACATCACCCATTTCATGCAAGTAGTTGTTGAGGTCGTCGCGAATGGCGTTGCGTTGCAGGTAGTCGTTGTAGAGGGTAAACAGCGCAAATGCGGCGATGACGATAAGGGAGGCTGCAAGCAGGATTTTGTGGCTGAAGCGCAGATTTTTATTCATGGCTTGTAGGGTCCGCTAAGGTCTTATTATCCGAAGCGCGTCCTTATGGGATGCGCAAAATGGCAGCGTCAAAAAAGGTGTGATATTTCTTGCGATAGCTCCGTTGGTCCCTGTAGGAACTATCCGACCTATTTTTAGACTTTGTGGGTCTCACACCTCTCTATATCGACCTGGCGGCACTAAAGATTAACCAGAGGTGACGAAATGCCTGATACCACGCAACTCCTTATCGGCGCGGGCCTGGACGGCCAACCCATCGCCCAGGCCATGCGCCTGGCCAACCGCCATGGGCTGATTGCCGGTGCGACCGGCACGGGCAAGACCGTCACCTTGCAACGCCTGGCGGAAGCCTTCAGCGACGCGGGCGTCGCGGTGTTCGCGGCTGATATCAAGGGCGACCTGTGTGGCCTCGGGGCCGCAGCCAATCCGCAGGGCAAGGTGGCCGAGCGCATCGCCGGCATGCCTTTCCTGGGGTACACCGCCAAGGCCTATCCTGTGACGTTGTGGGACATCCATGGGCAGTCCGGTCATCCATTGCGCACCACCATCAGCGAAATGGGCCCATTGTTGCTCGGCGCGCTGCTGGAACTCACCGACAGCCAACAGTCGGCGCTCTACGCGACCTTCAAGGTGGCCGACCGCGAAGGTTTGCTGCTGCTGGACCTCAAGGACCTCAAGGCGCTGCTCAACCACCTGCGCTACCACCCGGAATTGCTGGGCGAGGACGCGGCGCTGATGACCACCGGCTCCAGCCAGGCCCTGCTGCGGCGCCTGGCGGTCCTGGAGCAACAGGGCGCCGAGGCCTTGTTTGGCGAGCCGGCCCTGCAGCTTGAAGACATCCTGCAACCCGCCAGTGATGGGCGAGGGCGTATCCACCTGCTCGACGCCAGCCGCCTGGTGCATGAGGCGCCCAAGGTGTACGCGACCTTCCTGCTGTGGCTGTTGGCGGAGTTGTTCGAGCAATTGCCCGAACGCGGCGATGCCGACAAGCCGTTGCTGGCGCTGTTTTTTGATGAGGCCCACTTGCTGTTTGCCGATACGCCCAAGGCGTTGCAGGAGCGGTTGGAGCAAGTGGTGCGCTTGATTCGCTCCAAAGGTGTCGGCGTTTACTTTGTCACACAGTCTCCGGGGGATTTGCCTGACACGGTCTTGGCGCAATTGGGCCTGCGCATCCAGCACGGCCTGCGGGCGTTCACCACCAAGGAGCAGAAGTCCCTGCGGGCAGTGGCAGACGGTTTTCGGCCGAACCCCACCTTCGATACCCTGGCGGTGCTGACCGAGCTGGGCACAGGTGAGGCGTTGGTGGGCACGCTGCAGGAAAAAGGCACGCCGGAAGTCGTCCAGCGCGTACTGGTGGCGCCGCCGCAGTCGCGTATCGGGCCGCTCAGCGAGGCCGAACGCGCGGCGCTGATTGCCAGTTCACCGTTGCTGGGGCGCTATGACAAACCGATTGACCGGGAGTCGGCCTATGAAGTGCTGATGGCGCGCAAAGACCTGGGGACGGCCGAAGAGGCCAAGCCGGCTACCGAAGAGCCAAGTTTCACGGACAAGGCGGGTGCCTTTCTGGGCACTACGGCGGGCAAGGCGCTGAAATCCGCGATGCAGCAGGCGGCCAATCAGATGGGGCGCCAGTTGGTGCGGGGGTTGCTGGGGTCGTTGCTGGGTGGCAGCAAGCGCAAGTAGCGGTTCAGGCCTTGGGCTTGGCGTGGGCGGCGAGCCGCTCCAGGGCGGCGCGCAGGCCGGGGTCGCTGATGCCGTCGGCCGTCGCCTGGATGGTTTCGGCGGCATTTACCGACAGGTCCATCGTGTGGCCCACTGCGCCTTGTTGCACGGTAGGCGGCTGCACCTTGAACTGGATACGCGTCAAGTTGGCGAACTCATCGAAGGCCATCAATTGACGTTGCAGGCGCTTTTGCTGGTAACGCAAACGCGTGGCCCAATGACCGTCGGTGACAATTAACAGCAAATTGCCTTCACGCCAGGACGCCACATGACAATGTTCACGTGCGGCCGGTTGCAATTGGCTTTCGAGCAGGCGTTGCAGATGGCCCAGGCGTTGCGCGTGGCCAAAGATGGCTTTCAACGGCTTGGCTTCGCGGAGCAACACGCTGGGGATGCGAGCTGTATGAGGGCGAAATGCCATGTTTAGACACCTTAAGTAACAGAGCCGCCATCTTAACAGAAAGCGCCCGCAGGCCCCCGGGCAATGCAACTGCAGGTCAACGCTTGCCAAATCAATAGGTAACTTCTGCGCTCCATGGGTTGAAGTTCCGGTAAAAGCCCTTATTTTAAACAGGCCCTCTCACAGCACCATGCCAGCATCGGGGAACAACGCCACTTTCCTCACCCACGATTCCGGGTAGAATGCGCGTTCGCATGCGGCCGTGAGGGCTGCTCGGGCCACTCACGGTGCGCCCTCCATCCCTATGTGTGGAAGAACCTGCCGATATGTTTGCGCCTTTGTTAAAGAAACTTTTTGGAAGCAAGAATGAGCGCGAAGTCAAACGCATGCTCAAGACGGTGCAACTGGTCAATGCTTTCGAAGAGCAGATGGTTGCCCTGTCGGACGACCAATTGCGCGCCAAGACCCAAGAGTTCAAGGCCCGCATAGCCAAAGGTGAAACCCTCGACAAGCTGCTTCCCGAAGCCTTTGCGGTCGCCCGTGAAGCCGGCAAGCGTGTCATGGGCATGCGCCACTTCGACGTCCAGTTGATCGGCGGCATGACCTTGCATGAAGGCATGATTGCCGAAATGCGTACCGGTGAAGGCAAGACCCTGGTGGCAACCCTGGGCGTTTACCTCAACGCACTGTCCGGCAAGGGCGTGCACGTTGTGACGGTGAACGACTACCTGGCTCGCCGGGACGCCAACTGGATGCGCCCGCTGTATGAATTCCTCGGCCTGACCGTCGGCGTGGTAACGCCGTTCCAGCCGCCGGAAGAGAAACGCGCCGCTTACGCTGCCGACATCACCTACGGCACCAACAACGAATTCGGTTTCGACTACCTGCGCGACAACATGGCGTTCAGCATGGAAGAAAAATTCCAGCGCGAACTCAACTTTGCCGTGATCGACGAAGTCGACTCCATCCTCATCGACGAAGCCCGTACCCCGCTGATCATCTCCGGCCAGGCCGAAGACAGCTCGCGCCTGTACACCGAAATCAACAAGTTGATTCCGCGCCTGACCCAGCACGTTGAAGAAGTTGAAGGCGTGGTGACCAAAGAAGGTCACTTCACCATCGACGAGAAGACCCGCCAGGTCGAACTCAACGAAGCCGGTCACCAGTTCGTCGAAGACATGCTGACCCAGATCGGCCTGCTGGCTGAAGGCGAGAGCCTTTACTCGGCGCACAACCTGGGCCTGTTGACCCACGTTTACGCCGGCCTGCGCGCCCATAAGCTGTTCCACCGCAACGTCGAATACATCGTGCAGGACGGCCAGGTGGTCCTGGTCGACGAACACACCGGCCGTACCATGCCGGGGCGTCGTCTGTCCGAAGGCCTGCACCAGGCCATCGAAGCCAAGGAAAACCTCAACATCCAGGCCGAAAGCCAGACGTTGGCGTCCACCACCTTCCAGAACTACTTCCGTCTGTACAACAAACTGTCCGGCATGACCGGTACGGCCGACACCGAAGCGTTCGAATTCCACCAGATCTACAACCTGGCCGTGATGGTCATCCCGCCGAACAAGCCGTTGGCGCGTAAAGACTTCAACGACCTGGTGTTCCTGACGGCTGAAGAGAAATACGCGGCAATCATCAATGACATCAAGGACGGCATGGCCCAGGGTCGCCCGATTCTGGTCGGTACTGCCACCATCGAGACTTCCGAGCACGTGTCCAACCTGCTCAACAAGGAAGGCATCGAGCACAAGGTCCTCAACGCCAAGTTCCACGAAAAAGAAGCCGAGATCATCGCCCAGGCCGGTCGCCCAGGCGCACTGACCATCGCCACCAACATGGCCGGTCGTGGTACCGACATCCTGTTGGGCGGCAACTGGGAAGTGGAAGTCGCGGCCCTGGAAAACCCGAGCCCCGAGCAGATCGCCCAGATCAAGGCCGACTGGCAGAAACGTCACCAGGCCGTGCTGGAATCCGGCGGCCTGCAGGTGATCGCTTCCGAGCGTCACGAATCGCGCCGTATCGACAACCAGCTGCGTGGTCGTGCCGGTCGTCAGGGTGACGCCGGTTCCAGCCGCTTCTACCTGTCGCTGGAAGACAGCCTGATGCGCATCTTCGCCTCGGACCGCGTGAAGAACTTCATGAAGGCTCTGGGCATGCAGTCCGGTGAAGCGATCGAGCACCGCATGGTGACCAACGCCATCGAGAAAGCACAGCGCAAGGTGGAAGGCCGCAACTTCGACATTCGTAAGCAACTGCTCGAGTTCGACGACGTCAACAACGAACAGCGTAAAGTGATCTATCACATGCGTAACACGTTGCTGGCTGCCGACAACATTGGCGAGACCATCGCTGACTTCCGTCAGGACGTGCTCAGCGCCACCGTTAGCGCACACATTCCGCCACAGTCCCTGCCAGAGCAGTGGGATGTTGCCGGCCTGGAAGCGGCGCTCAAGAGCGACTTCGGTGTGGACTTGCCGGTTCAGCAATGGCTGGACGAAGACGACCACCTGTACGAAGAGACCCTGCGCGAGAAGCTCATGACCGAGCTGCTGGCCGCATACAACGAGAAAGAAGAGCAGGCGAGTGCCGAAGCACTGCGCACCTTCGAGAAGCAGATTGTCCTGCGCGTGCTGGACGACCTGTGGAAAGACCACCTGTCGACCATGGATCACCTGCGTCACGGTATCCACCTGCGTGGCTACGCCCAGAAGAACCCGAAGCAGGAGTACAAGCGCGAGTCGTTCACGCTGTTCTCCGAGCTGCTGGACTCGATCAAGCGCGATTCGATCCGCGTGCTGTCCCACGTTCAGGTGCGTCGTGAAGACCCGATCGAGGAAGAGGCACGCCTGCGTCAGGAAGCCGAGGCGCTGGCTGCGCGCATGCAGTTCCAGCACGACGAAGCCCCGGGTCTTGAGCAACCTGAAGTCTTGGGCGAAGAGGTCGATGTGGCCCTGGCCCAGACGCCGGTTCGCAACGACCAGAAGCTGGGCCGCAACGAACTGTGCTGGTGCGGTTCGGGCAAGAAGTTCAAACACTGCCACGGCGAAATCAACTAAGATTTTTGCCTGACGCTGCAACACCCCGCGCCGCGACCGGCCTTTGCCGTCGCGGCGTTTTGCCATTAATTTCACCGTCGCTTACGACGGCACAGATATCACCTCATTTTTAAGGAGCGCATTCATGGCTGTTGGTCTTGGTCCTTTGCCCACTTTGCACCCGGTCGCCGGTTTTGAACTCGGTATCGCTTCGGCCGGCATCAAGCGCCCGGGGCGCAAGGATGTGGTGGTGATGCGCTGTGCCGAAGGTTCAACCGTCGCTGGCGTGTTCACCCTCAATGCGTTCTGCGCAGCACCGGTGATCCTGGCCAAGCAGCGCGTAGCCGGTAACATTCGTTACCTGCTGACCAACACCGGTAATGCCAACGCCGGGACCGGCGAGCCAGGCCTGGTGGCCGCTGCGCGCACCTGCGCCAAGCTGGCCCAGCTTGCTGGGGTTGATGCCAGCCAAGTGTTGCCGTACTCCACCGGCGTGATCGGCGAGCCGCTGCCGGTCGAGAAGATCGAAGGTGCCCTGCAAGCCGCGCTGGACGACCTGTCTGTGGATAACTGGGCTGCCGCCGCCACCGGCATCATGACCACCGACACCCTGCCAAAAGGCGCGAGCCGCCAGTTCGTACACGACGGCGTCACCGTCACTGTAACTGGCATCAGCAAGGGCGCAGGCATGATCCGTCCGAACATGGCCACCATGCTCGGTTACATCGCCACTGACGCCAAAGTCTCCCGTGACGTGCTGCACAGCCTGATCCTGGACGGCGCCAACAAGTCGTTCAACCGCATCACCATCGATGGCGACACCTCCACCAACGACTGCTGCATGCTGATCGCCACCGGCCAGGCCAACCTGCCGGAAATCACCGAGGCCAGCGGCCCGCTGTTCGCGGCGTTGAAGCAGGCGGTGTTCGAAGTGTGCATGGACGTGGCCCAGGCCATCGTGCGTGACGGTGAAGGCGCGACCAAGTTTGTCACCGTTGAAGTCAATGGCGGCGGCAACCACCAGGAATGCCTGGACGTGGGTTACACCGTGGCGCATTCGCCACTGATCAAGACCGCGCTGTTCGCCTCCGACCCGAACTGGGGCCGTATCCTGGCTGCCGTCGGCCGTGCCGGCGTGCCAGACCTGGACGTGAGCAAGATCGACGTGTTCCTGAGCGGCGTGTGCATCGCCAGCCGTGGCGCGCGTGCCGAGACCTACACCGAAGCCCAGGGCTCGGCGGTGATGCAGCAGGAAGAAATCACCATCCGCATCGAGCTGGGCCGCGGTGAGTGCAGCGAAACCATCTGGACCACTGACCTGTCCCACGAGTACGTGAAGATCAACGCGGAATACCGTACCTAAGAGGATAAGCGCGGTGAAACGAGTGCATGTAGCAGCAGCGGTGATCCGCGGTGTCGACGGCAGGATCCTGCTGGCGCGCCGCGCCGATACCCAGCATCAGGGCGGCCTCTGGGAGTTTCCCGGGGGTAAGGTGGAAGCCGATGAGTCGGTTGAAACCGCCCTGTCCCGCGAATTGCAGGAAGAGCTGGGCATTCAGGTCACGGCGGCGCGCCCGTTGATCAAGGTGCAGCATGACTACCCGGACAAACAGGTATTACTGGATGTCTGGGAAGTCTCGGCCTTTACCGGCGAACCCCATGGTGCCGAAGGGCAGCCGTTGGAATGGGTGGCCCAGCGGGACCTGATCAACTACGAGTTCCCGGCAGCCAATGCGCCCATCGTTGCCGCAGCGCGTTTGCCTGCCGAGTACTTGATCACGCCTGGCGAGCTGGAAACCCCCGCATTGTTGCGCGGTATCCAGAAAGCCATTGCCGGTGGCATCAAGCTGGTTCAACTGCGTGCGCCCAACGGCTACGACCCTAAATACCGGGACTTGGCGGTGGACGCCGTGGGCCTGTGTGCGGGCAAGGCGCAACTGATGCTCAAGGGGCCCTTTGAGTGGTTGGGGGATTTCCCCTCGGCGGGCTGGCACATGACCTCGGCGCAACTGCGCAAATACGCGAGCAAAGGCCGGCCGCTGCCCAAGGACCGCTGGTTGGCGGCTTCTTGCCACAATGCCGAGGAACTGGCGCTGGCCGAGTTGATGGACGTGGATTTTGTCACGCTGTCGCCGGTGCAATCGACCCAGACTCATCCTGACGCGCAGCCGTTGGGGTGGGAGCAGGCGGCGCTTTTGATCAGTGGGTTCAGCAAGCCGGTGTTTCTGCTGGGTGGCGTTGGGCCGGCTGAGCGGGAGCAGGCTTGGGAAGCCGGTGCCCAGGGTGTTGCTGGCATCCGGGCGTTCTGGCCTGAGGTTTGATGGTGTTCTGACGGGCCTCTTCGCGAGCAAGCCCGCTCCCACACTTGACCGAGTTCTACCTTTGGAATGCGGTCGAATGTGGGAGCGGGCTTGCTCGCGAAGGCGTCAGATCAGGCACTGAAAACTAATGGGGTTTGGCAGCCGCCTGCCACAACACCTCCGCCACACCCTGGCGCCTGGCAATCACCCGCGCTGCCACAAACAGCAAGTCCGACAGCCGATTGATATACGCCAACCCCACGCCGTCCAACGGTTCCACCGCATTCAACTGCTGACACCGCCGCTCTGCACTGCGCGCCAGGCTGCGGCATACATGGGCTTGGGCAATCAGCGCCGAACCCCCGGGCAGGATGAAGTTCTCCAGCGGCCCCACTTCCTCGTTCCAGCGGTCAATCGCCGCTTCCAATCGGTCCACTTCAGCGGCATTCAACGCCTTGTACACCGGCATCGCCAGCTCGCCGCCCAGATCGAACAAGCGATGCTGGCAAGGCGTAAGCACTTCGATCACGTCCTTGAGTTCAGGGTGCTTGCCGCTCTGTTCTTCCAGGTTGGCCAACAGCAACCCCAACTGACTGTTCAGCGTATCGACCTCGCCAATGGCCTCCACCCGTGGGTGGTCCTTGGGCACACGGCGGCCATCGCCCAGGCCGGTTTCGCCCTTGTCGCCGGTACGGGTGTAGATCTTCGACAGGCGAAAGCCCATGGTCAGTGCTCCAGTTGGGTAAGTTCGTAGGGGGGCAGTTGGCTGCCGGCCAGCGGCAAGCGCAAGGTAAAGCACGTACCTTGGCCCGGCGTGGAGTGCACTTCCATCTGGCCTTTGTGGTTGTTGGTGATGATGAAGTACGACACCGACAGCCCAAGCCCGGTGCCCTGGCCGATTTCCTTGGTGGTGAAGAAGGGCTCGAAGGTGCGCTTGCGCACGTTTTCGCTCATGCCGATGCCGTTGTCTTCCACCTGGATTTCCGCCCACGGCGGGTTGAGCCGGGTGCGCAGGATGATGCGCCCAGGCTCGCTGTCGTCTTCGCGCAGGTGGATCGCCTGGGCGGCGTTTTTCAACAGGTTGAGCAGTACCTGCTCCAGTTCGTTGGCGGTGCCGGGCACGGGGCCCAGTTGCGGGTCGAACTGGCGGATGATCGCCTGGCCCTTGAAGTCGAAGCCGATGGTCAAGTCGAAGTCGTTACCGGCGATCTCCACCGCCTGGTCAATCAGCGCGGGCAGGTCGCAAGGCGCCATCTGCCGGTTGCTGCGCCGGCTGAAACTGAGCATGTGGGTGACGATCTTCGCCGCCCGTGCACCGGCTTGCTGGATGCCGTCGAGCAGTTGCGGCACCTCGCGGCTTTGCAGGTAGCGGTTGACGGTGTCCAGCTCGATGCCGGCCTGTTCGGCCTGCTCCAGGTTCTTGGGCAGGTCGGGGGACAAGCGCCGGCGGATGTTCTGTACGTTGTGCAGGATCGCACCCAGGGGGTTGTTGATCTCGTGGGCCATGCCAGCGGCGAGCCCACCCACCGAGAGCATTTTTTCCGACTGCACCATCATTTCTTCCAGGGACAGGCGCTGGGTAATGTCGTCGATGCGGATCACCACGCCGCGCCCGGCACCACCCATCAGCGGGTAGAAGGTCAGGGCGTAATGCTTGGGCTCATCGTCCTTGACCCAGGTGACCCGCTCGATGCGTTCCACCGTGTGTTGTTCGACCGTGGCCTTGATCTGGGGCAGGTAGGGCTTGAGCGGCTGGAAGGCGAGGAAAATCGGCTGGTTCAGCGCTTCATCCAGGCGCGTGCCGGAAAGCGCGCTGGCTTCCTGGTTCCACTGGGTCACGTAGAGCTGTTCGTCCAGGGCGATCAGCGCCGAGGGCATCGAGTCGATGATGCTATTGAGGTAGTTCTGGAAACCGGTGAGTTTTTTCTCGATCTTGCTGCGCACCTGGACTTCCAGTTCCAGCTTGCGGTTGGTGTGGCGGGTTTCTTCGGCCAGGCCCTGGGCCTGGTCGTAGGCGGCCTGGGAATCGTCACGGGCGCGCTTGAGCTGCTGCTCACGGGCTTCGATGCGTGACAGCATGGTGTTGAAGGCTTCGGCCAGGCTGCCGATTTCGTCGTGGTTGCCACGGCCGGCGCGCAGGGCGTAGTTCTCTTCGCGGGTGACCTGGCGCGACAGCTCTTCCAGTTCGTGGATCGGCCGGGTGATCAGGCGCTTGATCTGACGGGCGATGATCAGCCACAACAGCACACTGAAAATCAGGATGCCCAGGCTGGCGGTCAATGTGCCGGTGTAGAAGGCCACCGGCAGCTCACTGCTGGCCACCAGCAGCAGGTGCCCGGAAGGCTGGCCGGCACGGGGCAGGGTGATGACCTGGTTACTGCGAAACTCGGTGACGCGCCAGGCTTCGATGTGCCGGTAGTTGTCCGGCAAGTGCAGGCGATCGCCGTGTTGCATCTGGGCCAGGCGGTTGCCTTCGCCGTCGTACAGCGCCGCCGCGCGCAGCGGTGAATAGCTGGTCAGTTCGTTAAGGAGCGCGTCGGCCTTGGAGGGGGATTCGAGGGCTTCGGCGGCGAGCGCCGGGTTGGACACCAGCCGACCAATGGCCTGGAGGGCCTGGGGCGCCATGCTTTCCTGGGAGATCCAGTAGGCCGCACTGATAAAAGTCAGGTTGGCCACCAGCAACACGGTGGTGAGCAGCACCAGCAAGGCGGCCAGCAGTTTCTGCCCGACCGGTAGGTTTTCTAGACGCTGGCGCAGTGGCATCAGGTTTTTCGCAGGCAATAGACAAGTAGTCAGGGTAGCGCGTGGTTCAGTCGCTGGGCAATCCGCGTGCGCGCAACTGCTCGACCAGGCGCGCTTGCACTTGTTGCAGGTGCGGCAGGGTCAATTGATGGCGAGCCGCCGCGAGGCAAGCGTACCCGAGCAGGTAGCTGATTTCGGTGCGTCGGGCGTTGGCCACGTCCTGATACATCGAGGAGTAGTTGGCAGCGGTGGCCTGGATCACCCGTTCCACTTCGCTGTGCAGGTCGTGGGCGGCTGCGGGTTGGCCGCAGCACTCCAGCAGTTCGGCCAGCTCCGCACACAGGGTCGCCACTTCGCACTGATGGGCCTGCAAGCCGCCGTTACGGCATTGATACAGCACGGTCAGCGGGTTGATCGCGCAATTGAGGGCCAGCTTGCGCCACAGGCGGGTGAGGATGTCGGTGCTCCATTCGTGGGGGATGCCGGCAGCGCTCAGGTCTTCGAGCAGCAGCGGGGGTGTTGGATGGGCAGCGTCCCCCAGCCACGTATAGCCATGACCGGCAAACACCACGCGCCAGTCACCGTCGCGAAACGCACCTTCGGTGCTGGAGGCGAACATGCAGCGGGCCTGGGGTAACTGGGCCGCCACCGCGTCCTGGCTGCCGAGGCCGTTTTGCAGCAGGACCAGTTCGGCGTCCGGTACAAGCCGGTGCTGCAACTGTGCGACGGCGCTTTGGGCGTCGTAGGCTTTGCACGCTACCAGCAGGCGATGAATCGGCCCCGGGCTGTCGGGCGTTTCGCCGATTACCGGGTAGGTATTCGAGACACCCTGTTCTACAAGGGTCAGGCCTTCTGCCGCCTGGTAGCTGGCCAAGCGTGCTTCATCGCGCAGTATCAACCGGACGGGCACGCCTGCACGGGCCAGGCGTGTGGCCCAGAGAGTGCCCAGGCTGCCCGCGCCGAGAATGTGCCAGGTGGTCGACATCTGTTTGTGCTCCGTTGGGGCGCCCACGATGAACGGGGCGAAAGAACCGCTATAATGCCCCGGCATTTTAGCTCGGGCGCGCTCCATCTCTACTGAGCCCGCCCCTTATATTGGAGAAATGACATGCCTTCGTTCGACGTGGTATCCGAACTGGACAAACACGAAGTCACCAACGCCGTCGAGAACGCCGTCAAGGAACTGGACCGTCGCTATGACTTGAAAGGCAAGGGCAGCTTCGAGTTCAAGGAAAAGGAACTGACTGTCAACCTGACCGCTGAAGCCGATTTCCAGCTGGAAGCGATGATCGAAATCCTCAAGCTGTCCCTGGTCAAGCGCAAGATCGACGTGCAATGCCTTGAAGTCAAGGACGCCTACGCTTCCGGCAAGCTGATGAAGCAGGAAGCGACGCTCAAGGAAGGCATCGACAAGGAGCTGGCGAAAAAGATCGTGGCCCATATCAAGGACGCCAAGCTCAAGGTCCAGGCCGCCATCCAGGGTGAGCAGGTGCGCGTTACCGGCAAGAAGCGTGACGATCTGCAAGACGCCATCGCGGCCCTGCGCGCCAAGACCTTCGACATGCCGCTGCAGTTCAATAACTTTCGCGACTGATGGCACTTTGGGGAACCTGAGGGCGTTTTTGGCGTCCCACGCCCCAGAGCCATTGCCTACTATTGAGCCCTGCGGGGCTCAATTGCATTTTTGGGCACCTGAAAACACCGAACATCCGCTAGACAGGAGAATGTAGATGGATTTGAACGCTGAAGTGGATCACCTGATCAAGACCTCGGAATCGTGGATCCCGATGATCATGGAATACGGCAGCCGGTTTTTGCTGGCGGTGATCACCCTGGCCATCGGCTGGTGGTTGATCAACGTATTGACTCATCGAGTGGGGCGTTTGCTGGCCCTGCGTAACGCAGACCTGGCGCTGCAACACTTCATCACCAGCCTGGCGAACATTGCGCTCAAGGTCATGCTGGTGGTCAACGTGGCGTCGATGATCGGCGTGGCGACCACCTCGTTCGTTGCCGCGATCGGTGCCGCCACCCTGGCCATCGGCTTGGCGCTGCAAGGCAGCCTGGCGAACTTTGCCGGCGGCGTGCTGATCCTGCTGTTCCGCCCGTTCCGCATTGGTGACTGGATCGAAGCACAGGGCACGTCGGGCACGGTCGACAGCATCCAGATCTTCCATACCGTGTTGCGCACCGGCGACAACAAGACCGTGATCATCCCCAACGGCAGCCTGTCGAACGGCCTGATCACCAACACCAACCGTCAGCCGACGCGCAAAGTGGTATTCGACGTGGGCGTGGACTACGAAGCCGACTTGCAGAAGGCGCGTGAAGTCCTGCTGGAACTGGCCAAAGATCCACGGGTATTGGCCGATCCGGCTGCGGTGGCGGTGGTGTCGACCCTGGGGGACAGCTCGATCACGGTTTCCCTGCGTTGCTGGACCAAAACGGCGGATTACTGGGATGTAGTGTTCATGCTCAATGAACTTGCACGTGACCGCTTGAAGGCTGCCGGGATTGATATTCCATTTCCACAGCGAGTTATTCGAGTGATGCAGGAAAGTGTTACGAAGTAACTAAGTGCAGGGGCATCGAACTTGGCCAAAAGGTCAGGTTCGAGGTCGACGGGTTAATCTCGTTAGTTAGCTTGCTAGTTATTTTTCGATTGAAATAAAACAGCAATAAAAAAGCCGCCCCCTTGTTTGCAAGGGGGCGGCTTTTTATTTAAGGCCGAAGCCTTAAGCCATCGTTGTAATCAAACGAGCTATTACAAGATGTTCAGCGGGTATTGCGCGATCAGACGCAGTTCGTCGATGGACGCCGAACCGTAGTACACGCCGTCAGACGAACGATAGGTCGCTTGACGTACGCGCAGGCTCAGGTCTTTTGCCGGGCCGCTCTGGATCACGTATTTGGCTTCGATGTCGCGTTCCCACTCTTTGCCGTTCGAGGTGTCGGCGGTGTTCGCGCCGGTACCTTTCACGTAACGAGTCATGAAGCTCAGGCCTGGCACGCCGAAGGTGGCCATGTTCAGGTCGTAGCGAGCCTGGAACGATTTCTCGTCTTCAGCGTTGAAGTCGGAACGGGCGATGGAGTTGGCCAGGAAGATCGTGCCGCCGCCGTCTACGCCGTAGCCGTAGTCACCGTCGCCGCTGACTTTCTGGTAGGCCAGGGTGAAGGTGTGAGCCTGGATGGTGTACGCGCCTTGCAGGCTGTACGCACGGTTATCCAGTTTGGTGGTGCCGTCTTTTTCTGCGCGTTGCAGGCCGGCGCCATCGCTCTTGGTGCTGTAGATGTTGAAGTCAACGGCCAGGGACTGGTCGTTGCTCAGCGCGTGAGTCCAGTTCAGGTTGGCGTAGGTTTTCTTCCAGTAGTCTTCAGTCTTCGCGTAGTACAGGCTGGCGCTGACTTCTGGAGTCAGGGCATAGACACCACCGATGAAGTCGGTTTTGGTCAGGCCCAGGCTGTCACGGTAAGTCTGTGCTTGTGCCACGCTGGAAGTGAAGTGACCGCCTTCGAGTTTCAGGCCTTTGATTTCGTTGCTGGTGATCGAGATACCTTGTGGCAGCTCTGGCAGCAAACGGCTGTCATCGGAAGCGAAGACAGGAGCGGTGGTGTATTGGTCGCCGACTTTCAGCACGGTGTCGGAGATGCGGAACTTAACAGCGCCGCCGCCTTTGGAGTAATCGTCTTGTGCACGACCGTCCGAACCGGTTGGGAACAGGCCAGTGCCCGAACGACCCTTGCCGCTGTCCAGTTTCACGCCCAGCAGGCCGATGACGTCAACACCGACACCGATGGTGCCTTGGGTGTAGCCCGACTGGAACAGGCCGTTGAAGCCCAGGCCGGTTTCGTTGACGCGGCTTTTGCCGGTGTCGTTGTTACGGAAGTCGCGACCAAAGTTCAGGAGGCGAGTGTTGATGCTGAAAGTGCTGTCTTCAACAAAGCCCTTGGAATCGTCCTGGGCGGACGCCATTGCGAACTGCGAGGTGCCTGCTGAAACAGCCAGGGCGATCATGCTCCACTTCATCACGCGCATCGTGATTTGCTCCTTTGGTTTTAGGAAGAGTACTGCCGTCCCACCTGTATTTTTATCTGGGCGGCTCTTTCTTTTTTGTGTCGGCGCAAAGTTATATCACGCAGACTCTATTGACGATACTTACCCATCTATCCTTTCAGCTTCTTTACGAGGCTGTCGTAAATTGCTAGCTCCATGTCGCAAATTCACAGTCCGAATGTTCCCGGACTGACAACTTCAATGCTGTTTTCAAACCCTTTGGAAGTTTGATTCCGTCCTTGATACGCATTGAAACGCTACTGTTTTTTATCGCGAAACACCGGCCTCCTGGCGCGTGTCGTTGCCGACGATGTGTGGGTGAATGCAACAAGCGTGCACAAACCGGTAACCGAATGTCATTTTTTCGTGAAAAGCGTTACAGCAATGTAAAAACCGCATAAGCACGGGCTTTTTACGCCGTTTGGTTTGGGCTTGACGCCCAGCCATTCCATCGGTTCGGGGGTACACAAAACCCGTGCCTGGCAAAAACGTTACCGGTTCACCCTCATGAGTGGGTACTTGGCGGATCCCTTTGAGGCACAGGTGGGTCATTTTGGTGCGTCCCGTTGAGGCCCGGTCTAGCGTAGCTCAAATATCGGACTGCCTCGAAAGGGTGCAGTATTTTTTGCCGGATCTGGCCCAGGCGCTCATTGTTCGAGCTGTATTCGCCGTGAAGCCCCGGGCATTCGCAGGTATGCTGGGCCCTTGAAACTGACCTGCCGAACGGAGTGCCCGCGGTGTTCGCCCTAGATCAACGCCTGCAACAAGACACACTGGCCATCGGGGACTTCCCGCTGTGCCGCCTGCTGCTGTCCAATGACTCGAACTATCCATGGTTCATCCTGGTGCCGCGCATCAACGGTATCAGCGAAGTGTTTCAACTGGATGTCGCCGATCAACAAACGTTGTGGCGGGAAACGACGGCCTTGGCGCAAGTGCTGAACGAAGGCCTGGCCGCCGACAAGATGAACATTGGTGCGCTGGGTAACGTCGTCAGCCAGTTGCATGTGCATGTGATTGTGCGCAGGCGTGATGACGCTGCCTGGCCTGCTCCGGTATGGGGCAAGCATCCGGCGCAGCCTTACACCGAGGATCAGGTGGCCGCGATTCGCGCGCGCTTGCGTGAACTGTTACCGGCTGACTTCATCTTTTCCCACGCTTGAGTGGCAGGACTGACTTATGGATTTGCAAGACCGTGTGACGGACCTGGAAAGCCGCCTGGCTTTCCAGGACGACACCATCGAGACCCTCAACGACATTCTCGTCACCCAGCAGCGGGCGGTCGAACGCCTGCAACTGCAGATGACTGCACTGCTCAAGCGTCAGGAAGAAATGGGCGGCCAGTTCGAGACCTCGGAAGAAGAAGCGCCACCGCCACACTATTAATGGTTCGCCACTGATAGCCGGGCATTAAAAAACCGCGATCCAGCAAGGCTGGGTCGCGGTTTTTTTGTGGCGAGGGTGCAATCAGCGACGTGGCAGTGCCGCGATCACGTCTTCGGCTTGCAGGCCCTTGTCACGGTTCATGACGGAAAACTCCACGCGCTGGCCTTCGACCAGGACACGATGGCCTTCGCCGCGGATAGCCCGGAAATGGACGAAAATGTCGTCGCCCGAATCGCGGGAAATAAAGCCGAAGCCTTTGGAGGTGTTGAACCACTTGACGGTCCCGGTATCCCGGTTGGTCATGTCGTAGTTTTGCGAGGCGGCCGCAGGGGACGAACGGTAGAAGCTGATGGCCAGGTGAAGAACGATGGCGACCACAGCAATCACCAGGCTGAGCAGGATGGCCGGATGGCCGCCCACTTCAGGCATCGGTGCCAGGAGGGTGAGGGTTTGTACGACAACGGTCAGCACCAGCAGCGCACTGACCAGGTTTTGCAGTTGATGACGCGTGCCTTTGTTCCAGTAAGGAATCACTGGAGCCAGCGTCAGGTTAAGAAGGCCGAACAAGGCCAGGTACAGAGCGTCGTGTTGTTCCAGGTAGGGAGGGCTTCCCTGTTGCAAGCTCGGTATAAAGGACAGCAGCAACGCTGCAACGCCCGTTAGCAGGTGGACGATTTTCAACATTTTGATTAACTCACTTTAAGATGGATCACGCGGAAGAGCTGACTGGCACGGTTCGCTTCTGAACAATGGGAGGCGTTGAGCACGTGCGCGGTTATCAGCCTATGTGACGTGCCGCAGAACGATAACGGCAGCCACACGTCGTCTATTTAACAGCAAAGGCTGTGCCTACTCAAATCAAGCATTTCGGGGTGTTACAGCGAGCAGGGCATTTCTGCGTCAAACACTTGTCCTAGACAGGTGCGGGCTTTTCAGCGTGCTTTTGGCGATGTTTCCTACCTAGTGCGGACCGGCGTCATTCGCACGTGGGGGCGATTTGCCGCACCTTGTACCCGGGCATCGGGCTGCATGCCGTCTGCACTCTTGCTAGAGTGGTCCTGCACCTGATCAATGAATGCTCGTCAATTGAAGGGGAAAAACATGGCAATCGATATTGGTATCAGCGAACAAGACCGTAAATCCATCGTCGATGGGCTTTCACGGCTGCTGTCCGATACCTATGTACTGTATTTGAAGACCCACAACTTCCACTGGAACGTCACGGGCCCCATGTTTCGCACGCTGCACTTGATGTTTGAAGAGCAGTACAACGAACTGGCGCTGGCCGTGGACTCCATCGCCGAGCGCATCCGTGCCCTGGGGTTTCCGGCGCCGGGTGCCTATTCGATCTATGCCCGCCTGTCGTCCATCAAGGAAGAGGAGGGCGTGCCCAGTGCCGAAGAGATGATCAAGCAACTGGTGGCGGGTCAGGAGGCGGTCACGCGAACTGCACGAGGTATCTTCCCGTTGCTTGACAAGGTCAGCGACGAGCCGACAGCCGACCTGTTGACCCAGCGCATGCAGGTTCACGAGAAAACCGCGTGGATGCTGCGTTCCCTGCTCGAAAACCAGTAACCCTACCTACCGGGTGGCGCTGTCCTGGCGCCGCCCACTTGTTTCTCTGCGCTTCCTGGCGTTGTCCTACAACGTTCAGCTCCCCGTCTTCTGGCTGCCTTTTGTTTCCTGCTGTTTGATAAGGCCCATTGCCCAATGGGAGAAACCCATGGGCGGCTGTTTGGCAATGGAGTGTCAGGTGTATGTCACGCGGAGTGGGTAATGGAGTGATGGAAGCCGGTGGTTTTCATAAGATAAAGATCGACCCCTTTGCCAAGGGGTTCGACATGGGGCTGGCCAAGCCGTTGTCCCGGTCGGTGAGGCTCAATGGGTTTTCCACCTGCCTGCGGCTTGAGCTGATCTATTGGAACATCCTCACGGAGATCGCCAGGATCAACGCCTGTTCGGTCAGCGCGTTGTTGTCCTACGTCGACCGGGAAGTGCATTTGCGCTATGGCGGGGTGAAGAACTTCAGCGGGCTGGTCAGGGTCGTGTGCGTGGTTCACGTGCTCGCGGGCCGCGCCTGTTCGCACAACCCGGAGTAATCTGCCTGCCCGGGGCCGGCCCGCTTCACGGGCGGCGCGGCCCGGGGCAGAAAGCCGGCTGCGCTGCCTCGATTTAACAGATATAATCCCGCGCTTTGCTGCGCATGCAGGGGTTGCCCCGGAACAGGCGTGGCGCAGTAACGTTCTGATCGCCGAGACATCGCCATGCCCATGTACGACTACCAATGTGCTTCCTGTGGTCATCAGCTGGAAGCCATTCAGAAGATCAGCGCCGCGCCGCTGGTCGATTGCCCGGCCTGCCAGGCGCCGGACCTCAAGAAGATGTTGTCCATGCCAGGCTTCCGCCTGAGTGGCGGCGGCTGGTACGAGACCGACTTCAAGACCGGCTCGAAGAAGAACCTGGCGGGCGGCGACAAAGCAGACTGAGTTGAACTCAACGCGCAGGCTCCTGCATTATCCGTCCCCTGCTTTAATGTACGGTGACGAGGCAGGCCTCCACCGAATTTCGAATTACGAGAAGTGAA
This sequence comes from Pseudomonas sp. TE24901, assembly GCF_054058375.1. Taxonomy (NCBI): domain Bacteria; kingdom Pseudomonadati; phylum Pseudomonadota; class Gammaproteobacteria; order Pseudomonadales; family Pseudomonadaceae; genus Pseudomonas; species Pseudomonas sp. TE24901. Next base: position 311,707 of record NZ_JBSSAF010000008.1, read on the forward strand.
ACCACTACCATGATGCGCAGCCACTATTGCGGCCAACTGAACGAGACCCTGGAAGGTCAGGAAATCACCCTTTGCGGATGGGTTCACCGTCGCCGCGACCACGGCGGGGTGATTTTCCTCGATATCCGTGATCGTGATGGTCTGGCCCAGGTGGTGTTCGACCCGGACCGCGCCGAAAGCTTCGCCGCTGCCGACCGCGTGCGCAGCGAATACGTCGTGAAGATCACCGGCAAGGTTCGCCTGCGTCCGGCCGGTGCCGTGAACAAGAACATGGCGTCCGGCGGCATCGAAGTGCTGGGCTATGAGCTGGAAGTGCTGAACGAGTCGGAAACCCCGCCGTTCCCACTCAACGAATTCTCCGACGTCGGTGAGGAAACTCGCCTGCGCTACCGCTTCCTGGACCTGCGTCGTCCGGAAATGGCCGAGAAGCTGCGCCTGCGTTCGCGCATGACCACCAGCATCCGCCGTTTCCTCGACGAAAACGGCTTCCTGGACGTGGAAACGCCGATCCTGACCCGGGCCACCCCGGAAGGCGCGCGTGACTACCTGGTGCCGAGCCGTACTCACGCCGGTTCGTTCTTCGCCCTGCCGCAATCGCCGCAGCTGTTCAAGCAATTGCTGATGGTGGCCGGCTTCGACCGTTACTACCAGATCGCCAAGTGCTTCCGCGACGAAGACCTGCGCGCCGACCGCCAGCCGGAATTCACCCAGATCGACATCGAGACCAGCTTCCTCGATGAAAAAGAGATCATGGGCCTGACCGAGCAGATGATCCGCAACCTGTTCAAGGAAGTACTGAACCTGGAGTTCGGTGATTTCCCGCACATGACCTTCGAAGAAGCCATGCGCCGCTACGGTTCCGACAAGCCAGACCTGCGTAACCCGCTGGAACTGGTGGACGTGGCCGACCAGCTCAAGGAAGTCGAGTTCAAGGTGTTCAGCGGCCCGGCCAACGACCCTAAATGCCGCATTGCCGCCCTGCGCGTGCCAGGTGGCGCGAGCATGCCGCGCAAGCAGATCGACGACTACACCAAGTTCGTCGGCATCTACGGTGCCAAGGGCCTGGCGTACATCAAGGTCAACGAGCGCGCCAACGGCATTGACGGCCTGCAATCGCCGATCGTGAAAAACATCCCGCTGGACAACCTGAACGCGATCCTCGACCGCGTCGGTGCAGTCGACGGCGACATCGTGTTCTTCGGTGCCGACAAGGCCAAGATCGTCAGCGAAGCCCTGGGCGCGCTGCGCATCAAGCTGGGTCACGACCTGAACCTGCTGACCTGCGAATGGGCCCCGATGTGGGTCGTTGACTTCCCGATGTTCGAAGAGAACGACGACGGCAGCTTCAGCGCCCTGCACCACCCGTTCACCGCGCCGAAGTGCTCCCCGGCCGAGCTGGAAGCCAACCCGGCTGGCGCGTTGTCCCGTGCCTACGACATGGTGCTCAACGGCACTGAACTGGGTGGCGGTTCGATCCGTATCCACCGTAAAGAGATGCAGCAAGCGGTATTCCGCCTGTTGGGTATCAACGAAGCGGAACAGGAAGAGAAATTCGGCTTCCTGCTCGACGCCCTGAAGTACGGCGCACCGCCGCACGGTGGCCTGGCGTTTGGCCTGGACCGTCTGGTGATGCTGATGACCGGCGCCCAGTCGATCCGTGAAGTGATCGCCTTCCCGAAAACCCAGAGTGCTGCGGACGTCATGACCCAGGCTCCGGGCGTGGTGGATGCCAAGGCCTTGCGCGAACTGCACATCCGTCTGCGTGAGACGCCAAAGGCTGAGTAAGGCCACTGCGTGAAAGCGCACTGAGGTTTACGCAGTCTAAAAGGGCGCATCTTCGGATGCGCCTTTGCGTTAAAGGACTACCTCCCGCCTGGGGCGGGGTTGATCAAGGTTTCTACAGAATTTCGGAGTTGTGTTATGGCTGGCCATTCCAAGTGGGCGAACATCAAGCACCGCAAAGAGCGTCAGGATGCCAAGAAAGGCAAGATTTTCACTAAGTGGATCCGCGAACTGACCGTCGCCGCCCGCCAGGGTGGTGGTGACCCGGGTTCCAACCCGCGTCTGCGCCTGGCGCTGGACAAGGCCCTGGGCGCGAACATGAGCCGCGACATCATCGATCGCGCCGTGGCCCGTGGTGCCGGTGCTGCCGACACCGACGACATGGTCGAGCTGAGCTACGAAGGCTACGGCCCGGGTGGCGTGGCGGTGATGGTCGAGTGCATGACCGACAACCGCAACCGCACCGCAGCGGCCGTGCGCCATGCGTTCAGCAAGTGCGGCGGCAACCTCGGCACCGACGGTTCGGTGGCCTATCTGTTCGAGCGCAAGGGGCAGATCTCCTTCGCCCCGGGTACGGACGAAGACGCGCTGATGGAAGCGGCCATGGAAGCTGATGCCGATGACGTGGTGACCAACGAAGATGGCTCCATCGACGTGTTTACCTCGTTTGCCAGCTTCTACGCCGTGCGTAACGCGCTGGAAGCGGCCGGGTTCAAAGGCACAGACGCGGAAATCGTGATGCTGCCGACCACCAGCGCCGAGCTGGACCTGGATGGCGCGCAGAAAGTGCTGAAGATGCTGGATATGCTCGAAGACCTGGATGATGTGCAGAACGTGTATTCGAATGCCGATATCCCGGAAGAAGTCGCCGCACAGCTAAGCTGAGGCCAGACGTAGATCAAAATGTGGGAGCGGGCTTGCCCGCGAATGCGGTGTACCAGTCGCTGAAAATATTGGCTGATCCACCGTCTTCGTGGGCAAGCCCGCTCCCACATTGGATCTTCTTTGTAGCAGAAATTGTGTTTACCCAACCCGCAGGCGTTATGACTTTAATCCTAGGTATCGACCCCGGTTCGCGCATCACCGGTTTTGGCGTGGTGCAACAAACCCCTCGCGGCTGCATCTACGTCGCTTCGGGCTGCATCCGCACCGGCGCAGGCGAGTTGGCCGAGCGCCTGCAGATCGTCTATCGCGGTGTACGGGAAGTGATCCAGACCTACGGGCCGGTCACCATGGGCATCGAAAAGGTGTTCATGGCCAAAAATGCCGACTCCGCGCTGAAGCTTGGCCAGGCCCGTGGCGCGGCCATCGTGGCCGGGGCGGAGGAGGGCATGGAGATTGCCGAATATACCGCGACCCAGGTCAAGCAGGCCGTGGTCGGCACCGGTGCAGCCAACAAGGAGCAGGTGCAGATGATGGTCATGCACATGCTCAAGCTCACCGCCAAACCGCAAATCGACGCCTCCGACGCCCTGGCCATCGCCATTTGCCACGCCCATACCCGCTCCAGCCTGTTGCCTCACGGTCTGGGCACTGCACGCAGTCGTGGCGGGCGGCTGCGTCTCTGATAGCATCAGCGCAATCGTTTTTTCCGGTCAGGCCTTGATCTGACCCTACGCTTTAAGGATTCGAACCGTGATTGGACGCTTGCGCGGCACCCTGGCTGAGAAACAGCCGCCGCACCTGATTCTGGATGTGAATGGGTTGGGCTATGAGCTGGAAGTGCCCATGACCACCCTGTATCGCCTTCCGTCAGTCGGCGAGCCGCTGACCCTGCATACCCACCTCGTTGTGCGCGAAGATGCGCAATTGCTCTATGGTTTCATTGGCAAGCGCGACCGTGACTTCTTTCGTGAGCTGATCCGCCTCAACGGCGTGGGGCCCAAGCTGGCCCTGGCGTTGATGTCGAGCCTGGAAGTGGATGAGCTGGTGCGTGCGGTTTCCGCCCAGGACACCTCGGCCCTGACCAAGGTGCCGGGTGTCGGCAAGAAGACCGCCGAGCGCCTGCTGGTGGAACTCAAGGACCGCTTCAAGGCCTGGGAAGTCGCGCCGAGCATGTTTGCCCTGGTGCCGAACCAGCCGGATATGCCGGCAAGCCAGGTGGCCAGTGCCGAAAGCGATGCGGTCAGCGCGCTGATCTCCCTGGGCTACAAGCCGCAGGAGGCCAGCAAGGCCGTGTCGGCCATCAAGGACAAGAACCTGAGCAGCGAAGACATGATCCGCCGAGCCCTGAAGGGAATGATTTAAGTGATTGAAGCTGATCGTCTGATCGCGGCCACCGGCCCACGCGACCGCGAAGAAATCCAGGACCGGGCCATCCGTCCCCTGAGCCTGGCCGACTACATCGGCCAGCCCACCGTGCGCGAGCAGATGGAGTTGTTCATCCAGGCGGCGCGCGGGCGCAGTGAGTCCCTGGACCATACGTTGATCTTCGGCCCGCCCGGCCTGGGCAAGACCACCCTGGCCAACATCATCGCCCAGGAAATGGGGGTGTCGATCAAGTCCACTTCCGGTCCGGTGCTGGAGCGTCCGGGCGACCTGGCGGCGCTGCTGACCAACCTTGAACCCCATGACGTGCTGTTTATCGACGAGATCCACCGGCTCTCGCCCATCGTCGAAGAAGTGCTGTACCCGGCCATGGAAGACTTCCAGCTCGACATCATGATCGGCGAAGGCCCTGCCGCGCGCTCGATCAAGCTCGACCTGCCGCCGTTCACCCTGGTGGGGGCCACAACCCGTGCGGGCATGCTGACCAACCCGTTGCGAGACCGTTTCGGCATTGTTCAACGTCTAGAGTTCTATAGCACCGGCGACCTGGCGACCATTGTCAGCCGCTCGGCGGGGATTCTCGGTTTGCCGCTGGACCCGGAAGGCGCGTTTGAAATCGCGCGCCGCGCCCGTGGCACGCCGCGAATTGCCAACCGTTTGCTGCGCCGTGTGCGCGATTTTGCCGAAGTGCGGGCCAAGGGGCACATCACCAAGGCCGTGGCCGACCTGGCCTTGAACCTGCTGGACGTGGACGAGCACGGCTTCGATCACCAGGACCGACGCCTGCTGCTGACCATGATCGAGAAGTTCGACGGTGGCCCGGTGGGTGTGGACAGCCTGGCGGCGGCCATCAGCGAGGAGCGTCATACCATCGAGGACGTGCTGGAGCCTTACCTGATCCAGCAGGGTTACATCATGCGCACGCCAAGGGGGCGAGTGGTGACGCGCCATGCCTATTTGCACTTTGGGTTAAACATTCCGTCACGATTGGGTGAGATGCCCGTGGTAGACGAATTCCTCGATGCAGTGGACGATTAAAAAGGTCACGCCAGTCGATTTATCTGAAGTTTGTGCTGTCCTAGTGGCTGGTGTCGTCACTCAGTGACTGGAAATGTTTCGATGGATGAAAAAACAGTTGCCCTGCCGGATTGGCAACCTGAGGAGTAAGCACTAGAGTATGCGCGCGCAAAACGGGGATCAGTCGTTCGCACATCGCTGTCGCGTTTATTACGAGGACACCGATGCGGGCGGCATCGTGTATTACGTCAACTACCTCAAGTTCATGGAGCGGGCTCGAACCGAGCGGCTACGGGAGCTGGGCTTTGCCCAATCCCAGCTGGCAGGGGAGGACCTGTTATTTGTCGTGCATTCCAGCGAGGCGCGGTATCACGCGCCGGCGCGGCTGGACGACGAATTGTTGGTCAGCGCTGAAGTAATCGAATTGAACCGTGTCAGCCTGCGCTTCAAACAGCAGGTCAGGCGGGCGACGGATGCAACGCTGCTCTGTGAGGGGCAGTTCCTGGTGGCCTGTGTGCGCACCAATAGTTTGAAACCCCGGGCCATTCCCGAAGCTCTACGTGCGGCCTTTGCCGACGTAAGCGGCGCGGGTAAACAATCAAAGCAGGAGATTTAGCGTGGAACCTACCGTCGTCGACCATTCCTCCATGTGGAGCCTGGTCAGCAATGCCAGTGTCGTGGTTCAACTGGTCATGCTGACCCTGGTAGCCGCATCGGTTACCTCTTGGGTCATGATTTTTCAGCGCAGCAACCTGCTGCGTGCCGGTCGACGTGCCCTGGAGAGCTTCGAGGAGCGCTTCTGGTCGGGGATCGACCTGTCCAAGCTGTATCGCCAGGCCGGCAGCAACCCGGACCCGGATTCGGGCGTCGAGCAGATCTTCCGCGCCGGCTTCAAGGAATTCTCCCGTCTGCGCCAGCAGCCTGGTGTTGACCCGGAAGCGGTCATGGAGGGCGTGGCCCGTGCCATGCGCGTTGCCATCTCCCGCGAAGAAGAGAAGCTGGAGCAGAGCCTGCCGTTCCTCGCTACCGTCGGTTCCGTGAGCCCGTACATCGGCCTGTTCGGTACCGTATGGGGCATCATGAACTCCTTCCGTGGCCTGGCCCAGGCCCAGCAAGCGACCCTGGCCACCGTGGCCCCGGGTATCGCCGAAGCCCTGATCGCCACCGCGATCGGCCTGTTCGCTGCCATCCCCGCAGTAATCGCCTACAACCGTTTTGCCGCCCGTGGCGAAAACCTGATTGGCCGTTACTACACCTTCGCCGACGAATTCCAGGCGATCCTGCACCGTAAAGTGCACACCAGCGAAGAATAAGCAGGTATTTCCCGATGGCTTTAATCACTCGAGCACGCACCAAGCGCAAGCCGGTCGCCGAGATGAACGTAGTGCCTTACATCGACGTGATGCTGGTGCTGCTGGTGATTTTCATGGTGACCGCGCCGATGCTCAACCAGGGTGTGAAGGTTGACCTGCCCAAGGTTTCCAGCGAAGCCTTGCCCCAGGACAACAACACCCAGGTGCTGACCATTTCGATCAAGTCCGACAAGACCTATTACTGGAACCTTGGCAGCGAAGTCGACACTCAGAAGCAGCAGGACAAGGCGCTGACCTTGCCGGCGATGACCGATGCGGTGACCAAGATCATTCGCTCCGGCAACGAAGGCGGCAAGCACACCCAGGTCTTCATCCGCGGTGACAAGGCGGTCGACTACGGCTCCGTCATGGGCGCCATGGGCGGGCTGCAGAAGGCCGGCGTGGGTAACGTTGGCTTGATTACCGAGGCGCCCTGATGCAGCAACAGCGAGAGCCGTCCGCCTCGGAAAGCTACTTCTGGCCTAGCGTCTGGGCAATTGCCCTGCACGTCCTGGTGTTTGGCATGCTGTTCGTCAGCTTTGCCATGACTCCGGACCTGCCGCCAGCCAAGCCGATCGTGCAGGCGACCCTGTATCAGCTGAAATCGAAGAGCCAGGCCACCACCCAGACCAATCAGAAGATTGCGGGTGAGGCCCAGAAGTCGGCTGCGCGCCAGACTGAAGTCGAGCAGATGGAACAGAAGAAGGTCGAGCAGGAAGCGGTGAAGGCTGCTGCGGAACAAAAGAAAGAAGAGGCGGCTCAAAAGGCCGAGGAAGCGAAAAAGGCTGACGAAGCGAAGAAGGCCGACGAGGCGAAAAAGGCTGATGAAGCCAAGAAAGCCGAGAAAGCTGCCGAAGCGAAAAAGGCCGAAGAGAAACAATTGGCTGATATAGCCAAGAAGAAAGCCGAAGACGAAGCGAAGAAAGCTGCCGAAGAAGAGGCCAAGAAAAAGGCCGCTGAAGACGCCAAGAAAAAGATAGTCGAAGACGCGAAGAAGAAAGCCGCCGAAGACGCCAAGAAAAAAGCTGAAGCAGACGAGGCGAAGAAGAAAATCGCCGACGACGCGAAGAAGAAAGCTGCCGCCGACGCCACCAAGAAAAAGGCCCAGGAAGCAGCGCGCAAATCCGCCGAAGAGAAAAAGGCCCAGGCCTTGGCAGACTTGCTCTCCGACACGCCGCAGCGTCAGCAAGCCTTGGCCGATGAGCAGGGCGATCAAGTCGCAGGCAGTTTCGACGACCTGATTCGAGCGCGGGCAGCAGAAGGCTGGACACGTCCACCTTCGGCACGCAAAGGCATGAAAGTGGTACTGCAGATCGGTATGTTGCCGGACGGTACGGTGGCTTCGGTCGGCGTGGCCAGTTCCAGTGGCGATGGATCGTTCGACAGTTCGGCGGTTGCAGCGGTCAAGAACATTGGCCGGTTGACCGAGATGCAGGGAATGAAACCAAGTGACTTCGCTCCCTATCGTTCATTCAAGATGACATTCACACCTGAGGATCTAGCCCCGTGAGAAACATTCTTCGAGGAATGCTTGTCGTTATTTGCTGTATGGCAGGGATAGCGGCGGCGGATGAAAAGAACATCCTGGTCACCAGCGGCAGCGATCGGGCCACCCCGATTGCCGTCGTACCGTTTGGCTGGCAGGGCGGCAGCGTGCTGCCGGACGACATGGCCCAGATCGTCAGCGACGACCTGCGCAACTCCGGTTACTACGCGCCAATCGACAAAGGCAACATGATCAGCCAGCCGACCCAGGCCAGCGAAGTCATCTTCCGCGACTGGAAAGCCGTGGGCGCGCAGTACCTGATGGTGGGCAACATCGTGCCAGCCGGCGGTCGCCTGCAGATCCAGTACACGCTGTTCAACGTGGCCACCGAGCAGCAGGTCCTGACCGGCAGCGTCTCGGGTACCGCCGAGCAGATTCGCGACATGGCCCACTACATTTCGGACCAGTCGTTTGAAAAACTCACCGGTATCAAGGGTGCGTTCTCGACACGCCTGCTGTACGTTACGGCTGAGCGTTTCTCTGTAGACAACACTCGTTACACTTTGCAGCGTTCGGACTACGACGGCGCCCGTGCCGTGACCTTGCTGCAATCCCGTGAGCCAATCCTGTCGCCGCGCTTTGCGCCGGACGGCAAGCGTATTGCCTACGTGTCTTTCGAACAGAAGCGTCCGCGTATCTTCGTCCAGCACATCGATACTGGCCGTCGTGAGCAGATCACCAACTTCGAAGGCCTCAACGGCGCGCCTGCCTGGTCACCGGATGGTTCGCGCCTGGCGTTCGTGCTGTCCAAGGACGGCAACCCGGATATCTACGTGATGAACATGGCCACGCGCCAGATCACGCGTGCAACCAGCGGCCCGGGCATCAACACCGAACCGTTCTGGGGCAAGGATGGTTCGACCATTTACTTCACCTCTGACCGAGGCGGCAAGCCACAGGTCTACAAGGCTAATGTGAATGGTGGTGGTGCGGAGCGTGTTACTTTTATTGGTAACTACAACGCCAACCCTAAACTTTCGGCCGATGAAAAGACGTTGGTAATGATTCACCGTCAGGATGGTTTCACTAATTTCCGGGTTGCGGCCCAGGATTTGCAGCGTGGAACGGTAAAAATCCTTACAGATACCAACCTTGATGAGTCAGCCACTGTTGCGCCCAACGGCACCATGGTAATCTACGCCACCCGCCAGCAGGGCCGGGGAGTCTTGATGCTCGTGTCCATTAATGGACGTGTAAGGCTCCCACTTCCTACCGCTCAAGGCGAAGTCAGAGAACCATCCTGGTCCCCTTACCTGAACTGACGCGGCGCTACAAAAAGATTTGCTTAACACACTGGGGTTCATTAGGAGTTTCACGATGGAAATGCTGAAGTTTGGTAAGTTTGCTGCTCTGGCTCTGGCTCTGTCCGTAGCCGTTGGTTGCTCGTCTAAAGGCGGCGACAATGCCGGTGAAGGCGCAGCTGTTGATCCAAACGCTGGTTACGGCGCTAACACTGGTGCAGTTGACGGCTCCCTGAGCGAAGAAGCTGCTCTGCGCGCTATCACCACTTTCTACTTCGAATACGACAGTTCGGACCTGAAGCCAGAAGCCATGCGCGCTCTGGACGTTCACGCGAAGGACCTGAAAGCTAACGGCGCTCGCGTTGTTCTGGAAGGTAACACCGACGAACGTGGTACTCGTGAGTACAACATGGCACTGGGCGAGCGTCGTGCGAAAGCCGTTCAGCGCTACCTGGTACTGCAAGGTGTTGCTCCAGGCCAACTGGAACTGGTTTCCTACGGTAAAGAGCGTCCAGTTGCTACTGGCCACGACGAGCAGTCCTGGGCTCAGAACCGTCGCGTCGAACTGCGTAAGTAATTCGTCATGCGAACGTGCCGTCGTGCTCTAACTGTATTGGCTCTCAGCCTCGCACCGCTCGCGGTGTGGGCTGCGGTTCCTGTGGAAGATAGCAACTCTGGCTATAACAATAGCGGGAGCAGTTATCCGCCAGCGGGTTATGGCACGAACGGCGCCTATGCGGGGGGAGCGGCTACGTCCGCCCCCTCGGCACAGGGCGAACTGTTCAACCAGCTGCAACGTATGCAGGATCAAATCGCGCAGCAACAAGGCGCCATTGAAGTACTGCAGAATCAAGTGAACCAGCTCAAGCAAGAAGGCCTGGAGCGATACCAGGATCTTGATCGACGCATTGGAGCCGGCGTTCAACCTGCCGCAACTCCTGATAATTCTTCTACCGGTGGCGCGCCAAACGCTGCTGCCGGTGGTGCCGCAGCAGGGGCCGTGGCTGCCAGCCAAGCCCCTGCCGCCAGCAGCGAACCGGGTGATCCGGCGAAGGAAAAGCTGTATTACGACGCAGCCTTCGACCTGATCAAAGCCAAGGATTTCGACAAGGCCAGCCAGGCTTTTACCGCATTCCTGCGCAAATACCCAAACAGCCAGTACGCGGGCAACGCCCAGTACTGGTTGGGTGAGGTGAACCTGGCCAAGGGTGATCTGCAAGCAGCAGGCCAGGCATTTGCCAAGGTCAGCCAGCTGTACCCCAAGCACGCCAAGGTGCCGGATTCGCTGTACAAACTCGCTGACGTAGAGCGCCGCCTGGGTCATACCGACAAGGTCAAAGGCATTCTGCAGCAGGTGGTGGCCCAGTATCCCGGGACATCCGCTGCCCAGTTGGCTCAACGGGATTTGCAACGCTTGTAAGCGATGCTTGCCCGTTTAGAAGAAACCCGCGCCTGACGCGGGTTTTTTCGTTAGAATCCACGCCCTTTTATGAAACACGCTTCCTGGGGTTTACGCGTTGGCGGGATCCCTTGAAGTGCCTGACGGAGGCGGACAGCCTGTTTAGCTGTTACGCCCGTGGCGACTATGCAAGACACATTACGCATCACCGAAGTTTTTTACTCGTTACAGGGTGAAACGCGAACGGCTGGCCTGCCCACTGTATTTGTGCGGCTGACCGGTTGCCCTTTGCGTTGCCAATACTGTGATAGCGCCTACGCCTTCAGTGGCGGCACTGTGCGCACCCTCGAAGACATCCTGGAGCAGGTTGCCAGCTACCGGCCGCGCTACGTCTGTGTGACGGGCGGCGAGCCCCTGGCCCAGCCCAATGCCATCCCTTTGCTCCAGCAGCTGTGTGACGCCGGTTACGAGGTTTCCCTGGAAACCAGCGGCGCCCTGGATATCTCCGCGGTCGACCCGCGTGTGAGCCGGGTGGTCGACCTCAAGACCCCGGGCTCCAAGGAGGCGCACCGCAACCGCTACGAGAACATCGAGCTGTTGACGGCCAACGACCAGGTCAAGTTCGTCATCTGCTCCCGTGAAGACTACGACTGGGCGAACTCCAAGCTGATCCAATATGGCCTGGATCGTCGCGCGGGCGAGGTGCTGTTTTCCCCAAGTCATCACGACCTGAACGCACGGGACCTGGCCGATTGGGTGGTTGCCGATAACCTGCCCGTACGCCTGCAGTTGCAGCTACACAAATACCTTTGGAACGACGAGCCGGGACGCTGATATGACTGAACCCACGATTGATCAAAAACGCGCTGTAATCCTGTTGTCCGGTGGCCTCGACTCCGCCACCGTGGTGGCGATGGCCCAGGCACAAGGCTACAGCTGCTACACCATGAGCTTCGACTACGGCCAGCGCCATCGCGCCGAGCTGAACGCCGCCGCTCGCGTCGCCCGTGAAATGGGTGTGATCGAGCACAAGGTGATCGGCCTGAACCTCAACGGTATCGGCGGCTCCGCATTGACCGACAGCAGCATCGACGTGCCGGAAGCGCCGAGCGAAGGCATCCCGATCACCTACGTGCCAGCGCGCAACACCGTGTTCCTGTCCCTGGCCCTGGGTTGGGCCGAAGTGCTCAACGCCCGTGACATCTTTATCGGCGTGAATGCGGTGGACTATTCCGGCTATCCGGACTGCCGTCCGGAGTTTGTCGAGTCGTTCGAGCGCATGGCCAACCTGGCGACAAAGGCCGGTGTAGAAGGGCAGGGCTTCCGTATCCTCGCGCCGCTGCAGAACCTGAGTAAGTCCGATATCGTGAAGGCTGGCGTAGGACTTGGCGTCGATTACTCGCTGACTGTTTCCTGCTATCAGGCAGACGATGACGGCCGTGCTTGTGGGAAATGTGATAGCTGCCGACTGCGTGCAGAAGGCTTCCACGCGGCCGGAATTGCGGACCCTACGCGTTATTTCTGATTTATTTAAAATAAGGTGTTGAATAATCCTTAGAAATCAGTATTATACGCGCCACCACACAGCGGGTCGTTAGCTCAGTTGGTAGAGCAGTTGGCTTTTAACCAATTGGTCGTAGGTTCGAATCCCACACGACCCACCATATTTGGCGGTTTAGAAAATCCGGAAGGCCCACGCAAGTGAGGATTTCCGGGTTTTTTTTTGCCTTGCGAAAACACAACGGGGGAGCCCCCTTAAGGGCTCCCCCGTTTTTTTGGCCGAGCGGCTATCAGCCAAAGCGCCCGGTGATGTAGTCCTCGGTCTGCTTCATCTTCGGCTTGGTGAAGATCTCATCGGTATTGCCGTACTCGATCAGCTCGCCCATGAACATAAACGCGGTGTTGTCCGACACCCGCGCCGCCTGCTGCATGTTGTGGGTCACGATGATCACCGTGTATTGGGTCTTCAACTCGGTAATCAACTGCTCGATACGCCCGGTCGAGATCGGATCGAGTGCCGACGTGGGCTCGTCCAGCAGCAATACCTGCGGGCGCAGCGCGATGGTGCGGGCGATGCACAGACGCTGCTGCTGGCCGCCTGAGAGGCTCTGGGCGCTCTGGTTGAGCTTGTCCTTCACCTCGTCCCACAGGGCGCCACCACGCAAGGCTTGCTCGACGCGGTCGTTCATCTCGCGCCGCGACAGTTTCTCGTGATGGCGCACCGCGTAGGCGATGTTGTCGTAGATCGACATCGGGAACGGCACGGGCTTCTGGAACACCATGCCGACGTGGCTGCGCAGGCGGTTCATCGAATAGCCGGGGGCGAGGATGTTCTCGCCATTGAGCAGCACTTCGCCGCGCGCTTCCTGCTTCGGGTACATCGAGTAGATGCGATTGAACACGCGCAGCAGCGTGGACTTGCCGCAGCCCGACGGGCCGATGATGGCGGTAATGCGTTTTTCCGGGATATCGATGTCGATGGATTTCAGGGAGCGCTGGTGGTTGTAGAAAAACTCCAACCCACGCACGCGGATTTTGGTTTTTTCGTGATCTATGCCGGTGGCGTCCATCAGTGAGACCTATTGCGTAAAAGGATCAGGCGAGATGCCAGGCTGAGCAGCAGCACGAACAACGTCAGGACCAATGCACCGGCCCAGGCGAGCGCGTGCCAGTCTTCGAACGGGCTCATGGCGTACTGGAAAATGACCACGGGGACGCTGGCAATCGGCTTGAGCAGGTTGCTGCTCCAGAACTGGTTGCCGAAGGCGGTAAACAGCAGGGGCGCGGTCTCCCCGGTGATCCGGGCCAAGGCGAGCAGGATGCCTGTCACCACACCGGCTTTGGCCGCCCTCAGCACGATCTGCAGCGTCAACTTCCATTGCGGCACACCCAGGGCCAGCGCCGCTTCGCGCATGGTCGAGGGTTGCAGCTGGAGCATTTCATCGGTGGTGCGCACCACCACCGGAATCACCAGCAGGGCCAAGGCCAACGCACCGGCGATGGCGGAAAACCCCACCTGGTGATTGGTCAGCAGGTTCAGCGGCAGGATGACGGCGGTGTAGACAAACAGCCCCAGCACGATCGATGGCGCGGACAGCAGGATGTCGTTGATGAACCGCACCGTGGTGCCCAGGCGTGAATGGCGCGCGAACTCGGCCAGCCAGATACCGGCCATCAAGCCGATGGGCGTGCCGATCAGCAAGGCAATCACCGACATCAGCGCACTGCCATAAAACGCGTTGGCCAGGCCGCCTTCGGTGCCGGGGGGCGGGGTCATCTGGCTGAACAGGCGCAGGTTCAGCGCTTGAAACCCGTTGATGATGGTCGTCAGCAGGATCCACGCCAGCCACAACAGGCCAAAGGCCGTGGCGGCGCAACTGAGGAACATCGCTACGCCATTTTTGAGTGCGCGTTTGCGGTAGAGGCGTTCGTTGGGACTCATAACCCCTCCTTGCGGGACAGACGCATGAGCAGCAGCCGGGCCAATGCCAGCACGACAAAGGTCACGATAAACAGCAGGAAGCCCAGGGCGATCAGCGCGGAGCGGTGCAGGTCGGTGTAGGCCTCGCTGAACTCGTTGGCGATGACCGACGCAATCGAACTGCTCGGCATCAGCAACGACGCAGAAAATTGCTGCGCGTTGCCCAGCACGAAGGTGACCGCCATGGTCTCCCCGAGTGCGCGGCCCAGGCCGAGGAAGATGCCGCCGACCACCGCCGAGCGTGTGTAGGGCAGGACGATGTCCCACACCACTTCCCACGTCGTGCTGCCCAGTGCATAGGCCGATTCCTTCAACTGCGTCGGCACGCTGCGAAACACCTCATGCATCACCGACGTGATGAACGGCATGATCATCACCGCCAGCACAATGCCTGCGGTCAGCATGCCAATCCCCAACGGCGGCCCTTGGAACAGCGAGCCCACGAAGGGCAGGGCGCCCAGGTAGTCGTTGATCAGCGGGGACAAGTGCTCGGCCATGAACGGCCCGAACACGAACAGCCCCCACATGCCGTAGATGATCGATGGGATGCCAGCCAGTAACTCGATGGCCGAGGCCACCGGCATTTTCAGCCAGGGCGGTGCCACTTCTGTCAGGAAGATCGCGATGCCAAAACTCACCGGCACCGCAATCAGCAAGGCCAGGAAAGACGTCACCAGGGTGCCGTAGATGGGCACCACGGCGCCAAAGTGGTTGTTGACCGCATCCCACTCGGTGCTGGTGATGAAGTCAAAACCGAAGGTGCGGAAGGCCAGGCCTCCGCCCCAAAGCGTCGAGGCCGCGATACTGGCCAGCAACAGCAGCACCAGCATGGCGGCCCCGAACATCGAGCGTTTGAACCACAGATCGTGGCGTTGATCGCGAGCGGCGCGGCGGTCGCCGTGTGTGTCGCTGGCGTGAGTAGTCATAACCAGAGGTTGGACGGTGTCGTTCATATCGGATGTGCTCACCGTCGCCCTCAATCACCCAGGTGACTGAGGGCGGTGGTCGTAGGGCGAATCAGTGGGTGAAGTCAGACTTCCAGTAACCTTCGATTCGCGACACCAGAGAGTCCGGCAGTGCTACGTAGTCCAACGCTGCCGCCTGCTGTTGACCTTTTTCCAGCGACCACTTGAAGAAGCTGAACGCCGCCTGGCTTTGCTCAGCATTCTTGGGCTGCTTGTACATGATGATCCAGGTGGTGGCCGTGATTGGCCATGCGCCTTCGCCTGGGGCGTCTGTCATGATCAGGTTGAAGTCCTTGGCGCTGGCCCAGTCGGCGGTGTCCGCAGCCGCCTGGAAGGCCTTGGCGTTAGGCTCGACGAATTTGCCCGAAGCGTTCTTCAACTGGGCGAAAGTCATTTTGTTCTGCAGCGCGTAGGCGTATTCCACGAAGCCGATGGAGTTCTTGATCTGCTTCACGTAGGCCGAAACACCTTCGTTGCCTTTGCCGCCCACACCCACTGGCCAGGGTACGGTGGTGCCGAAACCGATCTTGGTTTTCCAGCTGTCACTGACCTTGGACAGGTAGTTGGTGAAGTTGTACGAGGTGCCCGAACCGTCAGAGCGATGCACCACGGTGATGTTCGCGCTGGGCAGTTTCAGGCCCGGGTTGAGGGCGGCGATGGCCGGGTCGTTCCAGGCCTTGATGTCACCGAGGAAGATTTTCGCGAGGGTGTCGCCGTCGAGTTTCAGCTGGCCTGCGGCCACGCCCTCGACGTTCATCACCGGCACGATGCCGCCGATCACGCTGGGGAATTGGCCCAGGCCACCGGCCTTGAGGTCATCGGCCGATAGCGGGGCGTCGGAGGCGCCGAAGTCGACGGTGGCCGCCTTGATCTGGGCGATGCCGCCACCCGAACCGATCGACTGGTAGTTGATGCGGTTGCTGGAGTTCTTGCTGTAGTCCTGGGACCACTTGGACAGCACCGGGTACACAAAGCTGGAGCCGGCACCGGTCACGTCGGTGGCGTGGGCCACGCCACTCAGGCACAGGGCGGACAACAAAACAGACAGCGTTTTTTTAGTCGGCAACATCACGACAACACCTCAAGGGAAGGGGTAAGTGGAGGGGTCCACCTGTCTAAGACGTGACGATTTAATTCCCGATATGTGTCTTTTTGATGACGGTTTGGCTTTATGAAGAAACATTTAGAAATGTTTGCGATTGACGGTGCCGACCGCCTTATTCAGCCGTCGCTGGCTGTTGTTCGATGAAGTACTGGCAAATCAGCCGATCTTCACGCAGGCACTGCTCGCTCGCCGGCATCCCCGTGGCTTCGGAGAAAAACGCCGCCATCGCCCGGCACACGCACTGTTCTTCGCGCACCACGCTGCCCACCGGGCAGGTGAAGTTGCGCACCATCACGCCGCCTTCTTGCGGCACGGCCTCAGTGCTGGCGCCCAGGGCATCGGCGGCGGCCATGGCGGCGCGCAGGCCGCTGTCGAACGTGGCAGGGTTGGCCAGGCCGGCACGTTGCGCGAGTTGGCGACCGGTCTGTTCCAGTACATCGCCCAGTTCGTCGACGTCGTAGCGATCCTTGAGCGTGGCGAGCAATTGGGTCAGCAACACTTGGTAGGCCGTGGACGTCACGTCCTCACTGCCCGGCGCCGCTTCGAACACCACCGGCGGCTTGCCCACTGTGTTGCGCGGGCGAACCTTGCTGCGCCGCACCAGCCCCTCGGCCTCCAGTTGCTTGAGCTGCACGATCACCGCATTGCGCGTGACTGCCAGGGATTCGCACAACTGCACCACGGTGAGTGGCTCGCGCTGGAGGAGGTGCAGGATGTCACTTTTGGTACTCACGAGTGGCTCGGTTCGCTGGGGTTTGAGGGAGGCTGAGTATAACGCCATACGGCGTGGATCGAAGAGGAAAAACAATAATGACAAAACATATTGTCATTATTGTCGTTAGGTGATTAGAATTCGCCGAAATCACCCACCCACCCGCAGGTCCGTCCCATGAAAAACGCCCAACGCTTGTTGATCGCGCTCCCGTTCGCCTTCACCTTGATAGGCAGCGCCCTGGCGCAAGACCCACCGCAATCGTCCACACCCACCCAACTGGTGGACGCCTTGAACGGCGTCTTCGGTAAACACGCCGGCGCCCGTGCGGTGCATGCCAAAGGGATCGTGCTCGAAGGCCGTTTCACCCCAAGCCCTGCCGCCGCGGCCATCAGCAAGGCGCCGCACCTGCAAGCCACGGCGGTGCCGGTCACCGTGCGTTTCTCCAACTTCGCCGGTATCCCGGACATTCCGGATAACCACGGCCTGGCCAGCCCACGTGGCTTGGCGGTGCGTTTCAGCCTGCCGGGCGGTGGCAGCACCGATATCGTCGCGCACTCGTTCAACGGCTTTCCGTCGCCTACGGCCGATGATTTCCGCGACCTGCTGATTGCCCTGGGCACCAGCGGCCCGGATGTCGCCAAGCCGACCCCGCTGGACGGCTACCTCGGCACGCACCCGGTGGCCAAGGCCTTCCTCACCGCACCTAAACCGGCGCCGCAAAGCTTCGCCACGCTGCCGTACTACGGCGTGAACACGTTCCGCTTCATCAACGCGGCGGGTAAGGTCACCTTCGGTCGCTACCAGTTCCTGCCGGTCAGCGGCAGCCACTTCCTCAGCGAGGCGCAAACCGCCAAGGCCAAGCCGGATTATTTGAGCGACGAGATCCAGCAGCGCATCGCCAAGGGCGCCGTGCGTTTCAAACTGGTGGTGCAGGAAGCTGCCGAGGGCGACAAGCTCGACGACCCCTCCATCGCCTGGCCCGCCAGCCGCCCCGTGGTAGAACTGGGCACGCTTGAAATCACCCAGGCCGTGGCCGACAACGTCGCCGCGCAGAAAAGCCTGATGTTCCTGCCCAACAACGTGCCGGCCGGCATCGAACCGCAGGATCCGATGATCAATGCGCGTTCCGCCGCCTACCCTGTTTCATTCGGCCGTCGGCAGTAAGCCATCGCCCCATCGATAATAAGAGGAACGCCCTGATGAGTCTGATACCGAACAATTCACTGATCACCGCCACCCCGGAAGAGGGGCGCGAGCTGGCGATCAAGATGGCGCGGCTGGTGATCAAGGCCACCCAACCCGACGAGGCGGTGCGCGGCCGCTTGCGCGATGTGTACGCCAATGACGCGGCAATGCTGATAGGCATCGGCCAGGTGGTGGCGACAGAATTCGCCACCATCGCGGCGGCCAATAAATACTGGAACCCGTAGGGCGAAGAGGGCAGCCAATGCTTGCCATTGGCTGCCCCTGAAAAACGTTGGAATCGACAGGGTCAACGGTGTGAAACCCGCCGGTCACGATCGGGTTAAAAAGTCATAAAAAGACAGCGTAAAACGCTCAAAGTCTTTGAAACCAATAGGATTGTCCGACAATCCTGAGCATGAAAAACTCTTCATAATCGCCCCGCTCGATCGTTGGTAGTTTCCTCATCGCTGCCCAATCATTCGAGTCCTAATAATGAATAAAAAAACTCTGAGAAGCGCCCTGGCGCTCGCCGTTTCGCTTGCCTCCACACACCTGCTCGCCGGTGGTTTCGCGCTCAATGAACAAAGCATCAGTTCAATGGGTACGGGCTACGCCGGTCGCTCTTCCTCGGCCGACGACGCCAGCACGGTGTTCGGCAACCCGGCCGGCATGTCCCGCATCAAACAGAATGAAGTGAGCATCGGCGCGACCTACCTCGATGCCAAATCCAACATCAAGGGCGCCAGCTCTTCCCAAGGCGGCGCCGACAACCCGGGCACCAACAAAGGCGACATGGTCCCCGGCATTGCCGTGCCGATGGGCTACCTGGTCACGCCGATCGATGAGCACTGGGCCTTTGGCCTGGGGGTCTACGCTCCGTTTGGCCTGGTGACCGACTATGAACACAGCTTCCAGGGCAACGGCTTTGGCAACAAGAGCAAGGTTCAGGTCATCACCGTGCAGCCGACCGTCAGCTACGCGTTCAACGACAAGGTCTCGGTCGGTTTCGGCCCTACCTTCAACAAAATCAGCGGCGAGCTGGATTCCAAGGTCCCGGCGTTTGGCCTGGGCACCGAAACCGCCAAGATCAAAGGGGATGACACCGCCACGGGCTTCAACGCCGGTATCCTGGTGCAGGCCCTGGACAGCACCCGCATCGGCGTCACGTACCACTCGCAAGTGGTCTACCACCTGAGCGGTCACACCAACGCCTCGGGCGTGCTGACCGACCTGCTGGACGGCGGGCCGCAGAAGTATGACGCCAAGCTGGACGTCACCACCCCATCGTCTGTGGACTTCTCGGTCACCCACCAATTGACCGATGACCTGACCCTCTACGTGGGCAGTACCTACACCCGCTGGAGCCAGTTGAAGAAGATCACGGTCAACAACACCGGCGTGTCCGACCTCACTGCGCAACTGGCCGGCCTGGACTCCATCACCGAAGAGCAGCACTGGCACGACACCTGGTCCCATGCGATCGGCCTGTCGTATCAGCTCAACAAGCAATTGGTGCTGCGTACCGGCTTCTCGGTGGACCAGACCCCAACCAACAACACCGACCGCTCCGTGCGTATTCCGACGGGCGACCGCACCGTGTTCAGCCTTGGTGCCGGCTGGACCCCTGTGGATAACCTGACCTTCGACGTGGCCTATTCCTACCTGAAGGAAGAGCCGATCAAGGTGCGCGACAACAACCCTCAGTTGGCCCTGACCTACGACGCCAAGTACGAAAACAGCGCCAATGGTTTTGGTGGTTCGGTGACTTACCGCTTCTGACCTGAAGATAATGGCAAAGGGCCGGTTTTTTGACGTGGCCCTTTGCCGTAAATTTTGATCTCAATGCTGTCAATCGCGGCGTGTCTTGGTTAGATTGAAGGCTAATCAGCTTTTAAGACACGGACTGTCATGACTACGCTAACGCCGATCATCGCGACCAATCCCCTCATTCTTCGCGCCGCCACGACCTCACCCCCGGCAGCACTGGCCAACACCCTCGACGTCTCGCCGACCAGGCCCTCTTCCGTGGTCAGCCTCGGAAATCCCGTGGCCGACGTTATCGATCTCTATTCCAAAAACGGGCAGCTCCCCGGCCGCGAGACCGTGTGGGCCTGGGAAAACGATAATCAGGACGCCGTCACCCAGTTGATCAGCCAACGCTTCGGTTCAATTTCCACGGCCAGCCGTTACAGCGGCCTCGGTGCTGCGTTGGTGGATCAGTTCATCGGGGGCGGCGGGGCGGGGATTTCACAATCGGTGCTCAACACCACGGCAGAGCGTGCCGGTGATACGGGCGGGATCAAGGCCGACCAGGCGGTGTTGCACAGCAAGGCCGACAACCAGGTCAGCCTCAGCATCAAGACCGCCAGCGGCAAGACGGTGACGTTCAGCCTGTTCAGTCAGAAACACGGCTTGGGCGTGCAGGCCACCGTCGACGGCGGCGATTTGACCGCGGATGAACTCAAAGCCGTCGGCCAATTGGGGGCGGCGTTTCAGGCGTCGGTCGATGGCTTGACCGCCGTACCGCCGAAACTCGACCTGAGCAAACTGACCCAGTTCGACACCCACGTGCTGAAGTCGGTGGACCTCAACGCCAAGCTCAAAAACCAGGCGGACGAGGACCTGAGCCTGGCGTTCCACGCCGACAGCCAAACCCGCACCACACGCATGAGTGGCCCGGCCGGTGACATCGACTTGGCCGTGGACCTGAAAAACACCGCAATACAGGGTGACGCCAAACAGCAAGCCAACGCGCTGAAAACCTACCTCGCCCAGTTCGACCGGGTGCAGGAGCGCGGTAGCGCCAATGCTGACTTGATGGCGATGTTCAAGGACGCGTTCAGTGCCATGAACAGCAACCATCCCCAAACGGTTGGCGCACCGAATGCCTTGAGCAACAACCCGACCGACAAAGGTTTGCTGACGGGGCTGGCGGACTTCAAGGCGTCGATCAAGCAGGCCGTTGGTGCGTCCAACCCAATGCGTCCTACGGAAGTCGACAGCTTCTCCTACACCGTGTCGCAGAAGACCCAGGTCAATGGCCGCAGCAGCGCGGACCGCAGCGTGACCCAGAACCAGCAGTCGGTGCTGTCGGCAAACTTCCACAGAAGCCTCGGCGGTGGTGAGCCACCGGTGTTGGATGGTACCCGCAAATCGCAGAACTACCTGTATGTGCACGTGCAGGACAAGGCCAGCAGCACCGCGAGCTTCTCCTATAAGGATGGCCAACTGGCGAGTGCTTCTGTGTCGCAGTCGGCGGTGCAGAACACCCGGACCCAAAAATACGAGATGGCCCAGTTGGTGTCAGACGCGGTGGAGCCGAAAGAAGGCTCGTCCAAACGCGACTACCTGGCGCTGCTGGAGCACGCGGCCAAGGAAGTTAAAAAGTCCAAAGACGCGCTGGAGCAATCCACGTTGAAGGACGCCCTGGCGGCCATGCAGGGTTCGGTGTTGCTGCATGACTATCCGGCTGTGCTGATGCATTGACGTTGTCTTACCGATAAGCGTAGGAATTTCCGTTTGTCGGCCTAAGAGCACTCCCAAGATTACTGAGACAAGTCTCATATTTTGGGAGGGTTCCTATAAATACCCTTGTGTTTCTTCTGGTTTAGAAACATTCAAGGGTATTTATCGTGTTCAAGTTATCGTTAGTGGCAGGTTCTGTTTTTTGTTTGTTCGAGTATTTATTCGCGTCTATTTCCCGTGCCGACGTGATGAATGTGAGCTTTATGCGGCACGACTCAAGCCTGTCCGCCCAGGCGAACCCAAGGATCAACGGCGTGGTGGAGCGCGCCCACGAGCTGATCGGCACGCCTTATCGCTGGGGCGGCCAGACAGTCAAGGATGGCTTCGATTGCAGCGGGCTGCTGGTGTACCTGTTCCGCACCGAGGCCGGTATCAAGCTGCCGCGTACCACCACCACGATGCTGGCGTCGAACGCCAAGACCGTGGCGCGCAACCAATTGAAAGTCGGCGACGCCGTGTTCTTTAAACATAACGGGGCCGCGCAGCTTAAACATGTGGGGATCTACATCGGTAACGATCGCTTTATTCACTCGCCCAGGACCGGCAAGACCATCCGCATCGACTCGTTGAGCAACACCTATTGGAACAAGAGCTACCTGACCGCCAAGCGCTTTCATTGATCAACACGCGTTAAACAAAAAAGCCCCGCCTCTGCCAAGAGCGCGGGGCTTTTTTGTGCCGGCCGGATCACCCCTGGACCAAGGTCACTACCCGTTGTGGGAAGGGAATGCCGATACCCTGTTTGGCCAAGGCACAGCGGGTTTTCTCGTTGAGCCGGTACAGCACGTCCCAGTAGTCATCATTGTCGGTCCATACGCGCAGCGATACGGTGATCGCACTGTCGCCCAACGTGGTCACCACCACCACGGGCTCGGGGTCGCGATGAATGCGCGGGTCGTCACACAGGCCCAGCAGCACCTGCCGCACGGTGTCCAGGTTGGCGGTGTAGTCCACGCCCACGTCGAACACCACTTTGCGCGTGGCTTCGCTGGAGAAGTTCACCACCACCCCATTGGACAAACCGCCATTGGGCACGACGATGCGTTTGTTGTCGGTGCTGAGAATCACCGTGTGGAAAATCAGGATGGCATCGACCGTGCCATACACGCCCTGAACTTCGATTTTGTCGCCCACCTTGAACGGGCGAAACAGCAGGATCAACACGCCACCGGCAAAGTTGGCCAGGCTGCCTTGCAACGCCAGACCAATCGCCAGGCCCGCCGCACCCAGGGCGGCGACAAAGCTGGTGGTCTGCACGCCGACCATCGAGGCCACGCTGATCACCAGCATGATCTTCAGGGCAATCTTGACCAGGCTGCCGACGAAACCCTGCAAGGTTTTGTCGACGCTGCGCTTGCCCAGCACTTCACCGATGCGCCGCGTCACCGTGCTGATGAACCACCAACCCAGCACCAGGGTGAGGCCGGCCAAGGTAATGTTCAGGCTGTGTTCCAGAATGACGGGTAACCAAGCCTCGCTGTGTTGAATCAGTTGATCGAATTTGAAATCCACGTTGCACCTTGTCGCGATAAAAAAAACGGCCCGCGCAGTGAGCGCAGGCCTTGTGGGGTGATGGCCGAAGCGGCCGTCGAGGGAAGGCTCAGTCGCTTAACAGCGCCGCCATTTTTTTCACTTGCTCCAGGTCGCCTTTCGCCACATCCGTCACGCCAGCGCCGTATTCCGGGTCGGCCTTGTAGAGGAACGACAGGATGTGGTGTTTGCTCACGGTGTCGGCCTGCGCCAGGGAGGTGCCGAAGCTGTGGATCAGGTCTTTGCGCGCCTTGCTGTTGAACGAGCGATACAAATCACCGGCCTGCTTGAAGTTCTGCTCGCGCTGGATCTTGGCCTGCTGGGTGCTGCCGGTCAGTAGGAGCATGCTGTAACGTGCAGCGGAAGATTCCTCGCGCGGGAACAGCCGGCTCGGTTGGTAATTGACACCGGTGAGGGTCGAGGCGGTGTTCATCGCGCCGTCCTGATTGCCGTTATCGACAGGGGCTTTGCTGGCATTGATCGGCAGTTGCAGGGCGTTGGCCCCCAGGCGATGCATCTGTGTGTCGGCGTAAGAAAACAGGCGCCCTTGCAGCAAGCGGTCTTCCGACGGCTCGATGCCGGGGATCAGGTTCGAAGGGGCCATCGCCACCTGTTCGGTTTCCTGGAACACGTTGGCGGGGTTGCGGTTGAGCACCAGTTGGCCGACCTTGCGCATGGGCACTTCTGGCCAGACCTTGGTGGCGTCCAGCGGGTCGAAGTCGAACGTGGCCAGCTCTTGGGGCTTGAGCACCTGGATGTACAGGTCCCACTTCGGGAATTCGCCTTTTTCAATGTGCTTGATCAGGTCGAGGGTCATGTGGCTGAAGTCGGCGCCTTGCACGCGGGTGGCCTCTTCCGGGGTGAAATTGCGCACGCCTTGCAAGCTCTTCCAGTGGAACTTGACGTAGCTCACCTCGTCCTTGGCGTTCACGAACTTATAGGCATGCACGCCATTGCCATCCATTTCCCGGTAACTGGCCGGGGTGCCGGCATTGGAATACAGCTCGGTCAGGGTGCGGGTGGCTTCCGGCACGTGGGAAAAGAAATCGAAGCGCCGCGCATCGTTGCCCAGGTTGGTGCGTGGGTCGGGCTTGAACGCGTGGACCATGTCGGGGAACTTGATCGCGTCACGGATGAAAAACGTCGGGAAGTTATTGCCGACCAGGTCCCAGTTGCCTTCGGCCGTGTAGAACTTGGTGGCAAACCCTCGTGGGTCACGCAGGGTTTCGGGTGAATGGGTGCCGTGCACCACGGAAGAAAAACGCACGAACACCGGTGTGACGGTGCCGGCGGTAAAGAGCGCGGCCTTGGTGAGGTCTACCAGGTTTTCGCTGGCGGTAAACACGCCGTAGGCGCCTGTGCCCCGTGCATGCACCACGCGCTCCGGAATGCGCTCGCGATCAAAACGCTGCAGCTTCTGGATCAGATGCACGTCTTGCAGCAGCACCGGGCCGTTGGTTCCGGCCGTTTGCGAGTTCTGGTTATCGCCCACCGCCGCGCCATTGTCTCGGGTGAGTGGGCTGCTGTGGGCGGCCACTGAAACAGAACCCAGGGTCAGTACACATAACAACTGCAAGGGACGAGCGAAACGCACAGGCGTGCAGGCAAACATGGTAAGGCTCCAAATAAGACGAATAAGCCAACATCAACCCGCTGGGGACTGTGTTGGCAGGCGTGAGTACTTTTTTAGTGTGTCCGCCGCACACCCCTCAGTGATTTAAGAAATGTCTCAATTAACTAAGTTCAGCCGAGGTGTTGTGTGTCTCGGTTATTGAGACAGTTCTTAAAGCCTTTCTTTGTCTCAGCCCTTACTGTGGTTCTATCGATCGAACATTCCGGTTCGCAGCCTGGGTGTGAAGTGACCTTTTAACGGGTGTTGTGCCCGACAGTTCTAATACGGGGTATTCGCTAACAGCAGCGAAGCCATTATTCAATTCGGCGTTAAATGGTTTAGGCCGCGCGAAAAAGGATGCAGGTTAAATTCCTGGGAAGACGAGGTGTGTGATGTCTGGGTTAATCAGAGTGGGGGTGCTGGATGAGCATGAGGTGGTCCGTCAGGGGTTGCGTTACCACCTGGCCGATCAAACCGGTATTGAAGTAACGGGTCTGTTCGAGACCACGGACAGTGCCTGGCAGGCGATCGAGCAGGGCCATTTGGACCTGTTGGTCATGGACAATGAATTGGAACACAGTGCCGCGCAGGACTTCATCAAGGCCTTAAGGGCGCAGTTCCCGCATATTTGGGTATTGGTCGTGGTGCCCGAGGCCGACCCCAGGGTCGCCATGCTCCTGCTGGCCGCCGGTGTGCAAGGCGTGGTCTGCAAGCGCCAGCCCCTGGGCGTGTTTATCCGCGCAATCGAAATGCTGGCATGCGGCCAGCGCTACCTCTGCTCCAGCATCGTCGTGGCGCAAGAGAATGACACCGTGTCGACCTGGTGGGAGGCCACCGGCGCAGAAGAAGCCTTGGCGTCCCACGCTTCGCTGTCTTTGCGCGAGCGTGAAGTGTTGAGGCTGTGCATCAGCGGGCTGACCGTGACGCGAATCGCTGAAATGTTCAACCGCAGCCTTAAAACCGTCAGCACGCAAAAGTTGGCGGCGTACCGCAAGTTGGGCGTGACCAGTGACATGGATCTGTTCAAGCGTCTGTCCCAATACCGAACGATGAAAGGGCTTTGAGACAAATCTCAAAGACAGCCTGACCCTGGCAATGTTAGTTATTCGTTTTATCGTGAAGACCCGCCTCGTGCGGGTTTTTGTTTATGCGCGGTCAACACAGTAATTGCACACAAAAATAGTTAAGCCTGAGGGGTTTTGAGACAGTTCTTATATTGCCTATTACGTCGAGTGAGGAGAATTCCGACATCCAAGGATTCCTCTTAACGGAGTGGCTTGGTTGATAGGAATACCGGACAAACCGGTGTACGCAATCCTGACTAACTCAAAGGCAGAAAACGTGAACGCTAACTCTGTGAATATCGCCGTGGTAGACGGCAAGACGATTACCCAAACGGTGGACCTCGGTGCCGCCAAAACGGGTCTTCCTGTACGCATCAAGGCCGTACAGGGTGGCAAGTACATCATTGGTGAAGGCGAAAAAGGCTTCGCGCCCGAAAACCTCACCATCAAGCGTGTGGGCAAAAACCTGCACATCGCCCTGGAAGGCACTGACCCGGACCAGGCTCAACTGATCATCGAAAACTTCGAAGGCAGCGGCGGCCAACTGGTCGGCCTCGCCGAAGACGGTTCCTACTACGAATACATCTCCTCTGACGGTGACCAGGATGGCGCTGCTGCGTTCCTGTACGACGGCGCAGAGTCGGCCCAAGTGCTGGGCGCCCAACCGTTGGCCGGTTTTGGCAATGGCCTGGTCGCTGGCGCCGGTATCGGCTGGTTCTGGCCTGCACTGCTGGGCCTGGGCGCACTGGGCCTGCTCGGTGGCGTATATGCCGCCACGCGTAACAAAGACGACAACAACGACCCAACCACCCCGGTTGGCGGCGGTAACGGCGACAAAGGCTCGCTGGGTAGCGTCATCGATGACGTGGGCGACAAACAAGGCCTGATCGGCCCAGGCGAATCCACCGACGACAAAACCCCAACCTTCACCGGTATCGGCAGGCCGGGTACCACTGTAGAAATCGTCGACAACGGCAAAGTCATCGGCACCGCGCCGGTGGGCGACGACGGCAAGTGGGAGTTCACCCCTGCAGAGCCAGGTCTGGCTGACGGCTCCCACAACATCGTGATCGTTCCGGTTGATGCTGGCGGTAACAAAGGCGAGCCTTCGCCTGGCCACATCATCATCGTCGACACCGTCGCACCCGCTGCCCCGCTCATCGACAGCGTGTACGACGACACCGCGCCAAACGAGGGCCTGCTGGCCAGCGGCGACAGCACCAACGACACCACCCCGACGCTCAAAGGCACCGCTGAAGCGGGCGCCATCGTGCACATCTACGACAACGGCGAACCCATCGGCACCGCCCTCGCAGACGAACACGGCAACTGGGAGTTCACCCCGAAAACTGAACTGGCCGAGGGCGCCCACGAGTTCACCATCGCCGCTGAAGACGCTGCCGGCAACATCAGCGTGCCTTCGCTGCCGTTCCCTATCGTCATCGACATCACCGCACCTGAAAAACCAGGCCCGGGCAAGGGCGGCATTGACGACATCTTCGACAACGTCGGCCCTGTCCAAGGCAGCATCGGCGACGGCGACAGCACCGACGACAAAACCCCAACCTTCAGCGGTGGCGGCGCAACGCCGGGCGATACCGTGGTCATCATCGACAACGGCGAGCCAATCGGTAGCGTGGTTGTGGGCGACGACGGCAAGTGGGAATTCACTCCGGAGACTGGCAAAGAGCTGGCTGAAGGCAGCCACGAAATCGTGGTCGTGATCAAAGACCCATCGGGCAACCCAAGCGAGCCTTCCGATCCGATCACCATCATC
Source organism: Pseudomonas sp. TE24901 (assembly GCF_054058375.1). Lineage (NCBI taxonomy): Bacteria > Pseudomonadati > Pseudomonadota > Gammaproteobacteria > Pseudomonadales > Pseudomonadaceae > Pseudomonas > Pseudomonas sp. TE24901. The sequence goes on from NZ_JBSSAF010000008.1 coordinate 339,271, forward strand.
GTCGACACCCAGGCACCGGTTACCCCGACCCTCGGTGCGGTCATCGATAACGAAGGTGACTCCACCGGCAACCTGAACCCAGGTGACGTTACCGATGACGCCCGCCCGGAGCTGACTGGCACCGCCGAGCCTGGCTCCGTGGTGACCATTTACGACAACGGCGCCATCCTTGACAGTGTCACGGCAGGTGCCGATGGTAGCTGGAGCTTCACGCCGCAATTGCCATTGAGCAACGGCCCGCACTCGTTCACGGTGACCTCGACCGATAGCGCCGGCAACGTCAGCCTGCCTACCCCTGCCTTCGATCTGCAGATTGTCACTGGCGGCTCGCCGTCCGCGCCTGCCATCACCGGTGTGGTGGACGATCAAGGCAGCATCCAGGGCAACGTGAGTAAAGATGCAACGACGGACGATAACCTGCCGACCATCACAGGTACCGGCACAACGGGCGATACCATCTTGATCTACAACGGTGACCAGCTGCTGGGCACTGCCAAAGTAGAGAATGGTCAGTGGGAGTTCACCCCTGAAACGGCTTTGGTGGACGGCACTTACAACCTGACCGCCCAGGCCAAAAGCCCTGCCGATAACCTGAGCCCGGCCACGGGTGTCTACACGATTATCGTGGACACCAGCGCCCCGGCCGCTCCCACTCAGCAGCAGTTGATCGATGACGTTGGCGCCGTGACCGGCCCGATTCCGTCCGGCGCAACCACCGACGACTCCAACCCGACGTTCGTAGGCATGGCGGAGCCTGGCTCCGTGGTCATGATCTATGACAATGGCGCCCTGCTCGACAGCCGTACCGCTGACAGCGACGGCAACTGGAGCTTCACCCCGACCATAGCTCTGGAGAACGGCCCGCACTCGCTGACTGCCCAGGCGGTAGATGCCGCTGGTAACGTTGGCCCGATGGGCCCGGCGATGACGTTCATCGTGGATGCCACGGCCGTGGAGATCTCCATCACCTCCGTGGTCGACGACGCTGGCTTCTACAAAGGTCCGCTGGAAAGCGGTGAATCCACCGATGACACCACCCCGACCCTGAATGGCCAGGCCACTCCGGGTGCGACCGTCAACATCTACAACGGCACCACCTTGGTGGATTCCGTTGTGGCCGACCCAGTGACCGGTGCGTGGAGTTTCACGATGCCTGCCTTGACCCAGGGCACTCACAACCTGACGGCCACTGTCACCACCCCGGCGAGCGGCGAAAGTGCACCGACGCCGGCCTTCACCGTCATCGTCGACACCACGGCGCCGTCTGCTCCGGTGATTGGCGCGGTGACAGACGACGTAGGCACGATCCAGGGCCCGATCGGAAATGGCCAGAGCACCGACGACAACACCCCGACCCTCAGCGGTGAGGGCCTGGAACCCGGTGACACGGTCGAAATCTACGACAATGGCGAGCTGCTCGGGATTGAGAAGGTCGATGAGAATGGGCATTGGAGCTTCACCCCTTCGCCCTCCCTCAACGATGGCAAGCACGACCTGACCGTAATCGCCCGTGACCCGGCCGGTAATCCCAGTGCGCCGTCTGCGCCCTGGACCGTGATTGTCGACACCACGGCTCCGCTGGCTCCGCTCATTACGGCGTTGATGGATGATGTAGGTTCGAGTACCGGCCCCATCAGCTCTGGCGGTACTACAGACGATCAACTGCCGCAAATTTCGGGAACAGCTGAAGCTGGCAGCGTTGTTACTATCTTCCTAGATGGTAAGGAGCTTGACACCGTTTTGGTAGATGATACAGGTGTGTGGACTTTCCAAATCGATTCTCCACTATCTTTTGGTTCTCACGAAGTTACTGTCACTGCAAAGGATTCGGCGGGGAATGTTAGTGAAGAGAGTGCTCCATTTGAGTTTGTAGTAGTTGCTTCCGGTTCTTTTGATTTTGAAAACTTGCCGCTTCAATTCTTTGATTTCAATAAGCCAACCTCGCTTACTAGTGATTTGACAGTGACAAATTTATCAAGTAATGCTGCTGTCGGTATTATTATTGGTATCCCTTATATCCCTGAGTTTGGTGATAGAATCATGATGCTGCGGGATGAATCTATTACAAGATTTGATATTAAAGGCCCGACAGAGTACGTTAGTTTTAGTATGAACGGCTGGAGTAGCCCTACCAGTAAAGCTATTGCCAAATATTTTGATGCTGACGGAAATTTACTTGGGGTGGAAGAGATTTTTGCGGTGCTAGATGATCAAACGAATACGTGTTTGTTTTCTTCTTCAACTGCGAATATTGCTTACTTTGAAGTGTCAGTTGATGACGAACTAGGGGTGCTGTTTGATAATCTTGAGTGGGGTAGCTTGGGGGCGCCGACTGTAAATGAAGTGCTGGGTAGTGAGGTTTCTGAAACGTTGTTTTCATTAACTGACGTTACGGAGCTTGAAAACAATGAATACGTTATTGATGGAAGCGACAATATAGACACTCTTACCCTCACCGGCGCAAACCAGGTCCTCAACCTGACCGCCCTGGCTGAAGGCCAAGTGACGTCGATGGAAGTCATCGACATCACCGGCACCGGCGACAACGTGTTGAACCTGTCGCTGAGCGATGTCCTGGCACAGGGTGGCAACAGTCTGTTCACCGGTGATGACAGCACGCAGATGATGATCAAGGGCAATGCCGGCGATGTGGTCAACCTCGCGGATCTGCTGCCAGACGGCACCGATCCGGGTGATTGGGCCAGTGCGGGCACCGCGACGGTGGCGGGCGTGGTTTACAACGTCTACCAACACTCGTCCCAGGACGCACAACTGCTGGTTCAAGACGGCGTCACCACCAACCTGGTGTAAGCCGGCCCACCCGGCCCCGGGGATTGTCCCGGGGCTCGGGTGCCCAGGTTGATCCAGGCAGGTGACTGCCGCTCTTCAATTGTCTTTTACTTTTTTAGCCCGGGTGCCCAGCGGCACCCGTGCGGAGTTTTGATCATGTTTACACGCAACAACACCCTTACCGCTGCGCTGTTCGCGGCGGCCGTCTGCGCGATGCCATTGGCTCACGCAGAACAGCAATACACCTACCGGTCGGCGGACATCCAGTCGTTCGGCAATGGTTACCAGCCGGTGGCCCCGGTCTCCGACGGTCAGGCCCAGGTGATTTACTACCGTGGCACCGATGGCCAGCAACGCGGTTCGGCCAACGTTTACGTTGACCGCGAGTTCCACACCAGCCTGCTGCCAGGCGGCTACACCGCCTTCTGCGTGGAGCCGGGCAGCCGTACCCTGGGTGCCTACATCGGTGATGCCCCGAGCTACCGTGGCAAAACCACCGACTTGTACTCGGCCAAGCTGGAAGGCGGCAAGACCTACTTCCTCAAGGTTCGTGAAAACGGTAACGGCGCGCCATTGGCCGTGACCCGTGCCGACGCCGAGCGCGAGCTGGCCGGCAGCCGTGCCCAGGTGCAGGCGCTGTCCCGTGCTTCGAAGGTGCAGCAGTGCAACTTCGTCGACAAGCCGGCCGAGGCCTTCAAGGACTACGCCTTGTCCGGCGACGTACTGTTTGCCTTCGGCAAGTCGGGCTACCAGGACATCAGCAGCCGTGGCCGTGTGGCGATCCTGGAGTTGGTCACCCAACTCAATCGCGAACACGCCAAGCTCGACCGCGTGGTTGTGGTGGGCCATACCGACCCGATCGGTTCCTACCAGGCCAACCAGACCCTGGGCCTCAAGCGTGCGCAAACCGTACGCCGCCTGCTGATCGACGGTGGCATTCCGTCCACCGCCGTGATTGCGCGCAGCGCCGGCAGCAGTGAGCCCGTGACCGACGAATGCTACGGCAGCAAGGCCGAGCAAGTGGCGTGCAACGCGCCAAACCGTCGCGTCGTGGTCCGCGTGGACGTGAGCGGCCAGTAACGCCCTCACGCTAAAACCGCCCCGGGAGGCCTTCGGGCTTCCCGTTCTTTGCCGCAAGCGCTGTGCGTTTGCGGCCTTTTTCTCGACTCAATAAACCGTCACCGGTTCGCTGGTGGCCACGGCGGAGTGACGCCCATGTTTTTACTTAACAGGAACCGAGCTGCCGTGCTGATCGGCGCAGCCTTGTTCAATTTCCAGGCCTTGGCCAATGTGCCGGCACCCGTGGCCGGCAAAGTGTTCGATGCCACCTACGAGCCGGTGGCGGCCATCGGCGAAGACCAGGCCCAGGTCGTGTATTACCGCGCGCTGGGCGGGGTGCAGCGCAAAGGCGCGGCCCATGTGTACGTCGACCGTGAGTTCCACGCCGGCCTGCTGCCGGGCGGCCACACCACGTTTTGCGTGGCACCGGGCACCCATACCCTGGGCGCTTACCTGGACGATATGCCGACCTATAAAGGCAAGCACAGCGACCTGTACCAGGCCACGCTGCAAGGCGGCAAGACCTATTACCTGCGTGTACGCGAAGACGGCAACACCTTCCCGCTGCCGGTGGCCCGCGATGCGGCCGAGGCCGAACTGACCACCTCGCGCACCCAGGTGCACGCCGTGTCCCGCGCGGCGTCGGTCGAAGCGTGCCGGCATTACGACTACCTGGTGGACGAATCGCGCTTCAAGCACTACGAGCTGGCCAGTGACGTGCTGTTTGCGTTTGGCAAAGCCGGCTCGGGGGATATTTCCAAAGCCGGGCACCAGGCCATTGCGCGCTTGATCAACGACCTGCATGACGACGATGCACAGGTCAAGAGTGTGCAGGTGATCGGCCATACCGACCCGATCGGCGACGAAGCCAAAAACCAGCAACTGGGCCAGCAGCGTGCCGACACACTGCGCCAGCTGTTGATCAACAAAGGCATCCCGGAATCCATCATCAGCGCCTCCAGCGCCGGCAACCGCGAGCCGGCGGTGTTCAGCTGCTACGGCAGCCGTGCGCAGCAAATTGCCTGCTATGCGCCGAACCGGCGTGTGGTGGTGAAGGTGGAGCTGGGCCGTCCGTGAGACGTGCTGTCAGTGGGGCGTGCACCTGCCCGCAAGGGCGGTGGGGTCAGCCCTTTTGGGACAGGTCTTATTCTTAGAGGCAGGCCGTCTCGTCAGAATTCTCCTAACGGTTTCCAAGGCCGGCCTGCTCGACAGGGCCAGCCTTGAGACATCCATTTTCAATGCGGTCGCCACCGGCGGCCCAGGACTCTTGTGATGACTACAGACGCGCCTGTTGGCCCAAGCGAGCAGCCCCCCGTGTTGCCCGCCACCCAAACGACGGTCCAGGACACGCTGCTCGACAGCGTGTCGTGGATCTGCGATCACTACGGCGTGGGCAAAAGCCCTGAAGCGCTGACCGCTGGCCTGCCCAAGGGTGGCATGCTGGCGCCGTCGCTGGCGCTGGCCGCGTTGTCTGCCGCCGGCCTGAGTGCCGGGTTGGTGGAGCGCCGCGCCCAAGCGTTGCCCCAGCAACTGGTGCCGATCGTATTGCTGCGCAAAGAGCAGGGCGGCTGCATTTTGCTCGGCCGCACATTGCGCGACGACGCCGAAGGCAAACGCGCCTGCTACTACCAGGTGATCCTGCCGGAAGTCAGCCTTGAGCCGGTCGAGCTGGACCAGGCTGGCCTCGATGCGATGTACGCCGGCCACGCGATTCTGGTCAAGCCCCGCGCCAAGGTCGACCTGCGCGCCGGCGATGAAACCCCGCGCCCGGCCGGCCACTGGTTGCTCAGCACCCTATGGCGTTATCGCAGCTACTACCGCAGCGCGGCGATTGGCGCGGTGCTGATCAACGTGCTGGGCCTGGCCACCATTTTCTTCACGATGAACGTGTACGACCGCGTGGTACCGAACCAGGCGTTTGTCACGTTGTGGTCGCTGGGCATCGGCGTCTCTATCGCCATGATCTTCGAAGCGATTGCACGGTATGTGCGGGCGCACTTGCTCGACGTGGCCGGCAAGAAAGCCGACCTGGTGCTGGGCACCATGCTGTTCCGCCAGGCGCTGTCGATTCGCATGGAAAACAAACCGGCCTCGTCCGGCTCGTTTGCCAACCAGTTGCGCGAGTTCGAATCGGTGCGCGACTTCGCCACCTCGGCCACGCTGGCGGCGCTCACCGACCTGCCGTTCGTGCTGATGTTCGTCGGCGTGATCTTTGTGGTGGGCGGCCCGCTGGGCTGGGTGCCGTTGTTGCTGATTCCGCTGATCTTGATCATCAGCGTGATCATCCAATGGCCACTGGCGCGCACCATGAAAGAGAACATGCGCGAAGGTGCGCTCAAGCAAGGCGTGCTGGTGGAGTCAGTCGAAGGCCTGGAAACCCTCAAGGCCGTGGGCGGCGAAGCCTACATGCAGCGTCGCTGGGAAAACTTCAGCGCGCTGTCGGCGGCCACGTCCATGAAGTCCCGTTCGCTGTCGAGCCTGGCGACCGGCGTGGTGGCGTTCCTGCAACAGATCCAGACCGTGGTGCTGATCATCATCGGCGTGTACCTGATCGACGCCGGTGACCTCAGCATGGGCGGCCTGATCGCCACCGTGATGCTCGCCGGCCGCGCCACCGGGCCGTTGGGCCAGGTGATCGGCTTGGCGGTACGCTTCCAGCAAGCCAAGGCCGCGCTCGGTTCGCTCAACGGCCTGATGGCCATGCCGGTGGACCGCGACCCTAAAGGCCAATACCTGTCCAAGCCCCCGCTGTCGGGCCAGTTGACCCTCAAGAACGTCGGCTTTTCGTACCCGGCACCGCCGATGCAGCCCAACCCACCGGTGCTGCAAGGCATCAACCTGACCGTCGCCCCCGGCGAGCGGGTGGCGATCCTCGGCCGTATCGGCAGTGGCAAGTCCACGCTGTTGCGGGTGATGGGCCGACTGTACGCACCGGTCGAAGGGCAGATGTTCACCGATGGCCTGGACGTCAACCAGATCGACCCGGCCGACTGGCGCAAAGCCGTCGGTTATGTCGGCCAGGATGCACGCCTGTTCTACGGCTCGCTGCGTGAAAACGTGATGCTCGGCCGCCCGGATGCCACGGTCGAGGAGTTCCTGCGGGTGCTGCGCCTGACCGGCCTGGACCACATCGCCGCCAAGCACCCCAAGGGCATCAACTTGCCGATTGGCGAAATGGGCGAGGGCTTGTCGGGCGGTCAACGGCAGTTGGTGTCCCTGGCACGCAGCCTGTTGGCGCGGCCAAAAATGCTGCTGCTCGACGAGCCGACCAGCGCGATGGATACCCAGACCGAGATGGCGTTCCTGGACCACCTCAAGCGTGCCACCGAAGGCCAGGCCATGGTGGTGGTGACCCATCGCCCCTCGTTGCTGGCGCTGGTGGACCGCATCGTGGTGGTCGACGACGGCAAGGTCGTGGCCGATGGCCCGAAAGCACAGATTCTTGAGGCGTTGACCAGCAAGGCCGACCCCCAAGCGATGCAAACGGCTGAGGCTGCACCTGCCAAGGCTGCGCCGGCCAGGGCACGTCCGGCCCCGGCTCCGGTTCGTCCGAAGCAAGCGCCAACGTCAGCCAAAGCGGCCCCTTCATTTAGCGTAAGCCCCCGTGCTCAAGCGTCATCGAACCACGCAACACGATCCGCGGCTTCCCCTGCTTCAGGCCCCGCGACAGGAGAGGTAGCCCCGTGATCCGCACACTTTTCGGCCGCAAACCCAAGGCCAACCTTGAGCCCGGCGACGCCGCGTTCATGAACGATGTACAAGAGTCGTTGCTGTCCCAGACCACGCCGGGTTCCAAGCTGGTGTTGTACCTCATCGCTGCCGTGTTGGTGATCGGCGTGGTGTGGGCGTATTTCGCCCGCGTCGAGGAAATCACCCTGGGCGAAGCGAAGATTATTTCCATGAGCCGCGAGCAGGTGATCCAGAGCCTGGAAGGCGGGATTCTGCTGGACATGAATGTGCGCGAAGGCGCCATCGTCGAGAAGGGCGATGTGCTGTTGCGCATCGACCCGACCCGTGCCGAGTCCAGCTACCGCGAGGTGCTGTCCAAGGTGATCGGCCTCAAGGCGTCGATCAGCCGTCTGCGTTCCGAGGCGTATAACCAGCCGTTGCAATTCGACGACCAGGTCAAGCAGGACAAGGACGTGGTGGCCCAGGAGACCCGTGCCTACGAGTCGCGCAAACGCGCGCTCAACGACAGCATCAGTGCCCTGGAGCGCAGCTATCAGTTATCGACGCGTGAGGTGCGCCTGGCCGAGCCGCTGGCGGCCAAGGGCCTGATGTCGGAAGTGGAGCTGTTGCGTATCCGCCGTTCGGCCAACGACATCAAGTCGCAAATCGTCGAGCGCACCAACAAGTTCCAGGCAGACGCCAACTCCGAGCTTTCCAAGCTGGAGCTGGAACTGTCGCAGATCAGCGAAAACCTGATTGGCCGCGCGGATGTGCGCGACCGCACCACCATCACCGCCCCCGTGCGCGGCACCGTGAAAAACGTGCGCGTCAGCACCATTGGCGGGGTGATCCAGCCGGGTGAGCACATCCTTGAGATCGTGCCCCTGGAAGAACAACTGCTGGTGGAAGGCAAGATCCGCCCTTCGGACGTGGCCTTCCTGCGCCCGGGTCTGGCGGCGACCGTGAAGATCACCGCGTACGACTACGCGATTTATGGCGGCCTCAAGGGCCGGGTGGAACACATCAGCCCGGACACCCTCAAGGACGACCAGAAAGCGGCGTCGGGTCGCCCGGATGACACCTACTACCGCGTGCTGGTGTTGACCGACAGCAGTGAGTTGACGGCGGGCGGCAAGTCGCTGCCGATCATTCCGGGGATGGTGGCATCGGTGGAAATCCGTACCGGTGAAAAGACCATCCTCAATTACCTGCTCAAGCCCGTGCTCAAGGCGCGCGAAGCCTTCCGGGAGAGATGATCATGACTTACACACATGACCGACGGCCGAAGCCGTCGGCACAGGGCACGGCTGCGCCGGCGTTTCGCCTGAGCCTGCTGGCCACACTGGTCTGGAGCCTGTCGGTTGGGTTGCACAGCGCTTCGGCTCAGGCCGATGAATTCCTCGCGTTTCTGGCGGCGGCACCCGGGAAGGATCTGCGTCCCGCCGTGCGTCCGGCGGTACGGCAAGTCGAACCACGTCGCACTGAGGTGGTGACGTTCCAGCCCGCAGTGGCAACGGCCTATACGCCGCCGCGTCCTGCGGCGGTACGCGAAGCCGAGCCGCGTCGTACTGAGGAGGTGACCTTCCAGCCGGCAGCGCCGACGGCCTATACGCCGCCGCCGCGTCCTGCAGTGGTGCGTGAAGCCGAACCGCGTCGCACCGAGGTGGTGACTTTTCAGCCCGCAGCGGCACCGGCTTATACGCCACCGCCGCGTCCTGCGGTGGTGCGTGAAGCCGAACCGCGTCGCACCGAGGTGGTGACTTTTCAGCCCGCAGCGGCACCGGCTTATACGCCACCGCCGCGTCCTGCGGTGGT
>NZ_JBSSAF010000009.1:0-317019 GCF_054058375.1 Pseudomonas sp. TE24901
ACTTAACTCATTGAAACTCAAGGAGTTTTCCGTTTCGACTGCGCCGGAAGTGGGGCGAATTATAGGCTTCCAGAATCTGCCGTCAACCCTTAATTACGCTTTTGTTGCAGAAACTGGTTTTTTCGCAATAAGGCGTGGAATTCTGCGCATTACCGGCGGTATCCGCAGCATCAGGAGCAAAGCACCTATAAAGGCATAGACAGCCCATTCCTTTAGATCCGCTCGCACAATCCACAACATATGCAGCAAGCCGAGCCCGAGAATCACATAGACCAGACGGTGCAATTTCTTCCAGCGACTCCCAAGCCGACGCTGGCTATAGCGGTTCGACGTCACCGCCAGCACTAATAAGGACAGAAAACCCAAGGTACCCACAATAATGTAGGGACGTTTACGCAATTCCACCCCAAGCTGCGACCAATCGAGCCCCAGAACAAACACACAATAAGCCGCCAGGTGCAGCACGACATACGTAAAGCACCACAACCCCAATTGCCGGCGCACCGCTATCCACCCTGCCCAACCGCTCAATTTCTGCAGCGGTGTCATTCCCAAGGTAATCAGCAGCAGAATCAGAGTGCCCAACCCCAGGCGATCAACCAGCACTTTGCCCGGATCCGGCCCTAAGGCAAAACTCCATGCTTCGTACAACCAGAAAAGCGGCCACACAGCCACGGCTATAAAGACGCTAATGCGCCAGATGGGATAGCGCATCAGTAGTTCTTCCGCAAATCCAGATTGGTATACAGAGAGGCAACCTCATCCGAGTACCCGTTGAACATCTGCGTCTCGCGCACGTTGGGACTGAATAGACCGCTCGGCAACCGGCGCTCCCGAGCCTGGGTCCAGCGAGGGTGGTCGACTGTCGGGTTCACATTCGCATAAAACCCATATTCGTCCGCTGCGATGCTTTGCCATGTAGTTTTCGGCTGCTCGTTCACCAGACTGATTCGCACGATGGACTTCACACTCTTGAAGCCATACTTCCATGGCACCACCAGCCGCAATGGCGCGCCGTTCTGATTCGGCAACTCCCGCCCATACATGCCAACGGCAAGAATCGCCAAAGGGTTCATCGCTTCATCCAAACGCAGCCCCTCTACATAAGGCCAATCGATCAAACCGAAGCTTGATCGCTGACCAGGCATGCTCTTGGGATCTTTAAGGGTTTCAAAGCGGATGTATTTGGCTTTGGACGTAGGCTCCACCTGCTTGAGCAAGGCCGAGATGGGAAAGCCCATCCACGGAATGACCATCGACCACGCCTCGACACAGCGCAAACGATAGATTCGCTCCTCCAGTTGGTAAGGCTTCATGAAGTCTTCCAGGGCATAGCGCCCCGGCTTCGCAACCTCGCCATCAATCACCACACTCCAGGGTTCGGTTTGCAGCGACCCCGCATTGGTTGCAGGGTCGCCTTTGCCGGTGCCAAATTCATAGAAGTTGTTGTAGTGGGTCGCGTCCTTGAACGGGGTAATCGCCTCCCCCGTCACGGTCACAGCCTGCCACTTGGTCTCGGGAAGTTTGTCGGCAAACCAGCTGGGCGCCTTGCCTGCCTCGACATCGGCATAACGCGAAGCATCGTTGGCACTTGCCCAACGCGGTAAGCTGCTGGCCGCAATGCCAGCAAGCGCCCCACCGAGCAAGCTACGGCGTGAGAGATAGAAGGATTCAGGTGTGACGTCCGATTCGTGGCAATCGGACGCTTTGGGCAATTTGATTAGCATGGCAACTCCGCAGTATTGGAGAACTGATGCACCAATAGACTGCGGAGTATGGGGGAAATTACATTAAGGCAATGTTTTGTCCCGACGCAGATGCAGCAAGTACTGAACCGGCCCCGAAGCCGCGTAGATCAGGAACGCCAGCAGCAGAATGCGAGGTGGGTCGCTGAACACGACGGCGAACACAAGCACCACCACCAGGATCGCCACGAAAGGCACGCGCCCCTTGAGGTCGAACTCCTTGAAACTGTTGTACTTGATATTGCTGACCATCAGCATGCCGGCCGCCGCCACCATCAAGGCCACCAGAAACGACATCTTGGAACCCTGGATGCCGTAGTCACTGAACGCCCAGACAATGCCCGCCACCACTCCGGCAGCTGCCGGGCTGGCCAGGCCGATGAAGTAGCGCTTGTCGGCAGTACCCACCTGGGTATTGAAACGCGCCAGGCGCAAGGCTGCGCCCGCGACATAGATGAAGGCAACCATCCACCCCACCTTACCCATGTCTCCCAGGGCCCAGGCAAACGCCAGCAGAGCAGGAGCAACGCCAAAGGCGACCATGTCCGACAACGAATCGTACTCGGCGCCGAAGGCACTTTGGGTGTTGGTCATGCGCGCGACACGGCCATCAAGGCCGTCGAGCACCATGGCCACAAAAATAGCTATGGCCGCAAAACCGAAGTATTTGCTGGCACTCGCCGCATCACCCGCTGCCAGCGCACTCTGCGCACTCATGGAGTTGATGATGGAATAGAACCCGGCAAACAAGTTCGCCGTGGTGAACAGATTGGGCAGAAGATAGATACCACGATGCCGGACCTTGCGACCTTCCGCATCATGCCCTTCTTCGACATGCTCATCGATCGGTAGCAGGCTATCGGCGTCAGAGGCCTGGCCCGGCTCTTCGGGACGTTCGGTCATGGACTTTACCTTGCAACGGTGTGAAAAAATTCGACAAATACTTGCAGAGCGCGTTCGCCTGCAAACGATGCAGCTTTATACCAGAACCCGCCCCCAAACGAAAAAACGCGGCCTAAGCCGCGTTTTTCCTTGATGCGTACGACTTAGTTCTTGGCTTTGTCGACGATCTTGTTGGCACCGATCCACGGCATCATGGAGCGCAGTTGCTCGCCGATGACTTCGATGCCGTGAGCGGCGTTGTTACGACGCTTGGCGGTCATCGAAGGGTAGCCGGTTGCGCCTTCGCTGATGAACATTTTGGCGTACTCGCCGTCCTGAATACGTTTCAGGGCGTTGCGCATGGCCTGACGGGACTCGGCGTTGATCACTTCCGGGCCAGTCACGTACTCGCCGTATTCGGCGTTGTTGGAGATCGAGTAGTTCATGTTGGCGATACCGCCTTCGTACATGAGGTCAACGATCAGCTTCAGTTCGTGCAGGCATTCGAAGTAGGCCATTTCCGGCGCGTAGCCGGCTTCAACCAGGGTTTCGAAACCGGCTTTGACCAGCTCAACGGTACCGCCGCACAGAACGGCTTGTTCGCCGAACAGGTCGGTTTCGGTCTCGTCCTTGAAGGTGGTTTCGATGATGCCGGTACGACCGCCACCCACGCCAGCAGCGTAGGACAGGGCGACGTTCTTGGCGTTGCCCGACGCGTCCTGGTAGATCGCGATCAGGTCAGGGATACCGCCGCCTTTGACGAACTCGGAACGCACGGTGTGGCCCGGTGCTTTCGGCGCGATCATGATCACGTCGAGGTCAGCGCGCGGCACAACCTGGTTGTAGTGGATCGCGAAGCCGTGGGAGAAGGCCAGGGTGGCGCCCTTCTTGATATTCGGCTCGATTTCGTTCTTGTACAGCGAGGACTGGAACTCGTCCGGGGTCAGGATCATGACCAGGTCGGCAGCCGCAACAGCAGAAGCAACGTCAGTCACTTTCAGGCCATGGGCTTCAGCCTTGGCAACAGTGGCCGAGCCTTTGCGCAGGCCGACAGTCACGTCAACGCCGGAATCTTTCAGGTTGCACGCTTGTGCATGACCCTGGGAACCGTAGCCGATGATGGCGACTTTCTTGCCCTGGATGATCGACAGGTCACAATCTTTATCGTAATAAACTTTCATGAGGTTCCTCTATATATCCAGGCCGTAAGGCCATTCGCTAATTTGGGTTAGATGCTGAGTACTTTGTCGCCACGGGCAATCCCGGTGACACCACTGCGTACCGTTTCCAGAATCGAGGCCGTCCCGATCGACTGGATGAAGCTGTCCAGCTTGTCGCTTGTACCGGTCAGTTGAACGGTATAAACGCTGGCGCTCACATCGACGATCTGCCCGCGATAAATGTCGGTAGTCCGTTTGATCTCGGCACGTTGGGCACCCGTGGCCTTGACCTTGACCAGCATCAGCTCGCGCTCGATGTGGGCACTTTCCGACAGGTCGACCAGCTTGACCACTTCGATCAGCTTGTTGAGGTTCTTGGTGATCTGCTCGATCACCTCATCGTGACCCACGGTGGTCAACGTCAGACGCGACAGAGTCGGGTCTTCGGTCGGGGCCACGGTCAGGCTTTCGATGTTGTAGTTGCGTTGCGAAAACAGGCCGACAACACGAGACAGAGCGCCGGGTTCGTTCTCCAGAAGCAGGGAGATAATGTGCCGCATGATTAAGTACGCTCCGTCTTGTTCAGCCACATGTCGCGCATAGAGCCGTCTTTGATCTGCATCGGGTAGACGTGCTCGCTGGTATCCACCTGAATATCGATGAACACCAGGCGGTCCTTCATGGCGAACGCCTCTTCCATCTTCGGCTTCAGATCTTTCAAATCGGTGATGCGAATGCCGACGTGGCCATAGGCTTCAACCAATTTTACGAAATCCGGCAGCGACTCCATGTAGGAATGGGAGTGACGGCTGTTGTAGCTCATGTCCTGCCACTGACGAACCATGCCCAGCACGCCGTTGTTCAGGCAGACGATCTTCACCGGAAGGCCGTACTGCAGGCACGTCGACAGTTCCTGGATGTTCATCTGGATGCTGCCCTCACCGGTGACGCACGCGACATCGGTGTCCGGAAAGCTCAGTTTCACGCCCATGGCCGCAGGGAAACCAAAGCCCATCGTGCCCAGGCCACCGGAGTTGATCCAGCGGTTAGGCTTGTCGAACTTGTAGTACTGCGCGGCGAACATCTGGTGCTGGCCCACGTCGGAGGTCACAAAGGCGTCGCCCTTGGTCACTTCGCACAGGGTCTCGATCACGGTTTGTGGCTTGATGATGCTGCCGTCGCCCTTGTCATAAGGGAACAGGCCGCGGTCACCGCGCCATTCGTCGATCTGCTTCCACCAGCTGGCAACGGATTCCTTGTTCGGCGTCTCGCCGATGTCCTTGAGCGCGGCAACCATTTCGGTCAGCACGCTTTCCACAGGACCCACGATCGGCACGTCGGCCTTGATGGTCTTGGAGATGGACGCCGGGTCGATGTCGATGTGGATGATCTTGGCGTTCGGGCAGAACTTGCTCGCGCCATTGATCACACGGTCATCGAACCGCGCGCCCACGGCCAGGATCACGTCGGCGTGGTGCATGGTCAGGTTGGCTGTGTAGCTACCGTGCATGCCGAGCATGCCGACGAACTGACGGTCCGTACCCGGGAATGCGCCGAGGCCCATCAAGGTGTTGGTCACTGGCAGGTTGAGCAGCTTGGCCAATTCGGTCAACGGTGCGGAACCGCCGCCCAGAATCACGCCGCCACCCGAGTACAACACAGGGCGCTTGGCCGCCAGGAGCATTTCTGCGGCCTTGCGGATTTGCCCCGAGTGCCCACGAACGGCCGGGCTGTAGGAGCGCAGCTTGGCTTTCTTCGGGAAGACGTATTCGAATTTTTCAGCCGGGTTGGTCATGTCTTTCGGCACATCGACCACCACAGGGCCCGGGCGACCGGACTGTGCGAGGTAGAAAGCCTTTTTCATGACTTCCGGGATTTCCGATGGGTGCTTGATCATGAAGCTGTGTTTCACGATCGGCCGGGAGATACCGATCATGTCGGTTTCCTGGAATGCATCGGTACCCACCATGGTGCTAGGCACCTGGCCGGAGATGATCACCATCGGGATGGAGTCCATGTACGCAGTCGCGATGCCGGTGATGGCATTGGTTGCGCCTGGGCCGGACGTTACCAGTACCACACCGGCTTTACCGGTGGCACGGGCGTAACCGTCAGCCATATGGGTTGCAGCTTGTTCGTGGCGAACCAGGATGTGGTTGACAGCCGGTTCCTTGAACAGTGCGTCGTAAACATGCAGCAGAGCACCACCTGGGTACCCGTAGATATAGTCGACGCCTTCGTCACGCAAAAAGCGGACGAGCATCTCACCACCAGATAAAAGCTCCACGTTGTTCACCTCTAAAACGCCAGAATACCGTCCGTTGAAAACCGACGGGTCTTAATAGGTTTACTTCTCAACAGAGCATGAGCGACGGTGGTCGCCGACTACGTCAGCACTGACTGAGCAAGTATTGGGATCGTCCCAAGTGTTGCGGGCTTTTCCCACCCAGCGCGAGGTAACGCGTTGCGGGTGTTACAGGTCGGCGCGGATGTGCGCCTCATGATCTGCTGAGCGGGCCTGCTTCTGGCAGTCCCGATACAGCGGACTTTGGATTCTTCTGTTTCAGGCCCTTCAAGTCAAGCAATAATTGCGCTTTTTTCCAACTAAGCGCATGAGAACGTAGAAGAAAGGGCTTTGAGGAGGGATAAAACTCGCCTGAATGTCGTCAAGCGGTAGAAATGTGCGCAAGACTGCCGGAAAAACCGGCAGTCAGGCAATTAACGAGCGTCGACGATCAGTTGATCGAACTTTTTCAGCGCGTTACGCAAGCCAAGGCTCTCTTGCGGGCGATCGGCGTAGACCATCTCGGCCATCTCCAGGATCCCCGACGCGTTGGGCAATGGCAGATCCTGCTCGAGGATCTGCTTCATACGCACCAGGAAGATCCATTGCAGCCACTGGTGAAAGTCCAGGGTATCGACCGAAAACGGCTCGACACTGCTGAGCGCCTCGACGCTGGGGGACACTTCGTCCCACCAGCCTTGCACGCGCAACTCGCGCTCGATCAGCAACAACTGTTCGGCAATTGCTGGAAACCGTGCATCCATCAGAGGCTGACCTTGGCTTTTTGTCGAGCCTGGGCGGCACCGGCAGCATCACCCTGGGCGGCACGTGCATCACCGATCAAGGCCCACAGATTGGCTTGCAGATCGGGGCGACCGTTGGCCAGGGACAGGCCGCGACGGGCAAATTGCTCGGCTTGCGGTGCATCCCCCTGGGCCATGCGCACCTGAGCCAGGCGATACAGGACTTGCGGTTCACGCGGCGCCACGCGCTGGGCGCGCTCCAGGCTCGACGAGGCGCCATTCAGGTCACCACCCGCCTGCTGCTGCTGGGCGGTAGTAAGCAATGCCAGCACCGGGCCGTCCAGTTGCTCGTCAGCCGAGAGGCCGCCGGCGTTGGACGAAGACGGAATACCGCTCGGCGTCGACGGCATGGTGTAGGTGCCCTGGTTGATCGGCGCCGTTTGAATCGGCGTGGAATCGATCGGCCCCGATGTGCTTGGCCCAGGCGTCCATGGCTCGGCACTGATCGGCGCCGATGTGGTAGCGCCACCACCCGGCACCATCACCACCACGCCGGAATCCTGCGGCATGGCTTGAGGCCTGGCTTGGGCAGGACGGTTCGTCACGGTCTGGCGGAAACCGCCATTGGCCGAGATGCGATCGTTGTTGGAGACGGTCGTGCTTGAGTCCACCACCGGAATCGAACCGCGCTGCACGCTGGCGCAACCGTTGAGCAAAGCCAGAGCTGTAATAGCTGGAATCCACCACTTGTTCACTTGAAACCCTCTTTGCTTAATTCATCCAGCCCTTGACCCAATCCATCACCGACTCCGCACTGGCAGGGGCACCGCTACCGCAGGCGGGGCCGGCAGGTGGCTCGCTGCCGCGAATATACGGCATCTGCACCGCACCCGGGCAGTTGGCATCAGAGCCCTGCCCTGTGTGCGGATCGATCCACGCCTGCACGATGTTATCCGGCTGCGGCATATTAAGCGGCAGCGGGTCGGCTTTGCGCATGAAACTTGTCCACACCTGCAACGCGCCCGTCGCACCCGTGAACGGCGTCTTGCCGTTGTCGTCACGCCCCATCCAGACCACCGCCAGCACATCCTGGCCGAAACCGGCGAACCAGCTGTCACGCGAGTCGTTACTGGTGCCGGTCTTGCCCGCCAAGGTCAGGTTGGACGGCAGCACTTTATAAACAGAGCTGCCGGTGCCTTCACGCATCACGCGCTGCATCGCGTTCTGGATCAGGTAGATAGAGCCTGCATCAAAGCGCTGCTGAATCTGGAACGGGTAACGCTTGAGCGGCTCGCCCTCAGCGGTCAGCACACTGCGAATGCCGCGCATCGGTGTATTGAACCCACCGTTGGCGATCGTCTGGTACATCGTAGTGACTTCCATCGGCGTCATAGCGCCGGCGCCCAGCAGCATTGATGGGAACGCCGGGAACTCGCGGTTGATGCCTAGGCGTCCGAGGGTTTTCAACACATTCGGCACGCCGACTTCAAGCCCGAGGCGCGACGTGGAAATGTTGTAGGAATGCGCCAATCCCTGATAGAGGAAAATCGTACCGTTGGAGCGACGCTCGAAGTTTTTCGGCGTCCACACCTGGCCATCTGCCAATTTGACCGACAACGGGTCATCCGACAGCCAACTGGTAAGGGTGTATTTGCTCGGTTTTTCCAACGCAGTAAGGTAAACCGCCGGCTTGACCAGCGAGCCGATCGGCCGCACAGCGTCCAGCGCACGGTTGAACCCGGCAAAACTGGCCTGGCGACTGCCGATCATGGCCTGGACTTCACCGGTTTCCGGGTTGGTCACGACCATGGCCGCTTCAACGTCATCGATGCCCTTACGACCGGTCATGCGCTTGAAGGTGTCATTGACCGACGCCTCGGCCTTCATCTGCAGGATCGGGTCGAAACTGGTGAAGATCCGCAGGCCTTCTTCGGTCAAGTCTTCGTCGCGATAGTCTTCACGCAACTGGCGTTTGACCAGGTCGATGAAGCCGGGGAAGGAACTGTCCGCCAGCTTGCCGCGCGTGGTAACGCCCAACGGCATCCTCTTCGCCGCCGCCACCTGCTCAGCCGTGGCCACGCCCTGCTGTTCAAGCACATCGAGCACCAGGTTGCGACGCTCCAGCGCACGCTCAGGGTTTCGACGTGGGTTGTAATAGGACGGCCCCTTGACCATGCCGACCAGCAACGCCACCTGATGCAGCTTCAACTCGGACAGCGGCTGGCCAAAAAAGAACTGACTGGCCAGGCCGAAACCATGCACGGCCCGCTGGCCGTCCTGGCCGACGAATACTTCGTTGAGGTACGCCTCGAGAATTTCCTGCTTGCTGTAGTGCAACTCAAGCAGCATCGCCATCATCGCTTCGGTCAGTTTGCGGGTCAGGCTGCGTTCGTTGGTGAGGTAGAAGTTCTTGACCAACTGCTGGGTCAGCGTACTGCCGCCCTGGGTCATTTTGCCGCCGGAGGTGTTCACCCAGATGGCCCGGGCAATCGACTTGGGCGAAACGCCCCAGTGGCTGTAGAAATCGCGGTCTTCCACCGCAACCAACGTCTCCAGCAGGTACGGCGGAACCTGATCGAGCTTGATGAGGATGCGGTCTTCAAGATTCTTGGGATAAATGCCGCCGATCAGCAGCGGTTCAAGGCGCACCACTGGCAGTTTCGAGCCATTGAGGGACGACAGCTCGGCAACATAATCACCAGAGAAGCGCACGCGCACCGGCTGGGCTTTCTCCAGGCCTTCATAGAACTGGAAGCCTCGGGTGTTCAGGTCGACGGTGTTACCGCTGACCGCCGCCGCGCCCGGGCCATTGCTCACGGGTTCGCGGCGGTAGCCCAGTGCATCCAGCTCAGTGAGAAAGTCATCCTTGCTCAGCTTCTGGCCGGTAAACAGCTCCAGCGGGCGTGCATACACCTTGGCCGGGATGGTCCAGCGCTTGCCGGAGAACTTCTCCTGCACCACGGCATCGAGGTACACCGCAAAGCCGGCGAGCACCACAAGGCCGACCAGGCCGAGCTTGAGCGCCCAGCCCAGCCAAGGGCGCAGGCCGCGGGAAGGAGGTTTTTTACGGGAACGGGGAGATCGGGTTCGAGTCATGGCGGCGGATTATACGCACTTTATTGATCATCAACATGAGCCGGACAGCGGTTTGCACGACCGCTCGTAGCGGCCATAATGCCCGCCATGATTTCCCCCCGACTTTGAAGGATCGCCCGTGAGCCAGTCCCTGATCGCTGCCCTGCAAAACCCGGCTTTATACCCACACCCGGTTGAAGCGTTTCAAGTCATCGAAACCCATATCTCCTGGGTGATCCTGACCGGCCCCTACGCCTATAAATTGAAGAAGCCGATGAACTTCGGCTTTCTCAACTTCACGGCCCTGGAAGACCGCGGCCACTTCTGCAACGAAGAACTGCGCCTGAACGGGCGCCTGACCGAAGATTTGTATCTTGAAGTGTTGCCGATTACCGGTACCGCCGAAGCCCCGCAATTGGGCGGTGAAGGCCCGGTGATCGAGTACGCGCTGAAAATGCGCCAGTTCCCACAAAGCCAACTGCTAAGCACCTTGCAAGCCAATGGCGAACTGACCAGCGCGCACATCGATGAGATGGCCAAACAGATTGCACACTTTCACCTGACAGCCCCGAAAGTGCCGCAGGATCACCCGGCCGGTACACCGGACGAAGTGATGGCACCGGTGCGGCAGAACTTCGAACAGATCCGCCCGTTCCTCAGCGACAAGGCCGACCTGGTTCAACTCGAAGCCCTGCAAGCCTGGGCCGAAAGCAGTTTCGAGCGTCTCAAGCCCTTGCTCGCCCAGCGCAAGCTCGACGGCTTCACTCGCGAATGCCACGGTGACATCCACCTGGGCAACGCCACCTTGATCAATGGTCGTGTAGTGATCTTCGACTGCATCGAATTCAACGAGCCGTTCCGCTTCACCGACGTCTACGCCGACACCGGCTTCCTGGCAATGGACCTGGAAGACCGTGGCCTCAAATCCCTGGCACGCCGCTTCATCAGCCAGTACCTGGAATTGACAGGCGACTACAAAGGCCTTGAAGTGCTGAACTTCTACAAAGCCTACCGCGCCCTGGTCCGTGCCAAGATCGCACTGTTCAGCATGCCAAGCGAGGCCAGCCCGGTACAACGCGCCACCACCCTGCGCCAGTACCGCAACTACGCGAACCTCGCAGAAAGCTACAGCACCATTCCGTCGCGCTTCCTGGCCATTACCCACGGCGTTTCGGCTGTCGGCAAAAGCCAGGTCTCGATGCGACTGGTGGAAGCCTTGGGCGCCGTGCGCCTGCGTTCAGACGTTGAACGCAAGCGCCTGTTCGGTGAACAACAGGTGGAAAACACGCCACAAGCCGGCATTTATGCAGCCGACGCCAGTGCAGCGACCTACGCCCGCCTGAATGAAATTGCCGATACCGTGCTGCGTGCAGGCTTCCCTGTGGTGCTGGATGCCACGTTCCTGAAGCACGAACAGCGCAGCGCCGCCGCCAAAGTGGCTGAAGCGACTGGCGCTCCTTTCCTGATCCTGGATTGCAACGCACCACAGGCCGTTATCGCCAGCTGGCTGGCACAACGTCAGGCGGACAAGAACGATCCTTCCGACGCAACACTGGCGGTCATTGAGGAGCAACAAGCCAACCGTGAGCCACTGACCGCCGAGGAACTGCTGCTCAGCCATCGTGTCGAGACCAATGAAAGCGGGACACTCGACGCCTTGGTCGCCCACATTCGCCAGCGCCTGCCAGGCCTGTAAGAAATATTTCTTGGTCGTGTCACCGACTTAGGGCGCACGACCAGGCAATAGTGGCACTATAATGGCGTCATAAATCCAACAGGAGTCGCCGTCATGAGTCAGCCCAAGCTTCTTGATACCCCGCTCTACTCGCTCCTGCATAAAGATGACATCCGAGGTTTCAACCAGGAGCGCCCCAAAGACGGTGCCATCAATATGCGTGGCGGCGACTTCCGCGGGCTCGACCTGCGTGAGCTGAACGCTACCGGTGTGGACTTCACCGACGCGTACTTTCGCTCCGCTGACCTACGCGGTTTGGACTTGCGCGACTGCTCACTGGAAGGCGCCAGCCTGGCCCATGCACAGATCTCAGGGGCTTACTTTCCGCCTGAACTGACCGCCGATGAGATCCTAATGTCGGTCAATTTCGGTACCCGCCTGCGTTACCGCACCAAGTAATGCCATTACCCAAAACCCCGGTCACGCCCAGGCGCGCCGGGGTTTTATGCCTGCCTTTTGTCAAAATCCTCGCGCCATTCTTATAAGCTTTTCAGCCGTTCCTGACCAAAGAACTACGCTTTTCCTACTGAGCGCTACACTCCTTTTCAGGCTTGCCTGGTCACGATACCCACCGCACCATTCGGCCGTCGCAAGGAGGCTTGATGAACGATGAGCTGCAACACCTGAAAAATCTTGGCAAGACGTCGGCGCAGTGGCTGCATGCGGTGGGCATCCACAGCGCGTCCGATCTGCGCCGCTTGGGAGCGGTCGACGCCTACCGAGCCGTGCGGACGCGTGGATTCCGGGCGTCCAAAGTGCTGCTGTATGCCATCGAAGGCGCATTGATGGATGTGCACTGGAACGACATTCCGTCGGAGCGCAAGGAAGCGTTGAACCGTCAGTTGGATGCTATTTCAGCGCGGCAGAAGAATTAGATTCACGATCAGACCCAGCCTTTACGGGCATGACAAACACCTGTTTGAGAAAACTTGAGGAGCAAGGAAAAACAAAGGTTGACTCTCAAATGAGAATCGTTATGATTATCACAACTGGTCGCGAGATCAGCCGATAACTGAAAGACCATTGGTTCGGACTCTCAGATTATCTCCTCATCAGGCTAATCACGGTTATTTGACCCGGCTCTTGCCGGGTCTTTTTTTGCCTGCAATAAATCGACTTCAGCGCGCAATAATCAATGGGTGGCCACGTTCGGGATGCGGCTGCACCAACACCTCCAGGCCAAAGACAGCCTTGAGCGGCTCGGGCAGCAAGACCTTCGAAGGTATATCCAGCGCATGAGGGCGTCCCTGTTCCAGCAACAGGATACGATCGCAGTAACGCGCTGCCAGGTTAAGGTCATGGAGGATCACCAGCACCGCCGCCCCCCGATCCGCAAAGTGGCGGATGGCCTGCAGGGTGGTGTGCTGGTGCAACGGGTCGAGCATCGATGTGGGCTCATCCAATAGCAGCGTCTGGCCAGCTTCACCCGGCCATAACTGTGCGAGAACCCGCGCAAGATGCACCCGTTGACGCTCCCCACCCGACAGCGCCAGGTAGCTGCGGCCACTCAAGTGCCCCACATCCGCCGCCTGCAGGGCCGCGCTGATGATTTCATCATCACGCACCCGACCCGTCTGATGAGGCAAGCGCCCCATGCCGACCACCTCTTCGACACGGAAGGCAAAGTCCAGCGTCGATACCTGCGGCAGCACTGCCAGCCGCTGCGCACGTTGCGAACCACTCCAGTCAGCCAACACGTGCTGGTCAAGCCAGACATTGCCCTTATCCGGCTGCAACTCTCCACACAACGCGCCAAGCAACGTACTTTTGCCCGCCCCGTTGGGGCCCAGCACACCCAACACTTCCCCCGGCAACAGGTCCAAGGTGACATCAGCCAGAACCGTCTTGTGACCGCGCCGGATCTGCAGCTCTTCCACTCGCAGCATCAGGCACGCCCCCGCAACAACAGGTAGAGAAAAAATGGCGCACCAATAAACGCAGTCACGATACCAATCGGCAACTCAGCCGGCGCCAGCGCCAAGCGAGCCACCAAATCGGCGAACAGCAACAGGCTCGCCCCTGCCAATACCGATGCGGGCAACAACACCCGGTGATCCGGTCCGGCCAGCAACCGCACCAGATGTGGAACCACCAGCCCGACAAAACCGATCATGCCGGCTGCCGCCACGGCGGCTCCCACCCCCAGCGCGGTACAGAAGACCAGCTCACGCTTAAGCCTCTCGACATCAACACCCAGGTGATTGGCCTCGGACTCTCCCAGCAACAGCGCATTCAACGCCTTGGCCCGCCGCGGCAACCACAGCGCCACACCGCCACTCACCAACAGCAACGGCCACAACCGCGAATAGCTCGCACCATTGAGGCTGCCCAGGTTCCAGAAGGTCAGCGTGCGTAAAGTGGCGTCATCCGCCAGGTAGGTAAACAGCCCAACCGCCGAACTGGCGAGGGCTGTAAGGGCAATACCGGCGAGCAGCATCGTTGCCACGTTGGTCTGGCCATTACGTCGCCCCAGGCGGTAGACCAGGGCCGTCACCCCGAGCCCCCCGAGGAACGCACACAGCGACAATAAATACGGCCCAACCGCATCCGGCAGGCCGCCAAAGAACGAACCACCGACTATCGCAATCGCCGCCCCCAGCGCAGCACCGCTGGACACCCCCACCAACCCTGGATCGGCCAGCGGGTTGCGAAACAGTCCCTGCATCGCCACACCCGACAGTGCCAAAACGCCCCCCACCGCCAGCCCGAGCAACGTTCGCGGCAGGCGAATCTGCCCCAGGATCAACTCGGCCTGCTCCAACCCTTGCGCCTCAATCGGTATACCCATCAAGCGCAACGCAGCCTTGAGCGTATCCACCAGCGGTAGGCTGACCGGCCCCAAGGCCAATGAGAGCCAGGTCGCCAACACACACAGCAACGCCAGCCCGATAAACAGTGTTTTGGGTTTAACCAGCGTCGTCATGGGGCGGGCTTGGCCTGGGACGGGTAAAACCCGGCAGACAGCTTCACCAGGCTTTGCGGCAGACGCGGTCCGAGCCCACCCACCAGCAGCGTCGGATCCACTTCAAACACCCGGCCCTGCTTGGCGGCCGGTGTGGAAGCCAGAATCGGGTTTTCCTTGAATAGCGCTGCACGCGCCGCATCACCGGTAAGGGCACGATCAGCAAACACCAGAACATCCGGACTCAAACCTGCCAGCGACTCCACCGAAAACGGCTTGTAACCACTGTGGGTTGCCAGGTTATGTCCGCCAGCCTGTTGCAGCATCCAATCGGCAGCCGTGTCTTTACCCGCGATCAGCGGCTTGCCACCCGCGTGACCGAGCAACAGCAGCACACCCGGGGATTTCTGCGTGGCCTGGGCCTTGGCAACCCAACTTTTCTGCTGCTCAAGAGCCTGTTCATATCCAGTAAACAATTCGTTGGCTTTCGCCTCGCTGCCCAACAGTTTGCCCAAGTGCTGCAAGTTGCCTTTCAACGTCGGCAGGTCCGGTTGGGCCGAGAACAACTCCACCTGCACACCAGCACCGCGAATCTGGGCCAACACGGGCGGCGGCCCCATTTCCTCGGTGCCTACCAGAATCTGCGGGCGCAAACTCAGAATGCCTTCAGCCGACAACTGCCGCTGGTAGCCAATGCTCGGCAGCGCCTTGAGCGACTCGGGATGCTGACTGGTGGTATCAACCCCCACCAACTTCGACTCCGCGCCAAAGGCCGTCACCCATTCCGACAGCGCACCACCGGCACTCACCCAGCGTTGTGGCAGTTCGGAGGCGACTGCCCCATGGTTGACCAGCAGTGAGGCAACAAGCGCAATAGCGCTGGTACTCAGGCGCATAACAGGGTTTCCTTCCAGGGGCAGGGCCAATCAAGCACTCAGGGATGTGACAGACAACACCTGCCAGGCATCGTATTGAGCGCCCGGTCAGCCGACGGGCGAAGCCGGCATTTGATAATTGTTTGCATTTGAACGTCAAGGCACTTAAGGATTGAAATGAAGTTTCTCTGCCCCTCCGCCACCCTCGCGCCCAATAGCAGCCTTGGTTTTGAAATCGATGGTTGCAAATTGTTGGCCGTGCGCCGGGGCGGCGTCGCCTACTTCTATATCAACCGCTGCCCCCATCGCGGCATCCCGCTGGAATGGCAGCCCGACCACTTCCTCGACACCAGCGCCAGCCTGATCCAGTGCGCCACCCATGGCGCGCTGTTCCTGATCGAAAGCGGTGAGTGCATCGCCGGCCCTTGCGCCGGCCAAAGCCTCACCGCCCTGCCCGGTCGCGAGGACGAACAGGGGTTGTGGGTGGAACTCTAGTCGCCCATCACGACATCCAGGCGCCGGTCGACGTAAATTTCTTCAGGCGTTACCCGCACGCCATAGGCCAACACCTCCACACCGGCAGCCTTGGCCTCACGCAATGCCGCGGCGTAACCGGCATCTATTTCAACGGCCGGGCGCACCGCATCCACGCCCGACAGATTGACGCAATACAACTGCACCGCCCGCACGCCTTCACGCGCCAGATGCGCCAGCTCCCGCAAATGCTTGGCACCGCGCTGGGTGACGGCGTCGGGGAAAGCCGCGACCGTCGAGCCATCAAAACCCAGCGTGACGCTCTTGACCTCGACGTAAGCCGAGCCCTGGGGATAATCGAGCCAAAAGTCGATGCGGCTTTTTTCTTGGCCGTAGGGCACTTCACGCTTCAGGGCAGTAAAGCCGTTGAGCTCAGTGATGACACCCGCGTGTAGCGCCTCCTCAACCAACTGATTGGCCCGCGCCGTATTGACGCACGCGAGGCGCCCCTGGGGCGTTTCGGCGATTTCCCAGGTGCCCGGCAACTTGCGCTTGGGGTCCGTTGACCGGCTGAACCAGACCTGCCCACCCTCCACCATGCAATTGAGCATCGAGCCGGTGTTCGGGCAGTGAATGGTCAGCAACTCGCCGGTAACGGTTTCGATATCGGTGAGAAAACGCTTGTAGCGGCGAATCAGCCGCCCTTCTTCGAGGGGAGGATGAAAGCGCATCAGCCTTGCCAGCTCCGCAAGCCACGGGCGATACGTTCCACCGCCTCCTGCAGTCGATCGAGGTTTTGCGTGTAGGCAAAACGCACATGATGCCCCGCCTGATGGCGGCCAAAGTCCAGCCCGGGGGTAAAAGCGACATGCTCGGTTTCGAGGAAATGCCGGCAGAACGCGAAGGCATCACCGCCAAACGCGCTGATATCAGCGTACAAATAGAACGCCCCCTCTGGCTCCACTGCAATGCCGAACCCCAGTTCACGCAGCGCTGGCAGCAGGAAGTCGCGACGACGGCCAAACTCGGCGCGGCGCTCTTCCAGAATGCTCAGGGTTTGCGGGGTGAAACAGGCCAAGGCCGCGTATTGGGCCATGCTCGGCGCGCTGATGTAGAGGTTTTGCGCCAGCTTCTCCAGCTCGCCCACCGCCGCCGGTGGCGCCACCAACCAACCCAGGCGCCAGCCGGTCATGCCGAAATACTTCGAAAAACTATTCAGGACAAAGGCGTCATCGTCGACTTCCAGCACGCTGGCAGCGTCTGTGCCATAGGTGAGGCCGTGGTAGATCTCGTCGACCACCAGGTGACCATTACGTGCCTTGATCGCATTCGACAGGCTGGCCAACTCATCTCGCGCAAGAATGGTTCCGGTCGGGTTGGCGGGCGACGCCACGAGCGCGCCAACACTGTCCTGGTCCCAATGCCTGGCCACCAGGTCGGCGGTCAGCTGATAGCGAACCTCAGGCCCCACCGGCACCAATTGGGCCGCGCCCTCCACCAGCCGCAGGAAATGCCGATTACACGGGTAACCTGGGTCCGCCAGCAGCCAATGTTTGCCCGGGTCGACCAACAGACTGCTCGCCAGCAACAGCGCGCCCGAACCACCAGGGGTGATCAGGATGCGCTCAGGGTCCACGCTCAAACCGTAGCGTTGCCCGTAAAAACCGCTGATGGCCTCACGCAATTCCGGCAGGCCACGGGCTGCGGTGTAGCGCGTCTTGCCGTTCGCCAGCGCGGCCTGGCCGGCCTGGATGATCGGCTCGGCCGTGGTGAAGTCCGGCTCGCCGATCTCCAGGTGGATCACGTCATGACCCGCAGCCTGCAGCTCATTGGCGCGCGCCAGCAACGCCATGACATGAAAAGGTTCGATGGCGCGACTGCGCGCACTGTAGGGCTGAGCCATTAGCCTTCCTTAGACGGTGAGGACAAAATCTGGATTCTACCGAACCCGCGCCGTAAAACATGTTCTATTGCCTGCCCCGTGGCCTGCGATGAACCGGGCAGGCGCTTGCAAAACGACTAAAATCAACACTCGAGGCTCCTCATAACCAGCCATGCCGGGCTGCTACCGTTTGCAACCCGCGCGCGATGGGCCTCGACAACCGGGAGTGGCGCACCCCGAATCTATCTGGTAAGTTCGCCCGCTTGCAGCCGCAGGGCCGGCAGGTGTCGGTGACGTTGCAATCCTGCGCAATGGATTAGAAGAGTGAGAGGCGGTCTATTCATGTCCACCCAAGCAAAGCAACAACAATCCTCAGGCCTCAGCGGCTTCACACCCTATGTCGAGGCAAAGGGTGAGGAGTACATGAGCGAGCCCATGCGCAAGCACTTCTCCAATATTCTGAAGAAGTGGAAGCAGGACTTGATGCAGGAAGTCGACCGCACGGTTGACCACATGAAGGACGAAGCAGCCAACTTTCCTGACCCGGCAGACCGTGCCAGCCAGGAAGAGGAATTCGCCCTCGAACTGCGCGCCCGTGATCGCGAGCGCAAGCTGATCAAGAAAATCGACAAGACACTGCAACTGATCGAAGACGAGGAATATGGCTGGTGCGAATCCTGCGGCGTCGAGATCGGTATCCGTCGCCTGGAAGCACGCCCTACCGCGGACCTCTGCGTAGACTGCAAGACCTTGGCTGAAATCAAGGAAAAACAGGTCGGCAAGTAATCCCTGCCGGGCTGAACGAATGGGGCGTGCAAACGCCCCATTTTTGTTTCTGGCGTTTACCGATTTTCCAGTAGTATCCGGCCCATGACTGCCTCTACCTATATCGGGCGCTTCGCCCCCACACCCAGCGGCCACTTGCACTTCGGCTCCCTGGTCGCCGCCCTCGCCTCCTACCTCGACGCCCGCGCCAACCATGGCCGCTGGCTGATGCGCATGGAAGACCTCGATCCCCCTCGCGAAGAACCCGGCGCCCAGGCCGCGATCCTGCACGCCCTGGAAAGCTATGGCTTCGAGTGGGACGGGGAACTGGTCCGACAAAGCGAGCGGCACGAAGCCTACGCCAAAGTACTGAACGACATGTTCAACCATGGCCTGGCCTACGCCTGCACCTGTTCACGCAAACAACTGGAAGCCTACAACGGGATTTACCCGGGGCTGTGCCGCAATGCCGGGCACGACCAGCAGGACGCCGCCATTCGTTTGCGCGTGCCTGAGCTTGCATATCACTTTACCGACCGTGTGCAGGGCGAATTCCGACAACACCTCGGCCGCGATGTAGGAGACTTCATCATCCGCCGTCGCGACGGCCTCTATGCCTACCAATTGGCCGTAGTGCTCGACGATGCCTGGCAGGGTGTGACCGATATCGTGCGCGGCGCCGACTTGCTTGACTCCACGCCACGCCAACTCTACCTGCAAGAATTGCTGGGCCTGCGCCAACCGCGCTATCTGCACGTGCCGCTGATCATCCAACCGGACGGCAACAAGCTGGGCAAATCCTACCGATCACCGCCATTGACACCTGACCAGGCCACGCCTTTGTTATTGAGAGCACTGCGCGCCCTGGGCCAGCAGCCGGGCAACGAGTTGCTGTACGCCAGCCCACGGGAGCTGCTGGATTGGGGGATTGCGCACTGGGACGCGACAAAGATCCCGCGCACACTCACGCTGGCCGAAGCGCATTTGAACTGAAGGCGCTTGCAGCTTGCCAAGCATCCGTTACCATCGCCCCACGTTTTTACACAGAGGCCAACATGTACATCTATCGATTGGTCCTGCTGCTGGTCGTCGGGATCTACCTGTTTTCTCCCGCCATCATGGATTGGTGGATCGACGCCACGGGCGCCTGGTATCGCCCCTATCTGCTGTGGCTGATCCTGATCGTCGTGACCTTCATCCTGCAGAGCCAAAAAGATGCCGATGAGCTTTAGCCTCACCCAGATGCTGCTGATCAGCGCCGCCTACCTGGCCGCGTTGTTCGGGGTGGCCTGGATCAGTGAGCGCGGAATGATTCCGCGGGCGATCATTCGCCATCCGTTGACCTACACCTTGTCCCTGGGCGTCTACGCCAGTGCCTGGGCGTTTTATGGCACGGTGGGCCTGGCCTACCAGTACGGCTACGGCTTTCTCTCCAGCTACCTTGGCGTGTCCGGCGCGTTCCTGCTGGCGCCGGTGCTGCTGTACCCGATCCTGAAAATCACCCGCACCTATCAGCTATCCTCCCTGGCCGACCTGTTCGCCTTCCGCTTCCGCAGCACCTGGGCGGGCGCCTTGACCACCGTGTTCATGCTGATCGGCGTGCTGCCGCTGCTGGCCCTGCAGATCCAGGCCGTGGCGGACTCCATCAGCATCCTGACCCGTGAGCCGGTGCAGCACCGGGTCGCGCTGGCCTTCTGTGCGCTGATCACGCTGTTCACGATTTTCTTCGGCTCGCGCCATATCGCCACTCGCGAGAAACACGAAGGCCTGGTCTTTGCGATCGCCTTCGAGTCAGTGATCAAGCTGATCGCCATCGGCGGCGTCGGACTCTATGCGCTCTATGGCGTGTTCGACGGCCCACAACAGCTCGAACTGTGGCTGCTGCAGAACCAGACCGCCCTCGCCGCCTTGCACACGCCGCTGCAAGAAGGCCCGTGGCGCACGCTGTTGCTGGTGTTCTTCGCCTCGGCGATCGTGATGCCGCACATGTACCACATGACGTTTACCGAGAACCTCAACCCGCGCTCGCTGGTCAGCGCCAGCTGGGGCTTGCCACTGTTTTTGCTGCTGATGAGCCTGGCGGTGCCGCTGATCCTGTGGGCCGGTTTGAAACTGGGCGCAACCACCAACCCCGAATACTTCACCCTCGGCATCGGCATTGCCGCCAACAACCCGGCCCTGGCGCTGCTGGCTTACGTTGGCGGGCTTTCCGCCGCCAGCGGGTTGATCATCGTCACCACCCTGGCGCTGTCGGGCATGGCGCTCAACCACCTGGTGCTGCCGCTGTACCAGCCGCCCGCCGAGGGCAATATCTACCGCTGGCTGAAATGGACACGCCGCGCGCTGATCGTCGCGATCATCATGGCCGGCTACGGTTTCTACCTGCTGCTGGGCGCGGGGCAAGATCTGGCCAACCTGGGCATCGTCGCGTTCGTCGCCACCTTGCAGTTCCTGCCGGGAGTGCTGTCGGTACTCTATTGGCCAACCGCCAACCGTCGCGGTTTTATCGCCGGCTTGCTGGCGGGCATCCTGGTGTGGATCGTCACCATGCTCTTGCCGTTGGTCGGCAATCTGCAGGGCTTCTACATCCCGCTGCTGAACATGATTTACGTACTGGACGACACCAGCTGGCACATGGCGGCCATCGCCTCGCTGGCCGCCAACGTTCTGATGTTCACCCTGATCTCGCTGTTCACCAACGCCAGCCCCGAAGAAACCAGCGCCGCCGAAGCCTGCGCAGTGGATAACGTGCGCCGGCCGCAACGCCGCGAACTGCATGCGGCGTCGCCCCAGGAGTTCGCCACGCAACTGGCCAAGCCCCTCGGCGCCAAGGCCGCACAAAAAGAAGTCGAGCAAGCGCTGCGCGACCTGTACCTGCCGTTCGACGAGCGGCGCCCTTACGCGCTGCGTCGTCTGCGTGACCGCATCGAAGCGAACCTCTCGGGCCTGATGGGCCCGAGCGTGTCCCAGGACATGGTGGAAACCTTCCTGCCCTACAAGGCGGGCGGCGAAAACTACGTCACCGAAGACATTCACTTCATCGAAAGCCGCCTTGAGGACTACCACTCGCGCCTCACCGGCCTGGCCGCCGAACTCGATGCCCTGCGCCGCTACCACCGTCAGACGCTGCAAGAGCTGCCGATGGGCGTGTGCTCCCTGGCCAAGGACCAGGAGATCCTCATGTGGAACAAGGCCATGGAGGAACTCACCGGTATCGCCGCCCAGCGCGTGGTGGGCTCGCGCCTGAACACCCTGGGCGAACCGTGGAAGGAGTTGCTGCAAGGCTTCATCAACCTGCCCGACGAACACTTGCACAAGCAGCACCTGGCCCTCGATGGCCAGACCCGTTGGCTCAACCTGCACAAGGCTGCGATCGACGAGCCGCTGGCACCGGGTAACAGTGGCCTGGTGTTGCTGGTGGAAGACCTGACCGAAACCCAGATGCTCGAAGACAAGCTGGTGCACTCCGAGCGACTGGCCAGTATTGGCCGCCTGGCAGCGGGCGTCGCCCATGAAATCGGCAATCCGATCACCGGTATCGCCTGCCTTGCGCAGAACCTGCGGGAAGAGCGCGAAGAAGACGGCGAAATCACCGAAATCAGCGGGCAGATCCTTGAACAGACCAAGCGTGTTTCCCGCATCGTGCAGTCGCTGATGAGCTTTGCCCATGCGGGCGCCCATCAGAATCAGGACGAAGCGGTATGCCTGGCCGAAGTGGCGCAGGATGCCATTGGGCTGCTGGCCTTGAACCGGCGCAATTTCGAAGTACAGTTCTTCAACTTGTGTGATCCGGACCATTGGGTCGACGGCGACTCACAACGCCTGGCCCAAGTGCTGATCAACCTGCTGTCCAACGCCCGCGACGCAACACCGGCGGGTGGCGCGGTAAGGGTCAAGACCGAGGCTTTCGAGCACACGGTCGACCTGATCGTCGAGGACGAGGGCAGCGGCATTCCACAGAACATCATGGACCGATTGTTCGAACCCTTCTTCACCACCAAGGACCCAGGTGAAGGTACCGGTCTGGGCCTTGCACTGGTCTATTCCATCGTTGAAGAGCATTATGGACAAATCACCATCGACAGCCCGGCTGACACCGAAAGCCAACGCGGCACCCGTATTCGGGTGACCTTGCCGCGTCATGTCGAAGCGACGTCCGCTGTGAACTGAGACCGTCGAGAGAATTGAATCAATGCCGCACATTTTGATCGTCGAAGACGAAACCATTATCCGCTCTGCCTTGCGTCGCCTGCTTGAACGTAATCAGTACCAGGTCAGCGAAGCCGGCTCGGTGCAGGAAGCCCAAGAGCGGTTCAGCATTCCCACGTTCGACCTGATTGTGAGTGACCTGCGCCTGCCGGGCGCTCCGGGCACCGAGCTGATCAAGCTTGGCCAGGGCACCCCGGTGCTGATCATGACCAGCTACGCCAGCCTGCGCTCGGCGGTAGACTCCATGAAGATGGGCGCGGTGGACTACATCGCCAAGCCTTTCGACCATGACGAAATGCTCCAGGCCGTGGCCCGCATCCTGCGTGACCGTCAGTCGGCCAGCAGCGCACCGGCCGAACAGCGCCCTGCGGGCAAGGCGGCCGACAAGCCGGGGGTGGATAACAGCAACGGCGAAATCGGCATCATCGGCTCATGCCCGCCGATGCAAGACCTGTATGGCAAGATCCGCAAAGTCGCGCCTACCGATTCCAATGTCTTGATCCAGGGCGAGTCGGGCACCGGTAAAGAGCTGGTGGCACGCGCCCTGCACAACCTGTCCAAGCGCGCCAAGGCGCCGATGATCTCGGTGAACTGCGCAGCCATCCCTGAATCGCTGATCGAATCCGAATTGTTCGGCCACGAAAAAGGCGCGTTCACCGGCGCCAGCGCCGGACGTGCGGGCCTGGTCGAAGCGGCAGATGGCGGCACGCTGTTCCTTGACGAGATCGGCGAGCTGCCCCTGGAAGCCCAGGCCCGCTTGCTGCGTGTGTTGCAGGAAGGCGAGATTCGCCGCGTCGGCTCGGTGCAGTCGCAGAAGGTAGATGTACGCCTGATCGCGGCGACTCACCGTGACCTGAAAAGCCTGGCCAAGATCGGCCAGTTCCGTGAAGACTTGTATTACCGCCTGCACGTGATCGCCCTCAAGCTGCCGGCCCTGCGTGAGCGCGGCGCCGACGTCAACGAAATCGCCAATGCGTTCCTGTTGCGCCAGAGCGCCCGCATCAACCGTACTGACCTCAAGTTTGCCCCGGACGCCGAACAGGCCATCCGGCATTACTCGTGGCCGGGTAACGTGCGGGAACTGGAAAACGCGGTCGAACGCGCGGTGATCCTGTCGGAAAGCCCGGAAATCTCTGCCGAGCTGTTGGGTATCGATATCGAGCTGAGCGACCTGGAAGACGACGATTTCATTGGCCTGGCCCCGCAACAGGGCGGTGGTAGCAATACCAGCCATGAGCCGACGGAAGATTTGTCACTGGAAGACTACTTCCAGCATTTCGTCCTCGAGCACCAGGACCACATGACCGAGACCGAACTGGCTCGCAAGCTGGGCGTAAGCCGCAAGTGCCTGTGGGAACGCCGCCAGCGCCTGGGCATTCCACGGCGCAAGACCGGTGTGGCCAGCGAGAGTTGAGGGTGTTCCCCCACAGGTAACACCCTCAGATGTGAAAAAACTGTTACCGCTGAATTTTTACGTAACAAAAGCCGGGGCTTACGGTAACGAAGCCCCGGCTTTTTTTGGCCTGTCAAAAACCAAATTCCTCTCCAAACCCCCGGTTTCATTGGCCGACGCAAAAGTTGGCACGCACCCTGCTATATGCTTAGTACAAAAACAATAACAAGCTTTGTACAAGACAATAAAAATAAGACGAATCGACTCACGCATAACAAAAACAACACGGCGGAGGCGCAGCTAACTGATTCTTTTGGAGAGGCGTTGCATTTGGGGCTTGCCCCGCAACCAGGCCGAGAACAACAAAAACTGCTCTAAGGCAGAGCCTGAACTGGTTGGATCGTAGATCAGCAACACAGCGACCAAAGCAATCCGTTTGCTCTTGACTCCCGATTGGGAGTGTCATGAAGGTGAAGCTTCATGGCGAGGGCGATCAACAAAAACAAGAAGCCCGAAATCAATAATAAAAATAGAGCACGCAACTACTTCTGGGGGAGCTTCGGCTCCCCTTGTAGTTTCTGCGATTTGACCTTCCAAGGCTTATGGCGCAAGGCCTGCAGCTTGTTCCTACACCATCCCCTGACTAAATGCTAGAATCCCCGCCCATCATGCGGTCATTCTTCGTTATGGCCGAACATTCCTTCAAACAGTGCATCCCATGCTGAAGAAGTTGTTCCAGTCATTCCGTTCTCCCTTGCGTCGTACGCAACACAAACGCAGCACGCCTGAAGTGCTCAACAGCAGCCAGCATTCGCTGCAACGCGCTCAATTCAGCCGTTATGCAGTGAATATCGTCGAACGCCTGCAGAACGCCGGCTACCAGGCTTATCTGGTCGGTGGCTGCGTGCGCGACATGCTGCTCAACATCACGCCCAAGGATTTCGACGTCGCCACCAGTGCCACGCCCGAGCAAGTGCGTGCCGAATTCCGCAATGCGCGAATCATCGGCCGTCGCTTCAAGCTGGTGCACATCCACTTCGGCCGCGAAATCATCGAGGTCGCCACCTTCCGCGCCGGTCATCCGCAAAACGATGAAGAGGAAGACACCAACCAGTCTTCCCGCAACGAGAGCGGCCGTATCCTGCGCGACAACGTCTACGGCACCCTGGAAGAAGACGCACAGCGCCGCGACTTCACCATCAACGCCTTGTATTACGACCCGGTCAGCGAGCGCATCCTCGATTACGCCAACGGCGTACACGACATCCGTAACAACCTGATCCGCCTGATCGGTGATCCGGTCCAGCGCTACCAAGAAGACCCGGTGCGCATGCTGCGTGCAGTGCGGTTTGCCGCCAAACTGAACTTCGGTATCGAGAAACACACCGCCGCGCCGATTCGCGACCTGGCCCCGATGCTGCGCGAGATCCCTTCGGCACGCCTGTTCGAAGAAGTGCTCAAGTTGTTCCTCTCGGGCTACGCCGCCGACACCTTCGAAATGCTGGTGGACCTGCAGTTGTTCGATCCACTGTTCCCGGCCAGCGCCGAAGCACTGGAATACAACCCGACATACACCCACACCCTGATCAGCGAAGCCCTGATCAACACCGACCTGCGCATCAAGCAGAACAAACCGGTCACCCCGGCGTTCCTGTTTGCCGCCCTGTTGTGGCCGGCCCTGCCAAAACGCGTATTGCGCCTGCAGGACCGCGGCATGCCGCCGATTCCGGCCATGCAGGAAGCCGCGCACGAGCTGATCGCCGAGCAGTGCCAGCGCATCGCTATTCCGAAGCGCTTCACGATGCCGATTCGCGAGATCTGGGACATGCAGGAGCGCCTGCCACGTCGCAGCGGCAAACGCGCCGACCTGCTGCTGGACAACCCACGCTTCCGTGCGGGCTACGACTTCCTGCTGCTGCGTGAAAGCGCCGGCGAGCAGACCGACGGCCTGGGCGACTGGTGGACCGACTACCAGGACGCCAATGACAGCGAGCGTCGTGACATGATCCGTGATCTCGGCAGCAAGGGTGACGGCGAAGGCACAGGCCCGAAAAAGCGTCGTCGCAGTGGTACCAAGCGCAAACGCAGCGCCGCTGACGCCTCAGGCGCCTCGGGCGATTAAACGTGGAACGCATCTACATCGGCATGGGCAGCAACCTGGCTGCCCCGGACCAGCAATTGCGCAGTGCCATCGAAGCACTGGCGCAGTTGCCCGGCACAACCGTCGCCAGCGTGTCGGCCTTCTACCAAAGTGACTCCCTGCTCCCGGGCCAACCGCGCTACACCAACGCGGTGGCCGCCTTGGACAGCAGCCTCGCGCCGCTGGAACTGCTCGATGCCCTGCAAGCCATCGAGAACGATCAGGGTCGCGAACGCCTTGAACGGTGGGGCCCGCGCACCCTGGACCTGGACATCCTGCTGTTTGGTGATCGCCTCATCGAGGAGCCGCGCCTGAAGGTGCCGCATTACCAGATGCACCTGCGGGCCTTTGTGCTGTATCCGCTGGCCGAACTGGCCCCCGCCACGCTGCAACTACCCGGTGGTCAGCGACTCAGCGACCTGTTGGCCGCGTGCCCATTCGTCGGCCTGGAACGCCTGCCCCAAGACTGACTCGGTCAATGTGGGAGCGGGCTTGCCTGCGATAGCATCACCTCGGCCTCACTGAAAGACCGAGGCGCCTGCATCGCAGGCAAGCCAGCTTCCACATTTTGATCCCATGTAGCCTGAAAACGCCGCTGAAGTTGCTGAATCGCGTCAGTAACAGCGGTAACACCGCCGTCGTAACAATGCGGTAACACATCCAATTGACTTCCCGTGTCCCCATCACGACTATAGGCGTCCCGCTGCCGTCAACACGGCGCTCAAGGGCGCAATCCAGGCCTTATAAGCACTGCTCTCAAGACAGTGCGCCTGTATAAACGAAGACTCACGCGCGTTACTCGCTGTTTCCAAGCGCCTGAACGAGGACCCTTTTCATGCCAGACATTACCCTGACCACCTTGCAGAGCCTCAAGCTCAAAGGTGAAAAAATCACCATGCTGACCTGCTACGACGCCACCTTCGCCCACGCCAGTTGCCAGGCGGGCGTGGAGGTGTTGCTGGTGGGTGACTCCCTGGGCATGGTTCTTCAAGGGAATGACAGCACCCTGCCTGTTACGACCGATGACCTCGCTTACCACACCGCCAGCGTCAAACGCGGCAACGACGGTGCGTTCATCATTGCTGACCTGCCGTTCATGGGTTACGCAACACTCGAACAGACCTTTCAGAACGCCGGCAAGCTGATGCAAGCCGGTGCGCACATGATCAAAGTGGAAGGCGCCGTGTGGCTCGCCGAGTCCATCCGCCTGCTGGCGGAACGTGGCGTGCCGGTGTGTGCGCATATGGGCCTGACGCCGCAGTCGGTGAACATCCTCGGCGGCTACAAGGTTCAAGGCCGTAATGAGGCTCAGGCACGCCAGATGCGTGCCGATGCGATTGCCCTGGAACAGGCCGGCGCCGCAATGATCCTGCTCGAATGCGTGCCCAGCGAACTCGCCGCCGAAATCACCCAGGCCGTCAAAGTGCCGGTCATCGGCATTGGCGCAGGTTCGGCCACCGACGGCCAAGTGCTGGTGGTGCATGACATGCTCGGCCTGTCGATCAGCGGCCGCGTACCCAAGTTCGTGAAGAACTTCATGGCCGGCCAGGACAGCATCCATGCCGCGTTGAGCGCCTACGTCGCTGAAGTCAAAGCCGTTACCTTCCCTGGCGTCGAACACGGATTCTCTGCATGAACACCGTAAAAACCGTACGTGAACTGCGGGCTGCCGTGGCCCACGCCCGCAGCGCCGGCAAACGCATTGGCTTTGTGCCCACCATGGGCAACCTGCACAGCGGCCACGCCACCCTGGTGACCAAGGCTGCGCAACAGGCGGACTTCGTGGTGGCGAGCATCTTCGTCAACCCGCTGCAGTTCGGCGCTGGCGAAGACCTGGACAAGTACCCGCGTACCTTGGCGGCCGACCAGGAAAAGCTGCTGCAAGCCGGCTGCAACCTGCTGTTCGCGCCCACCGTCGAAGAGATGTACCCCGGCGGCATGACCGGCCAGACGCGGGTCAGCGTGCCGCAACTCTCCGAAGGCCTGTGCGGCGCCAGCCGCCCTGGGCATTTCGAGGGCGTGGCGACAGTGGTGAGCAAGCTGTTCAACATGGTCCAGCCCGACATGGCCGTGTTTGGCCAGAAGGACTACCAGCAACTGGCGGTGATCCGCGCCATGGTCCACGACCTGAACATGCCGATCCAGATCATCGGCGAGCCCACCGTGCGCGCCGACGACGGCCTTGCGCTGTCGTCGCGCAATGGTTACCTCACCGAAGAGCAGCGCGCCATTGCCCCAGTGCTGTACCGCAGCCTCAGCCAGATTGCCGAGGCGATCAAAGCCGGTGAGCATGATTTCGCCAAGCTGCGCGCCGAGCAGGTCCAGCAGATCGAAGCCGCCGGCTTGCGCATCGACTACCTGGAAGTTCGCCAAGGCGTGCACCTGCGCCCTGCCACGGCCGAGGACCGCGACATCGTGATTCTGGTGGCCGCCTACTTGGGCGCCACGCGGCTGATCGACAACCTGCACCTGAACCTGGCCTGACACTCCCCGCCTTTTCCCACCTCAAAAACAGCACGCCTGTTGCCCTGCCCGCTGTGCCGGTATAAAAAAGTACCGGCTACAGCGCAGACAAAGCCAAGACATATTCACACGCTAGGTTTAATGTAATCGCCCTGCGCTCTTGGTTAGCGCTGTCCGGGGTCGGCCGCTTGAACAAAGCAGGACGTTCCGGACTTTGAAGTGTCCTAAAGGCAGTCCCCGTAATAAAAGGAAACCCGCAGCGATGGCGTACTACCGCACTCCTCATGACGTTACCGCTCTGCCCGCCTGGCAAGCGCTCAATCAACATCGCCAAGCCATGCAGGATTTCAGCATGCGCGAAGCGTTCAATGCCGATCCTCAGCGTTTCTCCCAGTTCACCTTGAGCAGCTGCGGACTTTTCCTCGATTACTCGAAAAACCTGATCACCAGCGAAACCCGCGACTTGCTGGTGGGTTTGGCCAAGGAAGTCG
Organism: Pseudomonas sp. TE24901; assembly: GCF_054058375.1. Taxonomy (NCBI): domain Bacteria; kingdom Pseudomonadati; phylum Pseudomonadota; class Gammaproteobacteria; order Pseudomonadales; family Pseudomonadaceae; genus Pseudomonas; species Pseudomonas sp. TE24901. The sequence goes on from NZ_JBSSAF010000009.1 coordinate 29,219, forward strand.
GTCTTAAAGATGCGATTAACTCGCTGTATGCAGGCGAGCCGGTCAACTCTTCCGAGGGCCGCCCTGCCCTGCACACCGCCTTGCGCCGCCCAGTGGGCGACAAGCTGTCGGTCAACGGCGTGAACATCATGCCGGACGTGCACAAGGTGCTGAACCAGATCACTGACTTGGTCGGCCGTATCCACGACGGCCTGTGGCGTGGCTACACCGAGAAGCCGATCACCGACGTGGTGAACATCGGTATCGGTGGTTCGTTCCTCGGCCCGGAGCTGGTGTCCGAAGCGCTGTTGTCCTACGCCCATAAAGGCGTGCGCTGCCACTACCTGGCGAACATCGACGGCAGTGAGTTCCACGAGCTGACCATGAAGCTGCGCGCCGAGACCACGCTGTTCATCGTCTCGTCGAAATCCTTCAACACCCTGGAAACCCTGAAGAACGCCCAGGCCGCCCGTGCCTGGTACCTGGCCCAGGGTGGCTCGGAAGCCGAGCTGTACCGCCACTTCATCGCGGTATCGAGCAACAACGCCGCGGCCGTGGCGTTCGGTATCCGCGAAGAGAACATCTTCCCGATGTGGGACTGGGTTGGCGGCCGTTACTCGCTGTGGTCGGCCATCGGCTTGCCCATTGCGCTGGCCATCGGCATGTCCAACTTCAAGGAGCTGCTGTCCGGTGCCTACACCATGGACCAGCACTTCCAGAACGCGCCGTTCGAACAGAACATGCCCGTACTGCTGGGCCTGCTGGGCGTGTGGTACGGCAACTTCTGGGGCGCGCAGAGCCACGCGATCCTGCCGTACGACCACTACCTGCGTAACATCACCAAGCACCTGCAACAACTGGACATGGAATCCAACGGCAAGAGCGTGCGCCAGGACGGCACGCCCGTGTCCACCGATACCGGCCCGGTGATCTGGGGCGGCGTCGGCTGCAACGGCCAGCACGCGTACCACCAGTTGCTGCACCAAGGGACCCAACTGATCCCGGCCGACTTCATCGTGCCGATCGTCAGCTTCAACCCGGTCTCTGACCACCACCAGTGGCTGTACGCCAACTGCCTGTCCCAGAGCCAGGCGCTGATGCTCGGCAAGACCCGCGCCGAAGCCGAAGCCGAGTTGCGCGACAAGGGCATCCCGGAAGCCGAAGTGCAGAAGCTGGCCCCGCACAAGGTGATCCCGGGCAACCGTCCGAGCAACACCCTAGTGGTTGAGCGCATCAGCCCGCGTCGCTTGGGCGCGCTGGTCGCCATGTATGAACACAAAGTGTTTGTGCAGAGCGTGATCTGGGGTATCAACGCCTTCGACCAATGGGGTGTGGAGCTGGGTAAAGAGCTGGGCAAAGGCGTGTACAACCGCCTGACCGGCGCCGAAGAAACCTCGGCCGAGGACGCTTCGACCCAGGGCCTGATCAACTACTTCCGTGGTCGTCACCGCGGCTAAGGGATCGGCACTACACTGATGGTCTGAAATGGCGGGAGCACACCGCCCTGTGTAGGAGCCGGCTTGCCGGCTCCTACACAGGGCGCTCCCCTCTTGTCCCTAAAACAAGAATAAGGACCGCTCATGTTCGATATCAGCTCGTTTCCCACCACCGATGCCGTCCGCCGAGCTGCGCAGCTCAGCCAAGAGGACTACAAGCGCCTCTATCACCAATCCATCGAACAGCCCGACACCTTCTGGGCCGAACAGGCCAAGGGCTTCCTCGACTGGATCAAACCCTGGCACACCGTTCAACGTTCGGACATCAAGACCGGCGCAGCGCAATGGTTTGCCGGTGGCCAGCTGAACGTCAGTTACAACTGCATCGACCGTCACCTGGCACAACGTGCCGATCAACCGGCCTTCATCTGGGAAGGCGATGACCCGACAACATCATCCAAAATCACCTACCGCCAACTGCACCAAAACGTATGCCGTCTCGCCAATGTGCTGAAAAGCCGTGGCGTGAAGAAAGGCGACCGCGTGTGCATCTATATGCCAATGATTCCGGAAGCAGCCTACGCGATGCTGGCCTGTACGCGTATTGGTGCGGTGCATTCCGTGGTGTTTGGCGGGTTCTCGCCCGACGCCTTGCGCGACCGCATTCTCGACGCCGACTGCCGCACCGTGATCACCGCCGATGAAGGCGTGCGCGGCGGCAAGCCGGTGGCGCTGAAACAGAACGTCGACAAGGCACTGACCAGTTGCCCGAATGTGAGCACCGTACTGGTGGTGGAGCGCACCGGGGCGGCCGTCGGCTGGAGCGAAGGCCGCGACCTCAAGTATCAGCCCGCCGTGGAGGCGGCGAGCGACGACTGCCCGCCCGAGCCAATGGACGCCGAAGACCCGCTGTTCATCCTCTACACCTCCGGCAGCACCGGCAAACCCAAGGGCGTGCTGCACACCACCGGTGGCTATCTTCTGCAGGCGGCGATGACCTTCAAGTACGTGCTCGACTACCGCGACGGCGAAGTGTTCTGGTGCACCGCCGACGTGGGCTGGGTCACCGGCCACAGCTATATCGTGTACGGCCCGCTGGCCAATGGCGCCACCTCGCTGATGTTCGAAGGCGTGCCCAGCTACCCGGACAGCTCGCGCTTCTGGCAAGTGATCGACAAACACCAAGTGAACATCTTCTACACCGCGCCCACCGCCTTGCGCGCCTTGATGCGTGAGGGCCACGGCCCGCTGGAAAACACTTCCCGTGCAAGCCTGCGGCTGTTGGGCAGCGTCGGCGAACCGATCAACCCGGAAGCCTGGGACTGGTATTTCAATGCCGTGGGCGAGCAGCGCTGCCCCATCGTCGACACCTGGTGGCAGACCGAGACGGGCGGCATCATGCTCAGCCCCTTGGTCAGCGCACAGCGCATCAAGCCCGGTTGCGCCACCCAACCGATGTTCGGCGTGCAGCCGGTGCTGTTGGATGAGCACGGCAAGGTGCTGCACGGGGCTGGCAGCGGCGTATTGGCGATCAAGGCCAGTTGGCCCGGGCAGATCCGCAGTGTCTACGGCGACCCGCAGCGCATGATCGATACCTACTTCAAGCCCTACCCCGGCTACTACTTCACCGGCGATGGCGCTCGCCGCGATGAGGACGGCGACTACTGGATCACCGGGCGCATCGATGATGTGATTAACGTGTCCGGCCACCGTATCGGCACCGCCGAAGTGGAAAGCGCACTGGTGCTGCACGACCAGGTCGCCGAGGCCGCAGTGGTGGGTTACCCCCATGACGTCAAGGGCCAGGGCATCTATGCCTTCGTCACCCCCATGAATGGCGTAGAACCCAGCGACACACTGAAAAAACACCTGTTGGAACTGGTCAGCAAGGAAATCGGCAGCTTTGCCAAGCCGGAACTGATCCAATGGGCGCCAGCCCTGCCAAAAACCCGCTCCGGCAAGATCATGCGGCGTATCTTGCGCAAGATCGCCTGCAACGAACTCGACAGCCTGGGCGACACCTCGACCCTGGCCGACCCGAGCGTGGTGGACGGCCTGATCGACAAACGCCTGAACCGATAGGAACCCTTGAGTCGCCATGGAATTTATCCGCAGCCGTATCGAAACCCAGTTGATGAGCCTCACCGGCCTGTCACTGGGCCAACTGGACTTGGAAAACCCCAAGGGCGATCCTGGCCTGTTCGGGCCCGACTCGGTGAGCTGGCAAGTGCATGGCGACTTCAGCAGCATGTTGATCGGCGGCATCAGCGCCTTGATGTTGCAAGCCTTGCACCCACTGGCCCTGGCGGGTGTGTGGGACCATTCGAATTTCCGCCAGGACATGCTCGGGCGTTTGCGGCGCACTTCGCAATTCATCTCCGGCACCACCTTCGGCTCCCGCAAAGACGCCGAATGGCTGATCGAAAAAGTGCGCACCATTCACTTGCAAGTGGTCGGCCACGCACCGGATGGGCGACCTTACGCGGCCAGCGACCCAGAGTTGCTGACCTGGGTGCACGTGGCGGAAGTCAGCAATTTTCTGGCGGCGCACCTGCGCTATCGCAACCCTCATCTCTCGGGGCGGGATCAGGACCGCTACTACAGCGAAATCGCCTTGGTGGCTGAACGCCTGGGCGCGCGGCATGTTCCCCGTTCACGGCAGGACGTTTCGGATTATCTGGAGCGTATCCGCCCTCAACTGCTGTGCGATGAGCGCAGTCGCGAAGTGTTGCGCCTGCTGGTCAATGCGCCCGCCCCTAGCACCCTGGCCAAGCCCTTTGGCAGCTTGATGATGCAGGCCGGGATCGATCTGCTGCCGGAATGGGCGAGCACCCTGCTCGAACAGCACCAAAGCCCGTTGCAGCGCCAGATGATCCGCGCCGGGGTAAAACGCAGTGCGCCACTGCTGCGCTGGGCCATGCGCAATGGTTCAGTGCAGCGCGCCCATCGGCGGATGGGGTTGATGTAGGCAACGCCGCATAACTGTTAAACTTCGCGCCCTCTTTTCCCAGAAAGGCGCGCTCCATGTCTCCTCTGAATCAGGCGCTGCGCGCCGCCCTCGACTATCGCCAAGACCTGATCAACGAGCTGCACGCCCAAGGCACCGACTGCTACCGGTTGTTCCACGGCAGCCAGGAGGGCGCTGGAGGCCTGACCATCGACCGCTATGGCCCACAACTGCTGGTGCAAAGCTTCCACCAGTCGCTGGAAACCGCCGACCTGCTGGACCTGCATCAACTGATCAACCAGTACATGGGCCTGGAATTGTTGCTGGTCTACAACGACCGCTCCCGTGGCAATTCGCGGATCGACCGTGAAGACACGGTGTACCGCGCCGAACCCGCGGCATTGGAAGACCTGGTCGGCCAGGAGTGGGGCCTCAACTACCGTGTGCGCGGTCGGCATGCCGGGCAAGACCCGCTGCTGTTCCTCGACTTGCGCAACACGCGCGGCTGGGTCAAGGCCCACAGCGCCGGCAAGAGCGTGCTGAACTTGTTTGCCTACACCTGCGGCGTGGGCTTGAGCGCGGCAGCCGGGGGCGCCCGCGAGGTGTGCAACCTGGACTTTGCCGAGGGCAACCTGGCGGTCGGGCGCGAAAACGGCCTGTTGAACCCGCAATTGCCCACCATGGAATTCGTGCAGTCCGACTACTTCCCGGCGATTCGCCAATTGGCGGGGCTGCCGATCACTCAGCGGCGCGGCCAGAAGTTGCCGAGTTATCCACGCCTGGAGCAGCGTCAATACGACCTGGTGTTACTCGACCCTCCGGCGTGGGCCAAGAGCGCTTTCGGCACCGTCGATTTGTTGCGCGACTACCAAAGCCTGCTCAAGCCGGCATTGCTGGCCACCGCCGACAACGGCGTGCTGATCTGCTGCAACAACCTGGCGAAGGTCAGCATGGATGACTGGCGTGAACAGGTACTGCGCTGCGCCGAAAAAGCCGGTCGACCGGTCCGCGAATGGACCGTCATGACCCCGGGCGCCGACTTCCCGTCCCGTGACCAGCAGCCGCCGTTGAAAACCCTGATCCTGCAACTGTAGGAGTTATCCCAACGGAGCCTGTTCTTCGGAACCGAAAACCCGTGCCATACTCCAAGGCACTCTCGTTCGACACAGATGGCGTCACCCATGCCCAAAGGATTGATTCGCGCCGTCGGCGCCTTGTTGACTGCTCTGGCTCTGTACAGCTTGCTGGGCTTTTTGATTTTGCCCGGCATTGCGCTTCGCATCGCCAACCAACAGTTGGCCCATTACGCTACCGTGCCGGCGCGCATCGAGCGCATCGAGCTCAACCCGTTCAGCCTGGAGCTGACCGTGTGGGGCCTGCAAATCGGTGAACCCGGCAAGGAACAAGTCGGCTTCGAACGCCTTTACGCCAACCTGCAGATCGACAGCCTCTGGACCCGCGCCCTGCACCTGGCAGACGTCGAGTTGGACAAACCCAAGACCGAGCTGCTGTTCGACAAGTCGGGCCAACTGAACCTGGCGCAACTGTTCAAGCTGCCGCCGAGCGAGCCGACCCCGGCCGATCCCAACGCCAAACCATTCCCGCTGCGCATCGAGCGCATCAAGCTGGCGAGCGGCTATGTGCATTTCCAGGATCTGCGTCCCAGCGAGCCGATCGAATTCCTCTACGACAAACTCGACTTCGAGCTGAAAAACCTCAGCACCCTGCCCGAAGACAACGCCGACATGACGTTGGTGGCCGCAGGCCCTGAAGGCGGGCAAATCGACTGGAAAGGCAATTTCAGCCTGGTGCCGATCATGTCCGAGGGCACCCTGAAAGTCACCGATGGCAAGATGAAAGCCTGGTGGCCGTATGTACGTGATGCCTTGCCGCTGGTGCTTGAAGACGGTGTATTGAATTTCAGCACCGACTATAAGTTCAGCCTGGCCAAAGAGACCGAACTCAACCTGACCAACACCGCAGCGAGCATCGCGCCGTTTGCAATCAAGGCCCCGGACGGGCGGCCGTTGGCGCGTCTGGAGCGCCTGGACGTCAGCGAAACCACGGTTGACCTGGCCAAGCAGCAGGTGGTGGTCGGCAAGATCCGCAGCAACAAGCTCGAAACCTGGGCCGCCCGCGAAGCCGATGGGCAACTGGACTGGCAGAAGCTGTTTGCCAGTCAACCGAGTAAACCGGCCAAGGCGGAACCCGCCACCGCACCGGCCACCGCTGACTCGCCCAAACCTGAACCTGCCGCGCCGAGCAAACCCTGGCAGGTGCTGCTCAAAGACGTACAGCTGCGCAATTATCAGGTGCACCTGGCCGACCGCCAGGTCAAACCTGCCGTCGCGCTGGAACTGGGCCCGCTGAATGTCGATGTACAGAACTTCGACAGCCTAAACCAGAACCCCTTCACCTTGAAGGTCGACACCGGCCTGGGCAAGCAAGGCAAGATCTTCGCAACCGGCGAAGTGAACCTCAACCCGATCAGCGCCAAGCTGAAAGTGAACACCCAGGACATCGACCTGCGGGTTGCCCAGTCCTATATCAGCCCGTTCATTCGCCTGGAACTGCGCAGCGGCATGTTGGGCAGCAACCTGGATGTGAACCTCAAAAGCGCGGACCCGCTGAAACTGCAGGTCACCGGCCGTGCGCAAGTCGATCAATTGCATACCCTGGACACCCTCAAGACCCGCGACTTCGTCAAATGGCAGCGTCTGGTGCTGGAGGGCGTGAACTACCAGCATGGCGACAGCCTGTCGATCGACAAGGTCAACCTGCTGCAACCGTATGCGCGCTTCATGATCAACGACGACCGCACCACCAACGTCGATGACCTGTTGATCCCGCAACCCGCCGACAAAACATCCAAGCCCGCCAGCAAGGAAAAGCCGTTGGGCATTCGTATCGGGCAAATTGCGATCAATGACGGGTCGGCCAACTTTGCCGACTTCAGCCTGACACCCAACTTCGCCACGGCGATCCAACAGCTCAACGGCCAGATCGGCACCATTGACAGTCGCCAGGCCAAGCCGGCCAGCGTCAACATCAACGGCAAGGTGGACCGCTATGCACCCGTGACCATCAAGGGCAGCGTGAACCCGTTCGACCCGATGGCCGCGCTGGATATCGCCACCAGCTTCAAGCGTGTCGAACTGACCACCCTGACCCCCTACTCCGGCAAGTTTGCCGGCTTCCGTATTCGCAAAGGCCGGCTGAACCTCGACCTGCACTATGTAATCACCAAGGGCCAGCTCAAAGCCGAAAACAAAGTGGTGGTCGAGCAACTGCAACTGGGTGAAAAAGTCGACAGCGCGGACGCCGTGGACCTGCCGATTCGCCTGGCCATTGCCTTGCTCAAGGACAGCGATGGCAAGATCTCCATCGAGCTGCCGGTGACCGGCGACTTGAACAACCCGCAATTCAGCGTGATGCCGATTGTGTGGCAGACCCTGCGCAACCTGGTGGTACGTGCCGCTACGGCCCCCTTCAAATTCATTGGTGGGCTGATTTCCGGCGGCGGTGCTGAGGATTTGGGCAACGTGTCCTTCGCTGCAGGTTCCAGCGATTTGAGCAAGGATGCCGAAGGCGCCTTGAACAGCCTGGCCAAAGCCTTGAAAGAACGCCCAGCCTTGCGCCTGGAAATCGAAGGGACCGCAGCCGCCAGCAGCGACGGTCCTTTCCTGGCGGCACAACGCCTGGAGCGTGAATACCAATACAACTACTACAAGATCCTGCAGCGTCGCGGCGATAAAGTCCCGGCCCAGGCCTCGCTGTTGGTCGTACCGGAGAAAGAGAAAGCGCCGTTGCTGGAAGGCATTTATCGCACCCGCCTGAAGCAACAACCGCCAGCAGAGTGGAAAGACCTGAGCAACGACGACCGCTCTGCGAAGCTGCGTGAGGGCGTGATCAAGTTCTGGAGCACCAGTGACGTCTTGCTGCGTCAACTGGGTCAGGACCGCGCCAGCACGATCAAGGACTACTTGGTGGACAAGGGGCAGCTTGAAGACGAACGGGTGTACTTCATTGATGCGAACATGGGACAGGCGGAGAAAGATGGCCGGGTGGTGACCCCGATGCATCTGGATGCTGAGTAACCTCCTCAGCACCTCATCCAACTGTGGGAGCGGGCTTGCCCGCGAATGCGGTGAATCAGTCGACCCATCGGTTAGCTGACACGACGCTTTCGCGGGTAAGCCCGCTCCCACATGGGATATCTGTTGTGATGAAGTTTTTTTATCCAACCTCAAATAGAACAGGCCCCGACACGAATGCCGGGGCCTGTAATGACCACATCCTTGTGGTCGGTCGCATGAACTCCAGAGGTGCATTGGGTGGATATCTAACTCACCTTAAGCCGCCGCCGTCTAGTTCAAGACGAATCCTTAAGCATTACTCTGCCTTCAGGCCATCGGCCGATACAGCTTTAACGCCTTTGATTTTCTTGGTGATGTTCACCGCGGTGGTTTTCTGGGCTTCAGTGACGGCTACAGCCGAAGACAGGGAAACTACACCTTTGTTGGTTTCGACTTTGATGTCGGTGCCAGGAATGCCTTTCTCGGTTACCAGATCAGCTTTCACTTTGGTGGTGATCCAGGTATCAGAGGTCGACTCTTTAGCGCTGGCAGCGGCGCCCTTGGTCTTGTCGATGCCGTCAGCCTTGGTAGCACCGCCAGCCATCAGGCCATCAGCGGATACGGCGGTTACACCTTTGATTTTCTTGGTGATCGCTACGGCAGTGGCTTTCTGCGAATCAGAGATAGCGACTGTGGACGACAGGGAAACCACGCCTTTGTTGGTTTCAACCTTGATGTCCGAGCCTGGAATGCCTTTCTCGGTCAGCAGATCGGATTTAACTTTGGTGGTGATCCAAGTATCCGAAACGCTTTCTTTAGCCTTGGTCGCTTCACCAGCCGCCAAAGTCATAGGGGCTTGGGAAGTCTGAGCAAAGGCTACGTTAGCACCCATGGCCAGAGTCAGAGCGGTAGCAGTAGCGAGAGCGAACTTCTTCATACGAGTAACTCCTGTTTTATTAAAAGTCCGCAGCACATGAACCTTGATGCTGCAGCGTTAACAGGGATATTGCAGGCAGTGTGCCAAGTCGCGACAGACATTTAAATCCATATAAATCAATAACTTATAAAAACACGCAATTTTCGAAATCGTGCAACTTGCATGAAGCCCATCGTGCCTGCATGCAAGTTGCGGCTTTTGACTCCGGGTAAATGGCTGATTTCCCTTCACTTTCCCGCTCCCATAAAAAAAGGACCCCGAGGGGTCCTTTTTTCAGCGTGAAGCCTGGGGTTGATTAAACGCCCGACGCCTTGGCTGCTGCGACGTCCTTGATGGACAGCTTGATACGGCCGCGGTTGTCCACGTCCAATACCAGTACTTCGACTTCCTGGCCTTCTTTCAGGATGTCGGTCACTTTCTCAACGCGAGCGTCGCTCAGCATGGAGATGTGAACCAGACCGTCTTTGCCCGGCAGGATGTTCACGAATGCGCCGAAGTCGACGATGCGCTCAACCTTACCGACGTAGATCTTGCCGATCTCGGCCTCAGCGGTGATGCCCAGTACGCGCTGACGTGCAGCTTCAGCCGCTTCCTTGGTTTCGCCGAAGATCTTGATGGAGCCGTCGTCTTCGATATCGATCGAAGCCTTGGTTTCTTCGCAGATCGCACGGATGGTCGCGCCGCCTTTACCGATGACATCACGGATTTTGTCGGTGTCGATTTTCATCGCGATCATGGTCGGAGCATTTTCCGACAGCTCGGTACGGGACTGACCAATGATCTGGTTCATCTGGCCGAGGATGTTCAGGCGCGCTTCCAGGGCTTGGCCCAGGGCGATTTCCATGATCTCTTCGGTGATGCCCTTGATCTTGATGTCCATCTGCAGCGCGGTCACACCTTTGGCGGTACCGGCTACTTTGAAGTCCATGTCGCCCAGGTGGTCTTCGTCACCCAGGATGTCGGTCAGGATGGCGAACTTCTCGCCTTCTTTAACCAGGCCCATGGCGATACCGGCAACCGGCGCCTTCATCGGCACACCGGCGTCCATCAGCGCCAGGGAAGCACCGCAAACGGAAGCCATGGAGCTGGAACCGTTGGATTCGGTGATTTCCGACACAACACGAATGGTGTAAGGGAACACGTCAGCAGCAGGCAGCATGGCCTGTACCGAACGGCGCGCCAGACGGCCGTGGCCGATTTCGCGACGACCAGCGCCACCCATGCGACCACACTCGCCCACCGAGAACGGAGGGAAGTTGTAGTGCAGCATGAACGGGTCTTTTTTCTCGCCTTCCAGGGTGTCCAGCAACTGCGCGTCACGGGCAGTACCCAGGGTCGCGACCACCAGGGCCTGGGTTTCACCACGGGTGAACAGCGCCGAACCGTGAGTCTTCGGCAGAACACCAACTTCGATGTTCAGCGGACGTACGGTGCGGGTGTCGCGGCCGTCGATGCGTGGCTTGCCGTTTACGATGTTTTCGCGAACGGTGCGGTATTCGATCTCGCCGAAAGCCGCTTTGACGTCGCTGGCGGAAGGCTGGCCTTCTTCACCGGACAGCTTGGCCACAACCTGGTCTTTCAGCTCGCCCAGGCGAGCGTAACGGTCGGCCTTGACGGTGATGGTGTAGGCGTCGGAGATGGCAGCGCCGAACTCGGAGCGGATAGCGCCCAGCAGTTCGGTGGCTTCAGCTTGTGGCGCCCAGGTCCAGGTTGGCTTGGCCGCTTCGGCAGCCAGCTCGGTGACAGCCTTGATAACAGCCTGGAACTCGTCGTGGGCGAACAGCACGGCGCCCAGCATCTGGTCTTCGGTCAGCTCTTTGGCTTCCGATTCAACCATCAATACGGCTTCCGACGTACCGGCAACGACCATGTCCAGGCTCGAAGCTTTCAGTTGCTCGTAAGTCGGGTTCAGCAGGTAGCCGGTGCTTTCGTGGAACGCAACGCGGGCAGCGCCGATCGGGCCATCGAAAGGAATGCCGGAGATGGCCAGGGCAGCCGAGGTACCGATCATTGCAGCGATGTCCGGATCGGTCTTCTTGCTGGTGGAAACGACGGTGCAGACAACCTGCACTTCGTTCATGAAGCCTTCTGGGAACAGCGGACGGATCGGACGGTCGATCAGTCGGGAAGTCAGGGTTTCTTTCTCGGAAGGACGACCTTCGCGCTTGAAGAAACCGCCAGGGATCTTACCGGCAGCGTAAGTCTTTTCCTGGTAGTGAACGGACAGAGGGAAGAAGCCTTTGCTCGGGTCAGCGGTCTTGGCGCCAACCACGGTCACCAGAACGGTAACGTCGTCGTCAACGGTAACCAGCACTGCGCCGGAGGCTTGACGGGCGATACGGCCTGTCTCGAGGGTAACGGTCGACTGACCGAACTGGAATTTTTTGATAACCGGGTTCACGGTGTCCTACCTTCTTTGTGGCTCTTGGGGGAACGTGTCTTCTTGCGAAATTCTTGGGCAATGTCGGGAATCGGCCCGAACCAGGTCCAGGGGTAAAACGTGTATCCAGATAAAACTTGAGGCTGGGAGCCTACCATGAGCCAGCGGGAATCCCACTGACACACGGCAGACAACCAACCTCTAGCGCAATCGCTTATTAGCGACGCAGACCCAGGCGACCGATCAGAGTCTGATAACGACCCAGATCCTTGCCTTTCAGGTAGTCCAGCAGCTTACGGCGCTGGTTTACCATGCGGATCAGACCACGACGGGAGTGGTGATCTTTACCGTTGGCCTTGAAGTGACCTTGCAGCTTGTTGATGTTGTGGGTCAGCAGTGCAACTTGCACTTCTGGCGAACCAGTGTCACCAACAGCTTGCTGATAGTCAGCAACGATTTGTGCTTTTTCTTGAACGTCGAGAGCCATGAGGCAATCCTTTTTTCAGGAAACCACCCAAAGGGCAGTTTCAACAGGCCAGGGACAAATCCCTGTATCTAAAAATGAGTGTTGACCGTGCCTGTTAACAGCCACACTCGTTCGGTCATTCTGACCGAATCAGTCGACGTGGCGCGATGCGCCCGTCTTCGCTCACTTCACCGATCCCGATGAAGCGACCATTATGATCCTGTACCCGCACCATGCCGAACTTCGGGGCATCCGGGGCACGTACCGGCTGGCCGTTGAGCCAGTAGAACGCGCTGTGCTCCGAGAAGTGCAGTAATGGCCAATCCAGCAAACCGCTGTCCGATGGCATCAGGAAGCGATCAACCGCTTCATTGCCGCCTTCGGCGTGTACCGCTTCCAACTCTTCCAGCGTGACCGTCTGGGCCAGGGTGAAAGGGCCGGCCTGTGTGCGTCGCAACTCTGCAACGTACGCACCGCAACCAAGATGTTCACCAATATCTTCCACCAGGGTACGGATATAGGTGCCTTTGCTGCAGTCCACGGCCAGACGCGCGGTGTCGCCTTCACAGGCGAGCAATTCCAAGCGCGCAATAGTAACAGAACGCGCTTCGCGCTCCACTACTTCGCCCGCACGTGCCAGCTTGTAAAGGGGTTGCCCATCACGCTTGAGAGCCGAGTACATCGGCGGTATCTGACTGATTTGCCCACGAAAACCGGGTAACGCAGCCTCGATATCAGAGCGACCAACGGTCACGTCGCGAACCTGCAGGACATCACCCTCGGCATCAGCCGTGGTGGTGGTCTTGCCCAGTTGCATCAGGGTTTCGTAACCCTTGTCGGAATCGAGCAGGTATTGCGAGAACTTGGTGGCCTCGCCAAAGCACAACGGCAATACACCGGTGGCCAGTGGGTCGAGGCTGCCGGTGTGCCCGGCCTTTTCGGCATTGAGCAGCCAGCGAACCTTCTGCAACGCGGCATTGGAGGTGAAGCCAATGGGCTTGTCGAGCAGAATGATGCCGCTGACGTTGCGACGGATACGTTTGACCTGAGCCACCGCTTACTCCTTGGCGTCTTCAGGTGTGGACGGGTGCTGGCTGTCTTCAGCCACGGCGCGCTCGATCAGTGCCGACAGGTGCGCACCACGCACGACGCTTTCGTCGTAGTGGAAGTGCAACTGGGGAACACTGCGCAGCTTCATTTCGCGGGCCAACTGCATGCGCAGGAAACCTGCGGCAGAGTTGAGCACCTTGATGCTTTGCGCGATTTCTTCGCTGCTGTCCTGGCCCATCACGGTGATGAAGATCTTGGCGTGACCCACGTCACGGCTCACTTCTACGGCGGTGATGGTGACCAGGCCAACACGGGGGTCTTTGACTTCGCGACGGATCAGTTGGGCCAGCTCACGCTGCATCTGATCGCCGATACGCTGGGTACGGCTGTATTCTTTTGCCATGTCTTGTTACCTGTTACTGCCACACGGTGAAACCCGTGGGGTCTGAAAGCGGCAAACGCCCGGCCTGACAAAAGCCAGACCGGGCGTTGCGTTTAGAGTCCGTACGCTGCGCGGGGCATTTGCATGCCCACACGCCGCGTGGCTCCGGAAGTGCGCGAGTTAGAGGCTGCGAGCAACCTGGACCTTCTCGAAGACTTCGATCTTGTCGCCAACCTTGACGTCGTTGTAGCTCTTGACGCCGATACCGCATTCCATGCCGGCACGTACTTCGGAAGCGTCATCCTTGAAGCGGCGCAGGGATTCCAGCTCGCCTTCGAAGATAACGATGTCTTCACGCAGTACACGGATTGGGCGGTTACGGTACACGGTGCCTTCAACCACCATGCAGCCGGCGATCGCGCCGAATTTCGGCGAGCGGAACACGTCACGCACTTCGGCGATACCCAGGATGTTCTCCCGGACGTCGCTGCCAAGCATGCCGGTGAGGGCTTTCTTGACGTCTTCGATGATGTCGTAGATGACGTTGTAGTAACGCATGTCCAGGCCTTCCTGCTCGACGATCTTGCGAGCGCCGGCATCGGCACGTACGTTGAAGCCGAACAGTACAGCGTTGGAAGCCAGTGCCAGGTTGGCGTCGGACTCGGTGATACCACCGACACCGCCACCGACAACGCGCACTTGCACTTCGTCGTTACCCAGGCCGTTCAAGGCGCCGTTCAACGCTTCGAGGGAACCACGTACGTCAGATTTGAGGACGATGTTGAGCGTCTTCTTCTCTTCCTGGCCCATGTTCTCGAAGATGTTTTCCAGCTTGCCGGCGTGAGCACGGGCCAGTTTGACTTCGCGGAACTTGCCTTGACGGAACAGAGCCACTTCGCGGGCTTTCTTCTCGTCGGCAACCACGCTCATCTCGTCACCAGCGTCCGGAGTACCGTCCAGGCCGAGGATCTCGACCGGGATAGCAGGACCTGCTTCCTTGATTGGCTTGCCGTTCTCGTCGAGCATGGCACGTACACGGCCGTAGTTCGAACCGACCAGGACCATGTCGCCTTGGCGCAGGGTACCGTCTTGAACCAGGACGGTCGCAACCGGGCCACGGCCCTTGTCGAGGCGGGATTCAACCACGACACCACGACCTGGGGCCGATGGCGTAGCAGTCAGTTCCAGCACTTCGGCTTGCAACAGAACGGCTTCGAGCAGTTCGTCAACGCCGGTACCCATTTTCGCGGAGACCGGTACGAATGGAGTGTCGCCACCCCACTCTTCGGAGGTCACGCCGTGAACCGACAGTTCGCTACGGATGCGATCGAGATCGGCGCCCGGCTTGTCGATTTTGTTCACTGCAACCACCAGAGGAACGCCAGCCGCCTGAGCGTGCTGAACAGCCTCGATGGTTTGTGGCATCACGCCGTCGTCCGCTGCAACCACCAGGATCACGATATCGGTCGCCTTGGCACCACGGGCACGCATTGCGGTAAACGCGGCGTGACCCGGGGTATCGAGGAACGTCACCATGCCACGGTCGGTTTCAACGTGGTATGCACCGATGTGCTGGGTGATACCACCGGCTTCGCCAGCAGCCACCTTGGCACGACGGATGTAGTCGAGCAGGGAGGTCTTACCGTGGTCAACGTGGCCCATTACGGTCACGACTGGTGCACGGGAAACCGCTTCACCTTCAAACTTCAGGGACTCGGCCAGGGAATCTTCCAGGGCGGTGTCGCTGACCAGGGTCACTTTGTGGCCCAGCTCTTCAGCAACCAGTTGGGCAGTTTCCTGATCCAGTACCTGGTTGATGGTGGCCGGAGTGCCCAGCTTGAACATGAACTTGATGATTTCAGCAGCCTTGACCGACATCTGCTGTGCGAGGTCGCCAACAGTGATGGTCTCGCCGATCTTCACTTCACGCACGACAGGGCCGGTTGGGCTCTGGAAACCGTGGGCGTTGCGCTTTTTCAGCTTGGCCTTGCCGCGACCACCACGACGGAAGCCATCGCTTTCTTCGTCGGTAGTACGTGGGGCAACGCGTGGAGCAGGCGCTTTCTCTTTGACCGAAGCACGATGCGGAGCGTTTTTGCGCTCACCATCGCCACCACCACCGCGACGATTGTTATCGTCAGCACGTGGCTTGTCCGGACGACGAGGTTCGTCACGCTTGCGAGTGTCTGCAGCAGGTGCTGGCGCAGGTGCAACCGGAGCGGCCTCACGTACAGCTTCTACTGGCGCGCTAGGCGCAGCGACCGCTTCAGTAACAGCAGGTTGCGCAGCAGCAGGCTGGCGACGCGCTTCTTCTTCGGCGCGACGCTTGGCTTCTTCTTCAGCCTTCTGACGAGCAGCATTTTCTACTGCGCGACGTTCTTCCAGTTCGCGTTTGCGCTCGGCTTCGATTTCTTCCGGGCTGCGCTGTACGAAGACTTTCTTCTTGCGTACTTCAACGCTGATGCTCTTGCTACCCGCAACACGCAGGGTGCTGGTGGTTTTGCGCTGCAATGTAATCTTGCGCGGTTCTTCCACTTTCGCCTTGTGGCTGCTCTTCAAGTGAGTCAGCAAAGACTGCTTCTCACTGTCGCTCACACCTTCATCGGCGGCGGTGTGCGGCAGACCTGCCTCACGCATCTGCTGCAACAGGCGCTCTACCGGTGTTTTGACCTCATCGGCCAGTTGTTTCACCGTGACTTGCGTCATGCACTTCTCTCCTCAGGCCGCGCCTAGTTACTCGAACCAATGGGCTCGGGCGGCCATGATCAACTTGCCGGCACGATCATCGTCAATGCCGTCGATGTCGAGCAGATCGTCAATAGACTGCTCGGCCAGGTCTTCGCGGGTAATTACGCCGCGCACCGCCAGTTCCATCGCCAAATCCTTGTCCATACCCTCAAGCGAGAGCAGGTCTTCGGCCGGATGGGCGTCTGCCAGCTTTTCCTCAGTAGCGATGGCTTTAGTCAACAAGCGATCCTTGGCCCGAGCGCGAAGCTCGTTGACGATTTCCTCGTCAAAGCCGTCGATGTTGAGCATTTCTTCCAACGGTACGTAGGCAATCTCTTCCAGGCTGGTGAAGCCTTCATCTACCAGCACCTGTGCCAGCTCTTCGTCGACTTCCAGCTCGTCGATGAAGTTGCGCAGGATGTCACCGGTTTCAGCTTGCTGCTTAGCCTGGATGTCCGATTCGGTCATCACGTTCAGGGTCCAGCCGGTCAGTTGGCTGGCCAGACGCACGTTCTGACCACCACGACCAATGGCCTGAGCCAGATTGTCTGCGCCAACGGCGATGTCCATCGCATGGGCATCTTCGTCAACGATAATTGCCGCCACTTCAGCCGGCGACATGGCGTTGATCACGAACTGCGCCGGGTTGTCGTCCCACAGGACGATGTCCACACGCTCACCACCGAGCTCGCCAGACACTGCTTGCACGCGCGAACCGCGCATACCGATGCAGGCGCCTTGCGGGTCAATGCGTTTGTCCTTGGAGCGGACCGCGATCTTGGCGCGCGAACCCGGGTCGCGGGATGCAGCCATGACTTCGATCAGGCCTTCGGCGATTTCCGGTACTTCGATACGGAACAGCTCGATCAGCATTTCCGGCGCGGTACGCGACAGGATCAACTGAGGGCCGCGGTTTTCGGTACGGATTTCCTTGAGCAGCGCACGCAGACGCACGCCAACACGGAAGGTTTCGCGGGAGATGATGTCTTCGCGGGCCAGCAACGCCTCGGCGTTGTTGCCCAAGTCGACGATCACGTTGTCGCGGGTCACTTTTTTCACGGTGCCGGAGATGATTTCACCCAGGCGCTCGCGATAGGCGTCAACGACTTGAGCGCGCTCGGCTTCGCGAACCTTCTGCACGATGACCTGTTTGGCGGTCTGTGCAGCAATACGGCCGAATTCGATCGATTCGATCTTTTCTTCGACGACATCACCGACCTTGGCGCCAGGATGCGTTTGCGCAACCTTGCTCGGCCAGGTTTCGATGGCCGGATCATCAAGATCGGCCTCTTCGACGACCGTCCAGCGACGGAAAGTCTCATAGGCACCGGTGTGGCGGTTGATTTCCACACGCAGATCAACTTCGTCTTCAAAACGCTTTTTGGTAGCAGTGGCCAGAGCCAGCTCCAGCGCTTCAAAAATCACGTTTGCCGGTACGCCCTTTTCATTGGATACCGACTCAACAACCAGCAGTACTTCTTTGCTCATCGTACGCCTCGCCTTTCGCAAGCCATTGGATCCGCGGGATCCGCGTCTCAGTCAAAACTGGGAATAATGTTGGCCTTGTCGATCATATCGATCGGCAACAGGAACTCATGGTCGTCTACCTGCACCACGACATCCTGTTCTTCTACACCGCGCAGAAGGCCCTGAAAGTTGCGTCGCCCTTCAAAGGGAGATCGCAGCCTGATCTTCACTTGTTCACCGGCAAATTTTGCAAACTGATCAATAGTGAACAGTGGGCGTTCCATGCCTGGCGAGGAAACTTCGAGGGTGTATTCAACGGAGATTGGATCTTCAACATCCAGGACACCGCTGATCTGACGGCTGACAATGGCACAATCGTCCACCAGCACGCCGCCCTCTTTATCGATATAAACGCGCAACATTGAGTGGCGACCTTGAGCCGAAAACTCAATACCCCAGCATTCATAGCCTAGGGCCACGACCACCGGGGCCAACAAGGCCTGCAACTCTTCTAGCTTGCTCGACACCTGAACCCCCTCGTGCATGTATGTGCATGCTGTGCAAAATAAAAAAATGGGCGAAACGCCCATCCTTGAAACGCCGTCGAACAGCGGCGTTGAAAGTGTCCAGCTAACAAAAAGCCCCTTAAAAGGGGCTCCGCTAAAACTGGTTGCGGGGGCCGGATTTGAACCGACGACCTTCGGGTTATGAGCCCGACGAGCTACCAGACTGCTCCACCCCGCGACAAAGCTGGGGCGGAAGTATACGACCGATCCCTTACAGGGTCAATGTAACCTTCCACCTACAAGAAAGCCCGCAACAGCGGGCTCTCCTGATAATTGGTACCGAGAAGGGGACTCGAACCCCTACACCCTATGGGCACAACCACCTCAAGGTTGCGTGTCTACCAATTCCACCACCTCGGCAATACAGCGTTTACAACCCTTCTTACTTTTGCTCTTGAGCTGGAGGTACGTCAGTCGCTGGAGTAGCCGACTTTTGCTCTTGAAGCACCGGGACATCATCAGAAGCCGGTTTTGCTTTTGGTACTTCCAACACCGCTGGGTTTGGCAAACCTACTTGAGTCAGCACATGAGCTTTCTCTTTAGCAAAGTAACCTAACCCTAAGCTGGTTATGAAGAAACCTGCGGCAAGTATAGCAGTAAACTTACTAAGAAAGGTAGAGGAACCTTGGCTTCCGAACACAGTATTTGAAGCACCTGCACCGAAAGACGCACCAGCATCCGCACCTTTACCCTGTTGCAACAAAACCAGGGCAACTACGCCCAGGGCAGCCAACAGATGAAAAACGACTACGACTGTTTCCAGCATTTTTTCAGTTTCCCGCGGCGCGACAGATCGCACCGAACTCATCTGCATTCAGGGAAGCTCCACCAATGAGCCCCCCATCGATATCCGGCATGCCGAACAGTTCGACCGCATTGGCCGCCTTCACGCTGCCGCCGTATAGAAGCCGCACACCTTGCGCGACCTCAGAATTCTCTGCCGCCAACTGTGCGCGGATGGCTGCGTGCACATCCTGCGCCTGTTGCGGTGTAGCAGTCAGCCCGGTACCAATGGCCCAGACCGGCTCGTAAGCAATTACTGCCTTTGCAAACGCACCAACACCCAGCTCCTCGATGATGCTGCCCAGCTGACGCGAGACAACTTCAAGAGTCTTGCCCGATTCGCGCTCTGCAAGGGTCTCCCCTACGCACAACACTGGAATCAAGCCACAAGCCTGTGCCGCTGCGAACTTGCGATTGAGTGTCCCATCACGCTCGCCCATCATCTGACGGCGCTCGGAGTGCCCGACGAGCACATAGGAACAACCCGCATCAACCAGCTGACTCGGCGAAATCTCACCGGTCAACGCACCTTGCATCGGCTCCACCGCAGAGTTCTGCGCGCCGACCTGGATCGACTTGCCTTTCAAGCCATCAACCACTTGGTTGATATGCAAGCAAGGTGGGAAAACCGCGACATCGACACCGCTTGGCAAGGCCAAGTGACGAAGGCCGTTGATCAGCTCAGCGACACTGGCGCGGGTACCGTGCATCTTCCAGTTACCAGCTACCATAGTGCGACGCATGCTGTACCTCGTCGGTCAAAGTGGGCGCAGATGTTACCCAACCACATCACCACTGGCAAGCCGAATTCAGGCGCAAACTTCAGTTACCAGTTTTGCCAGGTCTTCGGCATGGCCGCGAACCTGTGTTTCGTCGTCGCCTTCGACCATGACACGCACCAAAGGCTCTGTGCCGGACTTGCGCAGCAGCACCCGCCCACGCCCCGCCATTGCCAGGGTCACACGCTCGCAGGCCTCTTTGACAGCCGGATGCTCGATCGGGTTTTCACCGCCCGAGAAGCGCACATTGAGCAACACTTGAGGGCACTTGCGCAGCGCCTGGCGGGCCTGGGCAAGGCTTTCTTCACGACGACGCAAGGACAGCAAAACCTGCAGCGCGGCAATAATGGCATCGCCCGTCGTGGTGTGATGGAAGCACACAACGTGCCCGGAGTTTTCACCCCCCACCTGCCAGTTGCGCTCCAACAGTTCTGCGATCACATAACGGTCGCCCACATTCGCACGAACGAAAGGAATACCTAAATCTGCCAGGGCCAGTTCCAGCCCAAGGTTGCTCATCAGCGTGCCCACGACGCCACCTTGCAGCTTGCCCCGCTCATGCAGGTCGCGAGCAATGATGAACAATAACTCATCACCGTCCACCACAGCGCCGGTGTGATCAACCATCAGCACGCGATCGCCATCACCATCAAAGGCGATACCGAGATCCGCATGCTCAGCCAGTACGGCTGCCTGCAGTTGCTCTGTATGGGTGGAGCCACAGTTTTCGTTGATGTTCAAACCATTTGGCTGAGCCGACAGCACCGTCACATCGGCGCCCAGCTCCTTGAACACACTCGGCGCGACCTTGTAGGTAGCGCCGTGAGCACAGTCGACAACAATTTTCAGACCGGCAAAATTGGTGCTGGTCGGCACGCTGCTCTTGCAGAACTCGATATAGCGGCCGGAAGCGTCATTGATGCGCGACACCTTGCCCAGCTTGCTGGAATCTACCACCGTCATCGGCGCATCCAGCAGCTCTTCAATCATCAACTCGATCTCGTCTGGCAGCTTGGTGCCTTGGCCCGAGAAGAACTTGATGCCATTGTCATCATGAGGGTTGTGCGAGGCACTGATCACGATACCGGCTTCAGCGTGAAAGGTACGCGTCAGGTAAGCGATCGCCGGCGTCGGCATAGGGCCCAGCAGCATTACATCAGCACCGGCAGCGGACAAACCGGCCTCCAGCGCAGATTCAAACATGTAACCCGAAATACGGGTGTCCTTGCCCACCAGGATGCGGCATGCGCCCATGCTGCGGAACGCCATACCTGCCGCCCAACCGAGCTTGAGCATGAAATCAGGAGTAATAGGAAACTCGCCGACCCGACCACGGATACCGTCGGTGCCAAAGTATTTTTTAGTCATAAGTGCTCCATCATTCTTATTCGGCTGATTCTACAGCGGCAATCATACGCACCACGTCCACAGTCTCGGCGACATCATGCACACGCAAGATACGCGTGCCCTTGGTTACCGCCAGCGCCGCCAGCGCAAGGCCGCCATACAGTCGCTCACCCACCGGACGGTTCAAAGCCAGCCCTATCATGCTCTTGCGCGAAACGCCGACCAACAAGGGCCGACCAAGGGCATGCAAGGACTCCATGTGCTTGAACAGGCTTAAATTGTGTTGCAGGGTCTTGGCGAAACCAAATCCCGGATCAAGGATGATCTTTTCCGCAGGAATCCCGACCGCAGCGCACTGCACGACCCGCTCAGCCAGGAAGCCACTGACCTCACCCACAAGATCATCATAGTGCGGGCTGTCTTGCATATTTCCAGGCTCGCCCAGCATGTGCATCAGGCATACCGGCAACCCAGTCGCTGCAGCAGCATCCAAGGCACCCTCGCGCTGGAGGGAGCGCACATCGTTGATCAACCCAGCACCCAGGCGCGCAGTTTCACGCATTACGGCTGGCGTTGAGGTATCAACCGAAATGATCACGTCCAACTCGCGAGCAATCCGCTCGACGATAGGCGCCACCCGCTCCAACTCCTCCAAAGGAGAGACCACGCGGGCGCCGGGACGAGTCGACTCACCACCGACATCGATCAAGGTCGCGCCAGCCGTCACCATCGCCTCGGCATGACGCAAAGCTGCATCAAGCTGGCTGAAACGGCCGCCATCGGAAAAGGAATCGGGGGTTACATTGAGAATGCCCATGACGTGCGTATGGGCCAAATCAAGAACCCGATTGCCGCAAGGCAACCGGGTGGAGGACAACACAGAAGTCATTTCAAGCCTTAGTGGTCAGCTGCCGGCCCGCCGATCGGGGCTTCAGGGCGTTCATTCTGAACCACTGGCGGGGTGCCAGAGGTGCCCGAACCGCCCTCCCAATCGCGAGGCTCACGAGGTGCGCGCCCCGCCATGATGTCGTCAATCTGATCGGCATCAATGGTCTCATACTTCATCAGCGCATCAGCCATGGCATCCAGCTTGTCGCGGTTGTCGGTCAGAATCTGCTTGGCCGTGCCGTAGCACTGGTCAATGATGCTGCGCACTTCGGAGTCGATCAGCTTGGCTGTCTCACCGGAGAAACTGGCATTTTGACCGCCACCACCACGCCCCAGGAACACTTCGCCCTCTTCTTCGGCGTACATCAACGGACCGAGCTTCTCCGACAAGCCCCACTTGGTGACCATATTCCTGGCAATCTGGCTCGCACGCATGATGTCGTTGGAAGCGCCGGTAGTGACACCGTCGAAGCCCAAAGTCATCTCTTCGGCAATACGACCACCGTACAGCGAGCATATCTGGCTGATCAGCGCACGCTTGGAGAGGCTGTAGCGATCCTCTTCCGGCAGGAACATGGTGACACCCAGTGCCCGACCACGAGGAATGATCGACACTTTGTAGACCGGGTCATGCTCAGGCACGACGCGACCGACAATGGCGTGGCCGGCTTCGTGATAAGCCGTGTTCTGTTTTTCTTTCTCGGACATGACCATGGACTTGCGCTCGGCGCCCATCATGATCTTGTCTTTTGCCAACTCGAATTCTTTCATTTCAACGATGCGCTTGCCGGTACGAGCCGCAAACAGCGAGGCCTCGTTGACCAGGTTGGCCAGGTCGGCGCCGGAGAAGCCTGGAGTACCCCGAGCGATCACGGCCGGAGCCACGTCGTCGCCCATTGGCACTTTGCGCATGTGTACTTTCAGGATCTGTTCGCGGCCACGGATATCCGGCAAGCCCACCACAACCTGGCGGTCGAAGCGGCCTGGACGTAGCAACGCAGGGTCCAATACATCCGGACGGTTGGTTGCAGCGATGACGATGATGCCGTCATTCATTTCAAAGCCGTCCATCTCAACCAGCAACTGGTTGAGGGTCTGCTCACGCTCGTCATGACCGCCGCCCATGCCGGCGCCACGATGGCGACCAACGGCGTCGATTTCATCGATGAAGATGATGCACGGTGCGTGCTTCTTCGCCTGCTCGAACATGTCGCGAACACGGCTGGCACCGACACCCACGAACATCTCGACGAAGTCAGAACCGGAAATGGTGAAGAAAGGCACCTTGGCTTCGCCCGCAATAGCCTTGGCCAGCAGGGTTTTACCGGTACCCGGAGGCCCCACCATCAGCACGCCGCGAGGAATGCGACCGCCCAGACGCTGGAACTTGCCCGGATCCCGGAGGAATTCCACCAGCTCGCCCACTTCTTCCTTGGCTTCATCGCAACCTGCGACGTCAGCCAGGGTGGTCTTCACCTGATCTTCGGACAGCAGGCGCGCCTTGCTCTTACCGAAACTCATCGGTCCGCCCTTGCCCCCCGCGCCACCTTGCATCTGGCGCATGAAGAACATGAACACGGCGATGATCACCAGGATCGGGAAGCTGGCGACCAGCAATTGGGTCCAGATGCTTTGCTGCTCAGGCTGCTTGCCTTCGACAACCACGTGATTATCCACCAGGTCACCGATCAGACCGTTGTCCTGAATGGCCGGACGAATGGTCTTGAAGCTATCGCCATCGTTGCGTTTGCCGGTGATCACGTAGCCATCAACCGCTACGCGCTCGACCTTGCCATCCTTAACTTGCTGGATGAAGTCGGAATAGTTGAGGGTCTGCGGCTCGTTAGGGCTGGAGAAGTTGTTCATCACCGTCACCAGGACAGCCGCGATGATCAACCACAGGATCAGATTCTTTGCCATATCGTTCAATTAACTACCCTCTGAAGCAAGCTCCGCTACTGGCGCGCGCTTCGCATGATATTCACCGGCCTAACTTACTACATTACCTACAACTCTGGCAGGCGCCGTCTGTAACCCTTTGTGAAACTTTGACTACACAATATTCGTAAAGCTTCGTGACGAAAGCGATATAAAAAAACCTATCGACTCCCTTCAAACCTTTAAAGACGCTCATCGCTGGCGGCGCCTTCGATGCCACGGAACCCCCGCGCCAACAGGTATTGCTCGCGAGACCGGTCCCGGGAAGAGTCCGGTTTGCGCATTTGCACCTTGTCGAACAGCTTGCGGATATTCTTGTGGTACTCGTCGAAGCCTTCACCCTGGAAGACCTTGACCAGAAAATCACCACCCGGACGCAATACCCGCCCCGCCAGATCCAGCGCCAACTCGCACAGGAACATGGCTCGCGGCATATCAACAGCCGGTAATCCACTCATATTGGGGGCCATGTCGGAAATCACAAGGTCTACCTGCGAATTTCCCACGGCCTCCAGAATCTCGGCGAGTACGGCGTCCTGGGTGAAGTCTCCATGAACGAAGGTCACGTCCGGGATGCTGTCCATCTCAAGGATGTCGGATGCGATCAACCGGCCTTGCCCACCAATCAGACGACTGGCCACCTGGGACCAGCCACCCGGGGCGGCACCCAGGTCGATGACGCTCATGCCGGGGCGAAACAATTTGTCCTTGTCCTGGAGCTCCAGCAGCTTGTAGCTGGCCCGGGAACGGTAACCGTCCTTCTGCGCCTTTTTGACGTAAGGATCGTTGAAATGCTCTTGCAGCCACTTAAGGCTAGTTTTGGAACGGGCCACGGGCCACCTCGAAAATAAAACGGGTCGTGATTAACTGGGCGGTCCCGGACTCCCTCGGGTAAACTGGCCGCCGCTTTTTACAAGATCAGACGCAGGGGTCAGATTATGCCGCTCACTCAAGAGCAGAAGAAACAGTACAAATCCATTGGCCACCATCTGAAACCAGTTCTGATTGTGGCAGACAACGGTTTGACTGAAGGTGTGTTAGCCGAATTCGAACGCGCGCTGAACGATCACGAATTGATCAAGATCAAGGTCAACATCCTCGACCGCGAGGCGCGCCTGGCTGCCATTGCAGAACTGTGCAAGGTTGGCAAAGCGGACCTGGTCCAGGTCATCGGCAAGATGGCGCTGCTGCATCGCAAGAACTTCAGCGTCAACAAGCAACTGTCGAACGTTCATCGCTTCAAATGATTCAAAGGGTCACGGGCGTGCTTCGCGCGCCCCGCCACTCCACCCGGGCGCCGGCTGTATAACCAGCACCAGGCCGGAAAACCCTAGCACAAGATAGCTGAATAGCTGCCAGCGCAACGCTTCCGGCAGCCAGACATGCACCGCGCAAAACATTGCGCACGCATACAGCGCCATCAACAGCAGTTGGCCGCGAATATCCCGCCACAAACTCCCCAGACCTTCAGCCTTGATCAGCACCAGCGCCTGGAGAATCACGCACGCCGCCGCAAAACCCACCAGCAGCGCACTCAGTAATCCGTCGATCTCATCGATCAGCAACGGCGCCAGGCCAATCAGGCCCAACGCCGGCAAAACACCAATATGCAACAGCCATAGGCCGCCCACCCAAAGCATCTGGGCGAGCTGCCACAGCATAGCGCCCGCACGAAGCGGGCGCCGTCTTTCAGACGTGACGAACTTCAACAATCTCGTACTCGGTCACGCCGCCAGGCGTCTTGACGGTCACCACATCACCCTCTTCCTTGGCAATCAAGGCACGGGCCAGTGGCGAGCCAACGGAGATTTTGCCGAGTTTAAAGTCAGCCTCGTCTTCGCCCACGATGTGGTAAACCACGCTTTCGTCAGTTTCAACGTTGGCGATTTCCACGGTCGTACCGAAAATCACCTTGCCGGTCTTCGGAATAGTCGTCACATCGATGACCACCGAGTTCTGCAGGCGGCCTTCGATGTCACGGATACGCGCCTCGACCATACCCTGCTGCTCGCGAGCAGCGTGGTATTCGGCGTTTTCCTTGAGGTCACCCAGCTCGCGGGCCGTACCGATGTCCTGGCTCAGCTTTGGACGTACGACCTTGGTCAGATGGGCGTGCTCCTCTTCCAGGGCCTTGAAGCCCTGGACGGTCATTGGGTATTTGGTCATGCCTTCAATCCTGCGTGTAGATCCTGCAAGCGACGCACGGTTTTTTCCGGACCGAACTTGAGCGCTTCGCAGATGGCTTCGCCAGCAGCAATGGTAGTGGTGCAGTAGATCTTGTGCTGCAAGGCGTTACGACGGATGGAGTAAGAGTCCGCGATCGACTGGCGACCTTCAGTGGTGTTGATGATCAAGGTGACTTCGTCATTCTTGATCATGTCGACCACGTGCGGACGGCCTTCCGTCACCTTGTTCACGCGACGCACTTTCAGGCCGGCCGCTTCGATCAGCTTGGCGGTCCCGGCGGTGGCCACGACTTCGAAGCCCAAGTTGATCAGATCACGGGCCACACCCGCAACCAGAGGCTTGTCGTCGTCACGCACGCTGATGAAGGCTGTACCGCCGGTCGGCAGCACTTCGCTGGCGCCCATCTGGGCCTTGGCGAACGCTTCACCGAAGGTGTCACCCACACCCATCACCTCACCGGTGGACTTCATCTCTGGGCCCAGGATCGGGTCCACACCCGGGAATTTGGCGAATGGGAACACCGCCTCTTTCACGCTGTAGAAGTTAGGAATGATTTCCTTGGTGAAGCCGATTTCCTTCAGGGTCTTACCAGCCATCACGCGCGCAGCGATCATGGCCAGGGACACACCGATGCACTTGGAAACAAACGGCACGGTACGGGAAGCACGCGGGTTGACTTCGATGACGTAGATGTCTTCGCCTTGCAGCGCCAACTGTACGTTCATCAGGCCGACCACGCCCAATTCCAAGGCCATTTTCTTGACCTGGTCGCGCATCACGTCCTGGATGTGCGCCGGCAGCGAGTACGGAGGCAGCGAGCAAGCCGAGTCACCGGAGTGAACGCCCGCCTGTTCGATGTGCTGCATGATCGCGCCGATCACCACGTCGGTGCCGTCGCAAACAGCGTCCACGTCCATCTCGATGGCGCAGTTGAGGAAGTGGTCCAGCAGCACCGGGCTGTCGTTGGAGACTTTCACCGCATCGCGCAGGTAACGCTTGAGCTCTTCTTCTTCGTAAACGATTTCCATCGCACGACCGCCCAGTACGTAGGACGGACGCACTACCAGCGGGTAGCCGATCTTGCTGGCTGCACGGATGGCTTCGTCTTCGCTGCGCACGGTGGCGTTTGGCGGCTGACGCAGGTTCAGGCGCTCAACCATCTGCTGGAAGCGCTCACGGTCTTCGGCACGGTCGATGGCGTCAGGGCTGGTGCCGATGATCGGCACGCCGGCCGCTTCCAGGGCGCGAGCCAATTTCAGCGGGGTTTGGCCGCCGTACTGGACGATCACACCCTTTGGCTTCTCGACGCGCACGATTTCCAGTACGTCTTCCAGGGTCACTGGCTCGAAGTACAGGCGATCGGAAGTGTCGTAGTCGGTGGAAACGGTTTCCGGGTTGCAGTTGACCATGATGGTCTCGTACCCGTCTTCGCGCAGGGCGAGGGCGGCGTGTACGCAGCAGTAGTCAAACTCGATACCCTGGCCGATACGGTTAGGACCGCCGCCCAGGATCATGATCTTGTCGCGACCCGACGGCGCTGCTTCGCACTCTTCCTCGTAGGTGGAGTACAGGTAGGCGGTGTCGGTGGAGAACTCGGCGGCGCAGGTGTCAACGCGCTTGTAGACCGGGAAGATCTCCAGCTTGTGGCGATGGGTACGCAGGTTCTTCTCGGTCACACCCAGCAGCTTGGCCAGACGCTGGTCGGAGAAGCCCTTGCGCTTGAGACGGAACATCATGTCGCGGTCGATGCTGGCCAGACCCAGGGTCTTGACCTTCTCTTCTTCCTTGATCAGGTCTTCGATCTGCACCAGGAACCACGGGTCAATCATGTTCATGCCAAAGATATCTTCGACGGTCATGCCCGCACGGAAGGCGTCTGCGACGTACCAGATACGCTCGGCGCCCGGCACGGTCAGCTCACGCTTGAGCACACTCATGCTTTCCGGGTTGGCCAGGTCGAGTTTCTCGTCCAGGCCGCAAACGCCCACTTCCAGGCCACGCAGGGCTTTCTGCAGGGATTCCTGGAAGGTACGGCCGATGGCCATGACTTCACCCACAGACTTCATTTGGGTGGTCAGGCGGGCGTCGGCCTTGGCGAATTTCTCGAAGGCAAAACGTGGCAGCTTGGTGACGACGTAGTCGATGGACGGTTCGAAGGACGCCGGG
Source organism: Pseudomonas sp. TE24901 (assembly GCF_054058375.1). Classification (NCBI taxonomy): domain Bacteria; kingdom Pseudomonadati; phylum Pseudomonadota; class Gammaproteobacteria; order Pseudomonadales; family Pseudomonadaceae; genus Pseudomonas; species Pseudomonas sp. TE24901. The sequence continues at coordinate 57,720 of NZ_JBSSAF010000009.1, forward strand.
GTCTTGCCACCGGTGATGTCGTTCGACAGCTCGTCCAGGGTGTAACCCACCGCCAGCTTGGCCGCGACCTTGGCGATCGGGAAGCCGGTGGCTTTCGAAGCCAGTGCCGACGAACGGGAAACCCGTGGGTTCATCTCGATCACGACCATGCGGCCGGTGTTCGGGCAGATGCCGAACTGAACGTTGGAACCACCGGTTTCCACGCCGATCTCGCGCAGTACCGCCAGGGAGGCGTTACGCAGGATCTGGTATTCCTTGTCAGTCAGGGTTTGCGCTGGAGCCACGGTGATAGAGTCACCGGTGTGCACGCCCATCGGGTCGAAGTTTTCGATGGAGCAGACGATGATGCAGTTGTCCTTCTTATCGCGGACAACCTCCATCTCATATTCTTTCCAGCCGATCAGGGATTCGTCGATCAGCAGCTCTTTGGTCGGCGACAGGTCCAGGCCACGGGCGCAGATTTCTTCGAACTCTTCACGGTTGTAAGCGATACCGCCACCGGTGCCGCCCATGGTGAAGGACGGACGGATAATGCACGGGAAGCCCAGGGTCTCGAGGACCGCGTTGGCTTCTTCCATGCTGTGGGCGATACCGGAACGCGGGCACGCCAGGCCGATGGACTTCATGGCCTTGTCGAAACGCGAACGGTCTTCAGCCTTGTCGATGGTGTCGGCGTTGGCACCGATCATCTCTACGCCGAATTTTTCCAGGACGCCTTCGCGCTCCAGGTCCAGGGCGCAGTTCAGTGCAGTCTGGCCACCCATGGTTGGCAGCAGTGCGTCCGGACGCTCTTTTTCGATGATCTTGGCAACGGTCTGCCACTTGATCGGCTCGATGTAGGTGGCGTCGGCCATGGCCGGGTCGGTCATGATGGTGGCCGGGTTGGAGTTCACCAGGATGACGCGATAGCCCTCTTCGCGCAGGGCTTTACAGGCCTGGGCGCCGGAGTAATCGAATTCGCAGGCCTGGCCGATTACGATCGGGCCAGCGCCGAGAATCAGGATGCTTTTTATGTCTGTACGTTTTGGCATGGGTTTGTCACTCAAATCCGCAGGTCAGTCGGCAAGCCGTCTTGAACAATCTTTGAAGAGCCTGCGGGGGCCACCGGTGCTCGGGGCCACCCGCAGACCACTCACTCAGCGTCGCTTGGCCATCTCATTGATGAAACGGTCGAACAGCGGCGCTACGTCGTTCGGGCCCGGGCTTGCTTCAGGGTGGCCCTGGAAGCTGAACGCGCTCTTGTCGGTGCGCTCGATACCTTGCAGGGAGCCGTCGAACAGCGACTTGTGAATCGCACGGACGTTGCTCGGCAAGGTGGCTTCATCTACCGCAAAACCGTGGTTCTGGCTGGTGATCATCACAACGCCGGTATCCAGGTCCTGCACAGGGTGGTTGGCACCGTGGTGGCCGTGGCCCATTTTCAGGGTCTTGGCGCCGGAAGCCAGGGCCAGCAGTTGGTGACCGAGGCAGATGCCGAATACCGGAATCTCGGTTTCCAGTACGTCCTTGATAGCCTGGATGGCGTAGTCGCATGGCTCAGGATCGCCCGGGCCGTTGGACAGGAACACGCCGTCCGGCTGCAGGGCGAGCACGTCGCTGGCCGGGGTCTGCGCCGGCACTACGGTCACGCGGCAACCGCGCTCGACCAGCATGCGCAGGATGTTGTATTTGACGCCGTAGTCGTAGGCCACCACGTGGTAAGGCAGGTCAGCGGCTTCGATGGTCGCGTGACTGTCGGTTTTCAAGTCCCAGACAGTGGAGCGCCACTCGTACTGCTCTTTAACGCTGACAACTTTCGCCAGGTCCATGCCTTTCAGGCCAGGGAAACCTTGCGCTGCGGCGATCGCCGCCTCTTCGGAGATATTGTCACCGACCATGATGCAGCCGTTCTGCGAACCTTTTTCACGCAGGATACGCGTGAGGCGGCGCGTATCGATACCGGCGATCGCCACAACATTGTTGGCTTTCAGGTAATCGGACAGCGACATCGTGTTACGCCAGTTGCTCGCGACCAGTGGCAGGTCACGAATCACCAGACCGGCCGACCAGACACGATCAGACTCGACGTCTTCCGGTGTAGTACCGGTGTTGCCGATGTGCGGATAGGTCAGGGTAACGATCTGTTGGGCGTAGGAAGGATCGGTAAGGATTTCCTGATAGCCGGTCATGGCAGTGTTAAACACTACCTCTCCAACGGTTTGACCGTCGGCTCCAATGGCTTCGCCGCGAAAAATGCTGCCATCAGCAAGGGCGAGTATGGCTGGCTTAGTCAAGAAGACCTCCCGTAAATAAAGCCTGAAAGGGCGATCGCAGGTTGTAAAAAAGCGGAGTGACGTATGGACACGTCACCCCGCTTGTTCACTGAATTATTCTGCGCGCTTTTAGTGGACACACTAAAGCTGTAGCTTACAGAAAAAGGCTTTTTTGGTCCACCGCTAATGAGCCTTAAAGGCAGGGGAATGCGACAGGACGTCGCTTAGCGGGTAAAAACGGGGCCTAAGCATAAGCTTGAGGCCCCGTTTTAGCTACTGATTAGTGCAGATCCAGCACGTCGCGCATGTCGTACAGGCCAGGCTCGCGCCCCTCCAGCCAAAGCGCAGCGCGGACCGCCCCCTTGGCAAAGGTCATGCGACTGGAAGCCTTGTGCGTGATCTCCAGGCGCTCGCCTTCGGTGGCGAACAACACAGTGTGATCACCCACCACATCACCACCGCGCACCGTCGCGAAGCCGATAGTGTCACGCGCACGCGCGCCGGTATGACCTTCACGGCCATACACAGCCACTTTAGACAGATCACGCCCCAACGCATCGGCAATTGCCTCACCCATGCGCAGCGCAGTGCCCGACGGCGCATCGATCTTGTGACGGTGATGGGTCTCGATGATCTCGATATCCGCCTCATCACCCAGCACGCGAGCTGCCAGATCCAGCAACTTGAGCGACAGGTTCACACCCACACTGAAGTTGGCCGCGAAGACGACAGGAATATCCTTGCCCGCCTCCACCAGCAATTGCTTCTGCTCAGCCGTCAAACCGGTTGTGCCGATCACCATGGCCTTGCCCGCCTTACGGCAAAACGCCAGGTTTTTCAGCATCACCTCCGGCAGAGTAAAGTCGATCAGCACGTCAAACTCATCGGCCACCTGCTCCAGGTTGCCCGACAGCGAAACACCGATGCGACCCAGCGAGGCCAATTCACCCGCGTCCGCGCCGATCAACGTACTGCCAGGTCGAACGATCGCCGCTGTCAGCCCGGAGGCCGGCGAGCGCTGCTGCACCGCTTCGACCAGCGTCTTGCCCATGCGCCCTGCAGCGCCCATCACGGCTATACGTCGCATACTCAATTCCTTACAGGTCGCCGAAGAAGCGCTTCACACCATCGAAAAAGCCCGCGGTTTTCGGCGAGTGGGAGTCATCCCCCTCCATCGAACCACGGAACTCTTCAAGCAGTTCGCGCTGACGACGGTTCAGGTTGACCGGCGTTTCTACCGCCACGCGACACATCAGGTCGCCAGCACCGCCGCCACGCACCGGCGCAACGCCTTTGCCACGAATGCGGAACTGCTTGCCGGTCTGGGTGCCTTCCGGGATCTTGAGCTTGACCCGACCATCCAGGGTCGGAATCTCCAGCTCGCCACCCAGGGCCGCATCGACAAAGCTGATCGGCACTTCGCAGAACAGGTGCTTGCCGTCACGCTGGAAGATCGAGTGCTCGCGCACATTGATCACCACATACAGGTCGCCCGTCGGGCCACCCTGAGTCCCCGCCTCGCCTTCACCCGACAGGCGAATGCGGTCACCGGTGTCCACGCCCGCAGGCACTTTCACCGACAGCGTCTTGTATTCTTCTACGCGGCCTTCGCCGTGGCAGGAATCGCACGGGTCGGAAATGATCTTGCCCTGGCCATGGCAGCGCGGGCAGGTCTGCTGCACCGAGAAGAAGCCCTGCTGCATGCGCACCTGGCCGATACCGCCACACGTAGGGCAGGTGATCGGCGAGGAGCCCTTCTTGGCACCCGAACCATCGCACGGTTTGCAGTTGACCAGCGTCGGCACACGGATATTGACGCTGGTGCCGCGCACGGCTTCTTCAAGATTGAGTTCCAAGGTGTAGCGCAAGTCGCTGCCACGCTGGGCACCGCCACGCTGACCACCCCGGCCACCACCGAAAAAGTCGCTGAATACGTCGCCGAAAATATCGGAGAAGTTCTGACCACCAAAACCGGCACCGCCGCCACCCATGCTCGGGTCGACGCCGGCGTGGCCATACTGGTCGTAGGCCGCACGCTTATTGGGATCAGACAGGCATTCGTAGGCCTCGTTGGCCTCTTTGAACATTTCTTCGGATTCTTTGCTATCCGGATTACGGTCCGGGTGATGCTTCATCGCCAGGCGACGGTAAGCCTTCTTCAGGTCCGCCTCGCTGGAGCCGCGCTCCACACCCAACACTTCGTAATAGTCACGCTTTGCCATAAGTCTTTGCACTCTTAAGGACGTTCAGCCAGACCCTCCTGAGCCTTGCCAAACTCGTTGAGCCCCAATACAGGCCCGGACCCAACTCACGTCAATTCAACGATCCTGGTCATTACTACTTTTTAGCCAGGGACCCGGCCAAAAGTGCGGTATTTACTGCTCGGAAAGCAGGAGCATTCCCGATCACACCGCCAGCATCCGCACGTTGTCGCATGCTGTAAAAATTCGCATACCCCAGACACGCCAACGCGGGAGCAAGCTCCCGCGCGGCGACATCCTACCAGTCACCGCTTGATAGCGGTCAACCGGGCGACCAACTTACTTCTGGTCTTTGACTTCTTCGAACTCGGCATCGACAACATCGTCGTGCTTGGCTTCAGGCTCTGCGTGCTGTGCAGCACCGTCAGCCGGCTGACCTTGCTCGGCGTACATTTTCTGGGCAACCGGCGCGGAGACTTTCGACAGTTCCTCAACCTTGGCTTCGATGGCAGCCTTGTCGTCGCCTTTGATAGCGGCTTCCAGGGCAACCACGGCAGCTTCGATCGCGGTCTTCTCTTCGGCAGTCACTTTGTCGCCAGCATCAGCAACCATTTTGCGCGTCGAGTGAACCAGGGCATCACCTTGGTTACGTGCACCGGCCAACTCAGCAAACTTGGCATCTGCATCGGCGTTGGCTTCAGCATCGCGAATCATCTGTTGAATTTCTTCATCAGACAGACCGGAGTTTGCCTTGATGGTGATCTTCTGCTCTTTGCCAGTGGCCTTGTCCTTGGCACCTACGTGCAGGATGCCGTTGGCGTCGATGTCGAAGGTTACTTCGATTTGTGGCACGCCACGTGGAGCAGGTGGAATCTCGGCCAGGTCGAACTTGCCCAGGGACTTGTTCTGAGCAGCCTGCTTACGCTCACCTTGCAGCACGTGAATGGTCACAGCGCCCTGGTTGTCGTCGGCAGTCGAGAACACTTGCGATTTCTTGGTAGGAATCGTGGTGTTTTTCTCGATCAGCGCAGTCATCACGCCACCCATGGTTTCGATACCCAGGGTCAGTGGGCTCACGTCCAGCAGCAGTACGTCTTTCACGTCACCGGCCAATACCGCGCCCTGGATGGCAGCACCCATGGCAACCGCTTCGTCCGGGTTCACGTCTTTACGTGCTTCTTTGCCGAAGAACTCGGTTACTTTCTGCTGAACCAGTGGCATACGGGTCTGACCGCCCACCAGGATCACGTCGTTGATGGAACCAACGTCGATACCGGCGTCTTTCAGAGCGATGCGGCAAGGTTCGATGGTGCGCTGAACCAGGTCTTCAACCAGTGCTTCCAACTTGGCGCGAGAGATCTTCACGTTCAAGTGCTTAGGACCGGTGGCGTCTGCAGTGATGTACGGCAGGTTCACGTCGGTCGAATTGCTCGAAGACAGTTCGATCTTGGCTTTTTCAGCAGCTTCTTTCAGACGCTGCATCGCCAGCGGATCACCTTTGAGGTTGATGCCGCTTTCCTTCTTGAACTCGTCAACGAGGTAGTCGATCAGACGGATGTCAAAGTCTTCACCACCCAGGAAGGTGTCGCCGTTGGTGGCCAACACTTCGAACTGGTGCTCGCCGTCAACTTCAGCGATCTCGATGACCGACACGTCGAACGTACCGCCACCCAGGTCATAAACGATCACAGTGTGGTCGCCTTTGGCCTTGTCCATACCGTAAGCCAGAGCAGCTGCGGTGGGTTCGTTGATGATACGTTTTACGTCCAGGCCCGCGATGCGGCCGGCGTCTTTGGTCGCCTGGCGCTGGCTGTCGTTGAAGTAGGCCGGAACGGTGATCACCGCTTCGGTCACTGTTTCACCGAGGTAGTCTTCAGCCGTTTTCTTCATCTTTTTCAAGACTTCAGCCGAGATCTGCGGAGCAGACATCTTGTTGCCATTGACTTCAACCCAGGCGTCACCGTTGTCAGCCTTGGCGATTTTGTAAGGCACCATCTTGATGTCTTTCTGTACGACTTCTTCGTCGAACTTACGGCCGATCAGACGTTTTACCGCGTACAGGGTGTTGTGCGGGTTGGTCACAGCCTGGCGTTTGGCCGACTGACCAACCAGGATCTCGCCGTCATTTGCGTAAGCAATGATCGACGGCGTGGTACGCGCGCCTTCGGCGTTTTCGATAACTTTGGCTTTGCCGTTTTCCATGACGGAGACGCAGGAGTTGGTGGTCCCCAGGTCGATACCGATAATTTTGCCCATGATTTACTCTCCCGAAACTTGAATTTGGTTGCCGCAGCAGTGGTGGCTAACTGCGGTAGCACTTAAACGCTTGACTTATAGATGGGGGCCTTGCGGCGTATTTCAAGCCTGCTCATCAATAGAAGGCGAAACCGGTGCAGGCGCCTTGCTCACCACAACCATCGCCGGGCGCAGCAAGCGACCATTGAGCAGGTAACCCTTCTGGAATGTTTTGAGCACGCTGTTCGGCTCCAGGTCATGGCTTTCCTGCATGGCCATGGCCTGGTGATGCTCAGCGTTGAACGGCTCGCCGCCTTGTGGATCGATCGCTTCCAGCTGATAACGCTTCAGGGTGTCCTGGAACATTTTCAGGGTCAGTTCGATCCCTTCGCGCATCGGACGGATGTTTTCGTCGTCCGGGTTGGACAATTCAAGGCCACGCTCCAGGCTGTCGATGATCGGCAGCAAGTCATTGGCGAATTTTTCCAGCGCGAACTTGTGAGCCTTTTCTACATCCTGCTCGGCACGGCGGCGGACGTTCTGCAGATCAGCGGCAACACGCAAAGACTGATCCTTCTCAGCGGCCAATTGCTCTTCAAGCACTTGCACGCGGGTTGCCAGCTCATCGCCGACAGCCGAATTGGCGTCTGGAGTTTGCGTATCCTGCGTCTGTTCGTCAGCCATAGTTTTCTCCTTTCAAAATCATGCGCGAACTCGACTCGCGCTTCTGTTCCGGTATATGGGGCCACAATTTCCAGGTTCAAGGGTGCAGGCGTTACCAAAAGTCTTTCAGGTGCTCAGGATCAATTCCCGCACTGTCATTCCTCGTCGCACTTAAAAAGCAGGCCATTCAAGCAAATCGAGCTAAGCATCAGGATTGTCAGCCCTGAACAAAACACTGTATAAATAACCAGACCTAACACCTGGGAGCGGTCTTCATGCTCGTGCACCTGTCCGTACATAACTACGCCATCGTTGAACATCTGGATCTCGAACTGGATCGCGGGATGAGCGTAATCACAGGCGAGACCGGCGCCGGCAAGTCGATCATGCTCGACGCCCTGGGCCTTACTCTCGGTGACCGCGCTGACAGCGGCGTTGTGCGCCCTGGCGCCGACAAAGCCGATATCCTGGCCACGTTTGACCTGGCGGACATTCCCGAGGCAGAAGCCTGGCTGGCAGAACGCGACCTGAATATTGAAGGCCCCTGCATCCTGCGCCGGGTCATCACCGCCGAAGGGCGCTCCCGCGGCTATATCAATGGCACGCCCTGCCCCCTGGGAGACTTGAAAGCACTGGGCGAACTGCTGATTGATATCCACAGCCAGCATGAACACCAGTCCCTGCTGAAAACCGACACCCACCGCCGCCTGCTCGACGAATACGCAGGCGCAACGGACCTTGCCCGACAAGTACAACTTGCTGCCCAACGCTGGCGCCAGACTCGCCAGGAACTGGAGCGCCTCTCCAATTCCGGCGACGAACAACGCGCCCGCCACCAACTACTGAGCTATCAGCTTGAAGAGCTCGAAAGCCTGGGGCTTGGCGAGACCGAACTGGAGCAGTTGGAGCAGGAACACAAAAACCTGACCAATGCAGAAACCCTGCTGGGTATTTGCCGCCAGGTCGTGGAGCAATGCAGCGAGAGTGATTCCGGCAACGTGCTCAATGCGCTGACCGCGAGCCTCAATCGCCTGTCCAGCGTGAACAGCGGGTCTGGCGCCTTGGGCGAAGCCACCACCTTACTGACCAGCGCGCAGATTCAGGTCGAAGAAGCGGTGGGTGAACTCAACCGTTTCCTGGATCACTTCGATGCCGACCCGGCACGCCTGCAAGAAATAGAAGAGCGCCTGGATACCATCTACACACTGGCGCGCAAACACCGAATCCAGCCTACTGAAGTTGCAACCCTGCAGCAGAAACTGCTGGATGAGATCGAAACCCTGAATGCCAACGACGAATCCATCGAGCGATTGGGCGAGGAACTCGCCTCATTTGCACGTCACTATCAGGAGAAAGCGCGTGAACTGAGCGACCTGCGCCAGCAGGCAGCCACCAGCCTGGCCAGCGCAGTGGAGCAGGAAATTCAGCGACTGGGCATGCCTGGCGGTCGATTCACCATTGAACTGCGCGCCAACGCCAGCAACGAATTGCAACCTCATGGCCTGGAGCAAGTCGAGCTACTGGTCAGCGCCAACCCCGGGCAACCGCTCAAGGCATTGGCAAAAGTCGCCTCTGGTGGCGAGCTGTCGCGAATCAGCTTGGCGATTCAGGTGATCACCGCCCAGACCTCACGCGTACCCACCCTTGTGTTCGACGAAGTGGACGTGGGTATTGGCGGCCCGACGGCGGAGATTGTTGGCCAGTTGTTACGTCGCCTGGGCGATCGCGGGCAGGTGCTCACGGTAACGCACTTGCCGCAAGTGGCCGCCCAAGGGCATCAACATTTGTTTGTGCATAAAGTGCGGGGAAGCGACGCGACGCACACCGCCGTGTCGAAGCTGAACAAGTCGGAACGCGTGGAAGAAGTGGCACGAATGCTTGGGGGTATCGACCTGACCAAGGAGTCCCTGGCCCACGCGAAGAAAATGGTCGTGGCCGCCAAGGCTTAAACTGGCATTTTCCTCTCTCATAGAAAGCACGAAGGCGACCTCTGGGTCGCCTTCGATCATTGCGCAGAACAAATCTGCAGCTTTTTTACTTTTTCTTACGGATGTACAGCACTAGGTTGTGGTCCACCAAATCGAATCCATGCTCCTCAGCAATTTGGTGCTGGAGCTTCTCGATTTCCGGGCTGGTGAACTCGATAACCTCATTGGTATCCAGGTCAACCATGTGGTCGTGATGACCACCGTCAGCCAGTTCGAACACTGCATGACCGCCGTCGAAATTATGACGAACCACCAGTCCTGCGGCTTCAAACTGGGTCAGCACACGGTAGACCGTGGCCAGGCCAACGTCCTCGTTAGACTCCATCAGCGCCTTGTAAACATCCTCGGCACTCATATGACGCTGCTCAGCAGAATCGAGCATTTGTAGAATCTTGACTCGCGGCAGAGTCACTTTGAGACCGGCTTTGCGTAGTTCGCTATTTTCAACCATGGTTAGCTTTCTCGCGGATGCTGCTTCGCAGCTTCTCTTAATACGGGTATGATCGGCGTTTACGTTGTCCCAGCCAAGATAGTGGAAGTCGCCCACCGATGCAAAACACCAAGCTCTTGCTAACCAGTTTCACCTTTGTGGGACTGCTCGCACTCGCCGGTTGTTCATTCCCCGGGGTTTACAAAATCGACATCCAGCAGGGCAATGTCGTCACGCAGGATATGATAGACCAGTTGCGCCCGGGAATGACCCGACGGCAAGTACGGTTTATCATGGGTAACCCCCTGCTGACCGACACTTTCCATGCCGATCGCTGGGATTATCTCTACAGCATTCAACCGGGTGGCGGTGAACGCCAACAAGAGCGTGTCAGCGTCATCTTTAATGGCAATGACCAGCTTGTCAGCCTGTCCGGTGACTTCATGCCCGGCGTAAGCCGTGATGAAGCCCTGCTTGGCAAGGACAACGGTACCAATGTGACGGCCCCTGCGCAGGACGCGGAAAAGCCGAAATCCGAAGTACCGGCCAAGCCAGGCTCCTTGCTCGACCAGATCCAGAAGGACGTCGACGGCGTGAAAACCGTTCCAGTCCCGACGCCAGAACCTCTGGACGCCAGCCCGCAGTAATAACGCGGCGCTCAACAAAAAGCCCGGCATGCCGGGCTTTTTGTTGTCTGTCGTTTGGCTCGCCTAAGTATTCTGCTGCTTGGCCAATGCCGCCTTGACCGCGCGCAGCCGCCGCACTTCTTTAGGATCAGCCAGTAGCGGCCGGTAAATCTCGATGCGATCGCCGGCCTTCACTGCTTGCGTATCCGGGTCGACTACCACCTTACCGAAAATCCCCAGCGGACAATCCGCGAGTTCCAGGCCAGGAAACGCCCGAGCAATATCCGACGCCAACACTGCTGCCCTCAAGCTGGTACCCGACGCAACCGCAACCGCGACCAGCACCTGACGGTCTTCGGCGGCATACACCACCTCAATCTCAACCATGCAGTTGCTTGGCCCGCTGACAGAACGCATCCACCAACGTATTGGCCGCTTGATTGAACAAAGGCCCCAACGTCGCCCGCACGATAGGGCCTGCGTAATCAAAGGACAGGTCCAGGCTGATCTTGCAGGCTTTGTCCGTCAGTGCCTTGAACACCCACACCCCATGCAACTGGGTGAACGGCCCTTCCTGCAGGTTCATTTCGATGGACTTGCCCGGCACCAGCACATTGCGCGTAACAAAATGCTGGCTAAGACCGCCCTTCGCCACCCCGACACTGGCAACCATATGCTCATCGCTGCTTTCCAGCACCTCGGCGGCAGAGCACCACGGCAAGAATTCCGGGTAACGCGCCACGTCGTTGACCAGGTCATAGAGCGCCTGCGCCGGATAAGGCAGCAAGGCCGAGCGTTGAATGTGCGTCGTCATGTGAGCGTTATTTCCACTGCTGAGGCAAACATCGCGAAAAAACAGCCCGATCCGCGAGAGAAAAAACCAAAGAATTGCCCGCATTGTCCGGGATTCGTCCAACACGCTCAAGCACGCAGGTTGACCGTAGCCGACACGCTCGCAACTCCCTATAATGCCGCCCCTATGGCTAAACAAAAGAAACACCCCACAGGGACCATCGCGCAAAATAAAAAAGCGCGACACGATTACTTCATCGAACATCGTTTCGAGGCTGGTCTGGTCCTGGCCGGCTGGGAAGTAAAGAGTCTGCGTGCCAACAAGCTGCAGCTGGTCGACAGCTATGTGCTGCTCAAGGATGGCGAGGCGTGGCTGCTCGGCAGTCATATCACCCCGCTGACCACCGCGAGCACCCACGTAATCGCCGACCCAGTGCGTACACGCAAGCTGCTGCTCAATGCCCGCGAACTGGAAAAGCTCGCCGCGTCCGTGCAGCAAAAAGGCTACGCGTGCGTCTGCCTGTCCTGGTACTGGAGCAAGCATCTCGTCAAATGCGAGATCGCTCTGGGCAAGGGCAAGAAGGAGTACGACAAGCGCGACACCGAGCGCGAGCGCGATTCCAACCGTGAATTGCATCGCGCTGTGCGCAACAAGGGCAAGGAAGAGTAATTCCTGCAACGCCGTAGCCTTGGAACACATCCCAGGCTACAGGCCCTTGCGACGCTCCGCTCGCGCTACGCGCTGCACTTCCTGACGCACTTCTTCCAACACTTCCTGCACGTACAGCAGGTGACGTGTTGAGACTTCCCGCGCCTGCTCCGCCCGCCCTTCGATAATCGCCAGGTACAAATCCCGATGCTGATTGATCAGCATGTCGCGGGTTTCCGTACGCTGCTGGTACATGCCACCGATGTTGGTCACCACGTTTCGCTTGAGCAGATCGAACAAGCCGCGAATGGTGTGCAGCAACACCGCGTTGTGGCTGGCCTCGGCAATCGCCAGGTGAAACCTTGCGTCGGCCGCCCCTTCCTCCGCCCGGCTCACCTCATCGGCGCGCGTGTAACAATCCTGCAAGGCTTCGAATGCGGTGGTCAGTCGCTCACGATCAACTTCGGTAGCACGCAACGCCGCGTAATAGGCACAAGACGCCTCAAGCGTCTGGCGAAATTCCAGCAGGTCACGCTGCGCCTCGGGGTTGTTTTCCAGCAGGTGCAGCAGCGGGTCACTGAAGGTTGAGCCCAGGGACTCGGCCACATAGTTGCCGCCGCCCTGCCGACTGACCAGCAACCCCTTGGCCGCCAGTTTCTGAATCGCCTCCCGCAACGACGGGCGAGACACGCCAAACTGCTCCGCCAATGCGCGCTCAGCGGGCAAGCGCTCGCCCGACTTCAGCGTGCCCTCAAGGATCATGCCCTCAAGCTGCTCGACAATATCGTCAGACAAACGGCGCGAACGCACCTGATCAAACCCCATCACTCATTCTCCACAACCCCGACCACTCGCCAGGGCCTCTATTCTGGCCTATCGCCGCGCTCGCAGCACCTATCAGAACGCCTTCGATTGACCCGATCAGAACCCCACCCCCTCGCACCTACGACCAAAGTTTCGCGGGCGGCAAATTGACACACCCCTGGCAAGGCTTTTACTCTAGCCGACAGCAACTGTAAATTGGTATTACCAATTATCCAAGCTGACCAAACAACAACAATCAGGGCCATCCCCTATGCAAACCTGGCAACAGCTCTACAGCCCACTCGGCAGCCTCGGCCTGTCCGCATTGGCCGCCGTTATTCCGATCGTGTTCTTCTTCCTGGCACTGGCCGTGTTCCGCCTCAAAGGCCATGTGGCCGGCAGCATCACATTGGCGCTGTCGATCCTGGTGGCGATCTTCGCCTTCCAGATGCCGGTGGACATGGCGCTGGCCGCCGCGGGCTACGGCTTTGCCTACGGCCTTTGGCCGATTGCGTGGATCATCGTCGCAGCAGTCTTCTTGTACAAACTCACCGTCAAGAGCGGCCAATTCGAAATCATCCGCAGCTCAGTCCTGTCGATCACTGACGACCAACGCCTGCAGGTATTGCTGATCGGTTTCTGCTTCGGCGCGTTCCTGGAAGGGGCTGCCGGTTTCGGCGCGCCGGTGGCGATCACTGCCGCGCTGCTGGTCGGCCTGGGTTTCAACCCGTTGTACGCTGCAGGCCTGTGCCTGATCGCCAACACCGCGCCGGTAGCCTTCGGCGCCCTGGGCATCCCGATCATCGTGGCCGGCCAAGTCACTGGCATTGACGCGTTCAAGATCGGCGCCATGACCGGCCGCCAACTGCCCCTGCTGTCGCTGTTCGTGCCGTTCTGGCTGGTGTTCATGATGGACGGCCTGCGCGGCGTTCGCGAAACCTGGCCGGCCGCATTGGTCGCGGGTTTGAGCTTTGCCGTCACTCAATACTTCACGTCCAATTTCATCGGCCCGGAACTGCCGGACATCACATCCGCCCTGGCCAGCCTGATTGCCCTGACCCTGTTCCTGAAAGTCTGGCAACCCAAGCGCACGGCCGGTGCGCAAATCGCAGGCGCCACCTCCAGCGCCGCGATTATCGCCAGCGTCGGAGGCTTCGGCCAGCCGCGCAGCACAATCGCCTCGCCCTACAGCCTGGGGCAGATTTTCAAAGCCTGGTCGCCGTTCCTGATCCTCACGGTGCTCGTCACTATCTGGACCCTCAAGTCCTTCAAGGCGATGTTTGCCGCTGGCGGCTCGATGTACAGCTGGGTGTTCAACTTCGCAATCCCGCACCTTGATCAGCTGGTGATCAAAGTTGCCCCAATCGTGACCAACCCGACCGCCATTCCTGCGGTGTTCAAGCTGGACCCGATTTCTGCGACCGGCACTGCGATTTTCTTCTCCGCACTGGTCTCGATGCTGGTGCTCAAGATCGACATTAAAACTGGTCTTACCACTTTAAAAGAGACCTTCTACGAACTGCGCTGGCCAATCCTGTCCATTGGCATGGTGCTGGCGTTCGCGTTCGTCACCAACTACTCCGGCATGTCATCAACCATGGCACTGGTCTTGGCGGCGACGGGTGCAGCCTTCCCGTTCTTCTCGCCATTCCTCGGCTGGTTGGGGGTTTTCCTGACAGGTTCCGATACGTCATCCAACGCCCTGTTCAGTTCGTTGCAAGCCACCACCGCACACCAGATCGGTGTCAACGACACCCTGCTGGTCGCGGCAAACACCAGTGGTGGCGTGACCGGCAAGATGATCTCGCCGCAATCGATCGCCGTGGCCTGTGCGGCAACCGGGCTGGTGGGCAAGGAATCCGACCTGTTCCGCTTCACCCTCAAGCACAGCCTGTTTTTCGCCACCATCGTCGGGCTGATCACCCTGGCCCAGGCCTACTGGTTCACCGGTATGCTGGTGCACTGAGACCTGCACGTCACAGGGTAAGAATCGACGCCGGACACTGCGTCCGGCGTCTGCTATTTCTGGAGGACCGATGAGCCTGCCTGCTGCTTTTCTGAGCGACGTCGCACAACAGATCCCGAAAGATCGACGCTTCGACGATCCCCTTTCCACCCTCGCCTTCGGCACCGACGCGAGCTTTTACCGACTGATCCCACAGTTGGTTATCCGCGTGGAGTCGGAAGACGAAGTGGTAGCGCTGTTGCAACTGGCCCAGCGCGATCGCGTGCCGGTAACCTTCCGCGCGGCTGGCACCAGCTTGTCCGGCCAAGCCATCAGCGATTCGGTCCTGCTGGTACTCGGCGACAACTGGAACGGTCGCGAGATTCGCGGGCAAGGCACCCAGATCCGCCTGCAACCCGGTGTGATCGGCGCCCAGGCCAACGCGTGGCTGGCGCCGTTCGGCCGCAAGATCGGGCCCGACCCGGCCTCGATCAACGCCTGCAAGATCGGCGGCATCGTGGCCAACAATGCCAGCGGCATGTGCTGCGGCACTGCGCAAAACACCTACCACACCCTGGCGGGCATCCGCCTGGTATTGGCCGATGGCAGCCGCCTGGATACCGAAGATGCGGCCAGCGTTATCGCGTTTAGAAAGCAGCACGGCCCCCTGCTGGAACGCCTCGCCGCACTCGGGCGCGAGACGCGGGCCAACACTGAACTGGCTGCAAGAATCCGCCACAAATATCGCTTGAAAAACACCACCGGCCTGTCACTCAACGCCTTGGTGGATTTCGATGAGCCGCTGGACATCCTGAGCCACCTGCTAGTGGGTTCCGAGGGCACGCTGGGGTTCATCAGCGCGGTGACCTACAACACCGTAATCGACCACCCGAACAAAGCGTCGGCGCTGATTGTGTTCCCGGATGTCGAGACGTGCTGCAACGCAGTGACCGTGCTGAAGACCCAACCGGTCTCGGCTGTCGAACTGCTGGACCGACGCAGCCTGCGCTCGGTGCAGAACAAACCAGGTATGCCCGCCTTCGTACAGCACCTGTCGGAAAATGCCTGCGCGCTGTTGATCGAATCCCGCGCCGCGTCGCCCTCATTGCTGCAGGAACAACTGACCCTGATCATGGCGTCCCTGGCCGCTTTCCCTGTGGAAAAACAGGTCGACTTCACCGAAGACCCCGTGGAAAACGCCCGCCTGTGGGCCATCCGCAAAGACACCTTTCCCGCCGTCGGCGCCGTGCGCAAAACCGGCACAACGGTGATCATCGAAGACGTGACCTTTCCGGTCGAGCAACTGGCCATTGGCGTGAACCGCTTGATCGAGTTGTTCGACAAACATCACTACGACGAAGCCATCCTTTTCGGACACGCCCTGGAAGGCAATCTGCACTTTGTGTTCACCCAAGGCTTCAACAGCAGCGAAGAAGTCACACGCTACCAAGCGTTCATGGACGACGTTGCACAGTTGGTGGCGGTGGAGTTTGGCGGCTCGCTGAAAGCCGAGCACGGCACCGGCCGCAACATGGCGCCCTTTGTCGAGCTGGAATGGGGCAGCGAAGCCTATCAACTGATGTGGCAACTCAAACGCCTGCTCGATCCCAACGGCATCCTCAACCCCGACGTGGTGCTCAGTGAAGATCCGCAGATCCACCTCAAGCACCTCAAGCCCCTGCCGGCCGCCGACGAGCTGGTGGACAAGTGCATCGAGTGCGGCTTTTGCGAACCGGTGTGTCCCTCCAAAGGCCTGACGTTAAGCCCACGCCAGCGCATCGTGATCTGGCGCGATATTCAGGCTAAAAAACGGGCGGGCATCGACACCACCGAGCTGGGAGCGGCCTACCACTATCAAGGCATCGACACTTGCGCCGCCACCGGCCTGTGCGCCCAGCGCTGCCCTGTGGGCATCAACACCGGCGACCTGGTGAAAAAGCTGCGCGCCCAGGAGGCGGATCGTCCGAAAACCGCCGAATGGCTCGCCAGCCATTTCTCGACCGCTCTGCAAGGCGCGCGCTTTACCCTGCACGTCGCCAATGGCGCCCGCATACTGCTGGGGGCGCCGCGCCTGGCGAAGCTGTCAGCGAAAATCACCCAGTTGTCCAAAGGGCAGATCCCGCAGTGGACCAACGCCATGCCGCAACCGGAAAAAGCCATTCGCTTCAGCCCCGCCGTCGCCGACGAACGACCGCGCGTGGTGTACCTGGCGGCCTGCGTCTCACGGGCGATGGGCCCTTCCGCCGACGACAAGGAACAGATGTCGCTGTACGACAAAACCCGTGGCCTGCTGGAAAAAGCCGGTTACCAAGTGGTGTTGCCGGATAACCAGGACAGCCTCTGCTGCGGCCAGCCCTTCGCGTCCAAAGGCTACGCCGAACAGGCCGAGCACAAACGCCAGGAACTGATCGGCGCCCTGCTCCATGCCAGCCGTGGCGGCCTCGACCCGATCTACTGCGACACTAGCCCCTGCACCCTGCGACTGGTGCAGGACCTCGGCGAAACGCGGCTGGACCTGTACGACCCGGTGCGTTTTATCCGCACCCATTTGATGGATCGCCTGGACTTCACCCCACAGGAAGCCCCCATCGCCGTACACGTCACCTGCAGCACCCAGCACCTGGGCGAAAGCCAGGCCTTGATTGACCTGGCGCGGCACTGCGCCAAAACCGTGGTGGTCCCGGAAGGCATTCATTGCTGCGGCTTTGCCGGCGACAAAGGCTTTACCACACCGGAACTCAACGCCCACTCACTGCGATCGCTCAAGGACGCCGTGCAATATTGCACTGAAGGCATCTCCACCAGCCGCACCTGCGAGATCGGCCTGAGCCAGCACGGCGGCATCGATTACCACGGGCTGGTGTACCTCGTGGACCGGGTCACCCAGGCCCGCGCCCACTGATCCTGCAAAAAAACAGAACCCTTGCGCGCCGGCGCAGTCATCTGCATAGGCCTCGACGAACGAGGCCCATCCGTGATGTCGCTGGCAGCCGTTAAACGCCAGCAGCGTCGAGCCCTTTTGCGCAAGGAGATACCCTATGAAGCGTTCCGCTCTTGCTGGCTTGTTCGTTACCGCTGCGATGCTGGCCTCCCCTGTTTTCGCGGCCGGTGAAACCGACCTGTGCAAAATCAACCTGGACAAAATCAATAACGGCCAAGCGCTGCTCGCCACCGACACCAGTGGCAAAAAGGGAGAAATCGACACCGCCGTCTCCCAGGCCAAGGCAGCCCATGCGGCCGGCGATGACAAGAAGTGCATCGAGATCACCTCCAAAGCCCTGCAAGACCTGCAGAACGGCGACAAAGGCGGCAATCAGTAACCACGGATGCTCAAGGTCAACCTTCGGGTTGGCCTTCTGTGACCGTTTGGCGTACACTGCATGAGCTTGTCACTCACTAAGAAACAACGAGTTACAAGCACGGGGCCGTTTAGGATTCGACGCCGGTTGCGAAACTTTAGGTGCATGCCGAGTTGGTAACAGAACTCGTAAATCCACTGTTGCAACTTCTTATAGTTGCCAATGACGAAAACTACGGCCAGGAATTCGCTCTCGCTGCGTAAGCAGCCTTAGCCCTGAGCTTCTGGTACCTTCGGGTCCAGCAATCACCAGGGGATGTCTGTAAACCCAAAGTGATTGTCATATAGAACAGAATCGCCGTGCAGTACGTTGTGGACGAAGCGGCTAAAACTTACACAACTCGCCCAAAGCACCCTGCCCTTCGGGTCGCTGAGGGTTAACTTAATAGAAACGGCTACGCATGTAGTACCGACAGCGGAGTACTGGCGGACGGGGGTTCAAATCCCCCCGGCTCCACCAAATGATCAAAAAAAGACGTCCACGGACGTCTTTTTTTGTGCCTGAAAATCAGTAAATACCAGGAATTCCGAACCGTCAGAACTCCTAGGCATCCTTCGGCACCTATGCAAACGTTTTTTCCAAGATTCCTGGTTTTGATTTTTTTGAATACACAGATATAGGCTGGAAATTTCCAAGGTCCATAGATAATCCACTTTATGGATTTTCCAGCATTCAGAACTCGTCCCTTTAATCCTTTACTAAAATCAAGCAGGTTCCTGAACCTCCTCGGTGACTTTCATCGGGACGATAAAAATATCGCGTGCAACATTACCTACTGTGTTGGTGGTCACTGAGTCAAACGCTGCGCCCAAGATGCCTCCCAGTAAAGGTACCGCCTTACCCAGATTGATAGCACCAGTACTACCGAACTTGGTCAACAGGCGAAAACCCACAGCCTGGTTTATTTTAGTCAAGGTCACGCCGCTGATTTTGTTGATCGACGTGACAGCCAGTTTGCTGGCCACATTGATGCCGACGTCCTTGAGAATGTCTTTGGCCGCATTGCCGGCCAGACAGGTGTAGACCAAGGTTTTGACGCGATCATCCAGAGGGTCGTGGCCACCGATATAAGCAATTGCCGTAATCATGCGCAACTGAACGTACATCACGCTTGCGAGGTTGGCCGGAATCGCCACGGGGAGCGTGATAATGCCGCCAAGTCCCGTTAGAAATCCTGACGTTGCAGCCTTAGTGTTCTGCCAGCGAATCAGGGAGTTCATTGCGTCCAGAGGGGTATCATTATTTTTGCTGTATTCAGCAGCGAATTCTTGAGCGGTGCCCGTTCCTGGTATGCCGTTCATTGCCTTTTCGAAAGCCCAATCCAGTGCCTGGGTGAGCGTTGACATCGTTAATTCAGTTGCCATTATGTTTACCTGTCCCTGTAAAATTGCCGCCAACATATCAAAATGCCACCATCAAATCCATGATCCTTGAGGATTTCCCGAGGCTTTCATCGAAACAGCTTACTCATCTTTCTGGCGTGATCGATAGAACCCGAGCAGTGCCGGTTTTGTTGGTTACGGGGATTGGAGAGCCCTCTGGAATCCCCCCACACTTCCCATTACCCTGCCCCCCTCTATCAGACAATCGGAAGTCCGATACCCGTGCTCAAGCCCCTCGCCGTTCTCGTACTCGCCTGCACCCCGTTAATCGCTACCGCTGCCGACCTCGTCGGCGTGTGGCAAGGCACCTTGGGAAAATCCGCCATCACCGCGTGCTTCAACGGCGCGCATGGCGCCAATGGCAGTTACTACTATCAACGCATCCTCACGCCGATCCAGCTGACCCAAGCCAACGCGAGTGAACCCTGGGCTGAAGAGGGCAACAGCGGTTTCTGGCAATTGGACGAACCCCAAGGCGATACGCTGACCGGGACCTGGAGCAAGACCCCGGGCGGCAAGGGATTGGCGTTGTCGCTGAAACGCATAGACGTCGACAGCTGTGCCAGCGATGCCTACAACAACGCCATCGAAGCGCTGCCACCGCCGGTGAAGGTGGAGAAAAGTACCTTCCATGAACACGCCTATCAGGTGAAAACCCAAGGCGGCCAGGTCATCCTCAAGCTCGAAGGTGACGGCGCGGCCATCGACAAGATCAACCGGGACCTGGCGCGCATGGCCATCAGCCCGGACGGCCAGACCGATTTCTACCGGGAGCGGCGTAACTCGCTGGAGCAGGGCGGCGGCACGTCGACCAGCGAGATCAGCGTGGAGCCGCACTACTGGTCCTCGCACTGGATCACCGTGCGGTTTTACCGCTGGACGGCCGGCTACGGTCGCGGTGGCATCAGTTGGGGCCTGCAGACCTGGAACCTGCAAACCGGCGACAGCGTCGACCCGTGGACCTGGCTGGGTGGCCGTGAAGAATGGGACAACCCCTACTCCGGCCAGATCAAGTTGCCTGCGCCCTTCAGCGCATGGCTCGCCAAACAGACCAGCACTGACGAAGGCTGCCCGGCAGTGACCAGTTACTCCACCTTCGACTTGAGCTTCAATACCGAAGGGATGCAGCTTTCGACGCCCGCCCAAGGCGATGGCTGCGACAACGAATTGAGTTTTACCTGGGAACAGTTGGAGCCGGTGCTGACGGCAGAAGGCAAAGCCGCACTGCCCAGCTTGAAGGCGCCCTGACCGCCAGAGCAGGTACACAAGGGCGCCTTACAAAAAACTGACACTCATTCACGAAATATTCAGAAACGCTCACCGATACTAGCCGATTGCCACGGCCGTTCCCCCGAACGGTCCCTTGCCTCGGTTGCCAGTACTATGACGCGTCCTGCTCCTCTGCTGCTCCTGCTCGCTGGTTTGTTGTTTTTCTTTGCCCTGGGTAACCATGAACTGCAGGGCTCCACCGAAGCCCGCGTCGCCGGGATCGCCATGGCCATGCACCTGGATAACAACTGGGTGGTGCCCCAGTTGTTTCGTGAACCCTTCCTTGAAAAACCGCCCCTGAGCCTGTGGCTGGACGCCGGCGCCATTCGCCTGTTTGGCGCCAGCACCGGCGCGGTGCGCCTGGCCTCGGCATTTGCCGGGCTGTTCAGCGTGATGCTGTTCTACGGGATGCTGCGCACCTTTGGCCGCCCGAAAACATTGGCCTTCTGCGCAGCCCTGATCCTCGCGACCATGGCCAGTTACTGGGGCAACGTACGTGGTGTTGGCGAGGACTCCTTGCTCAGCCTGGGCGTGACCACTGCGTTGCTGGGGTTCTATCAGGCGGTACGACCCGACCGTCAAGGCTCCACTGCCTGGGCATGGGCGTTGTTTACTGCCGGGATGGTCATCGCCACCCTGAGCAAGGGCGTGCTGGGCCTGGCAATGCCGGGCATTGTGATCTTCGTGTACCTGATCGTGACCACGGTGATGGACAAGCGCCTGCGTATCGGTGACTGGCTCAAACCGGGGCTGTTCACCTTGCTGGCGCTGGTGCCGCTGATGATCTGGCTGGGTTTCCTGTTCCAGCGCGGTGGGATGCAGGCCGTGGGCGAAGTGTTGTGGACCAACAGCGTCGGCCGCTTCAGCGGTTCATTCGTCGAGGCTGGGCATTACGAGCCGTTCTACTACTACATCGCCAAGCTGCCCGAAGCGTTCCTGCCGTGGAACATCCTGGTGTACCTGGGGCTTTGGCACTTCCGAAAAAGCCTGGTGCGCAACCGCTACTACCTGTTTTTCAGTATCTGGCTGGTGGCGCAATTCACCCTGCTGACCCTGGCCTCCAGCAAGCGTACGGTGTACCTCATGGCCCTGACGCCGGCCGCCGCCGTGCTGGCCGCCGAATACGCACGGGTCCTGTTGGAATGGGCCAAGCAGCACAAGCCGTCGCTGTACACACACCATAAGGCGGTGATCGGCAGCGTGTTCACCCTGGCGGTCGCTTGCTACCTGATTGCAGCCTTCTGGTTTGCGCCCAAAGCGGACGTGCGCCAGTCCTTCGTCCCGGTGATCAGCCAGGTGCAGGCGCTGCAAGCGCAAGGAAAGGAAGTGGTGCTGTTCCAGCCCAACGAGCGGATTGCCGGGGCCAGCGTGTTCTATCTGCAGGCTTACTTGCCGATCCTGCAAACCGAGGCGCAGTTGCGCACATTCCTCACGGCCAAGCCGGGCAACGTGGCGCTGATGGACCGTACCGAACAACTGACCGAGAAGGTCACGGTCATCAAGCAGATGTCGATCAATCGCCAGCCTTACTACTTCGTCGAGCAGTAAGGCCGCCGCAAGGCATCAGTGCTTGGTGACCTTGTCCAGGTAACCCATGGCGAACGCCGAGATCACGAAGGTCATGTGGATGATGACGTACCACATCAGATGCTGCGGATCGACGTTCTTGGCGTCCATGAAGATGCGCAGCAGGTGGATGGAGGAAATCGCCACGATGGACGCCGCCACCTTCATCTTCAGCGACGAAGAGTCCATGGTGCCCAGCCAGTTGAGCTTTTCCTTGGTTTCATCGATATCCAGCTGCGAGACGAAGTTCTCGTAGCCGGAGATCATCACCATCACCAGCAAGCCGCCGACCAGAGCCATGTCGATCAACGACAGCAGCACCAGGATCAGCTCGGACTCGGCCATCGAGAACACGCTCGGCAGCAGGTGAATCACTTCCTGGAAGAATTTCAGCGCCAGCGCCAGCAACCCCAGGGACAAGCCGAAATAGATTGGCGCCAGCAGCCAGCGCGAGGCGTACATAGCATTTTCGATAAAGCGTTCCATTGGATCTCACACAGCTTGGCTAAAAATGGCCGCGAGTATACCAGCCGCTACAGAACACCTGTCACCGCGAGAAAACTGACCTGGGCGGCATCTGTAAGAGAATTTTTCTGCTAGTGTCGAGCCCATCAAATCGGCTCACTGACGTCGAACAGGAAAAACTCAGATGATGGATGTGCGATCCCATTTGGCCACTATCGGCCTGGGTGCGATGCTGTTGATGAGCGGCGGCTGCTCCCCCAAAGAAGAGCAGAAGCAAGCCACCCTCGAAGAGAGAACCGCCAAGTTCGAGCAGTCCCTGGACAGCATCCAGGACCCCAAGCTGCGCGACGCCATCGCCGACCTCGGCGGTTCGCTGCTCCTGCTGGAGCGGGCGCGCGTGAAGCTCGCCGAAAAGCCCGTCGAAGCCGAATACGGCGAAGACACCCTGGCCCTGATCAAACACTACCCCACACCACAAGCCTTGGTGGACACCTACATCAACGGCCTGTTCGTGCTGCGCAAAGCCTCGCACTCCGACTACCTGACCGATCTGCAGCCGGTCTTCCCGTTCAACTTCAACAGCCCCGACCAGTTCCCTTTCCCCCATGGCCTGGAATGGCAGTCGGTGACCTTGAGCAACAACAAGGTCATACCCTTCCAGCCTGAATGGTCGGAAACCGACCCGGGTATCCAACTGAGCCCCAGCAGTTCCAACCTGACCAACCCCGACGACCTGACGGTGACCTACCCGTTCATCGATGGCGTAGAGACCGAGAACAAGAGCCAGCCGCAACCGGTCAGCCTCAAGGGCGCGGTCGAAGTGATTGCACCCGGCAAGGTGCTGACCTTCGACCTGTCGAAAAAAGACGTGGGCCGCAAACGCACCGAGGGCACTATCACCCTCAACCTGCTGCTGCTTGAAAAGAACTACGCCGAGATCGAACTGACCAACAGCGAACCCCTGGCGCCGGAAGTGGGCGACGAATCGCCGAACCCTCTGCTGGTGCAGGCTCGGGACACCACCGGGCAATTCCTCACCCGCGCGGGCTCGATCAACGAGAGCAGCGCCCAGGTGGCGTTCTACGAGAAACAGCTGGCCGAGATGCAAAAGCAGAAGGCCTGGTCCGACGCATTTGAAAAGCAGCTGGACGACGAACAAAAGGCGTTCGAGCACAAACAGAGCAGCCACTACGCCAAGGTGTACTTCAACGGCGTGATCGATAGCCTGCAGGTCAACGTTCTGGACTTCTCCAAGGCCACGGTCACGCACAAGGACCTTGACCTGCCGGTGTTGCGCTTCGACAAGAACAGCCTGCAAAAAAACGTGCAAGCCTTGCCGATGCCCGTCACGGTGTATGACGACAGCGCCGCCAACTGGCTCAAAGACGCGACCCTGACTGAAGACCAACTGAAAAAAAGCGTCACCATCACCCAGTCGACCGAAGACGCCAGCGCCGCGCACATCGTGTTCGACCACCCGTTCACCTTCAACGACGACCTGATCGGCAGCGAACGCAACAGCAGCGAAGCGCCCATCACCTTCTTCACGGCCGACGACAAGGGCGAGCGCGGCGAACCCATCGAGTTGCCAGCCGAAGCGTTTGAGCTCGACGCAGCCCGTGGCACGCTGACCTACGACCTCAACCTGTTCCCGGAAAACCCGGCGTTCGTGGTGGGTTCGATCCCGCTGTTCCTGGCCAACATCGAAAAAGCCACGATTGACGTCGCCAAGTTGCCCAAGGGCCTGACGCTCAAAGACAACGCGCTGATCGTCGACCAGAAGGCATTCCCGTCCGACAGCTGGCGCTTTTACGCCAAGGACGCCAGCGGCAACTACCTCAAGGAAATCCTCGGCGTCAGCCACCGCGCCGAGGAGTACGGCACGGCGATGTTTGACGTGCACTATTTCTACGGCCAGCCGACCGTGCTGGAAAGCTACCAGCGCACCGACCTGAATACCGTGCAGTACGGCTTCGAGGTCAAGCTGGACAAGCCGCCGGCGCAATAACCTTCAGTGATGGGTATCACTGACGGTCTGTGAACGCCCGCCGTTGAGCTGTCGCAGGTGGGCCTGCATGTGCAGGCTCCAGATCTGCGGGTCGCCCGCTTTCTCGTAGCCGTGCAGCGTGAGGCTGTCGACAATCGATTCCAGGATGGTTTCTGCCACGAAGGGCCCATGAAACGGGCCCTGGGACTTGATGGTGGACGGCTGTTCGCCGGTCATTCCGGCCGCAAACAGCAAGGTCCACATTCCGTTATCCCCGGCAAGCGGGCGAATGGAGCATTCGATACGGGTGACCAGGCCCAGGCATTGACGGGTAAGGCAAAGGTTGCGCGGCATGGCGGCGACCCTCGGTAGATCGGTGTTCAACCTCAGCGCACGGCGAGGCTGTCTCTATCCAGCGACTCCTGTGGATATCCCTTGAGCAGAGAATAGAAGAAAACCGCGACAAACCAAGGTTGTAGGGACCAACGGACGTTGCCCCCTGACAAACGAGTCAAAAATATGGCGAACTACCCGCCATTCCCAAGCACACCACTGAACCCATGTGGGAGCGGGCTTGCTCGCGAAGGCGGTGGATCAGCCACTTATAAGTCGACTGACACACCGCCTTCGCGAGCAAGCCCGCTCCCACATTGACTGCACTCCGACTAAAAATCAGGTGGGTTTGGCTTCGGCCAGTGCTTGCTGTGCCAGCTCCTTTTCCGCCTCTTTCAGGTCTTCCTCGCTGATCATCTCGGCAATCGCACGCAAGCGCTCGACCACACGGGCATTGACGGTGCCCTCCGGGAATTGCCCCTCGGCATCCGGCTCACCGGCATCCTCGCCCACCAACAGGCTCAACGCCTCGTCCGCCTGGCGCACCGCATAAATATGGAACTGCCCGGCCCGCACGGCCTGCAGCACCTTCTCATCGAGCATCAGCGTGGCCACGTTGGCCTGGGGAATGATCGCCCCTTGCTCACCGGTCAAGCCGCGCGCTTCGCACAGGCGGAAGAAGCCTTCGATTTTCTCGTTGACCCCGCCCACCGCCTGCACTTCGCCGAACTGGTTGATCGAGCCGGTAATGGCAAAGCACTGCTTGAGCGGCGTCTTCGACAGGGCCGAAATCAAGGTGCAGGCCTCGCCCAGGGACGCACTGTCGCCGTCCACATAACCGTAGGACTGCTCCAGCGCGATGCTCGCCGAGATCGCCAACGGGAATTCCTGGGCATAACGGCTGCCCAGGTAACCGGTGAGGATCATCACGCCCTTGGAGTGAATCGGCTGACCGAGGTTGACCTCACGCTCGATGTCGACAATGCCGCTGCCGCCCGGGTACACCGTGGCGGAAATCCGCGCCGGCACGCCGAAGGCCGAGTCGCCGACTTCCAACACCGTCAGCCCGTTGCACTTGCCCACAGCGGCACCTGCGGTGTCGATCAGAATGACCCCGGCGAGCATGTCGTCGAGAATCCGCGCCGACACGCGCCCGGTGCGCGTGGCCTTGGCCTTGAGCGCCCGCTCGATATGCCCCGCGTCGGTCATCTCGTCGCCCGCCAGGTGACGGATGAAATCCGCCTCGCTGACCAGCTGGAACAAGTCGCCAATACGCGCCGACAAACGGCCCTGATGCTCGGCCAAGCGTGCGCTGTAGGTGGCCAGGCGCGCCACCGCGTCCGACGTCAGCGGCGCCATGCCTTCTTCCGAGGTGCGGGTTTTGAGCAACTGGGCGAACTGCTCCAGGCTCTCGTCCACCATCGGGATGTCTTCGTCGAAGTCCACCAGCACCCGGAACATCTCCTGGAAGTCCGGATCGGCGTCTTGCAGCGCGTAGTACAGCTGGCGCGAACCGATGATGATCACCTTGACCTGCAACGGAATCATCTGCGGGTTGAGCGTGACGGTGGCCAGGCGGCCCAGTTCGCCCAACGGCGACTCCATCTTCAGCTTGCGCGACTGCAGGGAACGCTTGAGCGCATCCCACACAAATGGCTCGCCGAGCATTTTCTCGGCTTCGAGGATCAAAAAGCCGCCATTGGCGCGGTGCAAAGCGCCAGGGCGCAATTGCCGGTAGGTGGTGTAGAGCGCGCCCTGGTCGGTGCTGTACTCGATACGGCCGAACAGGTTGTCATAGGTCGGGTGCGGTTCAAACACCACCGGCGCGCCGCCGTTGATCGGGTGGCCCACCACCAGGCTCGGGCAGTATTGCTCCTCAAGCAGCTTGCGCGCCTGGGCGTCGGTCTTGGCATCATCCACCAATTGCTCGACCACGGTTTTCAGCAGGTACACCTGCATGGCTTGCAGGTAGCCGCAGACTGCCGCGTTTTCTGCGTACTTTTCCGACAGCGGTGAGAGCAACGGCTGCAGGGCCAGGGTGATGGTTTCTTCGTTGAACTGACGCAGTTGGTTGTTCGACTCGCGCTTCCACTGCGGCAGGCTGGCCAACTCTTCGTTGAGGCGCTCTTCCAACTCGGAAATATCCGTGTGGAAGCGCTCGCGGTCGGCCTCCGGCAGCTGCGAAAACTCGGCTTCGTCCAGCGCCTTGCCGTCGAGCATCGGGGTGAAGGCGATGTTCGAACTGTCGCGGTACAGCGCCACGTCCTTTTCCAATGCCAGGCGTTCGATCACGTCCAGGGCCTTGTCGTAGCGCTGGTTGAAGGCGCGGTCGATGGCACTTTTGCGCTGTTGGTAGGTGGGGTGTTCGAACACGGCCGGGAAGGTGGCCACCAGGTTGTCGATCAACCCGCTGATGTCACTGATGAACGCCGCCGCGCCGCCCGCTGGCAATTCCAGCGCACGGGGTTCGCGGGGCTCATCGAAATTATTCACATAGACCCAGTCCGACGGGGTCTGTAGGCGTTTACCTTCTGCCTTCAGGTAGCGTTTGACGAACGAAAAGCGGCCAGTACCGGGCTCGCCCATGACAAACACGTTGTAACCGGGGCGTGGCATGGCCACACCGAACTGCAAGGCTTCAACCGCACGTTCCTGGCCAAGCACACCGCGAAAGGGCTCCAAATCATTGGTGGTCGAGAAGCTGAACTGTTCAGCGGAAAAAGGACGAGTCAGCGCTTCGGGCGCTAGACGCAAGCTGGCAGCAACAGGATCAGGCATCGGGCTTCCTTACATCAGGCGGGGCAGATAACGGCATTCTGGCTCTCGCTTGCGCGCTCTGGCAAGGCGAGCCTTTGGGAAAGCATAGACACGGGAGGCGTCCTACAAATAATTCGCGACATCGCTGATTGTTTTATAAAAAATCACGGAACCCCGGGAACGTGCCTAAACTCCAAACTGCGCGGGTTGGACTAATAACCGATCCCTAGGGCGCTGCAACGCGCCTGAACCCTTGTCCATTGGTTTGCACACAAAGAGAACAAAGCTATGAAACGGATCCTTCTTGGTACTCTCTTCACCGTCGTCTCCCTCAATGCAATGGCAGAAGCACCAGGCGGCCCGAACTGCGGTTGGGGCAACATGTTGTTTGAAGGCCAACGCGGTACTCCCGCTCACTTCCTGGCGTCCACCACCAACGGCACCTCCGGTAACGCCACTTTCGGCATGACCTCGGGCACCAACGGTTGCAGCACCAACAGCGCCCTGACTTATGGCGGCAAGTCCTGGATTGCCATGAATGGCATGATGAACGAGCTGTCCGAAGACATGGCCAAAGGCAATGGCGAAGCACTGACCACCTACGCGGTGGTACTGGGCGTTGCTCCAGAAGATCGCGAGCACTTCGCTGCCGTGACCCACGAGCACTTCCAACAGATCTTCAGCAAAGCCGACGTGACCGCTGACGACGTGCACACCAACACCCTCGCCGTCCTCAAGGGCGACGCCCGCCTGGCGAAATACGCCACCCAGGCTTAAGCTCGACCTGCCCGCGCCTTTCGAGGTGCGGGCTTTATTTTTGGACCCGCCTCCCCTTTGGGTCTCACTTTTTACGACTTAAGTTGCCCCTATGCTCAAACGCTTTGCCCTGTTGGCACTCTTCGCCTGCGCCCCGCTGTACGCGGCCCCGCATATTGATGATCAACGTTTGCAGCAACTGGCCAATGATCCGTTCTGGTTGTCCCTGGGCCATTACGAAGCCGGCAAGCTCAAGGGCTGGCGCAGTTACGTCAGCGACAAGAAATTCTTCCTCGCCCCCGACGGCGCCCACCATCCGGACGCCGAACTCAAGGCCACCGTTGACGCGTTGTACGCGCCGGCCAGCCTGGGCGAAAAACACGCCCAATGCGTTTACCCCGCACGCACCCGCTGGCTCAAGGATCAGTTACAACTGACCGACCTGCCTGCTGTGGACTGCAAAGAATTCAAGCAATGGTTCAAGGACGTCGCCCCCCATAGCGCGGTGATGATCTTCCCGGCGGCCTACCTCAACAGCCCGTCCTCCATGTTCGGCCACACCCTGCTGCGCATCGACCAGGCCGACGTGCAACGGGACAAGACCGCCCTGCTCAGCTACGCGATCAACTTCGGCGCCTACATCGAAGGTTCGGACAACAGCATCCTCTACGCCTGGAAAGGCCTGATGGGCGGCTACCCCGGTCTGTTCGCCCTGGTGCCCTACCAGGAAAAACTCTCCGAGTACCGTAGCTTGGAAAACCGCGACCTGTGGGAATACCGCTTGAACCTGACCCAGGTCGAGACCGAGCGCATGGTCGAGCACGTGTGGGAGCTCAAGCAGATCCAGTTCGATTACTTCTTCTTCGATGAAAACTGCTCCTACCGCCTGCTGGAGCTGCTGCAAGTGGCCCGCCCCGGGCTGCGCCTGACCGAGCAATTCCCGCTGACCGCCATCCCCACCGATACGGTCAAGGCGGTAAAGGATGCAGGGCTGGTGGAAAAGATCGACTACCGCCCTTCCCGCGAGCGCGAGCTGCTGGAGCGCGCCAAACCGCTGAGCAGTGAAGAGCAACAATGGGTACTCAAGGTCAGCGATGACCAGAAGCAACTGCAGGAGCCGGCCTTCAAGGCCCTGCCCCGCGAGCGCCAGGCCCTGATCATCGACGCCGCCTACCGCCTGGGCCGCTACCGCGCCAACGGCTTGGAGCGTGACACCGAACGCTCCCAACGCAGCTTCGAACTGCTGCGTGCGATCAACCAGAACCCGGCGCCCGACCTGAACGTCGAACGTCCCGGCCTGCCGGAAGACGGCCATGAGTCCCGCACTTGGCAAGCAGGTATCGGCACTCGTGGCGATAAAGCCTTCGGTGAATACGGCCTGCGCATGGCCTACCACGACCTCAACGACAACGCCGAAGGCTTCCCCCTCGGCGCGCAGATCGAAATCCTGCAGATGAAACTGCGCCAGTACGAAGGCAATCACTGGCAACTTCAGCAACTGGACCTCGCCACCATCCGCTCCCTGACCCCGCGCAACGCCTTGTTGCAGCCGTGGTCCTGGCAAGTCACCGGCGGCCTGGAGCGGGTACCCGGCAAGCACGACGACGAAACCCTGGTGGCCCACGTCAACGGTGGCGCCGGCGGTACGTGGCAACTGAGTGACGACATGCTCGGCTTCGCCCTCGGCACCGTGCGCGTGGAACACAACAACGACTTCAGCGAAGCCATCTCCCCCGCGGCCGGCTTCAACACCGGCGTTTTGTGGAAAAACCCGCTGGGTAACCTGAGCCTGGAAGCCAAGGGCGACTTCTTCACCAACGGCGAAGTGCGCCGCAGCCTCAGCCTGAACCAGCAATGGGAACTGTCCCGCAACCTGGGCCTGCGCCTGAGTGCCCAACGCGAGTACAGCCACCTGTCCACCCCGGTGAACGAAGTGCTGCTGGAAGTGAAGTGGTATCACTACTGACCCCAAAAACTGTAGGAGCCGGCTTGCCGGCGATCGCATCACCTCGCGGCAACTGATACACCGAGGGGCCCGCATCGCCGGCAAGCCGGCTCCTACAAGGAGATCTACCAACATGGCCGTTACCTGCTCCACCCTCGAAGAAGTCCGCAGCAACATCGACCGCCTCGACCAGCAAATCGTCACCCTGCTGGCAGAGCGCGGCCACTACGTCTCCCAAGCCGCGCGCTTTAAAAAAGACACCGACAGCGTCAAGGCGCCGCAGCGCGTCGAACAGGTGATCGCCAAAGTGCGAGCGTTATCCCAAACGGTAGGTGCCAACCCGGAGGTCACCGAGCAGGTGTACCGCGCAATGATTGCCGCGTTTATCAGGCAGGAATTGGAAGAGCATGCCGCGCTGATAGAAAGCCGCTAAAAATTACCAAATTTATCCGTCCCTTCAGAAACTTCTTCAGCCTTCTTCAAGTTACTGATAACTAAGCAGGAAATCTTGAAGGATTTTTTAGCTTTTTTGAGGAATCAAAGACTTGCTTGGGCTTAGCCTCGCTTTATGAAAATTTATGTCTAGTCTCGGATAGCAATCACATTGCCACCACGTCTATACACGGATCTGAATAGGTAAGAGGCTTACTATGGAATTTTTTGAAAAGCTCATGAGTCTGGCTGCAAAGGTTCGGTTGCAAGGCCCCGCCATTCAAACAGAAGAAGCGACAAAAAATGCTTTTGTAATGCCGTTCATCAATACGGTGTTGGGCTATGACGTATTTGACCCGCAGGAAGTAATGCCTGAATTTGTTTGCGATGTAGGCACGAAGAAAGGCGAAAAAATCGATTACGCGATCATGAAGGATGGCGAGGTTCAGATACTCATCGAATGCAAAAAAATCGGCGAGTCATTGAGCATCAATCACGCGTCTCAGCTTTTTCGATACTTTCATGTCACCAGCGCAAGAATCTCAATTCTCACTAATGGCCAGGTCTACAGGTTTTTTACCGACTTGGACGCGCCCAATAAAATGGACGAAAAGCCATTCTTGGAGTTGGATCTCCTGGATATTGATGAATATTCGGTGCCGGAACTGATCAAGCTTACCAAGTCGGCGTTCGATGTAGAGTCCATCATCAACGCCGCTGGGGAGTTGAAGTACGTCAGCCAGCTCAAAAAGCTCATCGGCACTCAAGTCAGCAAGCCAGAAGATGACTTTGTAAAATTCTTCGCATCTCGTGTCTACGAAGGGGTCATCACGCAAAAGGTGCGCGAGCAGTTTTTCGAACTGACTCGAAAAGCCTTGGCTCAGTTCTTGAATGATCAGATCAATGATCGCCTGAAGTCGGCAATGAGCGGGGCTATTCAACCAACAATGGCTTCAATACCTGTAGCAAACAGCACAAATGCAGATGCACAGGATAGAGACGAATCAGAAGACAAGATTCTTACTACGTTAGAGGAGCTGGAGGGTTATCACATCGTCCGGGCCGTCGTCCGCTCAGTGGTCGATGCTAAACGGATCGTTCAGCGAGATACACAGAGCTATTTTGGGATATTGCTGGACGACAACAACCGTAAGCCGATTTGCCGCCTTCATTTCAATCGCAGCCAGAAATATCTAGGCATATTCGACCAGGAAAAAAATGAGACACGACATGCGATCTCGTCCATTGATGAAATTTACGAGTACGCGGATCACCTTAAAAAGACTGTGGGCTACTACGAGTAAAACCTGACGACTATCGACAGGATGATGAATATGTAGTGAGCGGGCTTGCCCCGCGCGGGGCAAGCCCGCTCACTACAAAAGCATCACCAGGCCCTAGCAAGCCAGCGCCGACGGACCACACCGTTCTCACCTTCCTTTCACATCTCTCCGACGAATCCCCTTCTAGACTTCCCCTATCAGCCGTGACACGGCGAGGGAGCAGGCAATGTGGCGGTATGCGGTAATGCTGTGTGCGATGGTTTGGTTGGCCGGTTGCCAGTCCACCCATCAGGATTTGCTGGCCAAGGGTTATCCACCGGCCTTTGCCGATGGCTTTGACGACGGTTGCAGCAGCGGCCGCCAGGCGGCTGGAGTGATCAGCGGGGAATTTCGCAAGAATGTGCCGCGTTACCTCAAGGACCGCGAGTACGCCGAAGGCTGGGAGGACGGCTTCCGCCAATGCAAGGCCATGCGTGAAAACGAAGCGCTGCGCGACTACAAGGACCATCACTGGGATGACCGTGAGCGTGCCTGGCAGCAGGAGAAGGACCGCGACGCCGCCAGGGCCTATCGCTCGCAATAGGTCGCGTTCAGACATCCATCGAAACTAAAGCGCGGCGACTATGGCCCAAACGCCATAGAGGGAGAACGTCATGAGCCGAGCTTTTGTAAATGAAGACAACGCCGCCGCCCAGGCCGACCAGCCGGTGGAGCGCCAGGTCAGTGAGCAGCCCAACCGGGTGACGGCCCAAGGGTTGGCGCAGTTGCAGGCCAAGGTGGCGCAGTTGCAGCAGGCGTACAGCGTCGAATCTGCCAAAGATGACAAACAGCGCCTGGCCGACCTTGAGCGCGACCTGCGCTACTTCAATCAACGGGTGCAAAGCGCCCAGGTCGTCGCACCGGCGACTTCCACCGACAAAGTACAGATCGGCAGTTGGGTCACCTTCGCCAATGAACAGGATGAGCAGCAGCGCATCCAGCTGGTCGGCGAAGACCAGGCCGATGCCACTGCACACTTGATCAACTGGGGCTCACCGTTGGGCCGTGCATTACTGGGCGCCCGGCTCGGCGACGAAGTGCTGTGGAAACGCCCCGTCGGCGATCAGTTGATCGAAGTGCTGCTGATCGAGCCCGAGGCTTAGACGATGCCTTGGGCCAGCATCGCGTCGGCGACTTTTACGAAGCCGGCGATGTTCGCGCCTTTCACGTAGTTGACCCGGCCGTTTTCTTCGCCGTAGTGCACGCACGCATGGTGGATCGACTGCATGATGTTGTGCAGCTTGCTGTCCACTTCACCGGCAGTCCACAGCAGGCGCATGGCGTTCTGCGACATTTCCAGCCCGCTCACGGCCACGCCACCGGCGTTGGAGGCTTTGCCCGGGGCAAACAGAATGCCCGCGTCGATAAAGATATCCACAGCCTCCAGCGTGGTCGGCATGTTGGCGCCTTCGGCCACGCAGATGCAGCCATTGCGCAACAGGGTGCGCGCGGCCTCGGCGTCGAGTTCGTTCTGGGTCGCGCAGGGCAGGGCAATATCACACGCCAGCTGCCAAGGGGTCTGGCCCTTGCGGAACTCCAGGCCGAAGCGCTCAGCCAGCTCGCTGATACGCCCGCGCTGGACGTTCTTCAGTTCCAGCAGGGCCGACCATTGCGCCTCGGTCAAACCGCTTTCGGCGTAAAGAGTGCCTTCGGAGTCGGACAGGGAAATCACCTTGCCGCCCAGGTCCATGACTTTACGCGCTGCGTATTGCGCCACGTTGCCCGAACCCGACACCGCCACGCGCTTGCCTTCCACCCGCTGGCTGTTGCGCTTGAGCATCTCTTCGGCGAAGTACACACAGCCGAAACCGGTGGCTTCCGGGCGGATCAGGCTGCCGCCGTAGTTCATGCCCTTGCCGGTCAATACGGAGGTGAACTGGTTGCTCAGGCGCTTGTACTGGCCGAACAGGAAGCCGATTTCACGGGCGCCCACGCCGATATCGCCGGCTGGTACGTCCACGTCTGCGCCGATATGGCGGTACAGCTCGCTCATGAAGGCCTGGCAGAAGCGCATCACTTCGGCGTCGCTCTTGCCCTTGGGGTCGAAGTCCGAGCCGCCCTTGCCCCCGCCCATGGGCAACGAGGTCAGGGAGTTCTTGAAGGTCTGCTCGAAGGCGAGGAATTTCAGCACACCCAGGTTTACCGAAGGGTGGAACCGCAGGCCGCCCTTGTAGGGACCGATGGCGCTGTTCATCTGGATGCGGAACCCACGATTGACCTGAACCTTGCCGTGATCATCCACCCACGACACCCGGAAGGTAATGGCACGTTCCGGCTCGCAGATGCGCTCCAGGATGCCCGACGTCAGGTAGTGGGGGTTGGCTTCAAGAAACGGCCAGAGGCTGCGTAGGACTTCTTCTACGGCCTGATGAAATTCCGGCTGGTCGGGGTCGCGTTTCTTGAGGCGAGAAAGGAAAGATTCGACAGATTCGATCATGGGAAGTCTCGGCAAATTGATTGTTTTTAAATGAGATTGAGCCGGACCTTAGCAACTCATGCTGCACCTGAAAAGGGCAAAATGTCGCCTTTGTGAATTTAAATGGTGCATTAGATATAAATAAATCAGGAAAACAGGACTTTTGTGCACCTTAAAAGGGATTACCAACTCTAGGCATGCACCAGCCCGTAAATTGTCTTCGCAGGCAAGCCAGCTCCCACATTTGATCGATTTCTACTGTTGGAATGCGGTCGAATGTGGGAGCTGGCTTGCCTGCGATAAACCCACCTCGGTCCACCTGAAAAAATGCAAAAAAAAACGGAGCCCGAAGGCTCCGCTTTTTCAAACCACAGGCCCGAATCAGGCCAGTTTCTTATGACGCACACGGTGCGGCTGGGCAGCGGCTTCGCCCAGGCGCTTCTTGCGATCGGCTTCGTACTCGGTGTAGTTGCCTTCGAAGAACACCGCTTGGGAATCGTCTTCGTACGCCAGGATGTGGGTCGCGACGCGGTCAAGGAACCAGCGATCGTGAGAGATCACAATGGCGGCGCCCGGGAAGTCCAGCAGGGCTTCTTCCAGGGAACGCAGGGTTTCAACGTCAAGGTCGTTGGACGGTTCGTCGAGCAGCAACACGTTGCCGCCTTCTTTCAGGGTCAGGGCCAGGTGCAAGCGACCGCGCTCACCACCGGACAGGTCCTTGACGAACTTCTGCTGGTCGCCGCCCTTGAAGTTGAAGCGACCCACGTAGGTGCGCGACGGGATTTCATAGTTGCCGATGCGGATCTGGTCGGAGCCGTCGGAAATCTGCTGGAACACCGTCTTGCTGCCGTCCAGGTCCTCGCGGCTCTGATCAACGCAAGCAAGCTGCACGGTTTCGCCGACTTCGATGGTGCCCGAATCCGGGGTTTCCTTGCCCATCAGCATGCGGAACAGTGTGGATTTACCCGCACCGTTACCACCGATAACGCCGACGATCGCGCCTTTTGGCATGGAGAACGACAGGTTGTCGATCAGCACGCGGTCGCCATAGCCCTTGGTGACGTTCTTGAATTCGATGACCTTGTCACCCAGGCGCGGACCGGCCGGAATGTAGATCTCGTTGGTTTCCGAACGCTTCTGGAATTCCTGGGACTGCATTTCTTCAAAGCGCTGCAGACGCGCCTTGGATTTGGACTGGCGGGCCTTGGCGCCTTTGCGCACCCACTCCAGTTCTTCCTTCATGGCCTTTTCGTGAGCCGATTGCTGCTTGGACTCCTGGGCCAGACGGTCGGACTTGGCTTCCAGCCAGCCGGAGTAGTTGCCCTCGTAAGGGATACCGGCGCCGCGGTCGAGCTCGAGGATCCAGCCGGCGACGTTGTCCAGGAAGTAACGGTCGTGCGTGATCGCAACCACGGTGCCCGGGAAATCGTGAAGGAAATGCTCCAGCCAGGCGACGGAATCGGCGTCCAAGTGGTTGGTCGGTTCGTCGAGCAGCAGCATGTCGGGCGCCGACAGCAGCAGGCGGCACAGAGCCACACGGCGCTTCTCACCACCGGACAGGTGTTCGACCTTGGCATCCCACGCCGGCAGGCGCAGCGCGTCGGCGGCGACTTCCAGCTGGCGCTCCAGGTTGTGACCGTCGCCGGCCTGCAGGATGGCTTCCAGCTTGGCCTGTTCGGCGGCCAGCTTGTCGAAGTCGGCATCCGGCTCGGCGTAGGCGGCATAGACCTCGTCCAGGCGCGCCTGGGCGTCCTTGATCACGCTGACGGCCTCTTCGACCACTTCACGCACAGTCTTGGACGGGTCCAGCTGCGGCTCCTGCGGCAGGTAGCCGATGTTCAGGTCCGGCATCGGGCGGGCTTCGCCTTCGAACTCGGTGTCGACACCCGCCATGATTTTCAGCAGCGTGGACTTACCCGAACCGTTGAGGCCGAGTACGCCGATCTTGGCGCCCGGGAAGAAGGACAGCGAAATGTTTTTCAGGATTTCCCGCTTCGGCGGAACAACTTTTCCCAGCCGATGCATGGTGAAGACGTATTGAGCCATGGTAAACCTAGCGTCAGTGACTGATGAATTGAGCGGGCGGAGCCCGTGCAGGCCATGCGCCGCGCGGGCCGTTGACGGTGATCAATGCCTGCGTGCGGAAAAAGCCTGAATGTCTGGGGCTGGAACGCCCCGCGTAACCGGCAAAGCTACCTGAATGCGCTTGGTCAGTCCAGCCAGGCAAGGGCTGGCACTTTGCCACAAGTCAAGGCATGCTAGCCGCCCTCCGGGCGTCCGGCTTATAGTGCACGTCGCGCGCCAGTCCAGCCAAACCGCAGGATCACAGCTTGTCCAAAGTCACGCCGCCAACTCCCCTGCGCGCCGCTCATATAGCGCCGGGAGCGCCCCTGCACGGCACCCTCAAAGGCGCATTGGCGACGCTTGTCCTCATGTTGCTCGCACTGTTGTTCTGGCAACTGCTGGACCAGTTGCAGCAAAACCAGAAAAACCAGCAGCAATACACCATCGACTACAGCGCCGACCTGGCTGAACAGATCAGCCTGAACATGGCCCTGAGCGCAAAGATCGCGCTGAACCTGCTCCCGATGGTCGAGCCGCCGCGCAACGATGAACAGCAACAGGCCCTGATGCGCACCCTGCAACGCTCGTTGCCGGAGCTGCGCAGCGTCGCCCTGCTGGCCCCCAGCGGTGCGATGATCAGCGACAGCGCCAAGGACAGCCAGGACGGCGCCTGGCTGGAAGAGTTGGTGCAACGCAGCCACTCCCAGCCTTATTACCTGAGCAACAACAACGACGGCACCATCATCTACCTGCTGCTGCACCAGCCCAGCGGCGGTTCGCGGATGTACTGGGCGCTGCGCCTGGCACCCAGTTACCTGACCAACCTCACCCGCCAGGACGGCCAGGGTCAGCGCCCGGTGTGGGCCATCGAGAACCGCGTGAACCATCGCGTGGTCGCCCGTGACAGCGGCATGCCGGCGCAATGGGCCTCCGCCCTCACCCCGGACGAATTGAACAAGAGCGTGCTGGTCACCCCCCTGAGCAAAAGCGATTGGCAACTGCGCGGCCTGTTCGACCGCACGGCGGTGCTTGAGCAACTGCTGCCGGCGTTTATTGGCAAATGCCTGCTGGGCCTGGCGTTCTCCCTGATCCCGGTGATCGTGCTGCTGAACATGCGCCGCCGCCAGCGCCAGGTGCATGAAGGCCGGCGGCGCTACCAGGATATTTTCGAAGGCACCGGCGTGGCCCTGTGCGTGCTCGACCTGTCGGGGCTCAATGCGTTCTTCGACAGGGCGCAGTTGCACAGCCGCGAGCAATTGCACGACTGGCTGCAGGACAACCCCGCCGAGCGCCAGCAACTGCTCAAGGAACTGCGCATCACCGAGGTCAACCAGGTGGCGGTGCGCCTGCTCAACGTAGGCTCGTGCGAAGAGGCGTGGGAGCGCCTGATCGACGATTGCCCGCGCAACGCCACGGCCATCGGCTACCAGGTGCTCGAGGCGGTGCTGACCCAGCAGAAGCAGCTGGAACTGGAAATCCAGCTCAACGATGTCGCCGGCAACGAACAGTACCTGTGGCTGGTGATGCGCCTGCCGGAGCAGCAGGATGACTTCAAGGCGGTGATCCTCAGCATCAGCGACATCACCAGCCGCAAGCTGATCGAACTGTCGCTGGTGGAGCGCGAGAGCTTCTGGTCGGACGTGGTACGCACCGTGCCTGACCACCTGTATGTGCAGGACGTGATCAGCCAGCGCATGATTTTCAGCAACCACCACCTGGGCCACACCCTCGGCTACAACAAGGCCGAACTGCAGCAAATGGGCGAGTACTTCTGGGAGATCCTGCTGCACCCCGAAGACGCCGAGCATTACCACGACCTGCGCCAGCAGCAGCGCCAGGCCGGCTACAGCACCCAATTGCAATGCCAGTTGCGCTTTCGCCACCGCAACAACCAGTGGCGTCGCTTCGAGATCCGCGAACAGGCCCTGGCCCGGGACAAGACCGCCGTGGTCACGCGGATCATCGGCGTGGCCAAGGACGTGACCGACCAGATCGAAGCCAGCGAATCCCTGCGTGACAGCGAACAGCGCTACCGCATGCTGGCCGAAAGCATCAGCGACGTGATCTGCTCCACCGACAGCCAGTTGGCCCTCAACTACATCAGCCCGTCGGTCAGTGCGGTGCTGGGTTATGACGTGGACTGGGTGTTCAAGAATGGCTGGCAGTCGATCATCGCCAACCCGCAGCAACTGAGCGGCATTTATAGCCTGGTGGAGCGGGTCAGCCGCGCACTGGGCGATACCGCAGCGCTGAACCAGCTGCGCGACGAAGTGCAAACCCAACTGTTCCTGTTCGACTGCCTGCGCGCCGATGGCCGCAAGGTGCCGATCGAACTGCGCCTGGTGCTGGTGTGGGACGAGCACGGTGCATTTGAAGGCATCCTCGGCGTCGGCCGCGACATCAGCCAACAACGCCGCGCCGAGAAAGACCTGCGCATGGCGGCCACAGTATTCGAGCACTCCACCTCGGCGATCCTGATCACCGACCCGGCCGGCTATATCGTGCAGGCCAACGAAGCGTTCAGCCGGGTCAGCGGGTATGCGGTGAGCGATGTGCTCGACCAGTTGCCCAACATGCTCACCGTCGACGAGCAACAGGAAGCCCACCTACGTTATGTGCTCAAACAGTTGCACCAGCACAGCACCTGGGAAGGCGAAGTGTGGCTCAAGCGCCGCAACGGTGAGCACTACCCGGCCTGGGTCGGCATTACCGCCGTGTTCGACGATGAAGGCGACCTGGCCAGCTATGTGTGTTTCTTCAGCGATATCAGCGAGCGCAAGGCCAGCGAGCAGCGCATCCACCGCCTGGCCTACTACGACGCCCTGACTCACCTGCCCAACCGCACGCTGTTCCAGGACCGCCTGCACACCGCGCTGCAATCGGCCGAGCGGCAGAAGTCGTGGGTGGTGCTGATGTTCCTCGACCTCGACCGCTTCAAGCCGATCAACGACTCCCTGGGCCACGCCGCCGGCGACCGCATGCTCAAGGAAATGGCCACCCGCCTGTTGGGCTGCGTGGCCGAAGACGACACCGTGGCGCGCATGGGCGGCGACGAGTTCACCCTGCTCCTGCAACCGCGGGTCAGCCGCGAAATGGCGCTGAACCGGGCGATCCACGTGGCCGAGCAGATCCTGGCCAGCCTGGTAAAGCCCTTCGTGCTCGAAGGCCGTGAGTTCTTTGTGACGGCCAGTATCGGCATCGCCTTGAGCCCCCAGGACGGCAACGAGCTCAGCCAACTGATGAAAAACGCCGACACGGCGATGTATCACGCCAAGGAACGCGGCAAGAACAACTTCCAGTTCTACCAGGCCGACATGAACGCCAGTGCCCTGGAGCGCCTGGAGCTGGAAAGCGACCTGCGCCACGCCCTGGACCAGAACGAATTCGTGCTCTATTACCAACCGCAGTTCAGCGGCGACGGCAAACGCCTGACCGGCGCCGAAGCCTTGCTGCGCTGGCGCCACCCGCGTCGCGGGCTGGTGCCGCCAGGGGACTTCATCCCGGTGCTGGAAGAGTTGGGGCTGGTGGTGGACGTGGGCGACTGGGTACTCAGCGAAGCCTGCCGCCAACTCAAGACCTGGCACCAGAACAAGGTGCGCGTGCCGAAGGTGTCGGTGAACATCTCCGCGCGGCAGTTTTCGGACGGCCAGTTGGGTGAGCGCATTGCCACCATCCTCAAGGACACCGGCCTGCCACCGGCGTGCCTGGAGCTGGAGCTGACCGAAAGTATCCTGATGCGTGAAGTCAACGAAGCGATGCAGATCCTCGACAGCCTGAAAAACCTGGGCCTGAGCATCGCGGTCGACGACTTCGGCACCGGTTATTCGTCGCTCAACTACCTCAAGCAATTCCCCATCGACGTGCTGAAGATCGACCGCACCTTCGTCGACGGCCTGCCGTCCGGCGAGCAGGACGCGCAGATCGCCCGCGCCATTATCGCCATGGCCCACAGCCTCAACCTGGCGGTGATCGCCGAAGGTGTGGAAACCCACGAACAACTCGACTTCCTGCGTGAGCATGGGTGCGATGAGGTTCAGGGCTACCTGTTCGGGCGGCCGATGCCGGCGAATCGGTTCGAGGCGCAGTTCAGCAATGATGCGCTGTTCATGTTCGATTGAGACTGTGTAGTGAGGCCACTGGCCTCTTCGCGAGCAAGCCCGCTCCCACACTCGACCGCATTTCAAAGATGGAACTCGGTCAAGTGTGGGAGCGGGCTTGCTCGCGAAGGGGCCCTCACAGGCACCACTCATCCCTAAGTGAACCCCACTTGTCCGCGACATGATGTCCTTTCATATGCCATCTAAAACCCATTGGGTTAGAATGCCCTCCTTTTCTGCCCCCGATCCTTGAGGACCGCCATGTTCAGCCGTGATTTGACTATTGCCAAGTACGACGCCGATCTCTTTGCCGCCATGGAGCAAGAAGCCGTGCGCCAGGAAGAGCACATTGAGCTGATCGCTTCGGAAAACTACACCAGCCCAGCGGTGATGGAGGCTCAAGGTTCGGTCTTGACCAACAAGTACGCCGAAGGTTACCCAGGCAAGCGCTACTACGGCGGTTGCGAGTACGTCGACGTGGTTGAGCAACTGGCCATCGACCGCGCCAAAGAGCTGTTCGGCGCCGACTACGCCAACGTCCAGCCGCACGCCGGTTCCCAAGCCAACAGCGCCGTGTACCTGGCCCTGCTGCAAGGCGGCGACACCATCCTGGGCATGAGCCTGGCCCACGGTGGTCACCTGACCCACGGCGCCAGCGTTTCCTCCTCCGGCAAGCTGTACAACGCCGTCCAGTACGGTATCGATGCCAACGGCCTGATCGACTACGACGAAGTCGAGCGCCTGGCGGTCGAGCACAAGCCAAAAATGATCGTGGCCGGTTTCTCTGCCTACTCGCAGATCCTGGACTTCCCACGCTTCCGCGCTATCGCTGACAAAGTCGGCGCCTACCTGTTCGTCGACATGGCTCACGTAGCCGGCCTGGTGGCTGCGGGCGTCTACCCGAACCCGGTGCCTTTCGCTGACGTCGTGACCACCACCACCCACAAGACCCTGCGCGGTCCACGTGGCGGCCTGATCCTGGCTCGCGCCAACGCCGACATCGAGAAGAAGCTGAACTCTGCCGTATTCCCAGGCGCCCAAGGTGGCCCGCTGGAGCATGTGATCGCTGCTAAAGCGATCTGCTTCAAGGAAGCGCTGCAGCCTGAGTTCAAGACCTACCAGCAACAAGTGGTCAAGAACGCCCAGGCCATGGCCAGCGTGTTCATCGAGCGCGGCTTTGACGTAGTGTCTGGCGGTACCGAGAACCACCTGTTCCTGCTGTCGCTGATCAAGCAGGACATTTCCGGTAAAGATGCTGACGCTGCCCTGGGCAAAGCCTTCATCACCGTGAACAAGAACTCCGTGCCAAACGACCCACGTTCCCCGTTCGTCACCTCCGGCCTGCGCTTCGGCACCCCGGCTGTGACCACTCGTGGCTTCAAGGAAGCAGAGTGCAAGGAACTGGCCGGCTGGATCTGCGACATCCTGGCAGACCTGAACAACGAAGCCGTGATCGACGCGGTCCGTGAGAAGGTCAAGGCCATCTGCAAAAAGCTGCCGGTCTACGGCGCCTGATTGCAGTCGCTTGAAAAAAAGCGCTGACGGCAACGTCGGCGCTTTTTTTTGCCCGTTTAAAAGCTGCCCGAAGGTGGCAGCGCACCGCCTATCTCACGGTAGAAGTTGCTCACACCGCTATCAAAAGACTTGCCCGACAGGTGGGCGGCAAAGGTTTCCGCCACGAACTCCAGCGGGTTGGTCATGGCGTACAT
The DNA here is from genome assembly GCF_054058375.1 of Pseudomonas sp. TE24901. Taxonomy (NCBI): domain Bacteria; kingdom Pseudomonadati; phylum Pseudomonadota; class Gammaproteobacteria; order Pseudomonadales; family Pseudomonadaceae; genus Pseudomonas; species Pseudomonas sp. TE24901. Next base: position 100,164 of record NZ_JBSSAF010000009.1, read on the forward strand.
GCTCACCGCCGTACCGTTGTTGGCCGCCTTGAGCGTGATCGACGGGTCTTGCGCACCGAGCTTGAAGGTCCAGAACGTCTCGGGCTGATTCATCTCGTGAAGGATATGGCCGATTTCGTGGATCACCACGGTCGCGGCATGCCCATGCATCTTCGGGTCGCCGAACCAACGCTGGGTGCCGTCGTACACCTGGTCGGCGACGCCCCTTCCCGGGTCCTTGCCCAAGCCACCTTCAATGCCGTTGAGCTGGATCTGCGGGTTGTGCTGCCCGGTCTTGGGGCCCATGAAGACGGTGTATTCGGGGCCGCCGCGCAGGTTACCCATGCAGGCAATGCACGGCACGCCCTCGGTGGCCGAGCAGAGGAAGGTGATCGGCGGCAGGCTGAAGCCCTTGGCCGCCAGCACTTGCAGGGCCTTATCGATGGAAGTGCGTTTCAACTGGGCGAGCGGGTCACCGTTTTCGCTGCCGATGCTCATCATCGCCGCGCCAGGCCCGGTATAGGCCTGGTAGGTGAAAGTCATCATGCCGGTCTTGGCCCGGTAGGTCTGGGCCAGTTTGCCGTCACTCTTTCTGCCCGCTTGGATCTGTGCTGCCGTGGCCATGGGGTCGATCTCCGACGTCTGAACGTGCCTGTTGAAATAACAGTCGGTGATCGCGGTTTATTCCGACGGCCTGGGCTTCGGCTTGATGAGCAGGCCAACAGGGTGCCCGACTACAGGCGTCCCAGCTGAATCAGGTACAGCTTGTCGAATTGAAGGTCGGCCTTGACGCCTTTCATCGACACGTAATGCCGGTAGTGGTTGTACAGCTGCTTGAAGAAGGCCAGCTTGCCCTTCGACCCGATACGGTACTCGCCCGAGTTGGGGTCGAAAAAACTCATCCCGCTGCCGTCGGCGTACAAGGCAAAAGCGTGGGACGTGACGCCCTCGGTAAAGGTGCATTCCCACAGGTAATAGCCCGGCAGGGTCTCGTCGAGATGACTGGCCAATACCTCCAAGCCCGTCAGCCCGCTCGCTTCGATGGCCGAACGGCTCGACATGCCGCAGATATTGGGCGCTGCCGCGACAATTCGTTCGATGCCACGGGCGGACCTGTAGTAGCAGCGATTGAAGGAGCTGCAATCCACATCGACCTTGTACAGCGTGTCTTCCTGCCCCAGGTACTGTATGCGCCGCTGCGGCGTCTCCGACGGTTGCTGCAGCCTGCGCCGCAACCACGCAAACGCCAGCCCGATGCAGGCGCCGTTCTGCACGCCGGGCATCTCCTTGATCGCGGCGTTATTACTCAACGCCGAGCGCTGTTTGAACTTGGCGACCCGGTGCACTTTCATGCCGATCGGGGTTTTCCAGGAAACATAATTAGCCGGCATTGGCACTGCCCCCAATGCCTGCGTTGATCCGTGCCACTTTCACCATGGGTCTGCCTCTGCGATCTCACCTGCCTGATGAGATAACAGTTCGCAAGGGCAGTTTATTCCGGCTGGTACAGCTGCTGGAAACCTTGGCGGATCTTGTCTTCGGGCAGTTCATCGGCAATGAATACGATCACGCTTTCACGCGCTTCGTCCTCGGCCCATTCGGTGTCCCAATCGAAACCGTAGAGCTTGAGCACGCCCTGGAACACCAGTCGCCGGTCTTCCCCGGCGATGTTCAGCACGCCTTTGTAGCGCAGCAGCTGCTTGCCATGGTCTTCCAGCAACGCGTTCATGAACTCGCTGAGGCGGTCGATATCCAGCGGCTGGTCAGTGCGCAACACCAGGCTGGAGATGCGATCGATGGACGGCGCAGCACTCACCGGGCGCAAGCTCATGCCGGCGTTGAGGTTGAAGCCGCGCACATCGAGCAGCTCGGCCAGGTCGATGTTGCCGTGGTCGACCACACGAATCGGCGCACGGCGGTTGATACGGGTGAGACGCTGGCTGAGGGCGTCGAAGGTGGCGTCGTCCACCAGGTCACGTTTGCTCACCAGCAGGCGGTCGGCAAAGCCGATCTGGGCCTGGGCGATGGTCTGGGTCAGATGATGCTCGGCGTGAGCCGCGTCCACCAGGGTAATGATGCCGTCGAGGATGTAGCGCTCGCGCAGCTCTTCATCGATGAAAAAGGTCTGGGCCACGGGCGCTGGGTCGGCCAGGCCGGTGCACTCGATCACCAGGCGGTCGAAGGCGATTTCGCCGCTGTCCAGGCGTTCGAGCAGCAGGTACAGGGCTTTGGTCAGGTCGGTGTGGATGGTGCAGCACACGCAGCCGTTGGACAGGGTCATGACTTGCACCGGCTCGGCGCCCAATAGCTGGGTGTCGATACCGGCGTCACTGAATTCGTTTTCGATCACGGCGATTTTCAAGCCGTGCTCGGCCTTGAGCAGGTGGCGCAGCAAGGTGGTCTTGCCGGCGCCGAGAAAGCCGCTGAGGACTGTGACGGGGATGGGAGAGGACAAAAGCAGTTCTCCTTATAACTGAAGGAACACAAAACAAATGTGGGAGCGGGCTTGCTCGCGAAGGCGGTTTATCAGTCAGCACATACATCAACTGACAGACCGCCTTCGCGAGCAAGCCCGCTCCCACAGTGGATCACCGCCAGCCCGAATACCGGGTCAGCAGCACTTGGGCCCACCCTTGCCACCGTAACGGGCTTCCTGGCGTTCCCGGAAGAACGCCTTGTAGTCCATCACCGGTTTGTCCGGGTGTTTGGTTTGCATATGCTCGACGTACGTGTCGTAGTCGGGCATGCCGACCATCAGGCGCGCGGCCTGACCGAGGTATTTACCGAGGCGACTGATGTCATTGAACATGGTTGCAATCCTCGATCATGCGTCCGGTACGGCCTGGAACGGGGCTTCTTTATCCGTACGTTCCTTGTTGCCCCAGGCGGCGACACCGACCTTGAGCGCATAGAACAGGATGCTGAAGACCACGAACAGGAACAGCGCCGTCAGCGTTGCGTTGGTGTAGGCGTTCCAGATCACGTGCTGCATCTGGTCGATGCTCTTCGCCGGGGCGAGGATCTGGCCATTGGCCAATGCATCACTGTACTTCTTCGCCAGCGACAGGAAGCCGATCGCCGGGTTGGCGTCGAACAGCTTGATGAAGCCCGCGGTGGTGGTGCAGATCAGCAGCCACACGGCCGGCAGCATGGTCACCCAGATGTAGCGCTGGCGTTTCATTTTGATCAGCACAACGGTGGCAAGCATCAGCGCGATACCGGCCAGCATCTGGTTGGAGATACCGAACAGCGGCCACAAGGTGTTGATGCCACCCAGTGGGTCGATCACGCCTTGGTACAGCAGGTAACCCCACATCGCCACGCAACCTGCGGTCGCGATCAGGTTGGCGGTCCAGGACTCGGTACGTTTGAGCGCCGGAACGAAGGAACCCAGCAAGTCTTGCAGCATGAAACGACCGGCGCGGGTACCCGCATCCACTGCCGTGAGGATGAACAGCGCCTCGAACAGGATTGCAAAGTGGTACCAGAACGCCATGGTGTTCTCACCCGGCAACACGCTGTGCAGGATCTGCGCGATCCCCACTGCCAAGGTCGGCGCACCACCGGCACGGGCCAGGATCGTGGTTTCTCCGATGTCATGGGCGACCGCCGTCAAGGCTTCCGGGGTAATTGCGAAGCCCCAGCTGCTGACAGTTTGCGCCACAGCCACCACATCGCTACCCACCACGGCAGCCGGGCTGTTCATGGCGAAGTACACGCCAGGCTCGATCACCGATGCGGCAACCATCGCCATGATGGCCACGAACGACTCCATCAACATGCCGCCGTAACCGATGTAGCGCGCGTTGGTTTCGTTATCCAGCAACTTGGGCGTGGTGCCCGAGGAGATCAGCGCGTGGAAACCCGAGACCGCGCCACAGGCAATGGTGATGAACAGGAACGGGAACAGGCCGCCCTTCCACACCGGGCCGGTGCCGTCGATGAATTGGGTCAGGGCCGGCATTTTCAGCTCTGGCATGGTGACCAGGATGCCGATCGCCAGGGCGATGATGGTGCCGATTTTGAGGAAGGTGGAGAGGTAGTCACGCGGTGCCAGGATCAGCCACACCGGCAGTACCGCAGCGACGAAACCGTAGCCGATCAGCATCCAGGTGATCTGGATGCCCGTGAAGGTGAAGGCCTTGGCCCAGACCGGGTCGGCGGCAATCTGCCCGCCCAGCCAAATGGAACCCAGCAGCAACAGCACGCCGATGATCGAGATCTCGCCGATGCGGCCCGGACGGACGTAACGCATGTACACGCCCATGAACATCGCGATCGGGATGGTCGCCATCACGGTGAAGATGCCCCATGGGCTCTCGGCCAGGGCCTTGACCACGATCAGCGCCAGCACCGCGAGGATGATGATCATGATCAGGAAGCAGCCGAACAGCGCGATGGTCCCCGGGATACGCCCCATTTCTTCGCGGACCATGTCCCCCAGGGAACGGCCGTTGCGACGAGTGGACAGGAACAAGACCATGAAGTCCTGCACCGCACCGGCCAGCACCACGCCGGCAATCAGCCAGAGCGTGCCGGGCAGGTAGCCCATTTGCGCCGCCAGCACCGGGCCGACCAGCGGGCCTGCACCGGCAATCGCCGCAAAGTGGTGACCGAAAAGGATGTGTTTGTTGGTCGGCACATAGTCCAGACCGTCATTGTTGAGCACTGCGGGGGTGGCCCGTCGTGGATCGAGTTGCATCACGTTATTCGCGATGAACAGGCTGTAGTAGCGGTATGCAACCAGGTAGATGGCCACCGCAGCGACCACAATCCACAAGGCGTTGATCGCCTCGCCGCGGCGCAAGGCCACTACGCCCAGGGCGCACGCTCCTACGATTGCCAGCACCAGCCAGGGTAGGTGGCGTAGCAGGCTATTATTATTTTTCATTTTTATATTCCAGCCAGGGTGGACAGAAAGGACAGCCATCCCGAGTTTAGCGCTGTTGGCTTCAAAGACCACCCCCCTACGTTGGTCTAGAGCCTTGCCATCGCAAAAAAAGCAGAAATAAAAGCCGGGTGATGGCGCAAGGCTACAATCCTTCTATTCACAGAGGGTTTAACCAATGACCGAGCAACCGTCTGACCGCCGCCGTTTTCGACGTATCGCCTTTGATGCCAGGACGACCATTGCCCAGGACAGCTGGAATTCGCCGGTGCAACTGGTGGACTTGTCGCTGCACGGGTTGCTGGTGGAGCGCCCTGACGACTGGCGAGGCAATGGCAAGCGCCTATTTGACGTGGATATCCGGCTGGACCCACAGGCGCATATCAAGATGCAGGTAAAGCTGGCCCATGACGATCACGGGCAGTTGGGTTTTGTGTGCAAGGAAATTGACTTGGAATCGATCAGCCACCTGAAGCGACTGGTCGAACTGAACCTGGGCGATGAGGATGAGCTGCACCGCGAACTGGGTGCATTGCTCGAGGTTTAGCCTTCAGGGAAACGCCGTACGTGCCGGGAAGTCGCCTTCCGACTCCCAGAAGCCGGCTTTCTGAGTCGACGCAGCCTGCCACAGGCCGTCGGCAAAACGGTAGGTGGTGTAACGGGTGACAAAGTCTTCGTCGCCGTCACCGTCCATGAAGGACGACACTTGCAGCAGTTCATCCACGCCGCCAGCGGCGGGCGTCGCAGCTTGCCAGGCGGCCTTGCCGGTCTGGGCCAGGGTCAGTGGCTTGACCTTGCCATCGGTGCCTTTGAAAGCCATTGGTTTGAGGTGTTGTGTGGCGGGCATCAGCAGTTGCGTGGCCGGGCCGCTGTAGCTGCCCATGGGCGCGGTCTGGTCGATGGTCAAAAAATACACAGGTTGCGGCAACCCCTTGAGCGACGCCTTTTTGAGTTCGGCCAGCGGGTAGCCGAGGTCTTCGTGGGCGATCACCTCGCCGGAAGCCGACACCAGCTGCACCTGGGCCTCCAGCAACGGGTTTTCCACCAGGTCGCCAGGCTCGTCGAAGGAGTCCTCATCGAGCCCGTTGCCCCAACTGTCCTTGTGCAGTTGAGCGCTGATGCGCTGGTCCTCCAGCACCTGCAGGACACTGCCGTCCTCCGTCGCCAGCTTTTGCGCCAGGCGGTAACCCGCTGGCAGTTCAGCCCATGCCAACGCGGGCAACCCGGCCAAGGCCACAAACAGGGCGAGCGCGCCCCAGTATTTCGAACGTTGCATGGCATCCCTCCCTGGCTTATTCAAAAAGTGCATCCAACGCCTGCTCCAGGCGCGTGACAGCAATGATCTGCAAGCCCGGCGGCGACTCCTTAGGCGCGTTGCCCTTGGGCACGATCGCGCGTTTGAAGCCGTGCTTGGCCGCTTCCTTCAGGCGCTCCTGGCCACTGGGCACCGGGCGCACTTCGCCCGACAGGCCCACCTCGCCAAACACCAGCAGGTCGTGAGGCAACGGCCGGTTGCGCAGGCTCGACATGACCGCCGCCATCAACGCCAGGTCGGACGCGGTCTCCAGCACCTTGACCCCGCCGACCACGTTGAGGAACACGTCCTGATCGTGGGTCGGAATGCCGCCGTGACGGTGCAACACCGCGAGCAACATGGCCAGGCGGTTCTGATCCAAGCCCAACGTCACGCGGCGTGGGTTGGCCAAGTGGCTGTCATCGACCAGGGCTTGCACCTCCACCAGCATTGGCCGGGTGCCTTCCCACGTCGCCATTACCACGCTGCCCGGGACTTCTTCCTGAGCACGTGTGAGAAAAATCGCCGATGGATTGGAGACTTCTTTCAAGCCCCGGTCGGTCATGGCAAACACGCCCAACTCGTTCACTGCACCGAAACGGTTCTTCACCGCGCGCAACAGGCGCAGGCGGCCATCGGACTCGCCTTCGAAATACAGCACGGTGTCGACCATATGCTCCAGCACCCGTGGCCCGGCCAGCGCGCCCTCTTTGGTCACATGGCCCACCAGGAAGATCGCCGTGCCACTCTGCTTGGCATAGCGCACCAGCAGTGCCGCACTTTCGCGCACCTGGGACACGCCGCCCGGCGCCGATTGCAGTTGTTCGGTGAAAATCGTCTGGATCGAGTCGATCACCATCACCTTGGGCTTTTCGATGCGCGCCGTGGCGATGATGCTTTCAATGCAGGTTTCGGTCATGACCCGCAGCTGGTCCTGGGGCAGGCCCAGGCGCCGTGCGCGCATGGCCACTTGTTGCTGGGATTCCTCACCGGTGACGTACAGCGCCGGCATGCGGCTGGCGATGCTGCACAGGGTCTGCAGCAGGATGGTCGACTTGCCGATGCCCGGGTCGCCGCCGATCAACACCACCGAGCCGTCCACCAGGCCGCCGCCGAGCACTCGGTCCAGCTCACCGGAAGCGGTGGAGAAGCGCGGGATTTCTTCGACGCTGACTTCGGCCAGGGTCTTGATCTGCGCCTGCTGCCCGGTCCAACCGGCACGGCCGGTGGGGGCCGCGGCGCCACCGCTTTCGATCATGGTTTCAGTCAGGGTGTTCCACGCACCGCACTCGGTGCACTGGCCGGCCCACTTGGGAAAGGTCGCGCCGCACTCCGTGCAGCCGTACATGCGCTTGGCCTTTGCCATTTGAGAACCTCCAACCGAAAAACCGCGATGATAGCTCAGCGCGGCGCCGGGGTCCGGATTTCACCACTGGCCAATCGTGAAGCACTGTTGCCGATCGGGTCTTCGGCATTCAGGTCGGCGCCCTTGGCCTTGAGGGTATCGAGCAGCTCGACCCGCTTGAACAGCCCGGCGTACATGGCGGCGGTCTGCCCGGCACCGTTGCGCTGGTCGGGGTTGCAGTCGGTGGCCAGCAGGCGCTGGGCGATTTTCAGCTCACCCTTGAAGATCGCGCCCATCAGTGCGGTGTTGCCGCGCTTGTCCTGCACACAGGCGTCGGCGCCGGCGCTGAGCAAGCGCTCCACGAACGGACCCTGGCCGTGGTAGGCGGCGAGGATCAGCGCGGTGTAGCCCTTGTCGTCTTGGGTGTTGAGGCTGTAGCCGGACTCGATAAAGGTGTTGAGCATGTCGAGGTCGCCACGGCGGGCGGCGTCGAAGTAATAATCCTGCAGTTGTGCCTTGAGCTTCGCAGGGTCGGCAGGCTCGGCCCATGCGCCGAACGCCAGGCAAGCCAGCACGGCGCCCATCAAGATTCGCATCACACATCCTCCGTAAAACACGCCCTTTGTAGGAGCCGGCTTGCCGGCGATGAGGCCCTTGAAGATTGCATATATTTCAACGGCGCCATCGCCGGCAAGCCGGCTCCTACAGGGGTGTGGGGTTAGTCGGTGAGTTTTTCGGCCAGCGCCTTCACGCGTGCCAGATCGCCCTTGGCCACTTTGGTCACACCGGTGCCGTATTCCGGGTCCGCCTTGTAGAGGAACGACAGGATGATGTGCTTGCTCTCGTCATCGGTGCTGGCCAACGAGCCGCCAAAGTTTTCGATCAAGTCCTGGCGCTCTTTCTTGCTGTAGCTGCGGTAAAGATCACCGGCCTGCTTGAAGTTCTGCTCACGCTGGATCTTCGCCTGCTGGGTGCTGCCCGACAGCGGCGTCTGGCTGTAGCGCGCGGTTTGCGGTTCTTCCCGCGGTTCCAGGCGACTTGGCTGGTAGTTCACGCCGCTGGTGGTCTTGCCGATGTTCATCGCGCCATCCTGGTTACCGTTGTTGACGGTCACCCGGGGAGCGTTGATCGGCAGTTGCAGGGCGTTCGGACCCAGGCGGTACATCTGGGTGTCGGCGTAGGAAAAGACCCGACCTTGCAGCAGGCGGTCTTCCGACGGCTCGATGCCCGGCACCAGGTTGGCGGGGGCCATGGCCACTTGCTCGGTTTCCTGGAACACATTCGCCGGGTTGCGGTTCAGGACCATCTGCCCCACTTTGCGCTCGGGCACATTCGGCCAGATCTTGGTGGCGTCCAAGGGGTCGAAGTCGAACTTGGCCAAGTCCTCAGGCTTGAGCACTTGCACATACAAGTCCCACTTGGGGAAGTCGCCCTTGTTGATATGGGTGACCAAGTCATGGGTCATATGGCTGTAGTCACGCCCCTGTACGTCGGTGACTTGTTTGGGGTCCAGGTTCTTGATGCCTTGCAGGCTCTTCCAGTGGAACTTGACGTAGTGCACTTCACCCTTGGCGTTGACCAACTTGTAGGCATGTACGCCGTTGCCGTCCATTTCCCGGTAACTGGCTGGCGTGCCGGAGTCGGAATACAACTCGGTGAGCGTGCGAGTGGCTTCCGGAACATGGGAGAAGAAGTCGAAACGGCGCGAGTCGTCATCCAGGTTAGTGCGCGGGTCTGGCTTGAACGCATGAACCATATCCGGGAACTTGATGGCGTCGCGGATAAAGAAGGTCGGGAAGTTGTTGCCCACCAAGTCCCAGTTACCTTCGGCGGTGTAGAACTTAGTGGCAAAGCCGCGTGGGTCACGCAAGGTTTCCGGCGAATGGTTGCCGTGGACCACCGCCGAGAAGCGCACGAACACCGGGGTGGCTTCGCCAGCGGCGAACACCTTGGCCTTGGTCAGGTCGCTGAGCGAGTCGGTGACCGTGAAGGTACCGTGAGCGCCGGTGCCACGTGCGTGCACCACACGCTCCGGGATGCGCTCGCGGTCGAAGCGCTGCAGTTTCTGGATCAGTTGCACATCTTGCAGCAGCACCGGGCCGTTGGCGCCGGCCGTTTGCGAGTTCTGGTTGTCGCCAACCGCTGCGCCGTTATCGCGGGTCAGGTTGGCGGCTTGCACAGAGAGGGACAGCAGGCTGGCGGTGGCCAATGCCAGCGCGACTCGCGCGGATACAGGCCTGCGACTCATGGGGGTCTTCATCGAGGTTTCCTCTGGTTTTTTTAATGCACATTCAGTTGTGCTTGCCAGAGGCTAGTGACCCGAGCGCCGGAAGATAAATAGAAAAGCCGTACCAACCCGATTGATAAAATAAGATGGTAAGCCACTGAAATGGCGGCTATTTCGCGCGCGATTGGTGGCACTTTGCAAACTATTTGCGATTTAATGTGTCGATAAAAATCAACAGTGTTAACAGTTGTGTCGGGCAAGCCCTCTACGACTGACTTACACTGACCTCCACCCTTCTCATCTGTAACAAGGAATAACCTATGGGCGTGATCAGTGAGTTCAAGGCCTTCGCGGTCAAAGGTAATGTGGTCGATATGGCCGTCGGTATTATCATCGGCGCCGCCTTCGGCAAAATTGTTTCCTCGTTTGTAGGCGATGTGGTGATGCCGCCACTCGGCCTGCTGATCGGGGGGGTGGACTTTGGCGATTTGGCGATAACGCTCAAGGCGGCACAAGGTGACGCTCCGGCGGTGGTACTGGCCTACGGCAAGTTCATCCAGAGCATCATTGACTTCGTGATTATTGCGTTCGCCATCTTCATGGGCGTGAAGGCGATCAACCGCCTGAAACGTGAGGAGGCCGTGGCACCCAGCCTGCCGCCGACGCCGACCAAGGAAGAAGTGTTGCTGGGCGAGATCCGCGATCTGCTCAAGGCACAGAATGACAAGCCGCGCCTGTAAAGACCGGCTTGAGAAAAAGGCGCCTGCTGGAGGCGCCTTTTTTATTACCAGTAGTTTTCCACCGCCACCTGGCCGGGGCGCCGGCTCAAGCTCAGGTTCATACCGCGCTGCTTGAGCAATTGCCGTGTGTCATCGACCATCTGCGGGTTGCCGCAAATCAGCACGCGGGAATGTTCCGGGGTCAATTCGACACCGGCTGCACGCTCAAGCTCGCCATTTTCGATCAGTGTGGTGATGCGCCCATTCAAGGCGCCAGGGTGCTGCTCACGGGTGACAATCGGGATGTAGGTGAGTTTGTGCGCGTACTCAGCCAGGTATTCACGCTCGCCCAACGACTTGATCAGCGTTTGATACGCGAGCTCCTTGGCTTCCCGTGCGCTGTACACGAGGATGATGCGCTCGAATTTTTCCCAGACTTCAAAGTCCTGCAGGATCGACAGGAAGGGCGCCACCCCGGTGCCGGTGCCCAGCAGCCACAAGTCGCGCCCATCCACAAAGCGGTTCAGGGTCAGGAAACCCGTGGCCTGACGCTCCACCATCAAGGTATCGCCCACCTGCAAGCGGCTCAGCTCGCTGGTGAATTCGCCGCCCGGAACGACGATGGAGAAGAAGTCCAGATGCTCATCAAACGGTGAAGACACCAGGGAATAAGCGCGCCACACGGTACTGCCATCGGCCTTGGTAACGCCCAGGCGTACAAACTGGCCAGCCGTGAACCGAAAGCCGGAGTCGCGGGTTGTGCGCAAGGTGAACAGACTAGGGGTCAGCGATTGCACATCGAGCAAGGTTTGGCGGGTGAATTTCTCAGCACTGGCCGTCATGGGGAACTCCGTTTTGCACAGGCCGCTAGTGTCCCTCAAAGCGGCGCCCGCAAACACCGCTGTTTTGTACTGGCATTGTGGCGTTCAGGGTTTCTCCGGCCCTTTGAGTGGATTTGCGTAACTTTTTTGGAACAGTAATAGACAAACAGTCAAAACTAATCATTTCGCTATTAGGAAGCTCGGAATAATTCGCTAAATGTTGCTGGACACTTGTTAGCTATCACTTTGGCACTAGCGGTAAACCATTAAAATAAAAGATTTTTCTCGAAGACTGAATAATTCGTACCAAAAGCAACGCGTTGTACAAGGCATAAGCCTCTAAAGCCAAGTTTTCCATAACTTTTTTTTCACCAGCGTCAGTAGGCTATGTCCTACACTCAATTTCGTGCTGCTTTGGGGGATTAGGACGTACCCAAGTCACGGAGAACCTATGGAGATTTACTCATGCTTAACTGGCGCAACACACGGCTCCCCAAACTGGAAGGCGAGAGCGAGATCACCAGTGTGTTTGAAATGGTTGTCAACCACACCTACGAGCTCGGCTTCCAATTCTGCTCATTTACGATGAGTTCCCAATTACCTAAAAATCAAACTGAACCCATCCAGATAAACAATTACCCCAATGAATGGAACACGATTTATAAGCAAGCGCACTTCTATGATGTAGACCCCGTTGTAGGCCACTGTAAACGTTGCGTGCTTCCGATTGTCTGGGAGGAAAAAGCCTTCCATGCCACGCCCAACTTGTGGGACCTGGCGCAATCGTTCGGTGTGCACTTAGGCTGGAGCCAATCGGTCCACGACTTCCAGGGCGTATTCAGTATGTTGACCTTGGGGCGCGGCGAAGGTGATGTCAGCCTGGAAGAACTTTACGAAAAAGCCGGCCAGGTGTTGTGGATGTGCCACGCGATGCACGCGGTGGTCGCACAAAAATACGCAGACAAGCCCGCTCCACCGCCCCCCAACAAGCTATCGCCCCGAGAAACTGAGATTCTTAAATGGTCGGCCATGGGCAAGACCGCCGGGGACATCGCGACGATTCTTTGCCTCTCGGAACGTACGGTAGGCTTTCATTTGAAAAATTCTTTCATCAAGTTAGGGGTCAATAACAAGATTGCAGCTGTGCTCACGGCCTCGAAAGCAGGCTTGTTTTGAGTGTCCTATCAATCGCCGCATGTAATTACACCGAAAAAAAAGTAACATTTGCAGCCAATTCTGAGTGTTGACGCAGTGCTTCAAGCGCCGCTTCGCAGTTCACTCCGACGGTTCCGCCAGCGCCTACGCAGCCGGCCGAACACTCATCGATGACCCAGAGCCTCCCCCGCCATGCCCCTGCTCGACAGCCCCTTCGCCCAGCTCGATCTGATTCGCCAGCCAGAGCAACACAACGACCCCTTGCAGGCCTTCGATGCGGCCGACGAGTATTTGCTCAGCTACCTGGCCGAACAGCAGCCGGCAACCACAACCCGTGTGCTGGTGCTCAACGACAGTTTTGGCGCCCTGGCCGCCAGCCTCGAGGGGCACGTGCAGGTCACCTCCAGCGGCGACTCATTCCTCGCTGCCCTGGGCCTGGAGAAAAACCTGGCACGCAACGGCAAGGCGTTTGACGCGGTCACGTTCGTCCCGGCGAGCCAGGTGCCGAGCGGACCGTTCGATCGCGTGCTGATCCGCGTACCCAAGACCCTGGCACTGCTGGAGGAACAACTGATCCGCCTGCAAGGCCAATTGGCCCCGGGTGCCGAAGTGATCGCCGCGGGCATGGTCAAGCACCTGCCACGGGCCGCGGGTGACTTGCTGGAACGCTACATCGGCCCGATGCACGCCTCCCTGGCGGTGAAAAAGGCGCGGTTGCTGATCGCGACCCCAGCGGATCGCCCAACGGCGGTATCGCCCTACCCGACGCGTTATGCCCTGGAAGCGCCGGCCATCGAACTGCTCAACCATGCCAACGTGTTCTGCCGCGAAGGCCTGGACATCGGCACCCGTGCCTTCCTGCCCCACCTGCCAAAGAACCTGGGCAGCGCCCGTGTGGCAGACCTGGGCTGCGGCAATGGCGTATTGGCGATTGCCAGCGCCCTGCACAACCCCGACGCGCAGTACACCCTGGTGGACGAGTCTTATATGGCCGTGCAATCAGCCGCCGAGAACTGGCGTGCCGCGCTAGGCGAGCGCGAAGTGAGCGTGCGCGCCGGCGATGGCCTGGCCGGCCAGGAACCTCAATCGCTGGACGTGGTGCTGTGCAATCCGCCGTTCCACCAGCAACAGGTGGTGGGTGATTTCCTCGCCTGGCGCATGTTCCAGCAAGCCCGGGAAAGCCTGGTGGTCGGTGGTGCCCTGTACATCGTGGGCAACCGCCACCTGGGTTATCACACTAAGCTGGCGCGGTTGTTCCGTGGGGTCGAGCAAGTCGCCACCACGCCGAAGTTCGTGATCCTCAAAGCGCGCAAATAAAAAAACCCTGCCTTTCTTGCGAAAGGCAGGGTTGAAAACCGGGCCGCGAAGCCCGGATCGGGATGTCAGTGGGTGGTCAGGCCGGCTGCATTCATGAACATGCGCATCAGGCTGGCCACGACAAACAGGGCCAGCACGCTGCCGGTCCAGATCATCACCAACCACCCCAGGCGCCGCCACAACGGCTGTTTCTCGGCCTGTTCAATCTCGTGCAACGAAGGTTTGCCCGCCATGTCGCGACCCTCCTAGTGGTAGCCGTCTTCGTGGGTGACCTTGCCGCGGAACACGTAGTAGCTCCAGAAGGTGTAGCCCAGGATGAACGGGATGATGAATAGCGTGCCCACCAGCATGAAGCCCTGGCTCTGCGGTGGCGCGGCGGCGTCCCAGATCGATACCGATGGCGGAATGATATTCGGCCACAGGCTGATCCCCAGGCCGCTGTAGCCGAGGAAGATCAGCACCAGCGTCAGCAGGAACGGCGTGTAGTGCGCATTGCGCGCCACGGCGCGGATCAACCCGTACATGGTCACCAGCACCAGGATCGGCACCGGCAGGAACCAGAACAGATTCGGCAAGGTGAACCAGCGCGAGGCGATTTCCGGGTGCGCCAGCGGCGTCCACAGGCTGACGATACCGATCACGGCCAACACCACGAAGGCCAGGGGCCGCGCCAGGTTGTGCATCTGTTCCTGCAGCTTGCCTTCGGTCTTCATGATCAGCCAGGTGCAGCCGAGCAAGGCATAGGCCACCACCAGGGCCACACCGCAGAACATCGTGAACGGCGTGAGCCAGTCCAGGGAGCCCCCGGCAAACTGGCGGTCGACCACCGGGATGCCATCGATAAAGGCGCCCAGCGCCACGCCCTGGAAGAACGTGGCCGCCAGCGAGCCACCGATGAACGCCTTGTCCCACAGGTGACGCTTGTGGTCCTTGGCCTTGAAACGGAACTCGAAGGCCACGCCGCGAAAGATCAGCCCGATCAGCATCAAAATCAGCGGCAGGTACAGCGCCGACAACACCACCGAATAGGCCAGCGGGAACGCACCAAACAGCGCGGCGCCACCGAGTACCAGCCAGGTTTCGTTACCGTCCCATACCGGGGCGACGGTGTTCATCATCACGTCACGGTCAGTCTTGCCCGGGATGAACGGAAAGAGGATACCGATGCCCAGGTCGAAGCCGTCCATGACCACGTACATCATGATGCCGAAGATGATGATCACGGCCCAGATCAGCGGAAGATCAATACCCATCTCAATGCCCCTTGTGCTGGATGTGGGTGTGGTCGTCATCGCTGTCATCGTCTGCGGCAGACAGCGGACGGGCCGGCGTGCGTTTCTGGCCGGGGCCACCGTGGGTTGGCTCTGTGCCTTCATGGGTTACAGGGCCTTTGCGCACCAGGCGCATCATGTAGCCCAGGCCTGCACCAAACAGCGCGAAATACACCACCACGAACAACACCAGGGTGATCGTCATCTGCGCCAGGCTATGCCCCGATGAAGCATCCGCCGTGCGCATCAACCCGTAGACCACCCACGGCTGACGGCCGATTTCGGTGGTGAACCAACCGGCGAGAATCGCGATCAGGCCAGACGGGCCCATCCACAACGCCAGGTACAGGAACGGCTTGGACGTGTACATCTTGTCGCCCCGGCGCAGCCACAGGCTGAACAAACCGGTGAAGATCATCAGGAAGCCCAGGCCGACCATGACCCGGAACGACCAGAACACAATGGCGGAATTAGGACGATCCTCAGGCGGGAACTCCTTGAGCGCCGGCACCTGTTTATCCAGGGAGTGGGTCAGGATCAGGCTGCCCAGGTAGGGAATCTCCACCGCGTATTTGGTTTTTTCGGCCTTCATGTCAGGCCAGCCGAACAGGATCAGCGGCGTTGGTTCGTTACCGATGTTTTCCCAGTGGCCTTCAATCGCAGCGATTTTCGCCGGTTGGTGCTTGAGGGTATTGAGGCCGTGGAAGTCACCGATCACTGCCTGGATGGGCGCAACGATGAGCGCCATCCACATCGCCATCGAGAGCATCTTGCGGATCGCCGGGTTGTCCTTGCCGCGTAGCAAGTGCCAGGCCGCCGAAGAGCCGACAAAGAACGCGGTGGCCACGAAGGCCGCCGTGGCCATGTGCGCCAGGCGATACGGGAACGACGGGTTGAAGACCACTGCAAACCAGTCAGTCGGGATCACGCGCCCATCAATGATCTCGAAGCCCTGGGGCGTCTGCATCCAGCTGTTGGACGACAGGATCCAGAACGTCGAAATGAGCGTACCGACCGCAACCATCACGGTGGAGAAGAAGTGCAGGTTGCGCCCCACCTTGTTCCAGCCGAACAGCATCACCCCAAGAAAACCGGCTTCAAGGAAGAAGGCCGTGAGCACTTCGTACGTCAACAGCGGCCCGGTGACGGCGCCGGCGAAGTCCGAGAAGCGGCTCCAGTTGGTGCCGAACTGGTAGGCCATGACCAAACCGGAGACCACGCCCATACCAAAGTTGACGGCAAAGATCTTCGACCAGAAATGGTAGAGGTCACGGTAGGTGTCGTTGTGGGTCTTGAGCCACAGGCCTTCCAGTACCGCGAGGTAACTGGCCAGGCCGATGGTGATCGCCGGGAACAGGATGTGGAAAGAGATGGTGAATGCGAATTGAATTCGGGCGAGATCTAGCGCCTCCAAACCGAACATAAGTCTTCCTCTGTCAGGTAATACCGGCTGCTGGCTGGGAGCCTGCACCCACTGCCCCCACGGATATGGAGTGTGGCGAATTCAAATTCGTTTCTTTTTTAACCAACCACGTAGGGAATCTGGCCTTGCGGCCGCCAGAGCAATCCCCGCGTGGGTTTTGATCTGGATCAAGCATTGCTGAAAGAGTAGTCCTAATTTTGACGTAGGACGGCGTGGTCTTTTGCCGCGTGACAGACTGCCTCAGCTCAGTTGTTGCAACTATCTGTTACAACTTAATGATAACCTCGGCGCTCCCTCCGGCCCTGATCTGAACCTCCGATGCCTAGTGAACCCGCGTTGCTGTTGCGTCACCACCGCCCTTTCATCGCGTTCTGGCTGGCGCGCATCTTCACCGCCAGCGGCTTCCAGATGCTCACCGTGGCCATCGGCTGGAACCTCTACCAACTGACCGGCAATGTGTTGGACCTGGGGCTGGTCGGCCTGGTGGAATTTGTGCCACGCGTGCTGTTCATGCTGCACACCGGGCATGTGGCCGACCGCTACGAGCGGCGCAAGGTGGCGGCCATCTGCCAGACCGTGCAGGCGTTGATCGCCCTGAGCCTGGCCATTGGCGGCCTGACCGGCAACGTGACCCGCGAGATGATCTTCATCCTCGCCTTCCTGCTGGGCGCCGCACGCTCCTTTGAAATGCCCACCACCCAGGCGCTGCTGCCCAGCATCGTGCCGACCGCACTGTTTCCGCGTGCGGTGGCGTCGTCGCAATCGGCCCAGCAACTGGCGACCATCGTCGCACCGGCCCTCGGCGGCCTGCTCTATGCGTTCGGCAGCGTATGGGTCTACGGACCCACCGTGGCGCTGTACCTGATTGCCTGCGTGCTGACCCTGAACCTGCCTGCGCGCCAGACGCCGTTGAACAAAGCCAAGGCCACCCTGGACTCGCTGCTCGCCGGGATTCGCTTTATCCGCAGCCGCCCGGACATCCTCGGCGCCATCTCCCTGGACCTGTTCGCCGTGCTGCTGGGTGGCGCCACTGCGCTGCTGCCGGTGTTTGCCAAGGACATCCTGCTGACCGGCGCCTGGGGGCTGGGCCTGTTGCGCTCGGCGCCTGCGGTGGGGGCATTGTTGATGTCGCTGTGGCTGGCGCGGTTCTCGGTCGACCGCCAGGTGGGCCGTGTCATGTTCACGGCGGTGGGTGTGTTTGGCGTGGCAACCATCGCCTTCGGCCTGTCGACCTCGTTCTGGTTTTCCCTGGCCGTGCTGGTGGTACTGGGCGCAGCGGACATGATCAGCATGGTGATCCGCGCATCGTTCGTGCAATTGGAAACACCGGATGAAATGCGTGGGCGGGTCAGCGCGGTCAACGGCCTGTTTATCGGTGCATCCAACCAATTGGGCGAGTTCGAGTCGGGCATCACGGCCCACTGGTTCGGCACCGTGCCGGCTGTAGTGATGGGCGGGGTTGGGACGCTGCTGGTGACTGGGGTGTGGATCAAGCTGTTCCCGACACTGGCCAATCGCGACCGCATGCATGTGCCGAAGGGGGAGGAAAAAACTTAAACACCGTTTCACCAACGCCATGGCTACGCCCTATATCAAAAGATGAAAAGGCTGACAGTGGCACTGGAACCCTTCTTACTTCGCAACCACACAAAAGGAAACCTTTGCCGCCAAACACATCCGGATTACAGCCATGCACGTCAGATCCGGGGCTTTGCCCCCTCCCACCAACACTCATCTGCCACTGCCCACGCACACGCGCCTTAAACGCACTGTTGATGAGGCTCCAAGCGCCCAGAACACTGTCGGTGATAACCCCAGGCTCGATAAAAACATCGGCACGGGTCAAAAAGTGACAGTACCCGTCGATGTAGGCCCGAACCCCAGCGTTGACCCCGCCACGGTGGAAATCAACGAGTCATTCAAGTCGGTCTCGCAAGAAGCCTCCATTTTCCTGAAAAAGAAATTCGCCGAAATGGCAGCAAAGGCACAGACCCCTGCCGAAAAGGAAAAGTGGAATATTGACCCGGATAACACCTACCTGGTCACGTTCGACTACAACACCCAGGGCAAAGCCCCTTACCCGGCGAAAGTCCTCAAGAGGATCTCGCTCACCCAGGCGCTTATCACCAACGCACAAGATACGCCAACGGGAAAAGGCTACTTGGTGCCCTTCTACCCAGGGGGACCAGAAGTAATCGTCAAGCCTGAGATTAAAACCGAGAAACCTGGCGCGTTTGACTTCTCAAGCCGCTTCAACCCAAACAGTGAAAAATCTGACATCACCCATACCTATCAAGGGATTTACATTGAATCCCCTGAGTCAGTTGCCCCCGTCTACAACGGTGGCAACCAGAGTTTGATCACACCGGAGGAGTTCAAGAAACTGATTTGGAAGGCCGACTTTCAAACGCCCTACACGACGTTTCTGGACACTTTCTGGAACACTCACAAAGAAAAATACCCGACGTTAGCCAAAGCTTCCTTCGCCAAATCAGCCATGGCCCAGCACCAGGAGGGTAGCCTCACCGACGAAGGCCGGAAGTTGGTTCTGCGGGCTGTCGGTTTGCCAGACAGCCAGACATCCTGGCCGGATATCACAATTGAGCAACTGCAGAAAAACCCACCGAAGGACCCGAATATTGAAGTTGGCCTGCTCAAGATTGGCGACTATCAATCCACCGACCTGGTTTACATCACAGATACCAAAGTCAGACTGGATGCCAACGGAAACAAGATCCCACCGCTGACGCTGCTTTACATTCCAGGGAATTCATCGCCCATTCACACCTTCAGTAGCCAGGCTGAAATGAAGACATGGCTCGCCAGCCAACTGGCTGATCCGATGAAACGTGCAGCGCTGGCCGCGCATTTCCCCCTTAAGGACAAACCCAACGGCTACGCCCGGGCGGGGATAGACGAGACACTCGCTGGGCTCGGGACTTGGCCTGAAAAACGCGAGACACCCGGCGGTTTGCTTTCCTATGATCATCGGGCATTTTCCGGTTTCTGGAACCCGCAGGAGTTCATCACGACAGAGCCCAGCAACTTACCCTTCGAGGAAGTCGCAAAACGCCAAAAGGAGCGCTCCTACTCCGACGCAGCCACCGAAATAACCACTGATGCAGACGTCAATAAAGAACATGTCCTTGCCGGCGTCGACAAGGCAATGAAAGCGGCGCTATTTCTCGCGCCGCTGGCGTTGGTCATGCCCGAAGTCGAATCGGCGCTGAGCCTCTTCTATCTGGCTGTTGGGGCAACCGAAGGCGGTATAGGCGTCGACGATAAAATAAAAGGCAAACCAAAGGGCAATGAGCGAATCATATTCGGCGTATTCAATGCCGGCTTGGTAGTGCTCCCCCATATTGTGAAAGCGGGCAGCGCTGGCGAAGGTGTTGCCAATGAAATCAAACAGCCGAAAGTCACAACCGACACAGAGACCGTGCCGGAAAGCGGCGAGCAAACGCCACCTGCGCCCGAGCATAAAATTGAACCGAGTGTTAATCCTCAGCCAGGCATTGAGTCTAACGATATCAAGGACTACGCCGTGCAAGACGGTGAACTACTGATCTCCGGCGTTAAACCAAATGCCAAAGGTATCTATCAAGTCAAAGGTCCCCTTGGCGAAGACCGATGGTTGATCAAAGTGAGCCATGACGAAAAAACCACCCGAGTATTTGAGATCCAGAGCAGTTTTAAACTGGGAGGCGATACCGTCGAGATCATCGACCCCTTCACCCGAAAACCGGTGATGACCGCACGTAATATCGGTGATGAGACGTGGGAAGCCGTTCGCGGCCCGGGGGGAATAAAATTCCCTTGGCAAACGAAAGGCGCCGGGAACCAAGCATTTGACCCCGGCGCCTATGAGTACCCGGCCTCAGGCGAGCCTTCAACGTCGAAGGTCACGGACAAGATTGATAAAAAGCTGAAAGCGGATGCCAACGACTATCACAAAACCGCAAAAACCAAGCCGAGGCCTGCTCTTGCCGAGTTGCCTAGAAATGCCTCGCCCAAAGAGGTGATTGACACGGTTTACAAGAAATCTTCCGGGATGGTCCTTGGCGAGGATCATTCCCAGCCCTCCGGCTTGCAGTTTTTGATTGATAACGCAGGCGAGTTCAAGAAGAACCAAGTGACCACCTTGTATTCCGAAGGGTTCGATCACTCGCTTCAACCCGACCTGGACCACTTTTTCGAAACCGGTGAGTTCTCGCCTGCCCTGCGCAACAATCTGAAGCTCATTGACCGCGCTCATGCCGGCCACGGGCGCTACACCAACAGAGACCTGCTGTTGACGATGCGAAAGCATGGCATACGGGTCAAAGCTATCGATGTGCCCTCCGTGGAGCCCAAGACCACCCGCCTTAAAAACATGAACTATTACGCGAGCAGTGTCATTAATGCTGACCAGGCCAGCCAACCACAAGGCAAGTGGGTTGCAAGGGTTGGCAGTGATCATGTGTCCAGTTATGACGCAGAACCGCCTATACGAGGCATTTCAGAGCTCACAGGCGCAAGCGGTGTAAGCCTCGACGAGGCAGCCCCCAACCAGGGCACCTCGGTCACTCAGTCACGAGACAGAACAGAGCTTTTCATCGACCTGAAAAAACCTTGATAGCGGGTGGGAGTCACCCCCGATTCTGGCGAAGCCAGGCATTCGATACTTCCCTCCCGCCCCCCATCAGCACGACGTTTTCACAGCACCTTATCCAAGGTGATGGGAAAGTCCCGCACCCGCTTGCCAGTGGCGTGATACACCGCATTCGCCACTGCGGCTGCCACCCCGACAATGCCAATTTCGCCTACGCCCTTGGACCCAAGGGCGTTGACGATTTCGTCGTGTTCTTCGACAAAAACCACGTCTATGTCGCCGATATCGGCGTTCACCGGGATGTGGTACTCGGCCAGGCTGTGGTTCATATAGCGCCCGAGCTGATGATCGGTCTGGGTTTCTTCGTGCAGCG
Source organism: Pseudomonas sp. TE24901 (assembly GCF_054058375.1). Taxonomy (NCBI): domain Bacteria; kingdom Pseudomonadati; phylum Pseudomonadota; class Gammaproteobacteria; order Pseudomonadales; family Pseudomonadaceae; genus Pseudomonas; species Pseudomonas sp. TE24901. The sequence goes on from NZ_JBSSAF010000009.1 coordinate 121,567, forward strand.
CCATGCCGATACCCCACACCACACCGCCGAGGATCTGGCTGCGCGCCATCTTCGGATTGACCACGCGCCCCGCCGCAATCGCGCTGACCACACGGCTCACCTTGATCGTGCCCAGGTCTTCATCCACACGCACCTCGACGAATACCGCCGAGTGAGTAGCGGTTGAATAACCTTCGCGCTTCTTGTCAGGTTCACTGTCGACCTGCACTTCCAGAGCGTCTTTGCCGCCGTCCTTGACCAACTGCGCCAACGACACACTCACGTCGCGGGTATGGAGCTGGCCGCCTTCAAAACGGACGGTCTCGGCATCCTTGAACACGGGATAAGTCTGCCGGGCGATTTCCAGCAACTTGACGTTAAGCGCTTCACACGCCTGCTGCACCGCGGTCCCGACCGACGAAACGGTAAACGAGCCGCCCTGCAAAGGCGCGGTGGGCAACGATGAGTCACCGAGCAAAAAGCGGATATCGTCCATTGCCACGCCGCTGGTTTGCGCCGCAATTTGGGTCATCACGGTGTAGGTGCCGGTGCCGATATCCGTGGTGGCGCTGCTGACCGTCAGTTTGCCGTTAGCGTCGAGCCTTGCCTTGGCACTGGCCTTCATCTGCATCGCTTCCCACACGCCGCCGGCCATGCCCCAGCCGATCAACTGGCGGCCGTCGCGCATGCTGCGTGGCTCCGGGTTGCGCTGGCTCCAGCCGAAACGCTCGGCGCCTTCGCGGTAACACTCGCGCAAGGCCTTGCTGGACCAAGGCTTATCTTCGTTCTGATTGCGTTCGGCATAGTTGATCAGGCGCAGTTGCACGGGGTCGATGCCCAGCGCGCAGGCCAGCTCATCCATCGCACACTCCAGGCCGATCACACCGAGGGCGGCGCCGGGCGCGCGCATGTCCAGCGGCGTGTACACGTCCAGTGGCACCAGCTTGTAGGTCAACTGCATGTTGTCGCAGTGGTAGAGCATGCCGCTCCACTCCACCACGTGTTCGCTGAAATCTTCGAAACGTGAGGTTTGGCCAATCGCGGTGTGCCCCAGTGCCATCAACCGACCGTTGGCCGCCGCGCCCATCTGCAAACGCTGCAAGGTGCGCGGGCGATAACCGAAGGTGAACATCTGTTGACGGGTCAGCGTCACGCGCACCGAACGCTTGAGCGCCAGGGCCGCCATCACGGCCAACGGCAACTGATATTGCGGGCGCAATCCTGATCCAAATGCCCCGCCGACAAACGCGGCAAAAACCCGCACCTGGGTTTTATCCAGGCCGAAGACTTTTTGCACATAGGCCTGACAGTTTTGCGGGCCTTGGGTTTTGTCGTGGATATGCAACGTGCCATCGGACTGATAAAGCACGGTACTGGCATGGGGTTCCATGGGGTTGTGGTGTTCGATGGGCGTGCTGTAGTGCACGTCCAGGTGGACAGCGGCTGCGCTCCATTCAGCCTGGAAATTTCCGCGTGGCGCAGGCGGAGTTTGTGGCGACGGGTGCGCTTGTTCCTGCACGGCCAGCAAGTCGGTTTCGAAGGCTTCGGTGGCATACTCGATTTCCACCAAGGAGCCCGCATGCCGCGCCAGTTCCAGGTTGTCAGCGATCACCAAGGCCAAGGGCTGGCCGCTGTACAACACGCGGTCGTTGTACAACGGACGAAACGCTGAGCCGTCGGCCGCATCGGCATCAGCAAACGCGTCATCGTAACTCGCAAGTTTCGGCCGGTTGAGGTGATCAAGCACCATGACCACGCCCGGCAATGCCAAGGCTTTGGCGGCATCGATGCGGGTCACTCGCCCTTTGGCAACGGTGCTGGACACTACGCTGCCATATAACAAGCCTTCTTCCGGGAACTCACCGGCATAACGCGCTTGGCCGGTAACCTTAAGCAGACCGTCCACCCGGTCCAACGGTTTGCCAATAGCAGTCATGGCCGTGCTCCAGCGAGAGCGGCATCACTCAGGGCGCGAATAATCCCGCGGCGTGCCAGCTTGATCTTGAACGCGTTGTGCGCCAACGGTTCGGCATCTTGCAGCAGGGCGTCGGCGGCCGCGCTGAAAGTCTCACGGCTGACGACCTGGCCGATCAACCCCGTCTCCACCGCGCGGTCACGCCAGGGTTTATGCGCCACACCGCCAAGCGCCAGACGGGCATCGACGATGGTCTCGCCGTCCAGCTCAAGGGCGGCGGCTACCGACACCAGCGCAAACGCATAAGAGGCGCGGTCGCGAATCTTCAAGTAATGGCTGTGTTGGGCCAGTTGATCGGCTGGCAGCTCGATGGCCGTGATCAGTTCGTCGTCGGCCAACTGGTTATCGCGTTGCGGCGCGTCGCCGGGCAGGCGGTGAAAGTCAGCAAACTCGATGACCCGCGTGCCGCCACGCCCTTCAACATGTACCCGCGCCTCCAGCGCCGCCAAGGCGACGCACATGTCTGAAGGGTGAGTGGCCACACACTGGGCGCTGGCGCCGAGGATGGCGTGGATGCGATTCAAGCCGGTGCGCGCCGGGCAACCGCTGCCGGGCTCGCGCTTGTTGCACGGCACAGCGGCGTCATAGAAGTAATAGCACCGCGTGCGCTGCAACAGGTTGCCTCCGGTACTGGCCATGTTGCGCAATTGCGGCGAGGCCCCGGCGAGGATGGCTTGAGACAACAGTGGGTAACGCTGTTCGATCAGCGGGTGCCAGGCCAGGTCGGCGTTGCTGACCAATGCACCGATCATCACCCCGCCGTCGGCGGTCGCCTCCACGCCTTGAAGCGGCAGGCCGGTGATATCGATCAGGTGTTCGGGGCGGCTGATGTTTTCTTTCATCAGGTCCAACAAGTTAGTGCCGCCGGCAATGAAGCGCGAGGCGGCGCTGCTCAGGTGAACGGCCTCCTGTATGTCCACCGGCTTGCTGTAATGAAAGGGATTCATTGCTCACCTCCCAGTACAACCTCTTCGATGGCATCGCGAATATTGCTGTAGGCGCCGCAGCGGCAGAGGTTGCCACTCATCAATTCCTGGATTTGCGCAGGGGTGTGCGCACGGCCTTCATTGGCCAGGCCGACGGCGGAACAGAGTTGACCGGGGGTGCAATAGCCACACTGAAAGGCATCGTGTTTGATAAAGGCCCGCTGAATCGGATGGAGCACGTCGCCGCTGGCCAAACCCTCGACCGTCGTCAGCTCGGCGCCGTCGCACATCACCGCCAGGGTCAGGCAGGCATTCACCCGTTTGCCATCGCGCAACACGGTGCAGGCACCGCATTGGCCGTGGTCGCAGCCCTTTTTACTGCCAATCAGGTCCAGTTGTTCGCGTAGCAGGTCCAGCAGAGTGGTCCAGGGCAACACATCCAATTGGCGATCTTGACCGTTGAGGATCAGGCGTATCGGGTGGCTGGCGAACGGTCGAGCCGACGCGCCGTTGGGGGTTGCGCTCATAAACACCTCACGGGTTGGTGTACATCCGCGGCGTTCAGGAAAGTCGCCGTCTCAGGGGTACGACTTCCCGGGGTAATGAGCGTTCAAGGGGATTGATCAGCGGATATTGAGCAGCGTCTTCAAGGTGTTCTGCGGGCCGTTGATCGACGAGTTGCTGTACTCGAACCAACCGGGCGCTTCGACATTCAGGCTGAACACGTAGATGTAGCCCATCAGGGTGCCTGCGCCGTTGCACGCCTGGCTGATGTTGCCGACCTGGCAGATGGGCGTGCGTGTGCCGTCCAGCTCGGCACCATCGAAACGGCCCATGGGGTTCTTGCCCAGGCCGACTTCCATCACCGAGACCCGGGTAGGCCCGCGGTGCGTGCACATCTGGGTGCTCTGTGCCCGTTCCGGGATGGTTTCAGTGCAAGCTGCCGACTCGACCTTGAACACGCGCACTTCGCTCAAGGCCGGTGCAGTCGCGCCCCACGCCGGTGCCGCACTTAGCCACAGGCTGATACTGGCGATCAGAGCTAGACTCCACGCGTTGGCTTTTTTCATGCTGGCAATGACCTTGAATTAAACGTCGGCGCAGTATGCCTCAAGGCCATGATCCGGAGCGATTGTTCAAGAGGCCCAGCCCATACACCATATGGCCTCGGCTGCTGGTATGATGCGCCGCTTTTTCCGATCCTCTCTGAAACCACAGGCGCTTGGCGCAGTTTGTGCTTTGACTTAGAGGTCAACAAATAACGACGCACAATAGCGTCACAGGGAGCCGGCATGCTGGAAAAGCTGTTTCAACTCAAGGCACACAACACCAACGTGCGCACCGAGATTCTCGCGGGGATCACGACATTTCTGGCCATGGCCTACATCCTGTTCGTGAACCCGAGCATCCTCGGCGAAACCGGCATGGACAAGGGCGCGGTGTTCGTCGCGACCTGCCTGGCTGCCGCCATCGGTTCGACCGTGATGGGCCTGATTGCCAACTACCCGATCGCCCTGGCGCCGGGCATGGGCCTCAACGCCTTCTTTACCTACACCGTGGTCCTGCACATGGGCCATACCTGGCAAGTGGCGCTGGGCGCGGTGTTCATTTCGGCGGTGCTGTTCTTCCTGCTGTCGATCTTCCGCATCCGTGAGTGGATCATCAACAGCATCCCCCTGCCCCTGCGTTCGGCGATTGCCGCCGGTATCGGCCTGTTCCTGGCGCTGATCGCCCTGCACAACGCCGGCATCGTGGTGAGCAACCCGGCCACCATGGTCGGCCTGGGCGACCTGAAGCAACCGGCGCCGATCCTGGCCACCCTCGGTTTCGCGCTGATCGTCGCGCTGGAAGCCCTGGCCGTGCGCGGTGCGGTGCTGATCGGCATTCTGGCAGTGACCATCGTCTCCATCGCTCTGGGCTTCACCCCGTTCGGCGGCGTGACCTCGATGCCACCGTCCCTGGCCCCGACCTTCCTGCAACTGGATATCAAAGGCGCGCTGGATATCGGCCTGGTCAGCGTGATCTTCGCCTTCCTGTTCGTCGACCTGTTTGATAACTCCGGCACCCTGATCGGCGTCGCCAAGCGCGCCGGCCTGATGGGCAAGGACGGCCACATGCCGAAAATGGGCCGTGCGCTGATCGCCGACAGCACCGCCGCCATGGCCGGTTCCCTGCTGGGCACCTCGACCACCACCAGCTACATTGAATCCGCCGCAGGCGTGAGCGCCGGTGGCCGTACTGGCCTGACCGCCATCGTGGTCGCGATCCTGTTCCTGCTGGCGCTGTTCTTCTCGCCACTGGCCGCCAGCGTGCCGGCCTTCGCCACTGCCCCGGCACTGCTGTTCGTGGCCGTGCTGATGACCTCCGGCCTGGCCGAAATCGACTGGGACGACATCACCGTTGCCGCGCCGGTGGTGATCACCGCCCTGGCAATGCCATTCACTTACTCCATCGCCAACGGCATCGCCTTCGGTTTCATCGCCTGGACCGCCATCAAGCTGCTTTCGGGCCGCTACCGTGAGCTGAACCCGGCACTGGTGATCCTGTCGATCCTGTTCGTGATCAAGCTGGGCTGGTTCAACGCATGACTTTTGACGCCGCAAGCTACACCGCTCAACTGCAAGACAAGGTCACGCGCTTGCGTGACCTGTTGGCACCGTTCGACGCACCCGAGCCGCAGGTATTCGACTCGCCACTGCAGCACTTCCGCCTGCGTGCGGAGTTCCGTCTGTGGCGCGAAGGCGGTGATCGCCACTACGCGATGTTTTCGCAAGACGACAAGCGCACGCCGATCCTGATCGAAGAATTCCCGATTGCCAGCCTGCGTATCAACCAGTTGATGCCGCAACTCAAGGCCGCCTGGCAAGCCAGCGCCGCCCTGAGCCACAAGCTGTTCCAGGTGGAGTTCCTCACCACCCTGGCCGGCGACGCGATGATCACCCTGTGCTACCACCGCCCGCTGGACGAGCACTGGCACACCGCCGCGAACCAGCTGGCGGCGGATTTGAACGTGAGCATCATTGGCCGCTCCAAGGGCAAACGCGATGTGATCGGCCACGACTACGTGGTGGAAAAACTCGACGTGGGCGGTCGCACCTTCAGCTATCGCCAACCCGAGGGCGCCTTCACCCAGCCCAACGGCACGGTGAACCAGAAGATGCTCAACTGGGCGTACGAAGCCTTGGGCGATCGCCCGGATGATTTGCTCGAGCTGTATTGCGGCAACGGCAACTTCACCCTGCCGCTGGCCACCCGCGTGCGCAAGGTACTGGCCACCGAGATCAGCAAGACCTCGGTCAACGCAGCCTTGAGCAACCTCGATGAGAACGCCGTGGATAACGTCACCCTGGTGCGCCTGTCTGCCGAAGAACTCACCGAGGCGCTCAATGAAGTGCGCCCGTTCCGTCGCCTGCACGGCATTGATCTGAAGAGCTACGAGTTCGGCAGTGTCTTCGTCGACCCGCCACGCGCCGGCATGGACCCGGACACCTGCGAACTGACCCGCCGCTTCGACAACATCCTGTACATCTCCTGCAACCCGGAGACGTTGGCGGCGAACATTGCGCAACTGCACGACACGCACAAGATCACCCAGTGCGCGATGTTTGACCAGTTCCCGTGGACGCACCACATGGAATCCGGCGTGCTGCTGACCCGCCGATAAACCTGTGAACACCACGGATTAAAAATGTGGGAGCGGGCTTGCTCGCGAATGCAGAGTGTCAGTCACTAGAGATATTGACAGAACCACCGCATTCGCGAGCAAGCCCGCTCCCACATTGGTTCTGTGCTCTGACAAAGATCGCAATCAGGCAGAGGGTTGGAAATACCCCGCCAACGCTCGCAAGTCCTGCTCGCTGAGCAACCCCGCGTAATACTTCAATTGAATCCTTGCCAGCAGGTACGCATGCCGCGCATCCGCCAGGTCGCGGCGGGCGGTGAAGAGCTGTTGCTCGGCGTCGAGCACATCAAGGTTCACCCGCTCACCGCCGCTGACGCTCTTCTTGGTCGCCGCAACCAGCGCCGTGGCCGAGCGGACGGCCATCTCATACGCCCGCACTTTCGCCGCGCCGCTGGTGTTGAGGTTGAACTGCTTGCGCAATTCGACCAGCGTGGAAGAGGTTTGCGCATCCAACTGGTATTGAGCCTGGGACAACTGGTTCGCCGCCTGGCGCGTGGACGCCGACACCGAACCACCGGCAAACAGCGGCAGGCTGACCTGAATGCCCACGCTGTTGGTGTCGTATTTCTGGTTGTAGCTGCTTTCTGAATCGGAGCTGGTCTGGCGGCTGCTGGCGTACAGGCTGACCTTGGGCAGATGGCCCGCGCGCTTGCGCTCCACTTCATAGGCCGCCACGTCCAGCGCATGGTGCTGGGATTTGAGCTCCGGGTTGTTGGCCATGGCCATTTCGCGCCAGGTTTCGAAACGGTTGGGCTCAAGCGGCGGGATATCGAACTGACGGGTCAGGGGCGCCAGCGCCTCGATCTGCAACGGCTGGCCGACGATGGCTTCCAGTTCGCGCAAGGCGCTGTCCTGGGCATCCATGGATTCGATCTCTTCGGCCTGGGCCAGGCTCAGGCGCGCTTGGGTTTCCAGCACATCCGTGCGCGTGCCTTCACCGCCCTTGAGCAAACGCTCATTGAGTTGCAGGCGCTCGGCAAACGCGCGTTTCTGTGCACGGCTCAACTCGATGCGTTCCTGCGCCAGCAACGCCTGGCTGTAGGCATTGAGCACGCGCACCGCCAGTTCCTGACTCTTGCCGCGAAAGCGCTCATCGGCCATCAACGCCTGGGCCGTGCCCTGGCGAAAACGCGCGTAGGCTTCGTAATCCAGCAACGGTTGCTGCAGGGTGAGGGTCGAGGCGTAGCTGCGGTAATCGCGGTCGCTGGTGGTGTTGCCCGCCGTCACTTCCGATTCATTGCGCGAATTGTTGTAGCTCCACGACAGGTTCGGCAGCAGCGCCGAACGGCCGATCACGCGGTTCTCTTCACCGGCTTCACGCTCCTGGATGGCCGCCTGAAAGGTCGGGTCATTGCGCAGCGCCAAATCGTAGGCGTCCAGCAAACCCAAGGCGTTTGCCGCCGAGGTGCAACCGAAACACAAAGTAAACAACAGCGCCTTCATTCTTCCACCAGGGCCATATGGGTGCGATCGAGCAAGGGTTTGAACAAGTAGTTGAGCATCGAGCGCTCACCGGTCTTGACGAAGGTTTCCACCGGCATGCCCGGGCGGATCTGCACGCCATCGAGCTGTTGCATACCGGCAGCGCTCACCTGGGCGCGCAGCGTGTAGTAAGGCTCATCGGTGCGTTCATCGACCTGGCGGTCCGCCGACACCAGCGTCACTTCGCCCGCGATCCGCGGCGTGGTGGCCTGGTTGAAGGCCGAGAACAGCAGCTCCACGGGTAAGCCCGGATGCACCTTGTCGATCATCTGCACCGGCACGCGCGCCTCCACCAGCAACGGTTCGCCTTGGGGCACGATGTCCATCAGCGCCTGGCCGGGCTTGATCACGCCGCCCTCGGTGTACACGTCCAGTCCCACCACCACGCCGGACGCAGGCGCCCGCACCAAACTGTTGGCCAGCTCGAACTCGGCCGACGCCAGGCGATTGCGCAGGTCATCACTGCGGGTGCGGGTGTCGGCCAGTTGGCTGCGCAGGTCTTTCTGGAAGTCTTCACCGAGCTGGCGAATGCGCAGGCGCAGTTCGAGCACCTGGCGCTGCAATTGGCCGATGCGGCCATAGTCCTCGGCGATGGTGCCGTCGATCTGCGCGTACAGGCGCTCGCTGTCGAGCAGGCGATTGCGCGGGATATAGCCATCCCGGGCCAGTTCGCGCAGGCCGTGCAGTTGCTCGTTCAGGGCGGCGCGCTGCTGGACTTTGCTGGCTTGGGAATCCCGTGTGCCGCGCAGCTGTGCCTCGGCACCGGCGATAGTTTCGCGCAGGCCTTGTTGCTCGGTGGCCAACGCCTGGGCGCGGCTGTTGAACAACTGCCGTTGCAGGCTCAAGGTGCCTGTGGCGTCGGGGTCGTTGAGCAACTCCGGACCGAAGTTAATGGCCGGCAAGCCCTCGCTTTCGGCACTTAACCGCGCCTCACTGGCCAGGGACGCCAGGTATTGGCTGCGCAGCGACTGCATCTGCCCGCGCAACGGCGTTTCCTTCAAGCGCAACAGCACCTGGCCGGCGCTGACGACGTCACCGTCGCGCACCTCGATACGCTCGACGATCCCACCGGCCGGGTGCTGCACGGTCTTGCGATGGCCCGAGACCATGACCTTGCCGGACACCGCCACACCCTTGTCCAACGGCGCCAGCGCGGCCCAGCCGATAAACCCGACGAACCCGCCCAGCACCAGCCACCAGCCCAGGCGCGCGTACTTTTTGTCGTCCAGCGCCAGCACGTTGTGGGGCTGGTCGCTCACCAGCATCGGTTTGCCCTGGCTCATGCCTGTTTTCCTTCACCGAGTCGGTAACTCATGCTCATGGTCGACACCGGTTTGGTCACCGGTGCGGCTTGTTTTTGACGTGCTTCCAGCACCCGTGCTGTCGGGCCGAAGGCTTGCAGCTGGCCGTCCTTGAGCATCAGCAGTTGGTCGGTGAGGGTCAGCACGTTGGCTTTGTGGGTGATCAACACCAGGGTGCGTCGCTGCTGCTTGAGCTGGGCGATGGCCTGGAGCAACGCTTGCTCGCCCGCTTCATCGAGGTTGGCGTTGGGCTCGTCCAGCACGATCAGCGCGGGCAGGCCGTACAGCGCCCGCGCCAGGGCCACGCGTTGTTTCTGGCCACCGGACAAGCCGGCACCGCCCTCCCCCAGCACGGTGTCGTAGCCCTGGGGCAACTGCAGGATCAGCTCGTGCACGCCGGCCATTTGCGCGGCGGCGAGGACGTTGTCCGCTTCAACCTCGGCAAACCGTGCGATGTTCTGCGCGATGCTGCCGGCGAACAACTGGATGTCCTGGGGCAGGTAGCCGATGTGCGGGCCCAGTTGCTGTTTGTCCCACAGGGTCAGGTCGGCGCCGTCCAGCCGCACCTTGCCGGCCAGAGGTGCCCAGGCGCCTACCAGCACCCGCGCCAGGGTGGACTTGCCACAGCCCGATGGGCCGATCACCCCGAGCACTTCGCCCGCCGGCAGGTTGAACCCCAAATTGTTCAAGGCAGGGCGGCGACTACCGGGGGCGGATGCGCTGAGCTGCTCTACCGTCAGTTGGCCCTTGGGCACTGGCAAGTGCATGCGCGCCGGGCGTGCAGGGTTGGCCGCCAGCATCTGCGACAAGCGCTCATAGGCCAGGCGCGCCGACCCCCATTGCTTCCACACGCCGATCAACTGGTCGATCGGGCTGAGCACCCGCCCCATCAGGATCGACCCGGCAATCATCATCCCCGGGGTGATATCGCCCTGTACCGCCAGCAACGCGCCCAACCCCAACACCAGCGACTGCAACGCCAGGCGCACGCCCTTGGACCAGGCGGTGACGGCAGCGGTCTTTTCGCTGGCCAGGTTCTGCTGGGCCAGAAACGCCTGGTGCTGGTCGAACCAACGGCCGCGCAACGTGGAGAGCATGCCCATGGCTTCGATGGTGTCGGCATTGCGCAGGTTGGCCGTGGCCTGCTGGCTGGCACTGATGGACAGCTGGCTGGCCTGTGCCATCGGTGCCTGGCTGACGTGGTGGTTGATCCAGGCGAGTGCGATCAGGATCACCGCGCCGCCCAGGGCCAGCACGCCCAGCCAGGGGTGGAACAGGAAAATCACCAGCAGGTACACGGGGAACCACGGCGCATCGAAAAACGCGAACAGCGCCTGGCCGGTGGCGAACTGGCGCAGCGTGGTCAGGTCATTCAGCGCCTGGCCTGCCGCCTGAGGGCTGCCCTTGAGTTGTGCTTCGAACGCGGCGTCGTAGACCCGCTGGTTCAAGCGCATGTCCATTTGCGTGCCCAAGCGGATCACCACCTGGCTGCGCACCCATTCCAACGCGCCCATCAGGCCGAACAGGCCGAGGATCATCAGCGTCAGCATCAACAGGGTCATCTGATTGCCCGACGCCAGCACCCGGTCGTACACCTGCAGCATGTACAGCGCCGGGGCGAGCATCAGCAGGTTGATCACCGCCGAGAACAGGCCGATGTTGAAGAAGCCACTTTTATAGGCCGTGAGGGCGGCCAGGGTTTCGTTGCCGGCGTGGCGCATCTGGGGAGTCTCGAAGGGTTGAGCGGGCAGCGTCGCCGCGTTGACAGGCGATACGACGCTGCGCAGAATTCGGCACCGCCGCCGCCGAAGAATTAGAAGGCTTGGCGACAGCGGTGTGTCATGCGGCGAATGGGCGAGCGATCCCCCATTCGCTTTTTTCATGCAGCAGGGGTTCAGGCCGCCAGGGCGAAGTCCTGAGGGACGTCTTGCACGCCGACCAGCGCGACGTCGGCAGTGGCCACCGAGGCGGCGTGGCTGGCCAAGGTGGAAGCGACGTGGTCGAAGGTGTCGGCGGTGGACAGGCCGTAGTCATCCAGCAGGTTGTTGAGCACGGTTTCCAGCGCAGTGGTGTTGCCCTGCATCAGGCCGTAGATCACGCTTTGAACTTCGTTGCCGGTGCGGCCCGCGCCTTCGGCGGCGAACAGGTCGAGACCGTTGAAGGCCACCTTGTAGGCGCTGAGGTCGAAATCACTGCCGTTGCCGCCGGTCAGGCCGGTGCCCAGCTCGACGTTATCCAGGTTGCCCCACAAGTAGTGGTTCTGGTTGCTGCTGGCAGGCAGCAGCGGGTTGAACACGTAGTGCAGGCCGTTGCTGGTGTTGCTGTCGGCGATAAACGCGTAGTCGGAGTTGTTGGCGCCATGAGTCGAATACTGATCGCCACTGAAGGTGCCGTTGCTGAAACCGCCCGTGTTACCGGTGCCATGGCCTGCCGTGGCAAAACCAAGAGCCCAGTCCGACAGGTAGTCAGACAGCGAAGTAGTGCCCAGGTACGACTCGTAGCTAACAGAAATAGTCATCACTAAACCTCGTTATAAACAGCGCTAGTATCAGTACGCAGATGCGCACTTTTTGCCCAACCCTGGGCAAAACCTTGGTTGATCCGGTGCCTCGGCCTCGGTATCAGAATTTGTATTCGAGCATCCCGCTCAACGTCCGCCCGCGCGCCAGGCTGAGGTTGTTGGCATCGCCCATGGCGACGAAGTAGGCCTCGTCGGTGGCGTTCTCCAGTGCCAGGGCGATGTTCAATTGATCAGTCATCCAGTAACTGGCGTAAAAGTCATAGACGGTGTATTTGGGCCACATGGCCTGGTCGATGAACTGATAGCCCTGGTTATTCAGGTTTTCCCCATTACCGGAGCTGTAGCGAACCCGCACACCGGTATCCAGGCGCTTGTCCAGAAAGCGCGCGCCCAGCGTCAGCGATCCACGGTCAGCCGGGGTGTAGGTGGCATTGCCCATGATGCGGCCGCAGCTTTCCTTGGCATTGGCGACGTCGTCGTCCAGCACTTCATACCGCGTGACCGGACGGAAGCCGATGGTGCCGTTCGGGCGCGTGAACTGCTCGATCACGGTGGTGGTAGGCCCGGCCTTCTTGGCACCGCCCATGTAGTAGTTCTTCGAACAGAACTCGTTGCTGCCGATCATGTGGGTGTAGCTGAGGTTGGTGTAGGCACGCCCCATGTCGTAGTTGAACTGGTATTCAAGGCCCCGGAACCGCGTGTCATTGAGGTTATTGGTGTAGGCCATGATCCCGTTGAACCCGCCGACGGAGGTTTCCGGCAGACTCACGCTGGTGTTGAGGAAGGTAAAGTTCTCAATCTTGGTATCGAAGTACGCCACTTTGATGCCCAACCGGTCGTCGTTGAAGAACAACGATTCCTTGAACACATTCATCCCCACTTCCCAATCACGGGACTCCTCAGGCTTGAGGTAAGGGTTGGGGAATACCCGCTCGCCCGAACCGCCACCGTGGGGGCGGCCGGTCATGAAGGTTTCGGTGACGGCCGGCGGACGCCAGCCCTTGCCCCAGCGGGTATAGAGTTGCAGCCAGTCGACCCCGGGCTTGATGCCGAGACCAAACGTTGGCGAAAAGCGCCCTTCCTCACGGTCGATGTCGAAAATGTCCTCGACGCGCCGGGCCGGCGTGCTGCTGGTGTAAAAACGATCACGCTTGTAGAGCGTCATCCCAGTAACGCCTTCCAGCCGGTAGCGGTCGTAACGCAGCCCCGCATCCACGGTCAGCCAATCGTCGTATTCGTATTGAAGGTTGTTGAACAGACTGGCAATGGTGCGCTTACCTTCCGGGTCGGCACTGGGGGTGTAGGGCAATGACCCGGTCGCGAGGACGTTGCTCGACTCGACTTTATTAGTACTGGGTTTGAAGGTGTCCTGATACATCTCCAGACCATAGTTCCAACTCAAGTGCCCGCCTCTGCCCAGGTCAAAGCGCGAGGTGTTTTCCCCTTGCAGGCCCCAGGTGTCGGTCTGGAAGTGGTCGGTGTAGGGCGCGAAGTAGTTGCCCGAACTCAGCGACGCCACATTGGGCGCATTGGCCCGGTCCAGTTGGGTGGTGACGTAATAGAGCTTGGCCTTCAGATCAATCAGCGGGTTATCCGGGCTGTAGCTGTAGTCCAACGCGACGTTTTTTGCGTTGAGGTTGTTTTTGCTGGTGCGCAGGTAATAGGTGCTCAGCAGGTCATCGGCGATGTAGCCCCATGAATCGTTGCTGTCAGTGTCACTTTCCAGGTAGCTCAGCTGCACGCGCTGGTCATTGGGCAGGTTCAGGCCGAACTTGACGATCTGCGAGCGGGTCACGCTGCCGGTGTCGCCGACTTCGCTGTTGAGCCAGTCATCAAAGGCTACGGGGGCATATTTACGGGCACGCATGTTGGTGCCGAGGTTTTGGTCGTTGTGCTTGCCGCCGTGGTAGTTGCCGAAGTGGCGCTCGCTGTAGCCGAGCATCACGTCGCCGCGCTCATCACCAAAGGCGAACACGCCGCTGCCGTTGAAGTCGGTGCCATTCCCCAATTTGCCGATGCCACTGCCCGCGCGCAAACGTCCGCCGTACTCCTTGCCATCCTTGAGAAACTCGCTGGCCTCCAGGGTCTTGAACGAGGCAATGCCGCCCAACACCGCCGCGCCGCCCTGCCCCGACTGGCTGCCCTTGTCGATCTGGACGCTGGAGATGAACTCCGGGTCGATCAGCAGGGTGCCGTTGCGTTGCTGGTGGCCGTTGACGTTGAAGTTCTGGCGCATGCCGTCGATGTTCATGTTCACGCGGCCGTAGTCCTGCACGCCACGGATGTTCACCGACAGGCCGGGGTCGCGCTGGTCGACGGCGGTGTACACGCCGGCCGTTTCTTCGAGCATGTCGGCGGCGTGACGGGGCGGGCGTTTATCGATCATGTCACGGCTGATCACCGCCACGGACTTTGGGCTCTGGTACACCCAATCGCTCGCCTGGCCATGGGTGCCGCCGGTGATGGTGGTGGTGCCTACGGTGATAGCGTTGTCATGGTCGGTGGCAACCCGGTTGAGGGTGACTTGGCGCTCGCCGGTGAAGCGGTACTCCACGGGTGCGCCACCCAGCAGGCGACCGAGGCCTTCCTGCACGCTGAAGTGGCCTTTGAGCGCGGTGCTGCTCAAGCCTTGCAGGCGCTGGCTGTCGAACAACACTTGCAGGCCGGCCTGGTCGGCGAACGCCAGCACGGCACTGCCCAGGGATTGCGCAGGAATATCGAACATCAGCACGGCGGGCTGTGCTGCACCTGCCGGAGGTTGCGCGGCATACACCGGGGCCGCTGTGGCGAGCACCCCCAAGTGAATGGCCAGGGCCAACCGGCTACCGGTGATGCGCCCCTTGGTGAATGCTGACATTTCTGGTTTTCCCTGCACTGAGCGTTTTTGTTTATGCGAATGCTTCTCACCTAGCAAGACGTACGAGGCGCAGGAACTCAGTAAGGTTTTTTTGAAAGTTTTTTAATCGAAGGGAATTTCAAGGAGCACAGCCCCTTTGTAGGAGCCGGCTTGCCGGCGATGGCGTCAGCGAGATCACCACCGCCCGCAGAGAAATCAATAAATCAGGCTAAAACCCGCCAGGTCCAAGCGTTGCACTTGAAGCTCCTGGGTCAAGGTCCCGAGGGCCGTATCGAGCATGTCGAGACGGAACACTCCGCTGACTTCCCGCTCGCCCAAGGCGGCGTCGGTCAACACCACCCGCCCGGGACGATAGCGATTGAGCTGCTCGACCACCTTGGCCAACGGCAGCCGGTCGAAAATCAGCACACCCCGCCGCCAACTGGTGGCACGTTCCACGTCGAACTGATCCAGCGGCGCCACGCCCTCCTGCGGGTTGTAACGCGCCGCTTGGCCTTCCTTGAGCACGCGTTCGGCCGGGCCTTGGCGAGGTGGTGCCTGCATCGACACTTCGACGCTGTGCTGCAACACCCCGACCCAGGCTTGCCGGTCATCCTCACGCGTCACCACAAACCGCGTGCCAAGCGCCCGGGTTTGCGCGCCGGCGCTTTGCACCACGAAGGGCCGTGTTTCCGGGCCCACCCTCGGTGCCACGTCAAAAATCGCCGAGCCCTGGATCAGGCTGACACGCCGTTGCACACCGTCGTAATCCAGGCGGATCGCGCTGTTGGAGTCCAGCTCCACCGTGCTGCCATCTGCCAGGTGCACGGTGCGCACTTCACCTTTTTGCGTCACGTAGTCTGCCTGCAGGCGCAGCAACGCATCCGGCCCGCGCACCCAGCCCACGCCCGCCACCACCACGACCAGCGCCACCGCGGCCGCACGCTGCCATGGCCTGCGCCGCTTGGACCGACGCACCGACAACGTTGCCGCCACCGGACGCTGACGGTGTACGGGCTCATCCTTGTAGACCTCACCCAACGCCGCCCAGGTCTGTTCGGCAAAGCGCAGCGCCGCTTCGTGGCGGCTGTCGCAGGCGATCCAATGTTGCAGCTCGGCCTGCTCCTGTTCGGTCAGGGCACCGGCGTGCAGGCGCACCGCCCATTCGGCCGCCGCCTCGGTAATGCTGTGCTGTTGCGGACCCTGGCTATTCACGTGTGCATCTCGAATTTTTCGTTATGTAACGCTGTGACGTCTGACCCAGTGCATTTCGGTAACTCATTCGTCGGATGGCGCCCCCTCGCCTTCCTGCAAACGCTGCATCACGTAGGCCAAGGCCTTGGCCAAGTGCTTCTGCACGGAGCTGTCGGAGATATCCAGGTGCCGGGCCACCTGGGCGTGGGTCATGCCTTCGATGCGGTTGAGACGGAAGATCTGCTGGGTGCGTTCCGGTAATTCCGCCAGTGCCTGCTTCAATGCCAGTCGCTGTTGCTGCGCCATTGCCTGAGCCTCCAACCCGGCCACTTCATCTTCAATCTCGGCCAGCGCCTCATGGGGCACGGAGTCTGTCTTGCGCCGCGCTTCCTGGCGAATATGGTCGATCAGCAGATTGCTCGCCGTTCGATAGAGATAGCCCTGGGAATTGTCGATACGCTCGCCGGCCGGTTTTTCCGCCAGGCGCAGGAAGCTCTCCTGCACCAGGTCTGCGGCCAACTGCGGGTCCCGTACCTTGCGCGCCAGATACCCGCGCAGGGTATCGGCATGCTTGAGAAACAGGCCTTTGAGATCCACGTCCGACAAACCGACTCCCTGGAATGTTAAGGAAACAGGCGGGCATAGTAAGCGTTGTCGAGAATGATTTTCAATTGATATCTAATCTGATTCTGGTGTGGGAACCCTCTGAATATCGGTTCGATAATCGAACACATCCGCCGCGATCAATTGACCAAATTAACCATTCAGTACATTTTATCTCCACAACTAACAAGAACAGTGGAGATCCCCTTATGCCGCCTATCGTGCTGGTGCTCAACGGCCCCAACCTCAACCTGCTCGGCACCCGCGAGCCCGCCACCTACGGCCATGAAACCCTGGCTGACATCGCCGCGCTGTGTGGGCGCAGTGCGGAAAAACTCGGGCTGAAGATCGAATTTCGCCAGACCAACCACGAAGGTGAACTACTCGACTGGATCCACAGCGCCCGCGCCCGTTGCGCCGGCATCGTGATCAACCCGGCCGCCTGGACCCACACCTCAGTGGCCATCCGCGACGCGCTGGTGGCCAGTGAAGTGCCGGTAATCGAAGTGCATTTATCCAACGTGCATGCGCGTGAAGCGTTCCGTCACCACTCCTTTGTTTCGCCGATCGCCAAGGCCGTGCTGGCCGGGTTCGGCAGCCATGGTTATCACCTGGCCCTGGAACATTTCAGCCACACCTTGAAAGGGTGAGCCCGATGAAACCGCGCATCCTCGCCGGCCTGATCGGCGCCGGTATCCAGGCCTCCCGCACGCCCGCGCTGCATGAACAGGAAGGTGACGCCCAGGGCATGCGCTACCTGTATCGCCTGATCGACCTGGAACCCCTGCACCTGAACATCAACGCCCTGCCCGACCTGCTCGACGCCGCCGAACTGATGCACTTCACCGGGTTGAACATTACCTACCCGTGCAAGCAGGCCATCCTGCCGCTGCTGGATGAACTGTCTGACGAGGCGCGCGGCATTGGCGCGGTCAATACGGTGGTGTTCAGGAAGGGCAAACGCATCGGCCACAACACCGACTGCCTGGGTTTCGCCGAGGGTTTTCGCAGAAACCTGAGTGATGTGGCACGCCAACGCGTGGTGCAGATGGGTGCTGGCGGTGCAGGTGCGGCGGTGGCCCATGCGCTGCTGGCCGAGGGTGTGGAACAGTTGAGTATTTTTGACGTGGACCCCAGCCGTGCCCGCGACCTTGTGGATAACCTCGCCCAGCGCTTCGGTGCCGGGCGTGCGCAGGTGGGCAGCCACCTGGAAAACGCCATGGCCGAGGCCGATGGTTTGGTGAACACCACGCCGATGGGCATGGCCAAACTGCCGGGCACGCCGGTGCCGTCGAGTCTGCTACGCGCCGAGTTGTGGGTGGCGGAGATTGTGTATTTCCCGCTGGAAACCGAGCTGCTGCGTGATGCCCGTGCCCTGGGTTGCCGCACGCTGGATGGCGGCAACATGGCGGTGTTTCAGGCGGTGAAGGCGTTTGAGTTGTTCAGTGGTGAAGTGCCGGATGCCGACAGGATGCTGGCGCACTTCCAAAGCATGAATAGCTAATTGGCAAAACGAAGATCCGAAATGTGGGAGCGGGCTTGCTCGCGAATGCGGTGTGTCAGTCAGCATATGCTGTGAATGACACACCGCATTCGCGAGCAAGCCCGCTCCCACATTACGATTGCATTTCAGCCTTAGGCACCGTGCGCTCTCACGCCTGCAGGTAACGCATCACCGACTCACAAATCATGTCCCGATGCCGCTGCTTGACCGCCTCATCCGACAATTCAATCTGAAAGATCTCACTGAACGTATGACGGTTGGACACCCGGTAAAAGCTGAATGAGTTGATCAGCAGGTGCACGTCCAGCGGCTCCAGCCCTGCGCGGAACACACCCATCTCGGCCCCGCGCTGCAAAGTTGCGCCCAACGCTTCAAGGATGTTGCTGTTCATCGCCTTGATCGCATCCGAACGCTTAACGTACTCGGCATTGTGGATATTTTCGATGCTCACGATGCGCACGAAATCCACGTTCTGGTCATGGTGATCAAAGGTGAACTCCACCAGCCGGCGAATCGCCTCGCGCGGCTCCAGCGCCGTGAGGTTCATGCGGGTTTCGGTGTTGCGGATATCGCCGTAGAGCTTCTCCAGCACCTCGACGTACAACTGCTCCTTGCTGCCGAAGTAGTAATAGATCATGCGCTTGGAGGTGTGGATACGTTCGGCGATCGCATCCACGCGAGCGCCAGACAAACCCTGCTGGACAAACTCGACAATGGCTTCCTGGAGAATGTTTTCGCGGGTCTTTTCCGGGTTGTTCTTACGACTCTTGCGCGGTGCGTCTGACACTGCGGGGAGTTCGGGACTCGAGGTCATGGTGCGCTCACGGCCATTGTTATGCAGGCGCTGATTATGGGCCGCGATGCTTCCCGAAGGAAGCACCTGGCCAGCCCTTATAAACGCGCTTGGCGCACCGCACCGCTGCGGGACTTGGCCATGGCCGCCAGGCGCACGGCCACGTTGGCCGCGCCGTAGCCGGCATAGCCGCCCTTGCGCTGGATGATCTCGAAGAAAAACCGCCCTTCGAACGGCTCGGTGTACACATGAAACAACTCGCCGCCCTGGGCGTCGCGGTCGTACAACACGTTGTAGTACGCCAGTTCGCTGAGGAATTCATCGTCAAAATCAAAGCGCGCCGCGAGGTCGTCGTAGTAATTGAGCGGGATATCCAGCAGAGGCACGCCCGACTCTTTGGCTCGGCGTACTTCGGCGAAAATGTCCGCGCAATCGAAGGCAATGTGATGCACGCCCGAGCCGCGATAGCTCGACAGCGCGTGGGAAATCGCCGTGTTGCGGTTCTCGGAAATATTCAGCGGCAAGCGAATCGAGCTGCAACGGCTGCGCAGCGCACGGCTTTTCACCAAACCGTACGGGTCGGGCAGCACCACTTCATCATCGGCCTCGAAATCCAGCAGGCTCTTGTAGAACAGCACCCAGCTGTCGAGGCTGTCAGCCGGCAGGGCCATGGCCATATGGTCGATGCGCAGCAGGCCGCCGCTGGAGGCCGTCGCCGGTTGCAGGTTGAAGTCGGTGTCGTACAGCGAACCTTCGGACGGGTCCACCAGATAAATCAGGCTGCCATCCGGCGCACGCACCGCTGCCAACTCCAGCTCGTTGGGCCCCACCAGCCCGCGATACGGCTGGCCTTTGTAGGCCACCGCGCGCGCCAGGGCCTTGGCGCTATCCTTGACCCGAATCGCCGTGGCGCACAACGACGGCCCGTGGGCCTCGAAAAAATTGTGGGCGAAGGAATACGGCTCGCAGTTGAGGATCAAGTTGATATCGCCCTGTCGCAACAAGCTCACGCTCTTGGAACGGTGCTGCCCGGCCTTGACGAAACCCAGGCGCTCCAGCCATTGCGTCAGCTTCGCACCCAGGCTTTCATCCACGGCAAATTCAAGGAACTCGATGCCGTCGTAGTCGCTGGCAGCCGGGGTTTCAAACAGGATGTCCGCCGGCGTGGCCGGTTGCTCCTGCGCCAGGCGTTCGCGGGTCTTTTCTTCCAGGTACAGCAGCGAGCGCAAACCATCCGCCGCATTCGCCCGCGTCGGTGCTGCGCGGAAGCCGTCGTTGAAAATCTCCAGGGACAACGGCCCGGTGTAGCCACTCTGGATGATCGGTGCGAGGAAGCCCGCCAGGTCGAATTCGCCCTGCCCGGGGAAGCAGCGGAAATGCCGGCTCCACTCCAGCACGTCCATGGCCAGGATCGGCGCGTCGGCCATTTGCACAAAGAAAATCTTGTCGCCGGGTATCTGGGCGATGCCACTCGGGTCGCCCTTGAGCGACAAGGTGTGGAAGCTGTCGAGCAACACCCCCAGGCTCGGGTGATCGACCTGGCGCACCAGGTTCCACACCTGCTGCCAGGTGTTCACGTGCTTGCCCCAGGCCAGCGCCTCATAGCCGATGCGCAAGCCTCGACGACCGGCGTGCTCGGCCAGCAGGCTGAGGTCATCGAGTAAAATGCGTTCGTCGCCCACCGAATCCGCCGAGGCATTGCTGCACACCAGCACCAGGTCGGTGCCTAGCTCCTGCATCAGGTCGAACTTGCGTTCGGCGCGTTCCAGGTTGCGCGCCAGGCGGTCGCGGCGGCACCCTTCGAAGTCACGGAAGGGTTGGAACAAGGTGATGGCAATGCCCAGGTCAGCGCACATCTGCCTAACTTCCCGGGGGCTGCCGTCGTAATACAACAAGTCATTTTCGAAGATCTCGACGCCGTCAAACCCGGCGGCGGCAATGGCTTCGAGCTTTTCCGGCAGGGTGCCGCTCAAGGAAACGGTGGCAATGGAACGTTGCATGGGGCGACTCCCGGCAATTGTTATTTACGGCAAATTATTGGCCCCAGCTTTACACACAGCAATTAAAATGTACGAACCGGTTAGTTTTTGGTGCGATTATCGAACACTATGCCCCTTTGGCGAATTGACGATTTTTTAACCGCTGCGCACCATCGATTCAGCAACAAGACCCAGAACACACCATAAAAATTTCAAAAAACGGGTACGACCTCATGCCTTCGCAAAACTCCGTCCTGGCCGCGCGCCCGGGCAACCCGCACGCCGGCATCGGCGACAAGATCCGCGGCGCCCTGGCCGTGGGTAAAACTCGCTGGGGCATGCTGGCCCTGGTGTTCTTCGCCACCACCCTGAACTACATCGACCGCGCCGCCCTGGGCGTGATGCAACCGATCCTCGCCAAGGAAATGAGCTGGACGGCGATGGACTACGCCAACATCAACTTCTGGTTCCAGGTGGGCTACGCCATCGGTTTTGTGCTGCAAGGCCGCTTGATCGACCGGGTCGGCGTGAAACGCGTGTTCTTCTGCGCGGTGCTGCTGTGGAGCCTGGCCACCGGCGCCCACGGCCTGGCCACCTCGGCGGTGGGCTTTATGGTCTGCCGCTTTATCCTCGGGATCACCGAAGCGGCCAACTACCCGGCCTGCGTCAAGACCACGCGGTTGTGGTTCCCGGCCGGTGAACGCGCCGTGGCCACCGGCATCTTCAACGCCGGCACCAACGTCGGTGCGATGATGACGCCAATGCTGCTGCCGTTGATCCTGCACGTGTGGGGCTGGCAAGCGGCGTTCCTGTGCATGTCGGCACTGGGCGGGATCTGGCTGGTGTGCTGGGGCCTGAAGTACTACAACCCCGAAGAGCACCCCACCGTTAAACAATCCGAATTGGACTACGTGCAACAGGAAGTCGAGCCGGAACAACCCCGCGTCCCGTTCAGCCGCATCCTGCGCATGCGGGGCACCTGGGCCTTCGCCCTCGCCTACTCGATGACCGCGCCGGTGTTCTGGTTCTACCTGTACTGGTTGCCGCCATTCCTGAACCAGCAATACAACCTGGGCATCAACGTGACGCAGATGGGCATCCCGCTGATCATCATTTACCTGACGGCCGACTTCGGCAGCGTAGGTGGGGGGATTCTGTCGTCGTTCCTGATCGGCCGTGGCATGAACTCGATCAAGGCGCGCTTGCTGTCGATGCTGCTGTTCGCCTGCTGTATCGTCGGTGTGATCATGGCGGCGGGTTCCAGCCAACTATGGGTCGCGGTGTTTGCCATCTCCCTGGCCATCGGTGCGCACCAGGCCTGGACCGCCAACATCTGGAGCCTGGTGATGGACTACACGCCCAAGCACATGATGAGCACGGTGTTTGGGTTCGGCGGCATGTGCGCGGCCATCGGCGGCATGTTCATGACCCAGATCGTTGGCCATATCCTCACCGTGACGAACAACAACTACACCGTGTTGTTCACCCTGATCCCGGCGATGTATTTCATTGCACTGACCTGGATGTACTTCATGGCACCGCGCAAGATTCCTACCGTAGACGTTTGATCTACTTGCGCCGCTGCTGCCAGGCAGCGGCCAGCCCACTCATGCAGATCACCCCGATGCCGACCACCGTGGTCACATCGGGGGTGTGGTTGAACACCAGCCAGCCCAACAACCCCGCAAACACGATCTGGCAATAGCCGAACGGCGCCAGCAAGGCCGGCGCCGCAAAGCGGAACGCCTGGGTCAACATCAAGTGGGCGGTCATCCCGCAGGTGCCCAGCGCCAGCATCAGCGCACCGTGCCACAAGGTCGGGACCTGCCAGAAGAACGGCACCATCGCACTCATCACCAAGGTATTGCACAGCCCGGCGAAAAAGTTGCTGGTGGTGGGCGTGTCGTATTGGCTGAGGATGCGCGTGAGCAACTGGTAGAAGCAGAAGAACAGCGCCGAACACAGCGGCAGCAGCACCGCCGGGGTGAACAGCTCGCCACCGGGGTGGATGATGATCAGCACGCCGACAAAGCCGCAGATCACCGCCAGCCATTGGCCGCGTGTCACATGCTCGCCGAGCAGCGGCACGGAGAGCGCCGTCACCAGGATCGGCGCCAGGAAGTTCACCGCCGTGGCTTCTGCCAGCGGGATGTAATGCAGCGCCGCCGTGAAGAACAGGCTGGTGCCCAGCAGGCACAAGGCCCGTACCACCTGCATCCCCGGCCGCTTGCTGCGCAACACGCGCAGGCCCGATTGCGGCAGGAAGATCCCGGCCATCAACAGCGTGTGCACCAGGTAGCGTGCCCACACCACCATCACGATCGGGTAGAACCCGGCCAGGTACTTGGACAAGGCGTCGTGGCTGGAAAACAGAAACGTCGCCAGCACAATCAGCAAGATGCCTTTGAACGGATGGTTGACGCCGGAAAGCGGTGTGCTGACAGTCATTGAATTCTCTTGCATGGCAGGCTGAACGCTGAGCACTGAACGTGGCAGCACTCAACCCGGTAATCTAGCAGCCGCGCCTGTGTGCGCCCCAAGAGCATAACCAAACACCGGGCGAACAGCGCACTAAATCACGGGATTCGAGTCCAACGCTGCACGTTTGCCCCCGCATTGTGCACTTTTTAACCAAGGCCTTGCCGCTATGAAAAAAACACTCTTCGTTCTTTCAACCCTTGCCCTGCTCACCGCCTGTAACAAGGAGGAAGCCCCCGCCCCCAAACCGGCCCCTGCGTCGGTGCAAGCCACCCTGGTGCCGGCCAACCCGCCCACCGACAAATGGGTGGGCAAGTGGGTGGGCGTGGAAGGCCTGAACCTGACCATCGCCAAAGACGACAGCATCGGCCGGGGTCATTACATACTGACCATGCAATACGGCCTCGACGCCGATGACTCCGGCACCTTCAAAGGCGAAGCCAATGAAGATGGCATCGCCTTTACCCGTCCGGACGGCCCACAACAATTGACCGCCGGCGACGGTGAAGCCACCGGTTTGAAATGGCTGGCGGATAAAAAGGATTGCCTGGTCGTCGACACCGGCGAAGGTTACTGCCGCGACTGATCCAGCTGCAAAGCTGACACAACTTTCATCTGGCCCCTCTGCCGGCACGGACTGACAGCAGCGATACTACGCAGCTCTCGTACCTGTCGGACAGCCGGGCTGGCGCCATGCCCGCGCACCAACAACACTGTTTTTCAGGTTCATCGAGAGGATTGCCCCATGCTATGGAAAAAAGGCCGACGCAGCGACAACGTGGTGGATGCCCGTGACGACAGTGGCGGCGGGGGTGGCGGCATGCGCTTTGGCGGCGGCAAGGGCCTGAGCCTCACGGCCATCGTGCTGATCGTCGGCATTGGCTGGCTGACCGGCCAGGACCCGCTGCAGATCCTTGGCCAGTTGACCGGCCAGATGGAGCAGGCGCCCTCGGTGAGCACGCAGACCCGCCAGGCACCACCGGCCAACGATGAACAGGCTGACTTTGTACGCGCGGTGCTGGGTGACACCGAAGACACGTGGGGCCAGGTGTTCAAGGAGAACGGCCTGACCTACAAGAACCCGAAACTGATTCTGTTCCGTGGCCGGGTCAATTCCGCCTGCGGTGGCGCCACCTCGGCCAGCGGCCCGTTTTATTGCCCGGCCGACCAACAGGTGTACCTGGACCTGGACTTCTTCCGGGAGATGTCACAACGCTTCAAGGCTGCGGGCGACTTCGCCCAGGCTTATGTGATCGCCCATGAAGTGGGGCATCACGTGCAAACGCTGCTGGGCATTTCGGCCAAGATCCAGGCCGCACGCCAGCAAGGCCGGCAGATGCAAGGCGACGGCGGCCTACTGGTACGCCAGGAGCTGCAAGCCGACTGTTTTGCCGGCGTATGGGCCAACCGCGCGCAGAAGCGCCTGAACTGGCTGGAGCCCGGCGACATTGAAGAAGCACTGAATGCGGCCAACGCCATCGGCGATGACCGTTTGCAGCAACAGGGTCAAGGGCGCGTGGTGCCCGACTCGTTTACCCACGGCACCTCGGCACAGCGGGTTCGTTGGTTCAAGACCGGCTTTGCGGGTGGCCAGATCACTCAATGCGACACCTTTACGGCGAAGAGTCTTTAAATGAATAAACGATTGGGATTGCTGCTGGGTTTGATGTTGTCCTGCTCCACCGCCACCTGGGCCGCCGAGAAAGAACATGGGGTCAAGGTGGTCAGCCCCGATCGTTTTCACCTGGATGCCGGCGACCTCAGCCTGGGCTTGAGCCAGGACTGGAACCAACCGCTGCCGCAGGTCACCCGCGCCCTGATCATCGTGCACGGGCGCCTGCGCAATGCACAGACCTACCTGCAGAGCGGCGAAGACGCAGCTGAACACGCAGGTCAGGCCGCCAACACCCTGGTGATCGCACCGCAGTTCCTGAATGAGCTGGATATCAAGCGCAACCACCTGGACAACCAGGTACTGCGCTGGAACGGCAACGACTGGATGGCCGGCGAGCCGTCTACCGGCCCCGGCCAGATCAGTTCCTACGGCGCCCTCGACCAGATCATCAAGCACCTGGGCAACCGCAAGCTGTTCCCGGCGCTGAAAGAAATCGTGGTGGCCGGCCACTCCGGCGGCGGCCAGGTGGTGCAGCGTTTCGCCCTCACCGGCCACGACCACCCGATGCTGCAAACCGAAGGCATCAGCCTGCGGTATGTGGTGGCCAATCCGTCGTCGTACGCCTACTTCACGCCGCAGCGTCCGGTGAAGTTTGACGTTGCCAGCTGCCCAGGCTTCAACGACTGGAAATACGGCATGCAAAACCTGCCGGCCTACGCCAAGGGCCAGAGCGCCGAGCAGTTGGAACAGGCTTATGTGTCACGCAACATCACCTACCTGCTGGGCCAACAAGACACTGACCCGAACCACCCGGCACTGGACAAGAGCTGTGGGGCCGAAACCCAGGGCGCGTATCGCCTGATTCGCGGACACAACTACTTCGACTACCTCAAGCAGCGTCACCCGCAACTGACGCATAAGCTGGTGGAAGTGCCAGGCGTTGGGCACAACGGGGATGGGATGTTTACGTCGCCTGAAGGGCAGAAAGTGTTGTTTACCCAATAGTTACTGAAGAAATACGGTCAACCATGTGGGAGCGGGCTTGCTCGCGAAGGCGGTGGATCAGTCAACTTATTTGAATCTGACACACCGCATTCGCGAGCAAGCCCGCTCCCACATTTGATCTTCAGAGGCCGATCTAGATCATTCGGCGCAAGGCCAAGCAGTCGGCTGCATGCCAATCCACCAACTCCGGCCACGGGTTCTCCGGCAGGTTGACCAGGACCGTGTGTGTCCCCGCTGCCCGGCCGCAGTCCAGGTCAAAGCGGTAGTCGCCCACCATCACCATCGCGCTCGGCGAAACATCCCAGGCCGCGGCCAGTTTCAGCAAGCCATCCGGATCGGGCTTGGGTTGCGCATCATCACGCCCCAACACGTCCTCGACAGCAAAGCAGTCGGCCAGGCCAATCGCTTGCAGGGTCACGTGGGCCAATTCCCGCGCATTGCGCGTCAGGATGCCCAGGCGGTAACCGCGTCCCGCCAGCTCGCGCACCAGCTCCACCGCGCCTTCGGCGGCGACCGAACCCAGCGCCAGTTCACGTTCATGTTCCAGCAACCAGGCATGCTTGGCCGCAGCCACATCGGCAGGCAACGCCGCCAGGTGGGTGAGGATGTCGTCTTCGGGCGGAATCTCCAGGGCCACGCGAATGGCCGCAAAGTCATGCACGGCCACCGTGAGGGTGCCGTCCATGTCAAATACCCAGTGCTTAACGTCCGCCAGGCTCATGCCCAATCCTTGCGATGGCGAATCAAGCCTTCCTGGGTCACCGACGCCACCAGTTGCCCGGCACGGTTGTACACGCTGCCACGGGAGAATCCACGGGAATTGCCGGCCCAGGGGCTGTCCATGGCGTACAGCAACCAGTCATCGGCACGCAGGTCGGCGTGGAACCACAGCGCGTGATCGAGGCTGGCGACCTGCATGTCTTTCTGCCACACCGTCTTGCCGTGGGGCAGCAACGAGGTGGTCAGCAAACCGAAGTCCGAGGCGTAGGCCAGCAGGTATTTGTGCAGCGCCGGCGAATCGGCCAGCGCGCCATCGGCACGAAACCACACGTACTTCACCGGGTCCGACGGCTGAGGGTTGTACGGGTCTTTTTCGGTCACCGGGCGCACTTCGATCGGCTTGGGGCACAGCAGCTTGTCGCGCATGGGCTCGGGGATCAGGTGGGCGCGTTGCTTCGTCAGCTCAAGCTCCGACGGCAGGTTCTCCGGGCCGACCACCACGGGCATGGTGGTCTGGTGCTCGAAGCCCTGTTCGTCGTATTGGAACGAGGCGCTGCAAGTGAAAATCGGATGGCCCTTCTGGATCGCCGTGACGCGCCGCGTGCTGAAACTGCCGCCATCACGCACGCGGTCCACCGAATACACCACCGGCAAGGCGGCATCGCCAGGGCGCAGGAAATAGCCGTGCAGGGAATGCACGTGCCGCGCTTCTTCTACGGTCTGGCTGGCAGCCGACAGCGACTGGCCAAGCACCTGGCCGCCGAACAGTTGGCGAAAACCCAGGTCCTGGCTGCGGCCGCGAAAGAGGTTTTCCTCGATCGGCTCCAGGGTCAGCAAGTCCACTAGGTCTTCCAATACTTGGCTCATAGAGCAACTCCTAAAATCTACGGGGCATTCCGGGCTGCCTATCCGTGCAGCGTGTCCAACCATTGGGCGCGGGTGATGCGGTACAACACATGATGGCGCAGCGGGTCATCAGCTGCGACCTTGGGGTGTTCAAAATCTGCCTGGGGATCGTAATGCATACCGATGGCCTGCATGACTTTTTGTGATGGCAAATTGGACTCGGTGGTAAACGCGAGGATTTCATCCAGTTGCAACCGGTCGAAACCACAGCGCAAGGCCGTCCACGCCGCTTCGCTGGCATACCCCAGGCCCCAGTGTTCACGGGCCAGGCGCCAGCCGATCTCCACTGCCGGGGTGAAGCCCGCTTCGAAGCTGACATTCTGCAGCCCGGTCAGGCCGATAAACTCGCCCGTGTCCTTGCGCTGCAAGGCCCAGAACCCAAAGCCGTATTCCGCGAAGTGCCCACGTATGCGCCCGATCAATGCGGCGCTTTCCAGGTGGCTCAGCTTGGCCGGGAAATAGCGCATCACCTGCGGGTCAGCGCACATGCGCGCAAATTCCGGCAGGTCGCTGTCGCGCCATTGGCGCAGCACCAGACGTGCACTTTCCAATTCCAGTATCGGCTCCATGGGTCCCCTCCCTTGCCATGTGCGTGAGTGTACAACGCGGGTAAGATGCGTCGCAGGTTCCTGTCAGAAAATCCCATGCCCCTGCCCCTGATCTACCACGACGACTACAGCCCCGAGTTTCCGGCAGACCACCGGTTCCCCATGGACAAGTTTCGCCTGCTGCGCGATCACCTGGTGGACAGCGGCCTGACCGAAGACAGCCAATTGCTGCGCCCGCAGTTGTGCCCGGCAGAGATTCTGGCCCTGGCCCATGACCCTGGGTATATCGAACGCTACATGGGCGGCGAGTTGTCCCGCGAAGACCAACGGCGCCTCGGCCTGCCCTGGAACGAAGCCCTGGCCCGACGCACGGTGCGCGCCGTGGGCGGTTCCATCCTGGCAGCCGAAAAAGCCCTTGAACACGGCCTGGCCTGCCACTTGGCGGGCGGCACCCACCATGCCCACTACGATTACCCGGCCGGTTTTTGCATCTTCAATGACCTGGCGGTGATCAGCCATTACCTGCTGGCCAGCGGCCGGGTCAACCGCGTGCTGATCTTCGATTGCGACGTGCATCAGGGCGACGGCACCGCGCGCATCCTCCACAACACGCCGGACGCCATCACCGTATCGCTGCACTGCGAAAAAAACTTCCCGGCGCGCAAGGCCCAGAGCGACTGGGACATTCCCCTGCCCATGGGCATGGGCGATGCCGATTACCTCAAGGTGGTCGACGACGCCCTCAACTACCTGTTGCCGCTCTACCAGCCCGACCTGGTGCTGTATGACGCGGGCGTGGATGTGCACAAGGATGACGCCCTTGGTTACCTCAAGCTGACCGACGCAGGCGTCGCCGCCCGCGACGAAAGCGTGATGCGCCATTGCCTGGGCCGCGACATCCCGGTGATGGGCGTGATCGGCGGCGGCTACAGCAAGGACCGCCCAGCCCTGGCCCGCCGCCATGGCATCCTGCACCACAGCGCACACCGGGTGTGGACGTCATCAGGTTGTCACTGAACTGTGGGCGTTACCCACAATGCCTGTGGAACGGCCTGTGGATAACTTGAGCGTAACGGGCTGCAAGCGAGTTCCCGTATAGCCTGCAGGAAACTGTACGTTTTTTGACCACATACTTTTCCACAGCCGTGAAACGTTGTGGAACATTCGACCTGTTCCAGATTTGCAACAAAACTGCCGCAACCCATCGTCACCCTGAACACCTTCCCGTTTTCAGAGTACCCGGCGATGGCTACCTACAAGATCGGCACCGTGACAAACCCCGGCAATGACGACGCCCTGAAAAAGGTCGCGGCTACCTTCGAAACCGCCATGGCCCGCGCCGTGGCGGGTTTCAAGGACACCGCCAAGCCCGGCAATTTCAAAGTGCTGGCCAGCGGCGTGACCGACAACACCAAAGACCAGAAAATCGCCGCCGTCATGGCCACCGGCGACCAGGAGGCGATCAAGCGCCTCAATGACCCCAACCTCGCCGACATCAGCAACACCGGCGTACCCCTGGCGGACATCGCCAGCATCACCAAGATTTCCGACAACGTGCTGGACCTCAAGACCCGCGACGGCCAGGACATCGTCATCATCAAGCAGATGACGCCCTACCTGTTCGACGGCATGGCCGGCAAGGTCGACGCCGTCAACGCGCTCAATGCCAGCAAGGCCGATGGCTACCGCATCGCCCAGGCCGGCGATACCGCGCCGGGGTTGGGCGACTACAGGGGCATCGGCCCTGTGGATGAAATCGGCCCGGGTTTTATCCGCTACGAGACCGTCTCGGGTGACAAGGTGGTGGTCAGCCGCGAAGTGAACCCCGACCTGTACAACCAGGTGGCCGGCGACGGCCAGACCTGGGGCCTGATCAACGACAGCAAAAACGCCGGTTACACCCTCGCCGACGCCAGCGCAACCGGCAGCGTCAGCCTGGTGGGCACCCCGGAAGAACTCGGCCACGGCCTGATCCGTTATGAAACGGCGTCCGGCGACAAGGTCATCGTGTCCCAGGCGATCAGTCCCGACCTGTATGCCTCGGTGGTCAAGGAATCCAACGGCATCTTCAACGTCGGCGGAGCCGTCGACACCAACTGGATCGACAACTCCCAATACGCCAACCCCAAGGACTGGGACAAGATCGTCGGCAACACCAGCGGCACGCCTACCCAGGAAGAGCGCGACCTCGACCGCCCACGCGCCGCAGCCAAAATGCTCAGCGACAACTGGGACAAGTGGGGCATGCACGACCGCCCCATCGACTTCTCCAATCCACCGACCGACCTGCCGCCCGAAGCCCAGGCCTGCCTCAAATACCTGGCCGGCAGCCCGAGCCTCATGAATGCCCTGGACAGCGGCGGCCTGGGCGGCAGCGACGGCGTGATTACCCACAGCAACGTCGACAGTTTCGTCAGCCAGTCGAACAAGGATCTGTCGGCCGCCTCCAAGTCCTACAGCACCTTTCTCAGCAAAAACCCGGGTGCCAGCGACCTGGCCAAGGCGAACGCCAAGTCGGCCGCGCTGGTCATGGCCAATATCTCGTTGGTCAGCAGCGCCGGCCCCGCGATGGAAGGCCCCAACCAGCGCGCCAACAACGGCAGCCTGACCACCGACAACCTCAACGCCATCAAGAACGACAGCGGCCTGAGCCCCGAACTGACCGGCGCTGCCGGCTATTGGTCGACCCCAGGCATGATGCGCACCCTCGACATGGCCGGCGACCTGCCCGCCACCGCCACCGCCGACGGCATCACCCAGCAGAAGAACCTCGGTGCCTGGCTGGAAAATCAGGCGCCCACCGACGATCACGGCGTGTTGATGATGCTCAGCAACGCCTCGATCCGCAGCTCGGTGGCCGGTGTCGACACCTCGAAGCTGACCCAGGACGTGCTGCAAAACCCGCAAAACTATGACGGCAAGACCAAGGCCGCCGTGATGCTGGAAATCAGCGACGCCCGTGCGCGCCTGGCCTCCAGCGACAAGGTCGGCGACGGCGACCTGTATGCCGGGATCACTGCCGACAGCGAATATCACCTCAACCCGACCAAATCCAAAGTCGCCGACCAGTTGGACGCAGCCGTCAACCAGTTGGCCGGCGACCCGGACGTGAAGACCTTCATGGCCCAGAACCAGGCCGACGGCATGCGCGACATCGTCAACAGCGACCCGGCGATCAAGACCGAGATGCAGCACTACCAGGACAGCCAGATCAACAGCGGCAACGTGATCAACACCGCCCTGGCGACCAAGGACAGCAATGGCAACCCGGTGTCGCTGATCGACGGGCTGAGCCTGGCCGGCACCGACGCCACCCTCACCGACATGGCCCTGGGCGGTAATGGCACGGTGGACCTGGACGCCATGGCCGACAAGTCAGGCAAGTCGGCCGAGATCCAGCAGTACTTCCAGGACCACATCGTCAGCGGGCAAGACCTGCAGAACGGCCTCGCCGCGCCGAATGCCGACCCGATGACGGTCATCGGTCAGTACGCGGCCAACGCCTCATTGCTCAAGGAGTTCCTGGGCGACAAGGTCTCGGCGCAGGACTCCTCCACCGTGCAGCAATACGTCAACCAGGCGGTCTCCGACAGCCTGGTCAATGGCGCCAACGACGACGTGCTCAAAAGCACCTTCGGCGACGCCAACGGCAACTTCGACGAAGCCAAGACCACCGCCATCCTCAACCAGGCCATGGCCGACAACCCGGACATGTTCAAGGACGCCACCGGGGCGCAGATCAAGCCCCAGGATGTGATCTCGCTGATCCGCTCGATGTGGGACGTCAACCGCCAGACCCAGAAGATCAGCGACGTGCTGCCCAAGGCCGTGGATGGCCTGAACCTCAACGCCAGCGACTCCTACAAACAGGGCCTGTTGCACATCGGCAGCGCCCTGCTGGCGGGCGGCGTACTGGCGGCGCGCTCGGCCACCGGCGGTAACAGCCCGGCCGACAACGCCGGGCGCGTGGCCGCGGGCATGCAGTTCGCCGGGTTGATCACCGAAGGCGGCACCAAATACGCCAAGGAAGCCGGCTACGGCATGGCCTGGAAACCCACCCCAGTCGACCCGAGCAAGCCCCAGGGCATCGGCGACTTCCCCACCGGGAAAATGGTGCAGAACACCGACGGCCTCAACAAACTGGGAAACCTGGGCAAAATCGTCGGCGGCGCCGGCAGCTTTATCGGCGGCGTGTTCGGCCTGATCAGTGGGGTCAACAGTGCATTCTCCGGTGACAAGCTCAACGCCGGTTTCTCCCTGACCAGCGGCGCCCTCGGCACCGGCGCGGCGGTGGCGTCGATCATCGAAGGCGGCGCCGGCCTGTTTGGCGTGGCCGACGCGGCCGCCATCGCCGGCACCTTCGCCGGTGTATTGGGCTGGGCGGCGGCGGGCGTGGGCATCATCACCTCGTTCGTGTTCCCGATCATCGAAGTGGTCAAGCGTGAGAAACAACAGGACGCGTTCTTCGGCGCCCTGGTGCCGGTGCTGGACAAATACGGCCTCACCGGTGGCCCGATCACCGATGCCGACCGCTCCGACGAGTACCCGCCAAACACCAACACCGGCTTTGCCTGATCCCCGGGCACGCCGTTGCCTGTGGTGGGCGGGCTTGCTCCGCGTCGCGATTGACCAGGCGCTTCACGTTAGGCTGGTACACCGCGGCGCGGGTCAAGCCCGCTCACTACATAAGCACCACAATTGCTTACAATGGGCGCCCTTTTCTTTTGCCCAGGCCTGCTGATGTCCACCACCTCCTCCCACGTTGCCATTATCGGCGGCGGCCCTGCCGGGCTGATGGCCGCTGAAGTCTTGAGCCAGGCGGGTGTGCGGGTGGACCTGTACGACGGCATGCCGTCGGTGGGGCGCAAGTTCCTGCTGGCGGGGGTGGGCGGTATGAACATCACCCATTCCGAGGCCTACCCGGCGTTCCTGTCGCGCTACGCCGAGCGTGCACCGCACATGGCGCCGCTGCTGCGCGCGTTTGGCGCCGAGGCGTTGTGCGAGTGGATTCATGGCTTGGGCATCGAGACCTTTGTCGGCACCTCCGGCCGCGTATTTCCTACCGACATGAAAGCCGCGCCCCTGCTGCGCGCCTGGCTCAAGCGTCTGCGCGAGCAAGGCGTGGTTATCCACACCCGCCATCGCTGGATCGGCTGGAATGCCAGCGGTGAGTTACTTATCCACAGCCCGGACGGTGAAAAAGCTGTCCCCAGCGATGCGGTATTGCTGGCATTGGGCGGCGGCAGCTGGTCGCGGCTGGGCTCTGACGGCGCCTGGCTCAAGCTGCTGGAAGACAAAGGCGTGCCTTACGCCGCGCTGCAGCCGAGCAATTGCGGGTTTGAGGTGTCGTCCTGGAGCGAGTTGATGGTCAGCAAATTCGCCGGTGCGCCGTTGAAAAACGTCGCCATCGGTTTGGACGACGACAAGCCGCGCCTGGGTGAGTGTGTGGTCACGGCCACGGGCATCGAAGGCAGCCTGATCTACGCGCTGTCGGCACCGATTCGTGAGGCAATCAATCGTGACGGCGCGGCGACCGTACACATCGACCTGCTGCCCAGCAAACCGCTGGATAAGGTACAGGCCGCACTGGCCAAGCCCCGAGGTTCACGCTCGATGAGCAAGCATTTGCACAGCCAGTTGGGGCTGGATGGGGTGAAAGCCGCGTTGCTGCGGGAGCGGGCACCGGCTGAACACTTCAATGACCCGGCGCAGTTGGCCGTGGATATCAAGGCCCTGCCCCTGACCCTGGTGAAAACCCGGCCGATGGACGAAGCGATCAGCACCGCCGGCGGCGTGCCGTTTGAGGCGCTGGATGAGCGGTTGATGCTCAAGCAACTGCCGGGAGTGTTTTGTGCGGGGGAGATGCTGGATTGGGAAGCGCCGACGGGCGGGTATTTGCTGACGGGGTGTTTTGCCAGCGGGCGAGCGGCGGGGCGCGGCGTGTTGGAATGGCTTAACCGCTGAGACTGGCGGTGAATTCACAGCCGCCTTCGCGAGCAAGCCCGCTCCCACATTCGACCGAGTTCCAACATTGGAATGCATTCAAATGTGGGAGCGGGCTTGCTCGCGAAGAGGCCATCCGCAACACCTAAAAACTCACTTCTTCTTGCGCGGCCCAGTATTAAACACCGGCACTTTGCGCACCGGCTTGATCGACGGCTCAGCCGGCGCCACTTCGCCACTGTCCACCCACTTGCCCAGGTTGCGCTTGCCGCCACCACCGGACGCCTTTGGCTTCTTCGGTTTCTTCGGCTTCTTCACCACCTGACCACTGGCATCGGTCTCGGGCACGCGATGCTCCGGTTCGAACTCCGGCTCCATCTTGCGGGTCAGGGTCTGGCGGGTCAGCATCTCGATGGCCGACAGCATGTTCACTTCATCGGCACACACCAGGGAAATCGCCTCACCGGTGTTGCCCGCACGGCCGGTACGGCCGATACGGTGGATGTAGTCCTCGGCCACAATCGGCAGGTCAAAGTTGACCACCAGCGGCAGGTCTTCGATATCCAGGCCACGGGCCGCCACATCGGTGGCCACCAGGATCTGCACGTCACTGGTCTTGAAACGGTCCAGCGCACGCTGGCGAGTGGCCTGCGGTTTGTCGCCATGAATGCCGTCGGCGTTGATGCCCAGGCCTTGCAACTTGTCCACCAACGCATCCACGCCGTTGCGGGTCTTGGCGAACACCAGCACCTGCTTCCAGCGGCCTTTGCGCATCAGGTGCACAAACAGCTCCGGCTTGCGCTTCTTGTCCACCGGCACGATCCACTGCTTGACCGTGTTGGCGGCAACGTTGCGCGGGCTGACTTCGATGCTCAGCGGGTCGTTGAGCATCTGCCCAGCCAGCAGGCGGATGTCATCGGAGAAGGTCGCGGAGAACAGCAGGGTCTGGCGCTTTTTCGGCAGCATGCGGTAGATGTTCGCCAGCTCCTCGGAGAAGCCCAGGTCGAGCATACGGTCGGCTTCGTCCAGCACCAGGGTTTGCAGCTGGTTGAGTTTCAGCGCGTTCTGGCGGAACAGGTCGATCAGGCGGCCCGGGGTGGCCACCAGCACATCAACGCCTTTGCGCAGCTTCATCATCTGCGGGTTGATGCTCACGCCACCGTACACCGCGTAGGTGGTCAGCGGCAGGTTCTGGGCGTACTCGGCGACGCTGGCGTGAACCTGCTCGGCCAATTCGCGGGTCGGGCACAAGATCAGCGCACGCACCGAATTGGGGGCGACTTTCGGCCCTTCCATCGTCAGCAATTGCAGCAGCGGCACGGCGAAACCAGCGGTCTTGCCGGTGCCGGTCTGAGCCGCAGCCATCAGGTCGCGACCGGCCAGCACGGCCGGAATGGCCTGCGCCTGCACCGGCGTCGGGGTCTGGTAGCCAAGCGTCTCAAGGGCGCGCAGCAAGGGTTCGATCAGGCCAAGGGTGGCGAAAGTCATGTGTTTACCGTAGGAAAAATTCAGCGCAAGTCGCAATGGCGCGGAGTTTACCTTATTTCCGGCTTCGGCTTGCGCCACTGGGGCAAGCCGATCAGCACCACGGCGCTGATGATCACCAGCATCGCCAGGGCTTCTTCCTTGCCGATGGTTTCACCGACAAACACAATCCCGAGCAATACCGCCACCGCAGGGTTCACGTAGGCATAGCTGGTCGCCGCCGCAGGACGCACGTGTTTGAGCAGGTACATGTAGGCATTGAAGGCGATGATCGAGCCGAACACCGCGAGGTAAGCCAGGGCCAACCAGCCTTCCAGCGGGGGCACGGCGTGCAGCCGCTCACCGGTCAGCGCGCTGCCCACCAGCAGCAAGGCACCAGCGATGATCATTTCCGCCGCGCTGGCCATGGCGCCGGCCGGCAACGGCAGGTGTTTGCTCCACACCGAACCAAAGGCCCAGGAGGCGGCGGCAAACAGCAGCAACATCGCCCCGGTCGGGCTCGACTGCAGGTTGGAGCCCATGTTGAGCATGGCGATGCCGAGAATCCCCAGCACCACCCCGGCCCACTCCAGACGGGTGTTGCGTGCGCCCCAGAAGTACCCGCACAACAAGGTGAACAACGGCACCGTCGCCACCGCCAACGCGGCCACACCGGAAGCAACCCCCGTGTGCTCGGCCACGGTCACCGCACCATTACCGAAGGTCAGCAGCAACACGCCGATCTTGGCCGCCGCCTTCCACTGCACCCAAGTCGGCGTCGGCGCGCCACGCCAGCGCAAAAAGCCATACATCGCGATCCCGGCCACCAGAAAGCGAATCCCGCCCAGCATCAGCGGCGGCCAGTATTCCACGCCAATGCGGATCACCAGGTAGGTGGAACCCCAAATCACATACAACGCAAAAAAGGCAGCGATCAACGGTAACGGAAAGCGACGTGGGCCAGGCATTGGGCGGCTCTGCGGCAGGAACGGGAGGCTTATTCTAGAAAGGTCGGCCGATAAACATAAGTTACAAAACCTGTTTAAAGCGCCCATACACTTTTCAAAACACGGTTATGAAGGCTATAACCCAAGCTTTCGAAAGCCACGCGCTACTGGAGCCTTCTCATGGACAAATACGACCGCATGCTCCTCAGCGCCCTGCTTGAAGACGGCCGCGCGTCCTACGCACAACTGGCCCGCACAGTGAACCTCTCCGCCCCCGCCGTCGCCGAACGCGTGGCCAAGCTGGAAGCCAGCGGCGTGATCACCGGCTACCAGGCCAAGGTGGACCTGTCCAAGGTCGGCCTGCCGATTCAATGCGTGATGGAACTGCGCCTGACCAACCACGGCAACCAGAAGGTGTACGACGCCCTGGCCGAAATCCCCGAACTGACCGAATGCCACCGCGTGACGGGCGACCCGTGCGTGATCATGCAGGCGGCGGTGGGCTCGATGCCCGAGCTGGAGAACTTAATCAACCGGGTGGCGAAGTTCGGGTTCAGCAAGACCTCGATCATCTTGTCGAGCGCGATAGAGCGGCGGGTGCCGCTGGGGCAACTGGAGGGTAAGAACGGTGGCTGACTACAGCAATGTCGTGAGCCTCAGCCACCCGATCACGCCGCGTATCCCGCTGTGGCCGGGGGACCCACCGGTGCAATTCGCAGACGTTGCCTCATTGGAACAGGACGGCTATTTCCTGCGGCGTTTCAGCATGGGTGAGCACAGCGCCACCCACATGAATGCGCCGAACAGTTTCTATGCCGATGGAATGGGGATTGATGGCTACGTGCCGCAAGACCTGGTGCGGCCCGCAGTGGTGGTTGATGTGCGCGCCCGTTGCACGGCGGACTACGAAATCAGCGTGCAAGACATTGAAGACTGGGAGCGCCAGCACGGCCCCATCGAACCGGGCAGCGTGGTGCTGATGTACACCGGCTGGCAGCACCTGTGGAATGACCCGGCTGCGTTTTTCGGGCACGACGCCCGAGGCTCTCATTTTCCCGGGATTGGCGAGGCCGCGATTGTGTTTTTGCTTTCACAACGACAGGTCGCCGGGGTGGGCATCGACACCCATGGGGTCGATCCGGGGCAAAGCACCACCTTCGCGACGAACCATGCGGTGCTGGCGGGGAACGGGATTGTGTTGGAGTGCCTGACGAACCTTGATCGGTTGCCGGCCAAGGGCTCAACGGTGGTGATCGGCGTTTTGGCGCTGGAAGGCGGGTCGGGGTCGCCGGTTTCGGTCATGGCGTTTATTCCCTGAATACATCGCCGCTCGGACTGACGCCATCGCGGGCAAGCCCGGCTCCCACAGGAGATTGCATTCAGGCTTGGCAACTCGGTCAACTGTGGGAGCGGGCTTGCTCGCGAAAGCGGAGTGTCAGTCAATATATCCGGCGACTATCCACCGCTTTCGCGAGCAAGCCCGCTCCCACATTTGGGTCATCAGTGTGCTTGAAGTCGTGGCGGGTTCAGAACCCGCGATGTTTCTTCAGGTGTTCGGTGATCTTGGCGGCCGGCACTTTCTGCAAGCTGCACAGCAGGTCGTGGGACAGTTCGCGCAAGCCGTGTGTGCCGCGCAGTTCCTGGGCCAGGTGCGCCGTGAGGTTGGCGGCCATCTCCGCATCCGCCATCGCCCGGTGAGCCTTGCCGGTGTGGGGCAGTTGGGCGAATGAGGTCAGGGTGCCGAGCTTGTGGTTGGGCGCCGACGGCATCAGGCGCCGCGCCAGCAGCAAGGAGCAGGCAAACTTTTGCAGGCGGGTGCGGCGGATCAGGCCCAGCTCAAAGTCCCAGAACTTCTGGTCGAACGCGGCGTTGTGGGCCAGCAGTGGCGTGGTGCCGACAAACTCATTGACCTCGTTCATCACCCGCTCGGCCGGTGGTGCGCTGCGCAGCATGGCGTTGCTGATGCCGGTGAGTTGCTCGATGAACCCGGGCACGCGCACGCCGGCATTCATCAGGCTCTGATAGCGGTCCACGATCTGGCCACGTTCGAGGATGACCACCGCGATTTCCGTGGCCCGGCAGTGGCTGCTGGGGGTGATGCCGGTGGTTTCAAAGTCGATGACCGCTATCCGTTCCAAACCTGTTCCAACTCCGTCTAACTGTTTATTTGAGCAGCAACGCGCCTTCGATCGGCACGTAGCGGCTGGCGGCGCGTATCAATGAATTGGCGGTCAGCCCCGGCACACCGTAGGCCACGGCTTCGACGCCATGCTTGTGGATGATGCGGTCGAGCAGCATGTCGAAATCACCGTCACCGGAGGCCAGCACGATTTCGTCGACATGGTCGGCGGCGTCCATGATGTCGATGGTGATGCCCACGTCCCAGTCGCCCTTGGCCGAGCCGTCGCTGCGCTGGATGTAGGGCTTGAGCTTTACCGTGAAGCCCAGGTTGCGCAGGATCTGCTGGAATTGCTGCTGCTTGCTGTCGCCACGGTCGATGGCATACGCGTACGCCTCGACGATCTGCCCGCGCGCGCTGATGTCAGCCCACAGCGCCGCATAGTTGAAGTGGCAGCCATACGCCTGGCGCACGGTGTAATAGAGGTTTTGTACATCGGCGAACACTGCAATTTTCTTCACCGCACTTCCCCATGGCTGCCGCGTGGACCTCGAAAGCGAAGGTCCGCAAAGGCGCCAGTATGCCAGCCACGGGAAAGTTTCAGCGAAAAATCAGCCCGGGGCGACGAAGCGCACCGGGCGTGGGAGGGTCAGACGAAGGAATCGTCGTCGCCGAAGGAGGAAGAGTCGTCGGAGTAATCGTTGTCGGCGAAGCTGTCGCTGTTGTTGCCCCAACTGTCATTGCCACCGGCAAAGCGCTGGTCATCGTTACCCCAGCCGCCCTGATCGCTGGCCGGCGCCGGCTGTTCAATGATTTCTTCCACCACCTGGGGTTGCTGGTTGTGGTGGAACAGGCTGCTGATACCTTCGGCCAGCATTACACCACCGGCCACGCCTGCGGCGGTTTTCAATGCGCCACCCAGAAAACCGCTGCCAATCGGCGCGGCCGGGGCTTGTTGTGGCTGTTGGTAGTTCTGTTGCGGGGCGCCGTAGTTCTGCTGCGGCGCCGGCTGGCCAAACGAAGACCGTGCCGGTTCGCGCCAGCCGCCCCCCGAAGATGCCGGGGCGCTCTGGGCCGGTTGCGGGTCGCGGGAACCGCCGCCAAAGATGCTCGACAGGAAACCACCGCTGCTCGGCGCGGGTTGTGCGGCCTGGGAACGGGCCTGTTGCAGCTCATCCTGCAATTGCTGGATCTGTTGCGCCTGCTGCTTGTTCTGCGCGTCGAGGCTCTTGATCGCGTGTTCTTGCACCAGGATCGACTGGGTCATGTAGTACCCGGCCGCTGGTTGGCGAGTCATGTGCTCCTTGATCCGCGCTTCGGCCAGGGCGTCGCGGGGGGCTGAGTCCGTTTCGGCTTGCTGCAACCGTGAAAACAGTCCATCGATCAGGGTTTGCTCTTCGCTGTTCATGGCGACCTCGTTAGATTGCCGGTAGAAATCATGGGCCTGCCTGTGATCAGGCAAGCTACGCCTCTAGTTATGGGGCTGTTACCAGACGTTTCAATGGTCTTTACGCAAGGTTTACGTTTGCTTACCGCCAGCCCTGATCGGTTAAAGTGTGGGCCTTGCTTTCAGGCCTGTGATGAACCCGATGAATCCGTTAGACGTACTGCGCGACTCCTTTCGTTTCACCCAACGCAACCTGGGCGCCATCGTC
The DNA here is from genome assembly GCF_054058375.1 of Pseudomonas sp. TE24901. Taxonomy (NCBI): domain Bacteria; kingdom Pseudomonadati; phylum Pseudomonadota; class Gammaproteobacteria; order Pseudomonadales; family Pseudomonadaceae; genus Pseudomonas; species Pseudomonas sp. TE24901. The sequence continues at coordinate 161,742 of NZ_JBSSAF010000009.1, forward strand.
CAGCTGTGCCTGCCGCTGGTGATCCTCGAAGCCCTGCTGCAACAGGTGCTCGATCACACGCTGGGCCCGGACGCCTTCCCCGGCTACAGCGTGGTGGTGGGGTTGCTCGTCTACCCGCTGTACACCGGCGCCTTGATCCTGTTTCTCGACGCCCGCACCCGTGGCGAGTCGCCGCGCACAAAGGACGTGTGGGCCATGGCCCTGACGCTGTGGCCACGTTTCGCCCTGCTCACGGCCATGAGCACCCTGCTGATCCTGCTGGGCCTGTCGTTGTATTTCCTGCCGGGCCTGTGGCTGATGGTGGTGCTGGCGTTTGCCGAATACCTGCTGGTGCTGCGCGGCATGCCGGCGCTGGCGGCAATGAAGGAAAGTTTTCGCCTGACCCGTGGGCATTTCTGGCGAATCCTGGTGTGCCTGCTGTGCGTGATGACGCCGTTGTGGCTGCTCAAGGGCGCAAGCGTGGCGGCCTATCCCGATCCCGCGCCAATGCTGGGCGTATTGATCGACAGCGCCCACAGCTTCCTGCAGCTGTTTACCAGCGTGGTGCTGTTCCGTTTATTCATGCTGATCGGTGGCGATGCCGACGCGCGGTGATATGCTCCGTGGCACTTTCCAAACGCTATAAGCCGAGCCGATGACCCGTTTATTGCGCATAACCTTGCTGGGCCTGGTGATTGTCGCCGGACTGCTCGCCGCCATGGTTTACAGCCTCACCTGGCGCCCCGAGCCCAAGCAAACCCTGCCCGTCAGTTGTGTGGCGCCCCGCGCGCCCACACTGTTGCCCGGGCAGGCGCTCAAGGTCATGACCTGGAACGTGCAATACCTGGCCGGCAAGAACTACGTGTTCTGGTACGACACCGCCGATGGCAGCGGCCCGGACGAGCGTCCCACCGTCGAAGACATGGCCGCCAGCCTCGACGAAGTGGCACGGGTGATCCGCGAAGAACAACCCGACATCCTGTTGTTGCAGGAACTCGACGAAAACGCCAAGCCCTCCCACTATCAGGACCAGGTCACGCTGCTCCAGGAGCGAGTGGCCGATCTCTACCCCTGCAGTACCCAAGCCTTCGACTGGAAAGCCGACTTTGTGCCCGACCGGCATATCTTCGGTAGCGTCGGCCGCAAGCTCGTGACCCTGAGCCGCTACCAGATCGAACACGCCGAGCGCCTGCAATTGCCAGTGCCTGAGGCGAACTTCATCGCCCGTCAGTTCCAACCCAAGCCTGCGCTGCTGCTGACTTATCTGCCGTTGAGCGACGGCGGCCAATTGGCGGTGCTCAATACCCGCTTCGACGGTGACGCCCCCGGCCGCAGCGCCGTGCAAGAGCAGGTGAACAGCACCGTCAAACTGTTGGACAAATTCGAAGGCCGGGGCACGCCCTGGCTGATTGGCGGGGATTTCAACTTGCTGCCGTTGGGGCAGTTCCTGCGCCTGGACGCGGGCAAGCGTGGGCAGTATTCGCCGGACAGCGAGCTGCATCTACTGTGGGAAAAATACCCGATGATCCCGAGCAACAGCCAATCAAGCGGCATCGACCGTGAGAAATGGCTGACGTACTTCCCCAACGACCCTCGTGTCACGGGCCCGGATCGCACCTTGGATTACCTGTTCTACAGCCCGCGCATCAAGCGGGTGGAGGCGAAGGTTCGCCAGGACGATACGTTGCGCATCTCCAACCACCTGCCGGTGATCGCGCGCTTCCTGCTGCCTGCTGCGCAGTAACCCACACCTCGAAACCCATGTGGGAGCGGGCTTGCTCGCGAATGCTTTGGGTCAGACACAGATGTGTTGTCTGATCCACCGCTTTCGCGAGCAAGCCCGCTCCCACATTTGGATCTTCATCGTTACGGCTTTCTCGGTTTGATCCTGGCGGTGGGCTCGGCAATCAGCGGGTCATCCGGCCAGTAGTGCTTCGGGTACCGCCCCTTCAGGTCCTTCTTCACCTCGGCATAGGTACTGCGCCAGAAGTTCGCCAGGTCCTGGGTCACCTGCACCGGCCGGCGTGCCGGTGAAAGCAGATGCAGCTTCACCGCCTGGCGCCCACCGGCAATGCGCGGAGTGTCGGCCAGCCCGAACAACTCCTGCAGGCGCACCGCCAGAATCGGCGGCTGTTCGCTGTAGTCCAGGCGCACCGAAGACCCGGATGGCACCTTCACATGTTGCGGCGCCAGTTCATCCAGGCGCTGGGGCAGCGGCCAAGGCAGCAGGTTGTGCAGGACACTGGAGATATCCAGGTTGGCGAAATGGCTCAGGCGCGAGACCTTGCCGAGGTACGGCATCAGCCAATGCTCCAGGCTGGCCAGCAAGGCGCTGTCACTGAGGTCGGGCCATTCGCTGGTTTTTCCGGCGTCCAGTTGCCGCAAGAGCATGACGCGGGCCTGCCATTGGCGCAGCTCGGGCGTCCACGGCAGCAGCTCCAGGCCTTTGCGGCGCACCAGGTTGACCAGCGCCTGGCTGCGCGCGGCTTCATCGAGCCCCGTGAGCGGCTCGCGACTAAGCACCAGTTCGCCGACTTTGCGCTGGCGCTCGGCACGCAGCACGCCTTCGCGCTCGTCCCAATCCAATTGGTCGACCGTGCGCACTTGCTCGGCAAGCACCGTGTCGAACAGCGCGGGGTCGAAATCCGCCGCCAGGTAGATGCGCTCTTCGCGCTGGCCCTGACGGCTGCCGAGGTCGGCGATCACCAGCCAGGCTTGTTTCATCAAACTGTCGGCCTCGGCGAACAGCGCAGCACGGCCATTGGCCAGGCGGTATTCGGCACCACCCGGGCGACGTTGTTGGGCGACGCGGTCCGGGTAAGCCAACGCCAGCAAGGCGCCGAGCCAACGCGGGTGGTCGGGGTCGGCCACGGCTTGCGTGGCCTGGCCTCTTAAATAGCCACGGTATTGCCGCGCCAGTTGCTTGGCGCGCTGCACGCCACCTTGAGCACCCCGCGCGCGTTCTTCGCCCGACAGCAGTGCCAGACGGCTGTGCAAATCCGCGCCACCACCGCGCAAGATATCGCGCTCACCCAACAAGGCCGCGACATCACAGGCCGTCGCCGCCAGCCCCAGGTCCTGCCCGCGCAGCAGCAGATGGGCGATGCGCGGATGGGCCGGCAGCTCGGCCATTTTTTGGCCGTGGGCGGTCAGCTTGTCTTCATTCAAGGCGCCGAGGCGCACCAGCAAGTCCTGGGCCTGGGCATAAGCCGCGGCCGGGGGCACATCCAGCCACACCAGTTGAGCGGGCGTGACGCCCCAACGCGCCAACTGCAAGGCCAAGCCGGCCAGGTCAGCGGCGAGGATTTCCGCGCTGCTGTAGGCGGCCAGACCTTCGTGCTGGTCCTCGGACCACAACCGGTAACACACCCCCGGCTCCAACCGCCCTGCCCGGCCGGCTCGCTGGGTGGCGCTGGCGCGGGAGATGCGCTGGGTGTCGAGGCGGGTCATGCCGCTGCCCGGGTCGAAGCGCGGCACCCGCGCCAGCCCGGCGTCGATCACCACGCGCACGCCGTTGATGGTGAGGCTGGTCTCGGCAATGTTGGTGGCCAGCACCACTTTGCGTTTGCCCGCAGGCGCCGGGTCGATGGCGGCGCGCTGGGCGTTGAGGTCGAGTTCACCGTGCAGTGGGCACAGGAGCACATCCGGGCGATCACCCAAAGCGTCGGCCAGTTGCTGATTGACCCGGCGAATCTCCGCCTGGCCCGGCAGGAACACCAGAATGCTGCCGGTCTCATCGTGCACAGCCTCAAGAATGGTCTGCACCACACGCGGCTCGATGAATTCACCCGCCTGGTACGGCCGCCCCCAGCGCATCTGCACCGGGAACATGCGCCCTTCGCTGCGCAGGATCGGCGCGTTGTCCAGCAGGCCAGCCAGGCGCTCGCCTTCGAGGGTGGCGGACATCAACAGGATTTTCAGCGGCTGCTCATCGCGAAACAGGTCGCGGCCGTTGAGGCTCAAGGCCAGCGCCAGGTCGGCGTCGAGGCTGCGCTCGTGGAATTCGTCGAAGATCAGCAACCCCACGCCCTCCAGCGCCGGGTCGTCCTGCAGGCGGCGGGTGAGGATGCCTTCGGTGACCACTTCGATGCGGGTGTGGGGGCCGACTTTGCTGTCCAGGCGAATGCGATAGCCGACAGTTTCGCCAACCTTTTCGCCCAGCTCACTGGCCAGGCGTTCGGCGGCAGCACGCGCAGCCAGGCGGCGGGGTTCGAGCATCAGGATGGTCTGCCCGGCCAGCCAGGGCTCGTTCAACAATGCCAAGGGCACGCGGGTGGTTTTACCGGCGCCGGGGGGCGCTTCCAGCACGGCCTCATGGCGATTCGCCAAGGCGTCACGCAGGGCGGGTAAAACATCATCGATCGGCAACGAATTCATACTGGCTCCAAAGCAGAGCGGCGAGTATAACGGCGAACTGCCGGATGCCGATGGTGGTCTCACACGCACCACCCGACTGACTTGGCAACACGGTTAAATGTGGGAGCGGGCTTGCTCGCGAATGCGGTGTATCAGTCGCATATTCATCAACTGACAGACCGCATTCGCGAGCAAGCCCGCTCCCACATTGGATCTTCGTCGCTTATAGTCCCGTATTAATTGTGTTCAGGAGATAGTCCATGCGTATCGCTTCCCGCATCATCGGCGGTGTCCTCACCGTCACCTTGCTGAGCCAGTTGACGGCCTGCGGCTCAATCTTCTTCCCCGACCGCCGTGGCCAGATCGACGGCAAGATCGACCCCACCGTGGCCGTGCTCGACGCCATTGGCTTGCTGTTCTATGTGATCCCGGGCCTGATCGCGTTTGGCGTGGACTTCGCCACCGGCGCCATCTATTTCGAGCCGGGCAAGACCGCCCAGGTGGCCCCGGAAAAACTCCACGAAGCCATCGGCGCCGACGGCAAGGTCGACAACGCCAAGCTGCAAACCATCATCCAGAAAGAAACCGGCCACCGCCTGCCGCTGGACGACCCGCGCATGATCCAGTTCAAGGGCAGCGTGCAACAACTCGCCTCCCTGGGCCTGAAACCCGCCGCCTAAGGATTCGACCCGCCTATGACCAGCAGCCCCGAACACGCCCGGCTTTTGCGCCTGGCGACGCGCGCCTCGGTGGGCGTGGCCTGTGCACTGATTATCACCAAGGCCATCGCCTGGTGGCTCAGCGGCTCGGTGAGCATGCTCGCCGGGTTGACCGACTCACTGCTGGACGGCGTAACTTCGCTGCTGAATTTGCTGGCGGTGCACTACGCACTACGCCCGGCCGATGACGATCACCGTTATGGGCACGGCAAGGCGGAATCGTTGTCGGGCATGGCCCAGGCGCTGTTTATCGCCGGCAGTGCGGTGCTGATCGCGTTCCAGGCTTATCAACGCCTGCAACACCCAGAACCGGTCGGTGCGCCGTGGTTGAGCATCGGGGTAATCGTGTTTTCCCTGGTGATGACCGTGGCGTTGCTGATGCTGCAACACCGGGTGATCCGCGAAACCGGCTCCAACGCGGTGCGGGCTGACTCGCTGCATTACCGCTCCGACCTGATGCTCAACGGTAGCATCCTGGTAGCGTTGGTACTGGCGGGGTTCGGGTTCAATCAGGTGGATGCCTGGTTCGGCCTCGGGATCGCGGCCTACATCTTGTGGAGTGCCATCCAGATCGCCCGGGAAAGCTTCGCGGTGCTGATGGATGAGGAGCTGCCGCCTGATGTGAGCCAGCATATGCTGGAACTGGCCCGTGGCGTTCCGGGGGTGTTGGGTGCGCATGATTTGCGCACGCGGATTTCCGGCAGCCATTGGTTTGTGCAGCTGCACCTGGAGTTGCCAGGGGAATTGACGCTATCAGTGGCCCATGGCATCAGCGACCAGGCCGCCGATGCCATTCACCAAGCCTACCCGCGCGCCGAAGTGCTGGTGCACGCCGACCCGCGGGAAGTGGTCACGGGCAACAAGGCCTAGTACTGCACCTGGTAACCACGACTGCTCAGGCAGTTGCCCTGGGCCTGGCGGTAGGTTTGCACCACCGCGGGGTCCGGGGCGTAGGTGACGGCCTGCGGGTCGAACCCACTTTGCTGCACCGCCCAGCGATAACAGTCGTAACCGTCCTGTTGTACCTGGGCCGGTGACTGGCCATTGGCGGGATAGGCGATCACGTCATAGCCATTGCCCTGGGGCGCCGGCGGCTGTGCAGGCGGTTGCACTACCACGTACTGCTGGGAGCTGGCTTCGTAGGTGTAATAAGCACCGGCGGCGACGAAGAACAGCGCACTGCCCACCCACACTTCCCGAGCGTAGTCCGGCAGGTATTGCACGCGAATGCCGTAAGGCGGCGTCACCACCACATAACGTGGGCCTTGGGGGCGATACCAGTAGCCGCCGGAGAAGAAGTAATCCTGGCCACGGTACGGCACGCGGTAGTTGCGGTCGGTAAAGCGGTCGACAGTGTACCCCGGGCGATACTGCGGCCCCGGGCCCCAGCCATTGCCGTGCCCATTCGGGCGGCCCGGCCAGCGAATGTCATTGGGGTGGCCATTGAAGCCGCCGCCCGGGCGCGGGCCTGGGGCGTTGCCGCCTTGCCAATGCGGGTTGCCGTCGTTGCGGCGCGGGATGTCCTGGTAGTAACCCTGGCGCGGCTCCTGGGTTTGGCGCACGGTATCCGGGCGTCCCTGGATCGGCAGGTTGTTGGCCGGCTGGGCCGGTTGCGGCGCAGGCCGAGGCTGATCAGCACCTTGTGGGCGCCCTTGCCATTGCCCGCCGCCACGCTGCTCGCCACGATCGAAGTGCTCGTTCTGCGGGCGTGGCGGGTTGTTTTCGAAATGTTGATTCTGCGGACGCGGCTGATTGTTTTCGGGCCGCTGTTGAGGGCTCTGAGGGCGCGGCTGATTATTTTCAGGTCGCGGTTGGTTGTTCTGCGGTCGCGGCTGTTCGTTGCCTTGCCGCCCGCCTTCGGGCCCTCGTTCATGCTGACCACCGCCTTCTGAGCGTGGGTCGTCGGCCATCACTTGCGTGCCGACGCTGATCATCAGCAAACCTACACCTGCCATACGCCAGATGCGCTTCATGCTATTCCTCACTGCGGATTAGGGCCTAGAGTGTCCGGCCTCATACCATGAGACTGGAAAAGCCTCACCCGGTTCTAAGACAGGTTATCAGTCACGAGAACAATTTTCTGAAGGCAAAGAAAAAGGGGTGACCCGTCGGCCACCCCTTGAGAATTTCGTCCTGGCTCAACGCTTTTGACGTTGGCTCACCTCACGCCGTCTTCTGGACAGTGTGCAGCCTGGAGGCCGGCTCAACCCTGCTGGGGTGGCGGCCGCAGCGGGCCTGATTGGGCGGGCTGCAGTGGACTGTTGTCCAGGCGGTGATTCTGTTGATAAAGATACCCGCGAGCGCCCGGCAGATGATTGCGAAGATTGCGTCAATAAACAGTGCTTGCGCAATTTTTAACCCTTCATAGATAATTCATCGCAATAGTTACGACAAAGGCCAACCCAATGAGCAAGCTTGACCGATACGACCTGAGTATTTTGGCGGAATTGCAGCGCGACGCGAGGATCTCCAACCAGGAGTTGGCCGAGCGTATCGGCCTGTCGCCATCGCCCTGCTCGCGCCGGGTCAAGCAGTTGGAAGACGACGGCTATATCGCCCGCCAGGTCGCGCTGCTCGACCGCAAGATGCTCGGCTTGAGCCTCACGGCCTATGTGCTGATCGGCATGGACCGGCATACACCGGAGCGTTTCGAGAACTTCGAAGCCGCCATCCGCACCCTGCCCCAGGTGCTGGAATGCAGTTTGGTCACCGGGATGGATGCCGACTACCAGTTGAAAGTGGTGGTGCCGGACATGGACCACTATCAAAAGCTGCTGCTGGGCCACCTGACCCGCATCGAAGGCGTGACCAGCGTGCGCTCCAGCTTTGTGCTGAACCAGGTGCTCAACAGCACCGAATTGCCGCTGACCCACCTGCGCACTTAATGTAAGAACAATGAAAATCCCTTGTGGGAGCGGGCTTGCTCGCGAAAGCGGCCGGTCAGTTGATGCATAGGTGACTGATACACCGCCTTCGCGAGCAAGCCCGCTCCCACAACTGGAACTCACTTCGATCCAGGTCAATGTTGTGCCTGTAACACTGCCGTATACTTTCCCGCCTGCCTCGTCGGAAAAATTCCCGCATGAACAACATCGATCCCGCCCTGTTTGAAGAATGGATGATGACCGGCCTGGTCACTATCCTGATCATTTTCATGGGCTTTATCGTCTGGGACCTGGCCAAGAAGTCCAAAGCCGGGCGCTTCGGCTCGTTCATTCTGTTCTTCGTGCTGGGGCTGGGCGTGGCCGCCTTCATCATCAAGAGCGTGGTGATCGGCCTGATCGAGTCCGGCGCTTTATAAGCGCGCCGGCACTTCCTTCCACTGGCCCTGGTCCAGGCCGTCGATCGACCAGTCGCCAATGCGCACACGCACCAGGCGCAACGTCGGCAAGCCCACGGCAGCGGTCATGCGCCGAACCTGGCGGTTGCGCCCTTCCCGAATCACCAGTTCCAACCAATGAGTGGGCACGCTCTTGCGAAAGCGCACCGGCGGGTTGCGCGGCCATAACTCGGGCTCATCCAGTTGCCGCGCTTCGGCGGGCAAGGTCATGCCGTCGTTGAGTTCCACACCGTCGCGCAGGCGTTGCAGGTGCTCTTGCGTCGGCTCGCCTTCCACCTGCACCCAGTAGGTTTTCGCCAGCTTGTGCTTGGGATCGGCAATGCGCGCCTGCAGTTGGCCATCGTTGGTCAGCAGCAGCAAGCCTTCGCTGTCGCGGTCCAGGCGACCGGCCGGGTAGATGCCGGGGATGTCGATGAAGTCCTTGAGTGTGGCGCGGCCGCCTTCGTCGCTGAACTGGGTCAGCACGTCGAACGGCTTGTTGAACAGGATCAATTTGGGCTCGGCCGGTGGCGCCTTGGCAACACGGCGTGCAGCGGAGTGCGGAGGTTTCACGCCAGGGCGGCGCGAATCGGGACGAGTGGGACGGGACATGGCTTCGGTACATCTAACGGTCAGGACCGACAATGCTAGTGGCCTGACCGTTAAATGACCATCCCAACTAGCGGAACGGCGGCTCGTCGAAGCTGCGCAGTTTGCGCGAGTGCAGCGAGTTGAGTTCGGTGCGCAGCAAATCCACCGCCTCGATGCCGATCTTCAAGTGCTGGCTCACCGCACGCTCATAGAACGCGTTGGCCGAACCCGGCAGCTTGATCTCGCTGTGCAGCGGCTTGTCCGACACGCACAACAACGTGCCGTACGGCACCCGCAGGCGATAGCCCTGGGCGGCGATGGTGCCGCTTTCCATGTCCACGGCCACAGCACGCGACAGGTTGATCAGCGGCCGCTCCTGGGCCCAGCGCAGCTCCCAGTTGCGGTCGTCATAGGTCAACACGGTGCCGGTGCGCAGGCGTTTTTTCAGCTCTTCGCCTTTTTCGCCGGTGACGTTGGCCGCCGCCTGCTGCAAGGCCAGTTGCACTTCGGCCAGGGCCGGGATCGGGATGTTCGGTGGCACCACGCGGTCGAGAATCCCGTCGCGGCGCATGTAGGCGTGGGCCAACACGTAGTCGCCGATGGTCTGGGATTGGCGCAGGCCGCCGCAGTGGCCGATCATCAGCCAGCAATGCGGACGCAGCACCGCCAGGTGGTCGGTGATGTTCTTGGCGTTGGACGGGCCAACGCCGATGTTCACCAGGGTCACACCATGGCCATCGCTGGCCTGCAGGTGGTAGGCCGGCATCTGGTAACGGTGCCAGACCACGCCCGCGGCGATGGCAGACGCTTCGCCATGGTCCATGGACTTGTCGATCACCACGTTGCCCGGCAGCACCATGCGGATAAAGCGCGGGTCACTGCGCAGTTGTTCCAGGCCATGCAGGATGAACTGGTCAACGTAGCGGTGGTAGTTGGTCAGCAGGATCCACGGCTGCACATGGCGCCAGTCGCTGCCGGTGTAGTGCACCAGGCGGCGCAGGGAGAAGTCCACGCGGGCCGCATCAAACAATGCCAGAGGCAGCGGGTCGGTATTTTCCCAATCGTAGAGGCCGTCGGCGATGCCATCGGTGGCCGCCGACAGGTCGGTGCTCGGGAATACCCGGGCCAGGGTCGCGGCGGTTACACCGGAACCGGCCAGCTCGTCGCCCTGCTCCACCACGTACGGGTAGGGAATGTTCTGCTGGCTGACGCCCACTTCCACCGTCACGGTGAAGTCGTGCATCAGCGGCACCAGTTGCTCCAGCAAGTATTTACGGAACGCGCCGGGATGGGTGACGGTGACGCTGTAGGTCCCCGGCAACTGGACCTTGGCATACGCCCGGGTCGTCTGTGGGACTTCGCCGTGGCAGTGGTAGGTCAGGCGCAGTTCGGGGTAGCGAAACAGCGCACGTTGTTCGGCGTCGGGCTCGACGCGGTCTTTGAGGTATCGCTTGAGGGCTTGGTTAAGCGCGCCGGTAGCACGCTCATGCAGAGCCGCCAGCCGATCCACGGCTTCCTCGGCGGTTTGAACGACAACAAAAGCTTCGGTCACGGTAAGCATCCTGTGTTCTGACGTGCAGGCCTTCATCTTGCCTGTATCCCAGCTTCACTGAAACACCGGGTTTGGAATGCGGTTAATAATGTGGGAGCGGGCTTGCTCGCGAATGCGGCCTGTCAGTTGATGAATAGGTGACTGACACAACGCATTCGCGAGCAAGCCCGCTCCCACATTTTAATCGAGTGTAGTCAGAGGGTTGGCGTCGAACGAGCAACAATAGCCCCCACATCCACACCACGCAGCAACGTACCGTATACCCGACCGGACGATTCGCCCAGGCGGCTGGCGATAAAGCCATCGCTGACTGCCGTATTCCCGGCCTCCAGCAGCAGCTTGGCCTGCAGCGCCATGGCGATGTCCTCGGTCAATTGCCGTGCGCGGTATTGAATGTCCTGGGTGTCCATGAAGGCCGCTTTCAACCGATCAATATGCCGCACCAATGATTTGTCGCCATGCCCATCCCCCAGCTCGACGAACAACGCTTCCAACACACCGGGTTCTTTCGACAGCGCGCGCAGTACATCCAGGCACTGCACGTTGCCCGAACCTTCCCAGGTCGAATTCACCGGTGCCTCACGGTAGAGGCGCGGCAGGATGCTGTCTTCCACATAGCCTGCTCCCCCCATGCATTCGGCTGCTTCGTTGATCATCGCCGGCGCCCGCTTGCAGATCCAATACTTGCCCACCGCCGTCACCAACCGGGCGAACTTGGCTTCCCTCTCATCGCCCAGATGATCCAGCGCGCGCCCCATGCGCATGCTCAAGGCCAGGGCGGCCTCGCTTTCCAGGGCCAGGTCGGCCAGCACGTTTTGCATCAGCGGTTGCTCGCTGAGCACACGGCCGCCGACCGAACGGTGGGCGCAATGATGGCTGGCCTGGGTGAGCGCCTGACGCATCAGGGCGCTGGAGCCGACCATGCAATCAAAGCGGGTCATGGCAACCATTTCGATGATGGTGGGCACGCCACGCCCCTCTTCGCCGACCATCCAGGCCAGGGCACCACGGAACTCCACTTCGCTGGAAGCATTGGAGCAGTTGCCCAGCTTGTTCTTCAGGCGCTGGATGTAAAACTCGTTGCGCGTGTCATCCGGGCGGTGCCGGGGCAGCAGGAAACAGGTCAGGCCTTTGTCGGTCTGGGCCAGGGTCAGGAAGGCATCGCACATCGGCGCCGAGCAAAACCACTTGTGGCCCACCAGTTCGTAGGCCTGCCCGGGGCCGCCCGCGCCCACGGGGTAAGCGCGGGTGGTGTTGGCACGCACATCGGTGCCGCCTTGTTTCTCGGTCATGGCCATGCCAATGGTGGCGCCGGCCTTGTGGGCAATGCCGACGTTGCGCGGGTCGTACTGGGTGTTGAGGATTTTCGGCAGCCAGGCCTGCGCCAGGTCCGGTTGCAGACGCAGAGCAGGGACACAGGCAAAGGTCATGGTCAGCGGGCAACCGGTGCCGGCTTCCGCCTGGCTGTGCAGGTAGGTCATGGCGGCGCGGGCCACATGGGCACCGGACTGCGGATGGGCCCACGGCAGCGACGGCAGGCCATGCTCCACCGCCGTGCGCATCAGTTCATGGTAAGCGGGATGAAACTCGACCAGATCGATCCGATGACCATATCGGTCATGGCTGTTGAACACCGGTTTGTTCTGGTTCGCCAGGAACCCGGCCTCCATCAGCGGCCCGCCGGCCAGCGCACCGTAGGCGTCTATACGCGCCTCGGCCCAGCCGGCGCCAAAGCGGCGCGACCATTCCTGCAGGGGCAAGTCGATGCGATACAGGTTGGTGCCGTCGAGCGACGGGGGCTGGTTGGTGACGTCGTGGGTTTCGGCAAATTGATGCAGGTTCATGACGGGCCTCCTGGAAAAAGGCCACGTGCAATTGAGGCCTGAATTTCAGTTAAGCACCGTCGCCCCGCTTAAAAAAGTGTCATATACGCCTAATGCCCGGCGCTTTCACCCTCTAAAGGGCACAGCAAACGGCGCTCCAGCACCGCCTGCAACGCCTCGAATCGTACCGGCTTGGCCAGTCGATCAGTCACGCCAATGCCATGGCAGCGCTCGCGTTCCGGGGCTTGTAACGAGGTGCTCAAGGCGATCACCGGCAGCTCGCCACAGCCCGGCAAGGCGCGGATCTGACAACACAGCGAGAACCCGCCTTCAGGCACATCCAGCAGCACTGCATCAAAGGTTTCACCCTGCAAAACCGCCAGCGCAGCCGGGCCGCTGTCCACGGTTTTGACCCGATAGCCCAGCTTGAGCAGCATGCCGCGCACGGCCAACTGGCCCACGCTGTTGTCATCCACCAGCAGTACCGCACACTCTTGGGGCGCACGCTGACCGAAAGGCTCCGGCCCGGTGGGCTTGGGCTCGGGCGCGACCTGCTCGACGCTCACTTCCAACTGGAACCGACTGCCCTTGCGCGGCTCGGAATGATGGGTCAGGCGCCCGCCCAACAGCTCGATCAACTGACGACAGATTGCCAAGCCGATCCCCAGGCCGCCGTATTCCCGGGTGGTCGAGCCGTCAAGCTGGAAGAAGCGCTGGTACAGGGTGGCTTCGTCGAGGAAAGCAAAGCCGATACCGGTATCGGTGACGATAAAGCTCAGGCGCAAGCTGCCATCACTGTGGGGCACGCCCACCACACGCAGGCGCACGACACCTTCATGGGTGAACTTGAAGGCGTTGTCCAGCAGGCAGTCCAGGCACTGGACCAATTTGTCGGCATCGCCCATCACGCGGTCGGGCAGCTCGTCGGCCACATCAATGGAAAACGCCAGGCCCTTGCTCTGGGCGCTGGCGTTGAACTGCTGGCGCAAGGTGTCGAGCACACCGCGCAGGCTGAACACTTGGGCCTGGGCGGTGAGGCGGCCGGCCTGCAGTTCGGTGAGGGTGAGGATGCCGTTGACCATGCGCATCATGTCCCGCGCCGAACCGGCAGCCGTTTGCTGATATTGCGCAAGGTCATCGCCCAGGGGCACGGTCTGCATCAGTTCGAGGGAGCCAATCACGCCGTTCATGGGCGTGCGCAGTTCGTGGGTCAGGGTGGCCAGGAATTCGTCCTTGAGCCGGTTGCTGCGGGCCAGTTCCTGGTTAAGCACTTCGAGCTTCTGGCTGGCATCGAAGAGGATCTGCGCCTGCTGCTCGCGCATGCCGTTGATGCGGTCGGCCAATGCCAGGGACAGCAGCGCCACTTCGATGGCCGAGCCGATCTGGCTGGCGTACATGGTGAGGAACACGTTGGGCAGGTAGCCCAACACCATCATCGTGTTAACCACGCCACCCAGCAGGAAGGCCGACCAGGCAATGATGAAGTAGCGCGCCATGCGCTGGCCACAGCACCAGGCCTTGATCGCGGCGACAAAGATGGTCACGGTGAACACCAGCGCCAAGCCGGTGGCCAGGCGCAGCGCCACGGCATAACTGGTCAGCAGCGCCAGGGCCATCACCAGCCCGCCACAGACGGCCAGCCCCAGCAGGATGCGATCCAGCCAACGGCTGTGCTGCGCGGTGTGCAGGAAGCTGCGCGCAAACAGGCTGCCAAACAGCGCCGCCGAACCGATCAGGAACGGCACCGCCGCGTTCGTCCACCACGGGTTGTTCGGCCAGAAGTACTCCACGGCCACGCCATTGACCGACAACTGGTACAGGCCGAACGACGCAATGTAGAAGATGTAATAAAGGTAGCTGGTGTCGCGCACGCTCAGGTAGATGAACAGGTTGTAGATCAACATGCCGAGCAGCACGCCATAGATCGCCCCCAGCACATACAGGCGCAGCGGCTGTTCTTCCAAGTAAGCGGTGCCGGCCCAGAGCGTCAACGGTGCCTGGATCGAGCCTTCGCTTTGCAGGCGCAGGTAGACCGTTTCCTGCTGGTCGGGCACGAAGTTGAGCTTGAACAGGTAATTGCTCTGACGCACTTCGCGGCTGGAGAACGGCAGCGCGCTGCCGGTGCGAGTGGTGAGGCGGTACTTGCCAGTGCCGTCGGCCTGGTACAGGTCCAGGCGATTGAGTGGCGGGTAGGCCAGCTCCAGGAACCAAGTGCGCGGGGCGCGGGCATCCTGGGCAACGTAATGCAGGTCGACCTTGAGCCAGAACACCGAGCGCGAATAGCCGGCGTTGAGAGTGGCTTTGTCGTGGGTCTTGAATTTCGAAGCGTAGGCAGGGGAACTGACGTCGGCGATGGTGAGGGCATCGGTAGGGTCTTCGAGCACTTGCATGACCCGGCCCAGCGGCAGGCTGCGAGTGGCCTGGTCGAACTCGATGGCGCTGGCGAGCATCGGCAGCCCGCACAAGATTAAGATCAGCAAATAGCGCATAGAGCCCCAGCGTGGCCTGTCCGGTTCTGTCAAAAGCCCCCATTCCTTTTGAGAAGACGTATACCGGCGATACAGTAAGTTGTTTGGATCCACTTTAGCATAGCCGGTAAAGGCCATTAGACACCATTGAAATAATTTTTTGAAAGGCTCTAGAACGGTACTTTCAGCGCATTTTCAACAACAAACCCTGGCTGGCAAACAGCCATAAACCCCGTCTGGCAGGCCGTGAAATTCACCCCTCGCCAGACAGCCACGCAAAAAGCGTTTGGTGGTAAGCTCGCGCACCATGAATATCTACAGCTCTCGCCCCGTTGTCCTCTGTCTCTCCGGCCACGACCCCAGTGGTGGCGCCGGCTTGCAGGCAGATATCGAAGCCCTGCTCGCCCAGGGTTGCCATGCGGCTCCGGCCGTCACCGCCCTGACCGTGCAGAACACCGTCAATGTCAGCGATTTCCGCGTGCTCGACCGCGAGTGGGTACTGGCCCAGGCCAATGCCGTGCTCAGCGATTCCGAAGTGGCGGCGGTCAAGCTGGGCATGCTCGGCTCCACGGCGATGGTCGACACCGTGGTCGAACTGCTGCAGGCGCACCCGCACCTGCCCGTGGTATGCGACCCGGTGCTGCGCGCCGGTGGCGGTGGCAGCCTGGGCAAGGACGAAGTCGGTTATGCAATGCGCGAGCGGCTGTTGCCCTTGTCGTTGATTGCCACGCCGAACCTGCCCGAAGCGCGCATCCTCGCCGAGCTGCCAGACGGCACGGCCGATGAATGCGCCGAGAAGCTGCTGCCGTATATCAAGCACCTGCTGATCACCGGCGGCCACGGCGACGAGCACGAAGTGCACAACCGCCTCTACAGCCGCGACGGCACGCACCAGACCTTTACCTGCCAGCGCCTGCCGGGCAGCTACCATGGTTCGGGCTGCACACTGGCCAGCGCATTGGCCGGGCGGATTGCCCAGGGCGAAGGCCTGGTGAGCGCCGTGCAATCGGCCCTCAACTACACTTGGCGCACCCTGCGTGATGCCGAACAACTCGGCCAGGGCCAGTTCGTGCCGCGCCGCTTGCCGCTGGATTTCTGCTCGTAAGACTTAAGAGGCCTGCCCGATGAAACTACGTGGCCTGTATGCCATTACCGACAGCCAACTGTTGGCCGGCAAATTCCTCGCCTACGTCGAAGCGGCGTTGGACGGCGGCGTGACCCTGTTGCAGTACCGCGACAAAAGCAACGACGAAGCCCGTCGCCTGCGTGAGGCGGAAAAACTGCGAGAGCTGTGCTCACGCTACAAGACCCAGCTGATCATCAACGACGACGCCGAACTGGCCGCGCGCCTGGGCGTCGGCGTACACCTGGGGCAAACCGACGGCCCGCTGACCCCGGCGCGCGCGCTGCTCGGCTCCAAGGCGATCATCGGCTCCACCTGCCACAGCCAGATCGAACTGGCCGAGCAGGCCGCCCGGGAAGGCGCCAGCTACGTCGCCTTTGGCCGCTTCTTCAATTCCAGTACCAAGCCCGGCGCACCTGCCGCTACCGTTGAAATGCTCGCCCAGGCCCGCGCCCGCGTGCAATTGCCGATCTGCGTGATCGGCGGCGTGACCCTGGAAAACGCCGAGCCGCTGGTGGCCCACGGTGCCGACCTGCTCGCCGTGGTGCACGGCCTGTTCGGTGCCGACAGCACTGCGGAAGTTACCCGCCGCGCCCGTGCGTTCAACGCCCTTCTTAAGATTTGATTTCAGAGAGCCCGATCATGTCCCGTTCCGAAACGCTGTTTGCCAATGCCCAGAAACACATCCCCGGCGGTGTGAACTCCCCCGTGCGTGCGTTCAAGAGCGTCGGCGGCACGCCGCTGTTCTTCAAGCATGCCGAAGGCGCCTACGTCACCGACGAAGACGACAAACGTTATGTGGACTACGTGGGCTCCTGGGGCCCGATGATTCTCGGCCACAGCCACCCGGACGTGCTCGACGCGGTGCGCAAGCAACTGGAACACGGCTTGTCCTACGGCGCACCGACCGCCATGGAAACCGAGATGGCTGACCTGGTCTGCTCGATCGTGCCGTCGATGGAAATGGTGCGCATGGTCAGCTCCGGCACCGAAGCCACCATGAGCGCCATCCGCCTGGCCCGTGGTTTTACCGGCCGCGACAGCATCATCAAGTTCGAAGGCTGCTACCACGGCCACTCCGACAGCCTGCTCGTCAAGGCCGGCTCGGGCCTGCTGACCCAGGGCGTGCCTAGCTCGGCCGGTGTGCCGGCCGCGTTTGCCAAACACACCCTGACCCTGCCGTTCAACGACATTGGCGCCGTCGAGCAGATGCTCAACGAAGTGGGCCAGGACGTGGCGTGCATCATCGTCGAGCCGGTCGCCGGCAACATGAACTGCGTGCCACCGGCACCGGGCTTCCTGGAAGGTTTGCGCGAGCAGTGCGACAAGCACGGCGTGGTGTTGATTTTCGATGAAGTGATGACCGGTTTCCGCGTGGCCCTCGGCGGCGCGCAGGCCTATTACGGCGTGACGCCCGACCTTAGCACCTTCGGCAAGATCATCGGTGGCGGCATGCCAGTGGGCTGCTTCGGCGGCAAACGCAACATCATGCAGCACATCGCGCCACTGGGCCCGGTGTACCAGGCGGGCACCCTGTCGGGTAACCCGCTGGCCATGGCCGCCGGCCTGACCACCTTGCGCCTGATCAGCCGCCCGGGCTTCCACGCCGAGCTGACCGACTACACCACCCGCCTGCTCGACGGCCTGCAACAGCGTGCCGACGCGGCGGGCATTCCGTTTGTCACCACCCAGGCGGGCGGCATGTTCGGCCTTTACTTCAGTGGCGCCGACGACATCGTCACCTTCGATGACGTGATGGGCAGCGATGCCGACCTGTTCAAGCGCTTCTTCCACCTGATGCTCGAAGGCGGCGTGTACCTGGCGCCGAGTGCCTTTGAGGCCGGGTTCACCTCCATCGCCCATGGCGAAGCCGAGTTGAAGTTGACCCTGGACGCTGCCGAGCGCGCCTTCGCGGCCCTGAAATAAGTGACGCAAAAACCTGGCGCTGCCCCTGGCGGCGTCAGATTTGCTACTTTGCTTACAGAGATTTCCTGCATTTTTCGAGAAATCACCTGCAATCCGGCAGATAACTTGCCCACGCAGCAGAAAAACGAGTAAAGACTTTGTAAGCAGGGGCCTGCTTATTTCATAATGCGCGCTTATTGGACCCCCGAGGGTCCGCGTGCCCCGTCAGAGGTAAGTCGATTCCCATGAAACGCACCGGCCGCACCCTGGTTCTGGGCTGCCTGTTGCTCCTTCAGCCGCTGCTGGCACATGCACAAGCAGGCGGCAACTCGTTGTTAATCCCAGCGATGGGTCGTTGCACCCTCAATACCCAGCCAGACAGCCAGGCCGAAGCCCTGAGCGCGTGCCAGAAACAGGCCGATGGCGGGGATGCGCAGGCGCAATACGAGTTGGGCGAGTACTACCACGACAGCAAGAACCCCGCCCGCGACCTCAACAAAGCCTTGAGCTATTTCGAGAAAGCCTCGTTGCAGGGCCATGCGCAGGCACAATTTGAGCTGGGCAACATGTTCTTCAAGGGCGAAGGCGTGCCAGCCAACAACGTCCAGGCCTATATCGTGCTGAAGATGGCCGCGGTCAACGGCGCTGAAGACGCGCTGGACACTGCCGACGAAGTCGCCGAGCACATGCAGCGCGATGAACTGGAAGTGGCCACCCAGGTGCTGGGCCAGATTTTCCGTAACTACCTGCAGGAATTGCAGAGTGCCGATGGGCGTTCGCCCTTCTCACCCCTTCCCTGATTTGAGCTAAACCCTTCTACCGCTATCGCGGGCAAGCCCGGCTCCCACATTGAACGCATTCCAAAAGTGAAACTCGGTCAAATGTGGGAGCTGGCTTGCCTGCGAAGGTCGCGCCGCGATTAAAAGCCTTACTTCTCGGGCATTGGCATCGGGAAAGGCATCACATTGCTGGTGCCCCGGGCCTCGCTGATCTTCGGCGTGCCCAGGCGCTCCACCTCATCGATGCGCACGATCGAATGCATCGGCACAAAGCTGCGCACCACGCCTTCAAACTGCGCCTTGAGCTTCTCTTCGCCCGGATCAACGACCAATTGGGTGCGCTCGCCAAAGACGAACTCTTCCACCTCCAGGAAACCCCACAGATCACTCTGATAGATCTGCTTGGCGTACATTTCGAACACCTGGCCCTGGTTGAGGAAAATCACCTTGTAGATTGGAGCTTCACGTTTGGTCATGGTGGGCGGATAACACATCGGGGATATAAAAGAGGGCGCGAACTATAGCATGGCACCCGATGCACAACGCTAGGAACCAATGGGCATGCCCCCTATAATGCGCGGTTCTTTACCACCAGTTGACGATTCCCATGGCCAAGAAGCTTTACATCGAAACCCACGGTTGCCAGATGAACGAGTACGACAGCTCGCGCATGGTCGATCTGCTGGGCGAACACCAGGCCCTGGAAGTCACCGCCCGCGCCGAAGATGCCGACGTGATCCTGCTCAATACCTGCTCGATCCGCGAACGGGCCCAGGACCGTGTGTACTCCCAGCTGGGCCGCTGGCGTGAATTGAAACTGGCCAACCCGGACATGGTGATCGCCGTCGGCGGTTGCGTGGCCAGCCAGGAAGGCGCCGCCATCCGCGACCGCGCGCCTTATGTCGACGTGGTCTTCGGCCCGCAGACCCTGCACCGCCTGCCGGAATTGATCGACGCCGCACGCATCAGCAAGTTGCCGCAGGTGGACGTGTCGTTCCCCGAAATCGAAAAATTCGACCATCTGCCCGAGCCGCGCATCGACGGCCCGAGCGCCTACGTGTCGGTGATGGAAGGTTGCAGCAAGTACTGCACCTTCTGCGTGGTGCCCTACACCCGTGGCGAAGAAGTCAGCCGTCCATTTGACGACGTGCTGTCGGAAATCATCCACTTGGCCGAAAACGGGGTGCGTGAAGTGACCCTGCTGGGCCAGAACGTCAACGGCTACCGCGGCCTGACCGACGACGGGCGCCTGGCCGACCTGGCGGAGCTGATCCGCGTGGTGGCGGCCGTGGACGGTATCGAGCGCATCCGCTACACCACTTCGCACCCGCTGGAGTTCTCCGACAGCCTGATCCAGGCCCACGCCGAAGTGCCAGAGCTGGTCAAACACCTGCATTTGCCGGTGCAATCGGGCTCGGACCGCATCCTGGCGGCGATGAAGCGCAACCACACGGCGCTGGAGTACAAATCCAAACTGCGCAAACTGCGCGCCGCCGTGCCGGGTATCTGCATCAGCTCGGACTTTATCGTCGGCTTCCCGGGTGAAACCGAGAAAGACTTCGAGCAGACCATGAAGCTGATCGAAGACGTCGGTTTCGACTTCTCCTATTCCTTTGTCTACAGCCAGCGCCCGGGCACGCCTGCGGCCGATTTGGTGGACGAGACCCCGGAAGCGCTGAAAAAAGAGCGCCTGAATGCGCTGCAGCACCGCCTGAACCAGCAAGGGTTCGAGATCAGCCGACAAATGGTCGGGTCGATCCAGCGCATCCTGGTCACCGACTATTCGAAAAAGGACCCGGGCGAGCTGCAAGGCCGCACCGAGAACAACCGAATCGTCAACTTCCGCTGCGACAATCCAACCTTGATCGGCCAGTTTGCGGATGTGCACATTGATGCGGCGCAACCGCACTCGTTGCGCGGCTCACTGATCAACTGACACAAACACTCTGACTACAAATGAAGATCAAATGTGGGAGCTGGCTTGTCGGGTCGCCGCATCGCTGCGATAGCGATGTAACAGCCAGCCTCTATTTTGGATGTGCTGGCCTCATCGCAGGCAAGCCAGCTCCCACAGGGGTTCTTCATTGTTACTGAGATCGAGGTCAGCCGATTTAAGTGCTTTCGCACACAAGCAGCTGGCGTTATTCTCTCTTTCACCTCAACAGCCAAAGGGCGGCTAAAAGCAACCTTGAACGCACCCATAGCAGAACCCCATCGTTTTCTCCTCGAGCCGTTTGAGGCTCGCCGTTTCGCCAATCTGTGCGGACAGTTCGACGAGCACCTGCGTCTGATCGAACAACGCCTGGGCATCGAGATCCGCAACCGCGGCAATCAGTTCGAGCTCATCGGCGAACCCCAGCCCACCCAATCGGCAGAAAACCTGCTGCGCCGTCTCTACCGCGAAACCAAGGGCAGTGAACTGTCGCCGGAAATCGTGCACCTGTACTTGCAGGAATCAGCTGTGGAAGACCTGGCCAACAACCCGGTGGCCGAAGCCAGCGTGGCCCTGCGAACCAAGAAAGGCATGATTCGCCCAAAGGGCTTGAATCAGCAGAAGTACGTCAAGGCAATCCTGGGCAACGACATCAATTTCGGCATCGGCCCCGCCGGTACCGGCAAGACCTACCTGGCCGTGGCCTGTGCAGTGGATGCCCTTGAGCGCGAGCAAGTGCGCCGCATCCTGCTGGTGCGTCCGGCGGTCGAAGCGGGCGAAAAGCTCGGTTTCCTGCCCGGCGACCTGGCCCAGAAGATCGACCCGTACCTGCGCCCGCTCTACGACGCGCTGTACGAGATGCTTGGCTTTGAATACGTGGCCAAGCTGATCGAGCGCCAGGTGATCGAGATCGCCCCGCTGGCCTATATGCGCGGCCGCACCTTGAGCAACAGTTTCATCATCCTCGACGAAAGCCAGAACACCACGGTCGAGCAGATGAAGATGTTCCTGACCCGCATCGGCTTCGGCTCCACGGCCATTATCACCGGCGACATTACCCAGGTTGACCTGCCCAGGGGCACCAAATCGGGCCTGGGCCATGTGATTGAAGTGCTCAAGGACGTACCGGGCATCAGTTTCACGCACTTCTCGCCCAAGGACGTCGTGCGCCACCCGCTGGTGCAGCGCATTGTCGAGGCCTACGAGCGCTTCGAGCACCGCGACGACGCCCCCGCCAAGGATGTGCGCCACGATGCTTGAGCTTGACCTGCAAGTCGCCACCGAAGCGCCCGCCCCCAGCGAAGAACAGTTCCGCCAGTGGTGCGCCCTGGCCTTGCGCCAGCGCACCGCCGACTCGGAACTGACCATTCGCCTGGTGGACGAGCCCGAAGGCCGTGAACTGAATCACACCTGGCGCCAGAAGGACTACGCGACCAACGTGCTGTCCTTCCCCGCCGACGTACCGGATGAGTTACTGGATATCCCGCTGCTGGGCGACCTGGTGATCTGCGTACCGGTGGTGGAGCGTGAAGCAAAGGAACAAGGCAAGGAACTTGAGGCCCACTGGGCCCACCTGGTCATCCACGGCTGCTTGCATCTCTTGGGTTACGACCATATAGACGATGACGAAGCCTTGGAAATGGAAACACTGGAACAAACGTTGCTTGCAGAATTGGGTCATCCGGACCCGTATGCGGACGACGAAGCTTAAAAAACACTCAACTGTAACAATAAAGGATTCAGAGTAATCGCTATGAGCGAAGACCGATCGAGCAACGGGCAGAAGTCATGGCTGGGTAAATTGACCCAGGCTTTTGCCCACGAGCCGAAAAACCGCCAGGAGCTGCTGGAGCTGCTGCGCGAGGCCCATCAGAACAAGTTGCTGGACAGCGAAGCGCTGGCCATCGTCGAGGGCGCCATCCAGGTGGCTGACCTGCAGGTTCGGGACATCATGGTCCCGCGCTCGCAGATGATCAGCATCAAGGCGAACCAGACCCCACGGGAATTCCTCCCGGCCGTGATCGACTCGGCGCACTCGCGCTACCCGGTGATCGGCGAAAGCCATGACGACGTCATGGGTGTCCTGCTGGCCAAGGACCTGTTGCCGCTGATCCTCAAGGAGAACGGCGACAACTTCAACATCAAGGACCTGCTGCGTCCGGCCACCTTCGTACCTGAATCCAAGCGCCTGAACGTGTTGCTGCGTGAGTTCCGCGCCAACCACAATCACATGGCCATTGTGATCGACGAATACGGCGGCGTAGCCGGCCTGGTCACCATCGAAGACGTGTTGGAACAGATCGTCGGCGACATCGAAGACGAGCACGACGTCGAAGAGGACAGCTACATCAAGCCGCTGCCCAGCGGTGATTTCCTGGTGAAGGCGCTGACGCCGATCGAGAACTTCAACGAATTCTTCGACAGCGAATTCTCCGACGATGAGTTCGACACCGTGGGCGGCCTGGTGATGAGTGCGTTCGGCCACCTGCCAAAACGTAACGAAACCACCGAGATCGGCGCGTATCGCTTCCGCATCCTGAATGCCGATAGCCGTCGTATCCACTTGATCCGATTGACCCCTATTGCCCGCTAAGGAATGACATGCAGCGCCTAACCCGCCCCGGCTGGCCCGGTAATTTGCTGGCCGTGGTGGCCGGCGCCATCACCACCCTGGCGCTGGCGCCGTTCGATCTATGGCCGTTTGCGCTGGTGGCGGTCGGCCTGTTCTATGTCGGATTGCGGGAGCTGAGCCCACGCCAGGCCCTGGGCCGTGGCTGGTGCTTCGGTTTCGGCCTGTTTGGCGCCGGCACCAGCTGGATCTACTACAGCATCCATCACTTCGGCGGCGCTTCGGTGTTGCTGGCCGGTTTCCTGATGCTGCTGTTTACCGCCGCGATCGCCTGGTTCTTCGCCCTGCCCGCCTGGCTGTGGGCGCGCTGGCTGCGTCGCAATGAGGCGCCGCTGGCCGATGCCTTGACCTTCGCCGCGCTGTGGGTGGGCCAGGAAGCGTTTCGCGGCTGGTTCCTCACCGGTTTCCCCTGGCTGTACTCCGGTTACAGCCAGCTCGATGGCCCTCTCACCGGCCTCGCGCCGCTGGGCGGGATGTGGCTGATCTCATTTGCGCTGGCACTGACCGCCGCCGTGCTGTGCAACCTGCCGCGCCTGCTGGCAAGCAAACGCAACGGTTTTATCGGCGCCGGCCTGGTGCTGTTGGTAGCGCCATGGGCCATTGGCCTAGCGCTCAAGCATCACGCCTGGACCACACCGTCCGGCGCGCCGCTGAGCGTTGCCGCTATCCAGGGCAACGTCGAACAAAGCATGAAGTGGGACCCGGAACAGCTCAACGCGCAGTTGGCGCTGTACCGCGACATGAGCTTCAGCTCCAAGCGTGCCGACCTGCTGGTGTGGCCGGAAACCGCCGTGCCAGTGCTCAAGGAATCGGTGGAAGGCTACCTGGGCATGATGGGCAAGTTTGCCGCCGACCGGCATAGTGCGCTGATCACCGGCGTGCCGATTCGCCAGGAAGTGCACCACCAGAAGCGCTACTTCAACGGCATTACCGTGGTGGGCGAAGGCGACGGCACCTACCTCAAACAGAAACTGGTGCCATTCGGTGAGTACGTCCCTCTGCAAGACATGCTGCGCGGCTTGATCGCCTTTTTTGACCTGCCGATGTCGGACTTCGCTCGCGGCCCGTCCGACCAGGCGATGCTGCAGGCCAAGGGCTATCAGATTGCGCCGTTCATTTGTTATGAAGTGGTGTACCCGGAATTCGCCGCCGGCCTCTCTGCCCAGAGCGACTTGCTGCTGACCATCAGCAACGACACCTGGTTCGGCCGCTCCATCGGCCCGTTGCAGCACCTGCAAATGGCGCAGATGCGCGCACTGGAAGCCGGGCGCTGGATGATCCGCGCCACCAACAACGGCGTGACAGGCCTGATCAACCCCTTCGGGCAGATTACCGCGCAGATCCCGCAGTTCGAACGCGGCATTCTGTATGGCGAAGTGGTGCCGATGCACAACCTCACGCCATACCTGCAATGGCGCTCGTGGCCGCTGATCATCCTGTGCCTGGGGCTGTTTGGCTGGGCGTTGCTGGCAAGCCGGATGTCAAAAACGGTTTAAAGCACAGCAAAAAACAATGTGGGAGCGGGCTTGCTCGCGAATGCGGTGGATCAGTCGACATCTGTAGAGACTGACACCCCGCATTCGCGAGCAAGCCCGCTCCCACATTTACCCTACGGTGTTACTTATAGAACAACCGGTACCCCACCTGCCCCACCGCCTCATTGATCAACTGCCCACTGCGCCACACCGACACGAACTCCGGCATCCAACCGCCCAGTGGACGGGCGTTGTCCACGCCCAGGAAACCTACCGGCGCTGGCACCACCGTGAAGCCCGCCTTTTCAAAGCTCCACACCGAACGCGGCATATGCCACGCCTGGGTCACCACCACCACGCGCTTGATGCCCTGGGGTAATAGAATCTCGGCGCTCATCTGCGCGTTTTCCCAGGTGGTGCGGCTGCGCTCTTCCTTCCAGCGCACGTCTACACCGAAATCATCCTTCATCGACACCGCCATCAATTCGGCCTCGCTCGGCGGCGTGCCGTAGTGCAAGCCACCGGTGGTCAGCACCGGCAACCCGGAAGCCTTGGCCAATCGCGCAGCATAACGCTGGCGCTCCAAGCCGATACCGGTGGGCTGGTCACTGCCCCACGCCGGGTCGCCACGCTCACGCCCCGACCCCAGCACCACAATCGCATCCGCTCGCTGGGCCAGCGTTGCCCACTCATCCCGGGCCAGCGGCGGCTCGGTCTCCAGCGCGTGCGCGCCCCATTGCACCACCACCGGCAGGCTCATCAACCACATTCCGCCAAACCCCACGGCAAAGCAGAATCCCGCCAGGCGCGGCCGGCGCTTTCTGCACCACCAGGCGAACGCCAGCAACAGCAAGAAAATGCCGGGCGGCAAGAGCAATTGTTTAATGAAATAACGAATAGGCATCGGGCATCTCCATAGATGCCCGAAGCCTAGATGCAACAGGGTTTAGCGACAATCTTTACCCACACACTTTCTGCGCCGGTACACACTGAGAAGGCTAACGGATGACGCCGTGTTTCACTTGCACCGAACGGCTCGACGCTTTTCCGGGCCGCGGCCGGCGGACAAGTCCTTCAGCCAGATCACCTTGGCCGAACGCGAGGGCTCTTGGGCAGGCGGGGAAGCCTGCGCAGGAGAGGCGCGGTGGTGATTCAATTCCAGGTAAACCTTGATCAGTTCAAGTTCTGCCTGGCTCAAGCCTCGCAACTCCAGCTCCAGAGGCCGCTCATCACGCAAACGGCCTGCGGTTCTTGCGGCATCCAATGCCCGACCCAAACGGTCGATCAGTCCTTCATACAACTGCGGTTTCGTTAAAGTTCGCTGCGATTCAACCATCCCCTCACCTCATTGAAGAAATACTTGCTCCCCACTCAACAGCGTAGTCCCCATGGCCGCGCATGCCTGGCGCCGCGACAGACGGCCCTGGCTGCGCAATCAGGGTTTCCCTCGATAGAGTGGGGTCATGTATGCTACGGCGCTTCCTGTAACTCCACTTCCCGCAGGGTTTGGGCACGGACGCGCCGCTTTTTGGTGTCGATGGACCTGAACGTTGCACCGAAGAGGATTAGGCCACCCCTATTCAGTTCAAAAGTAGCCATGCACGAACAATATCAGCCCCGTGAAATAGAAAATGCCGCCCAAACCTTCTGGGACGAGCAAAAGTCCTTTGAAGTCAGTGAACAGCCAGGCAAGGAGACTTACTACTGCCTATCGATGTTCCCTTACCCCAGCGGCAAGCTACACATGGGGCACGTGCGCAACTACACCATCGGTGACGTGATTTCCCGCTACCAGCGCATGCAAGGCAAGAACGTCCTGCAACCCATGGGTTGGGACGCCTTCGGCATGCCGGCGGAAAACGCCGCGATGAAAAACAACGTGGCCCCCGCCAAGTGGACCTACGAAAACATCGCCTACATGAAGACCCAGCTGCGCAGCCTGGGCCTGGCGGTGGACTGGTCCCGCGAAGTGACCACCTGCAAGCCGGATTACTACCGCTGGGAACAATGGCTGTTCACCCGCCTGTTCGAAAAAGGTGTGATCTACAAGAAAAGCGGTACCGTGAACTGGGACCCGCTGGACCAGACCGTACTGGCCAACGAGCAAGTGATCGACGGTCGCGGCTGGCGCTCCGGCGCGCTGATCGAAAAGCGCGAAATCCCGATGTACTACTTCAAGATCACCGCCTACGCGGATGAACTCTTGTCGAGCCTCGACGACCTGCCGGGCTGGCCGGAACAGGTCAAGACCATGCAGCGCAACTGGATCGGCAAATCCAAGGGCATGGAAGTGCAGTTCCCGTACAACGTCGACTCGATCGGCGAAGCGGGCGCACTCAAAGTCTTCACCACCCGCCCCGACACCCTGATGGGCGCGACCTACGTGGCCGTGGCCGCTGAACACCCGCTGGCCACCCAGGCCGCACAGAACAACCCTGAGCTGCAGGCGTTCATCGCCGAATGCAAAGGCGGCAGCGTGGCTGAAGCCGACGTCGCCACCCAGGAGAAAAAAGGCCTGCCAACCGGCCTGTTCGTCGAGCACCCACTGACTGGCGAGAAGCTGCCGGTATGGGTCGCCAACTACGTGCTGATGCACTACGGCGATGGCGCCGTAATGGCAGTGCCGGCCCACGACGA
This sequence comes from Pseudomonas sp. TE24901, assembly GCF_054058375.1. Taxonomy (NCBI): domain Bacteria; kingdom Pseudomonadati; phylum Pseudomonadota; class Gammaproteobacteria; order Pseudomonadales; family Pseudomonadaceae; genus Pseudomonas; species Pseudomonas sp. TE24901. Next base: position 189,030 of record NZ_JBSSAF010000009.1, read on the forward strand.
GCGCGATTTCGAGTTCGCCACCAAATACAGCCTGCCGATCAAATCCGTGGTGCGCACCAGCTCGGGCGACACCAACCCGGCCCCGTGGCAAGACGCCTATGGCGAGCACGGTGAGCTGATCAACTCCGGCGAATTCGATGGTCTGGATTTCCAAGGCGCTTTCGATGCGATCGAAGTTGCACTGATCAAGAAGAACCTGGGCGCCTCGCGCACCCAGTTCCGCCTGCGCGACTGGGGCATCAGCCGCCAGCGCTACTGGGGCTGCCCGATCCCGATCATCCACTGCGAAAGCTGTGGCGACGTGCCAGTACCGGAAGACCAACTGCCGGTCGTCCTGCCGGAAGACGTGGTGCCGGACGGCGCAGGCTCGCCACTGGCGCGCATGCCCGAGTTCTACGAATGCAGCTGCCCCAAATGCGGCCAGCCTGCCAAGCGTGAAACCGACACCATGGACACCTTCGTCGAGTCGTCGTGGTACTACGCCCGCTACGCCTCGCCGCACTATGAAGGTGGCCTGGTGGAGAAATCCGCGGCCGACCACTGGTTGCCGGTCGACCAGTACATCGGCGGTATCGAACACGCCATCCTTCACCTGCTGTACGCGCGTTTCTTCCACAAGCTGATGCGCGACGAAGGCCTGGTGAGCTCCGATGAGCCGTTCAAGAACCTGCTGACCCAGGGCATGGTGGTCGCCGAGACTTACTATCGCCGTGAAGCCAACGGTGCCTACACCTGGTACAACCCGGCCGACGTCGAGCTTGAGCGCGACAGCAAAGCCAAGGTCATCAGCGCCAAGCTGATCGCCGACGGCCTGCCGGTAGAGATCGGCGGCACCGAGAAGATGGCCAAGTCCAAGAACAACGGTGTCGACCCGCAGTCGATGATCGACCAGTTCGGTGCCGACACCTGCCGCCTGTTCATGATGTTCGCTTCGCCGCCGGACATGAGCGCCGAATGGTCCGACTCCGGCGTCGAAGGCTCGCACCGCTTCCTCAAGCGCGTCTGGCGCCTGGCGCACGCCCACATCAGCCAAGGCCTGCCGGGCAAGCTGGACGTGGCCGCCTTGAGCGACGAGCAGAAAGTCATTCGCCGCAGCACGCACCTGGCCATCAAGCAAGCCAGCCAGGACGTGGGTCAGAACCACAAGTTCAACACCGCCATCGCCCAGGTGATGACCCTGATGAACGTGCTGGAAAAAGCACCGCAAGCCACCGAGCAGGACCGTGCGCTGGTACAGGAGGGCCTGGAAACGGTGACTCTGCTGCTGGCACCGATCACGCCGCACATCAGCCACGACCTGTGGAACCGCCTGGGCCACAGCGACGCCGTCATCGACGCACGCTGGCCGGTACAGGATGACAGCGCCCTGGTGCAGGACACCCTGCAACTGGTTATCCAGGTCAACGGTAAACTGCGTGGCCAGATCGACATGCCTGCCAGCGCCAGCCGCGAAGACGTCGAGGCGGCTGCCCGCGTCAACGAAAACGTGCTGCGCTTCACTGAAGGCCTGACGATCCGCAAGGTGATCGTGGTGCCTGGCAAGCTGGTCAATATCGTCGCTAGCTAATCGGATCGGGCGCAGGGCCTGAGCCCTGCGCCGAACTAAACCTTTAGGGCCGCGATAAGGCCCGCATGGTTTCAAGGGGAGCAACAAAATGATCAAACGCAATTTGCTGGTGATGGGCCTCGCCGTTCTTCTGAGCGCTTGCGGCTTCCAGCTGCGCGGCACCGGTACCAATGACCTGACGATCAAGGAGCTGGACCTCAGCGCCCGCGACGCCTACGGCACCACCGTGGTCCAGTTGCGCCAGGTCCTGGAAAACAGCGGCGTGCATATCTACAACGGCGCGCCTTACAAGCTGTTCCTTGTCGACGAGAAAGAAACCCAGCGCAACCTGAGCTATGCCAGCGCCGGCCGCTCTTCGGAAGTCGAACTGAGCACCGAGCTGTTCTTCCAGATGCAGGGCCGCGATCACCTGCCACTGATGGGTGACAAGATCCAGGTACAGAAAATCGTCACCCACGATGGCAACAACCTGGTGGGCTCAGACTCGGAAATCATCCAGGTCCGCAAGGAAATGCGCCGTGAACTGGTGCAACGCATGGTCCTGCGCCTGTCGTTGTTCACCCCGCAACAGCTCGATGCTTTGCAGCAAACCGCCGACAACAAGGCCAAGGCCGATGCTGACGCGCTGAAAGCGGCACAAGAGTACGAAGACAACACGCCGAAACAGTCGCCTGTTGAAGTCCCTGTCGAGTAAGCCAAACGGGGCGCCCCTGGCGCCCCGTTCGCCCCGCCTATGAAACTCGCCCCCGCCCAACTCGCCAAACACCTGCAAGGTGGCCTCGCGCCTGTGTACATCGTCAGTGGCGATGACCCACTGCTGTGCCAGGAAGCCGCAGACGCCATTCGCAGTGCCGCACGCCTGCAAGGTTTCGACGAGCGCCAGGTGTTCAGCGCCGACGCCAGTTTCGACTGGGGGACGCTGCTGCAAGCCGGTGCGAGCATGTCGCTGTTTGCCGAAAAGCGCCTGCTGGAACTGCGCCTGCCCTCCGGCAAGCCCGGCGACAAAGGCGCGGCGGCCCTGATGGAATACTGCGCACGCCCCGCCGAAGACACGGTACTGCTGGTCAGCCTGCCCAAACTCGACGGCAGTGCGCAGAAAACCAAATGGGGCAAGGCCTTGGTGGAAGGTGCGCAGACCCAGTTCATTCAGATCTGGCCAGTGGACAGCAGCCAACTACCGCAGTGGATTCGTCAACGCTTGTCTCAATCGGGGCTTGCCGCTACCCAAGACGCTGTCGAGCTGATTGCCGCCCGGGTGGAAGGCAACCTGCTTGCCGCTGCCCAGGAGATCGAAAAGCTCAAGCTGATGGCTGAGGACGGCCAGATTACGGTCGAAACCGTGCAAGGCGCGGTTGCCGACAGTGCGCGCTTTGACGTGTTCGGGCTGGTGGATGCGATCCTCAATGGCGAACCGGCCCACGCCCTGCGCATGCTCGAAGGCTTGCGCGGAGAAGGCGTGGAGCCACCGGTGATTCTCTGGGCCCTGGCTCGGGAGCTGCGGGTGCTGGCCAATATTGCCTTGCAATACAGCCAGGGCACGCCGCTGGACAAAGCGTTCAGCCAGGCCAAGCCGCCTGTCTGGGACAAGCGCAAGCCCCTGATGAGCAAAGCCCTGCAACGGCACTCGGCGCAACGCTGGGCGCAACTGTTGCTGGAAGCCCAGCGCATCGATGCCCAGATCAAGGGCCAGGCGGCCGGTTCCCCATGGATGAGCCTGAGCCGTTTGTCGCTGCTGATGGCCGGCCAGCGCCTGACACTCCCCGCCGAATAAACACCCCCCGAACACCGCATACCCCTGTGGGAGCAGGCAAGCCAGCTCCCACATTTTGATCGCATTTACAATTTCTGAGAGGTGCCAGCCTTTACAGCCGCCCAACTTCGGCAGATGATTTGCACCGCTTTAACCCACCCTATGAGAGTACCGAGCATGAGCAAAAAGCCATCCAAGCATGGCCCGAACAAGGCCAAATCCATCATCGCCCAGCCACTGTTCCGCAGCCGTCAGGAACGCGCCGGCAAGGGCAAAGGCAGCTACCGCCGCGAAGCCTTCCAGTCTAATAGCTGGGAGGCTTCTTACTTTCTGGCTGCCTGAAGGCAAGCGCCCCTCCGGCATGATAAGGTCTGCACCTGATTTGTAATCCCTGGACCTGTGCATGCCCTCTAGCCTTTCCCGTCGTTGGCACCTTCGCCAATTGATCGCTGCCTCCAGCCTTATTCTGCTCGTCGCCTGCGCGGAAAAACCCACCGCCGCCGACGCTCAACCGCTGCCCAAGCTCCAGACCGCACCCGCTGTTGCGCCTGCTGTCGTGCCCCCCGTCGCCGTGGACAACCTCGACATCCAACCCACCCAGACCTTTGCTGAATGGCAGGCGGGTTTTCGCGTGCAAGCCCTGCAGGCCGGCATCACGGCTGCCGTGTTCGACACGGCGTTCGCCAACGTCACACCCGATATGGCGGTCATCCGTGCCGACCGCAGCCAACCTGAATTTTCTCGCCCGGTGTGGGAATACCTCGACGGCGCCCTGTCGCCGGTACGCGTGCGCAACGGCCAGGCCCTGCTGATCAAATATGCGGACATCCTGCAAAGCATCGAGCAGCGTTATGGCGTTGATCGCCAGGCGCTGGTGTCGGTGTGGGGCATGGAAAGCAACTTCGGCCAATTCCAGGGCAACAACTCGGTGATCCGCTCCCTGGCGACCCTGGCCTACGAAGGCCGTCGCCCGGCATTCGCCCAGGCGCAGTTGCTGGCCGCGCTGCAGATCATCCAGCACGGCGACATCCAGGCCGACCAGATGAAAGGCTCCTGGGCCGGTGCCATGGGCCAGACCCAATTTATCCCGACCACCTACAACACCCACGCCGTGGACTTCGATGGCGACGGTCGCCGCGATATCTGGAACAGCCCGGCCGACGCCCTCGCCTCCACCGCCCACTACCTGCAAAGCTCCGGCTGGCAGAAAGGCCAGCCGTGGGGTTTCGAGGTCAAGCAATTGCCAACGAACTTCGATTACGCACTGGCCGATGGCGGCGTGCGCAAGTCGGTCGCCGAATGGCTGAACCTGGGCATCCAGTTGCCGCCAGGCGCGAGCATCCCGCCAAACGTCAGCCAGCTCTCCGCTGCGCTGCTGCTGCCGGCAGGCTACCGTGGCCCAGCCTTCCTGGTACTGGATAACTTCCGCGCGATCCTCAAGTACAACAACTCGTCGTCCTACGCACTGGCAGTGGGCCTGCTGTCGGAACGGTTTGGCGGTGGCGGTGTGATTCGTGGCGATTGGCCGAAAGATGAATTGCCGCTGAGTCGCTCGCAGCGCATCGATTTGCAGACGGCACTCAGTGCCAAAGGCTATGACGCCGGGAACCCGGACGGGATCATTGGTGCGAATACGCGCAAGGCGATTCGTGCGGCGCAGCAAGCGTTGGGCTGGCCGGCGGATGGGTATCCGACGGTGAAGCTGCTGGAATCCCTGCAAACCCGGTAGAAGTGCTTATGGCGACTACCGTCTTCGCGAGCAAGCCCGCTCCCACATTTAACCGTGAGCATCCTTTGGAATACGGTCGAATGTGGGAGCTGGCTTGCCTGCGAAGACGGTGTCACAGGCGACGGTTATTTAAAGACCACATCCTGCTCCAACACCAACCGCTGCTCCCCCGCATCCAGGCGCACCAAAGCGCCCATCGGCAAGGTCAGGTTCGGATCGCAATGCCCACTGCGCCAGCCGGCCAGCACTGGAATGCGCAGCGGTCCGAAGGTCTGCTTGAGCAGTCGCTCCAGCACGGCATTGTCCACCCCTGCCACATCCCCCACCAGCACACCCGCCACCTGATCCAGCTTGCCCGCCAACCGCAAGTGGGTGAGCAGCCGGTCGATCCGGTAGATCGGCTCGTTGACGTCCTCAATCAGCAGGATGATGCCTTCTGCATCAATCTCAAAGGCAGTGCCCATCACTGCCGCGATCATCGACAGGTTGCCCCCCAGCAAGCGCCCACAGGCGATGCCAGGCTCGACAGTGGTCAACGGGTAGGCCACCGGATGTGCAAGCACACTGCCAGCGCCCAATTGGCCCCGCAGCATGCTGAACAGTGACGACTCGGTAGGTGGCTGCTTGTCGCCCAGCAGGTCGGCGTTGAGCATCGGCCCATGAAAGGTCACGAAGCCGGCGTAGCGGCTGATAGCCAGGTGCAACGCGGTGATGTCGCTGTAGCCTACGAATGGCTTGGGGTTGGCGCGCAGCAGGTCGAAATCCAGGCGATCGAGCAGGCGTGGCGTGCCGTAGCCGCCACGCAGGCAGAAGATCGCGTCGATATCGGGATCGGCGAAGGCGTCGTGCAGGTCACGCAGGCGAACGTCATCGCTGCCGGCGAGGTAGCCGTCGCGTTCATACACGCCAGGAAAAATTCGCAGATCGTAGCCACGGGAACGCATCCAGTGACCGGCTTTTTCGACGTCCAGTGCGGCAGGACCGGCGGGGGCGATCAGGGCGATGGTGCCTTCAGAGCGAAGGGCGGGTACGGCAACTGTTGATTTACTGGTCATCCATGGTCTCCCACTTAAACGCAGAACCCAATGTGGGAGCGGGCTTGCTCGCGAAAGCGGAGTATCAGTCGATTAATCAGGTGACTGAAACACCGTATTCGCGAGCAAGCCCGCTCCCACACAAGCCCGCATCCACATTCAATTGCGGAGCGGCTTACGAAACCAGGCTCGCCTTGACCAGCTTGGCCTGCTCGTCAGCGTGGTACGAGGAGCGCACCAGCGGGCCCGAGGCCACGTTCTTGAAGCCCATCTTGTAACCTTCCTCGGCGAACCAGGCGAAGGTGTCCGGGTGCACGAAACGCTGCACCGGCAAGTGGCTGCGGGACGGTTGCAGGTACTGGCCCAGGGTCAGCATGTCGATGTCGTGTTCGCGCATGCGCTTCATGACTTCGATCACTTCCTCGTCGGTCTCGCCCAGGCCCAGCATCAAGCCGGACTTGGTTGGAACGTGAGGCATCATCTGCTTGAATTTCTGCAGCAGGGTCAGCGACCACTGGTAGTCCGAACCCGGGCGCGCAGCCTTGTACAGGCGTGGCACGGTTTCCAGGTTGTGGTTGAACACATCCGGCGGCTCGGCGGCGGTGATTTCCAGCGCCACGTCCATGCGGCCACGGTAGTCCGGCACCAGGGTTTCGAGCATCACGTTCGGCGACAGCTTGCGGATCTCGCGGATGCAGTCGGCAAAGTGCTGGGCACCGCCGTCACGCAGGTCGTCGCGGTCTACCGAAGTGATCACCACGTACTTGAGGCGCAGGTCGGCGATGGCGATGGCCAGGCTTTCCGGCTCGTTGACGTCCAGTGGCTTCGGACGGCCGTGGCCGACGTCGCAGAACGGGCAACGACGGGTGCAGATGTCACCCATGATCATGAAGGTGGCGGTGCCGCCGGAGAAGCACTCGCCCAGGTTCGGGCAGGACGCTTCTTCGCACACGCTGTGCAGCTTGTGCTTGCGCAGCAAGGCCTTGATACGGTCGACTTCCGGCGAAACCGGGATGCGCACGCGGATCCAGTCGGGTTTCTTCGGCAGTTCGGTGGTCGGAATGATCTTCACCGGGATGCGTGCAACCTTCTCGGCGCCGCGCAGCTTGACGCCGGCTTCCACCTTGGCACGCGGGGCCGGGGCCGGACGGTCTGTAACGTCCACCGTCGGGATCATGGTTTGCACTGCATCAGTAGTCATAATCAGTCGATTCCGCCCGTAAGGGTCGTCTGCTCAGCATAGTCGAGGTGTTTGACGAGCTGCGCACGCAGCCGGGCACTAACCTCGGCAAATTTAATCGGTGTGGCGTGCTCGCTCAGTTGGGTCATGGCCAGTCCGGCATAGCCGCACGGGTTGATCCGTCGGAACGGCGCCAGGTCCATGTCCACGTTCAGGGCCAGGCCGTGAAAGGAACAGCCGTGGCGGATGCGCAACCCCAGGGAGGCGATTTTCGCGCCGTCCACATACACACCCGGGGCATCGGGCTTGGCCGCAGCGGTCACGCCGTAGCTGGCCAACAGCTCGATCAGGCAGGCCTCCATGCGGGTGACCAGGTCACGCACGCCAAACCCCAGCTTGCGCACATCCAGCAGCAGGTACGCCACCAGTTGGCCGGGCCCATGGTAAGTCACTTGGCCACCTCGGTCGACCTGCACCACCGGAATATCTCCCGGCAGCAGCAGGTGTTCGGCCTTGCCGGCCTGGCCCTGGGTGAACACCGGCGGGTGTTCCACCAGCCAGATCTCATCAGGGGCCGAGGTGCCGCGCTCGTTCGTGAACCGTTGCATGGCGTGCCAGACGGGCTCGTAGTCCATCCGGCCGAGCTCGCGAAAGCCCAGGACGTGAGACATCACAACACCATGTGCACGAAACCGGTGGCCCGCAGTTCGCTGTTGATGTTGTAGAGCTGGTCCTGATCCGTCGCAACGATGTGCAACTGGATCGTGGTGTATTTGCCGGTGGAGCTTTGACGCTCGTCCACGCGGTTGTCGTTGATCGTTGCGTATTTGCGGACGATCTCGAGAATCTTGTCCTTGCGGCCCACGCCGGTATCGCTGATCACCTTGACGGGATAGTCCGTCACTGGGAATTCGATCTTTGGCGCCTTTACTTCTACTTCTTTATCGGTCATGGCGTAACGGCCTCGTAAGCGTAAGCCGTGGCGACGGGCAAAGCCCCGTGTCGGATCAACACGGGGCTTTGCAGGTGCACACTATCAGTTGAACAAGCTGTAGAAGAATAGACGGATGCTATCCCACACGCGGCGGAAGATGCCACCTTCGTCGACAGCGTCCAGGGCGATCAGGTCGGCGCTGTGCACCACTTTGTCGTCCAGTTTGACTTCGACCTTGCCGATCACGTCGCCCTTGGCGATTGGCGCAACCAGTTGCGGGTTCATGGTCATGCTGGCAGCGAGCTTTTTCAGCTGGCCTTTAGGCATGGTCAGGGTCAGGTCTTCAGCCAGGCCGGCTTTGACCTGGTGGGTTGCGCCCTTCCAGACCGGCGCCTGCGCCAGTTCAGTGCCCTTCTGGTAGAAGGTCTGGGTTTCGAAGAAACGGAAACCGTAGGTCAGCAGTTTTTGCGTCTCGGCCGCACGGGCCTGCTCGCTGTTGGTGCCGAAGACCACGGCAATCAGGCGCTGGCCATCACGTACGGCGGACGACACCATGCAGTAGCCGGCTTCTTCGGTGTGACCGGTTTTCAGACCGTCGACGGTCTTGTCACGCCACAGCAACAGGTTGCGGTTAGGCTGCTTGATGTTGTTCCAGAAGAACTCCTTCTGGGAGTAGATGGCGTAGTGCACCGGGTCGACACGGATGATCGCGCGGGCCAGGATCGCCATGTCGTGAGCCGACGAGTAGTGCTCTGGGTTCGGCAGGCCGGTCGGGTTCATGAAGTGGCTGTTGGTCATGCCCAGGTCGGCCACGGTTTTGTTCATCATGTCGGCGAACGCGTCTTCGCTGCCGGCGATGTGCTCGGACAGGGCCACGCTGGCGTCGTTACCCGACTGGATGATGATGCCGTGCAGCAGGTCGCTCACCGTCACCTGCGAACCCACCTTGATGAACATCCGCGAACCGCCGGTGCGCCAGGCGTTTTCGCTGACGGTGACCGGGTCGTTCTCGCCGATCTGGCCGCGACGGATTTCCAGGGTCGCGATGTAGGCCGTCATCAGTTTGGTCAGGCTGGCAGGGGGCAGGCGCTGGTCACCGTTGTTCTCGACCAGCACGTTGCCGCTGGCGGCATCCATGAGGACCCAGGCCTTGGCGGCCAGTTGCGGGGAAGCCGGCACCATTTCAACCGCCCAGGCGGCCGGGGTGATGATCAGCGAAAGAAGCAGGCACGTGCGTTTGGCTAAGGTGGTGATGTTCATCCGTCTCTCGAAATTGCTTATGGAAACTTGCCCTCGCGGGCAAAACTATTCAGACAGCCCGCTTCCAGACTGTCACGTGTTCGGTTGCCCGCTCACCCCTTGCCCCCGGGTTTTTATTGTTCAACGAGCCAACAACCAAGGTCCGGGCCCGCATGCGCGCCCAAGCCATCAAGCCTTTTACTGCTTATTCTGCGGTGACCACGCTGGGCTGCCCCAGGTTGGCCAGGCGCACGCTGTTCTGTACTTGCGCAACCTCGCTTGGCGAACCGATTGGCCCCATGCGCACGCGGTGCAAGGTCTGCTGGTTACGCACGATGGAACTGATGAACACCGGCGCATTGACCATGCCGCTGAGCTTGGACCTTAACAGCTCTGCCGCGTCCGGGTTGGCGAAAGCGCCGACCTGCAGGTATTGCCCACCGGCCATGGAGGCGCCCGGCGCTGCCTGGGGCACGACCACCGTATCCGGCGCGTGCTGCGCTGGCGGCGGGGTCCACTGTTCGATCTTGCCCGCCGACGCCGTCACTTGCGGCTGCGGGGTTTGCGGCTCATTGAGCATCAACGGCGCCGGCTTGCCACGCTGGGCCCAGTACTGCGCCGGGTCGATACCTTCGACCTTCACCCGCGCCGTGCCGGTTTCGGCGTAACCGAGTTTCTTCGCGGCCGCGTAGGACAAGTCGATGATGCGGTCCGAATAGAACGGTCCACGGTCGTTGACTCGCAGGATCACCGTGCGGTTGTTGTCCAGGTTGGTCACGCGCACATAGCTGGGCAGTGGCAGGGTCTTGTGGGCCGCGCTCATGCCGTACAGGTCATACACTTCGCCGTTGGCGGTGTTCTGGCCATGGAACTTGGTACCGTACCAGGACGCCGTGCCCGACTGGACATAGGTCTTGGAGTCTTGCAGCGGGAAATAGGTCTTGCCCAGCACGGTGTACGGGTTGGCCTTGTAGGCGCCGGTGTGCAGGGTTGGCGTGGCGTCCGGGATCTTCGAGACATCCACGTCCCACCACGGCGCGCCGTCTTTGTGCGCGCGGTTGATGTCCAGGCCCGGCTGGGAACGGATGGCCGTACCACCGGACTTCTGCGCCGGACCACGGCTGGTGGAGCAACTGACGACCAGCAGGGACAACGCGGCGAACGCCACCAGCTTGAGCGGTTGTTTGATCGGCGATACCCGCATTACTTGTTGCCCCGTGCTTGGACCAGCATGTCTGACAGCTGATGCACGGCCATGGCGTACATCACACTGCGGTTATAACGCGTGATTGCGTAAAAATTCTTCAAGCCCATCCAGTATTCCGGGCCGTTTTCGCCTTCAAGGCGGAATGCCGTCACCGGCATGTCATCGCGTGGCGCATTCTGACTCGACCAGCCCAGCGCCCGCAACTCCCCGACTGTCTTGGCCGGCTCGATGCCCTGGGTCAGGCCTTCATCGGCACGCTCCCCGGAAACATCGGCACGGATCACCACCGGTTCGCCGGCCACCCAGCCATGGCGCTTGAAGTAGCTGGCCACACTGCCGATGGCGTCGTCGGGGTTGCTCCAGATATTGATGTGGCCATCACCGTCAAAGTCCACGGCATAGGCACGGAAGCTGCTCGGCATGAACTGCGGCAAGCCCATCGCCCCGGCGTAGGAGCCCTTGAGGGTCAACGGATCGACCTGCTCTTCGCGGGCCAGCAGCAGGAATTCGCGCAGTTCCTTGCGGAAGAATTCGGCACGCGGCGGGTAATCGAAGCCCAGGGTCGACAAGGCGTCGATCACCCGGTAGCTGCCGGTGTTGCGCCCGTAGAAGGTTTCGATGCCGATGATGGCCACGATCACCTGGGCCGGCACGCCGTATTCCTGCTCGGCGCGGGCCAGCACGGCTTCGTGCTGGCGCCAGAAGTCCACACCCCGCGCCACACGGGCGTCGGTGAGGAACATCGGGCGGTATTCCTTCCACTGTTTAACCCGCTCGGCGGGGCGCGAGATGGCGTCGAGAATCGCCTGCTTCTTCTGGGCTTCGCGGAACACGCCCATCAGCTGTTCACCGGCGAAACCGTAGTCGCGGGTCATTTCACCGACAAATTCGGCGACCTGAGGTGAGCCATCGTAGTCACCGGCCAGCGCCTCTTGCGTCGCGCCCAGCAGCCCGATCAGGCCCATCAGGGACGCATGCCGAGTCGCCCAGCCGCGCATTACTTGCATTGACATCTTCACCTTATTCAAACCTGTGCGATCCATTTGCGATGCGTATGAATCGACATCAAAACCCCAAACGCTGACAGCAATGTCACCAGCGAAGTTCCGCCGTAGCTAATGAATGGCAACGGCACCCCAACCACCGGCAACAGGCCACTGACCATACCGATGTTGACGAAAACATAAACAAAAAAGGTCATGGTCAGGCTGCCCGCCAGCAACTTGCCGAACAGCGTCTGCGCCTGGGCGGTAATCACCAGCCCGCGACCGATCAGCAGCAAATAAATCAACAGCAACGCGCAAATGCCTACCAGGCCGAACTCTTCGCCCATCACCGCAATGATGAAGTCGGTGTGGCTTTCCGGCAGGAAGTCCAGGTGCGACTGGGTACCCAGCAGCCAGCCTTTACCGAATACGCCGCCGGAACCGATCGCCGCCTTCGACTGGATGATGTTCCAGCCGGTGCCCAGCGGGTCGCTCTCCGGGTCGAGGAATGTGAGGATTCGCTGCTTCTGGTAGTCGTGCATAAAGAAGAACCACATCGCCACGGCCACTGGCACGGCGGCGGCCAGCACGCTGAGGATCCAGCGCCAGCGCAAACCGCCCATGAACAGCACGAAGGCGCCGCCCGCGAGGATCAGCAAAGAAGTCCCAAGGTCTGGTTGGCGCACAATCAGAATGAACGGCACGCCGATCAGGATCAGGCTGATGCCCACGTGCTTGAGCTGTGGCGGCAAGGTGCGCTTGGACAGGTACCAGGCGATAGTCGCCGGCATTAAAATCTTCATGAATTCCGACGGCTGGAAGCGAATCACCCCCGGGATGTTGATCCAGCGGGTCGCGCCCATGGCGTTGTGGCCCATCACGTCCACCACCACCAGCAACAACACGCCGGCCACATACCCCAGCGGCACCCAGCGCGCCATGAAACGCGGCTCCAGCTGGGCGATCACCACCATCGACAACAGGCCCAGGCCGAACGACGATGCTTGCTTGATCAGCAGGTCCCAGTTTTTGCCGCTGGCCGAATACAGCACGAACAGGCTGCCGGCCGCCAGGGTCAGCAGCAGGATCAGCAACGGGCCATCAATGTGCATGCGTTGCAGCAACGTCGCACGGCGACGCATCACGTCCTCGCTGGAGAGGATGCGGTCAAAATTACTCTTCACGGGCCGTAACCTCGGTGCTTGAAGGGGGGCCACCATATTCGGGCTTGAGCCTGCCGTCGTCGGCCAACAGCCAGGCGTCCATCACTTGGCGCACCACGGGCGCTGCGACGCCTGAGCCGGACTCGCCGTTCTCGACCATCACCGCCACCACGATCTTCGGGTCGTCGGCCGGCGCGAAGCCGACAAACAAGGCGTGGTCACGGTGGCGCTCCTGAACCTTGGAGCGGTCATATTTCTCGCCTTGCTTGATCGCGACCACCTGGGCGGTACCACTCTTGCCGGCAATGCGGTATTGCGCACCGACGGCCGCCTTGCGCGCGGTACCCCGGGCGCCGTGCATCACCTGCTGCATGCCGTGGTTGACCTTGGTCCAGTCGGACGGGTCGCGCAGCACGATATCGGCAATCGGGTTTTCATCCACCGGCTTCTCGCCTTCGATGGTCTTGGCCAGGTGTGGGCGGTTCCAGATGCCTTTGTTCGCCACCAGCGCCGTCGCCTGGGCCAGCTGCAACGGCGTGGCCTGCATGTAGCCCTGGCCGATCCCGAGGATCAAGGTTTCACCCGGGAACCACGCCTGGCGGCGGGTCGCGCGTTTCCACTCCCTCGATGGCATCAAGCCAGGGGACTCTTCGAACATGTCCAGAGAGACTTTCTGGCCGAGGCCGAACTTGCCCATATAGGCAGACAGGCGATCGATCCCGAGCTTATGGGCCAGATCGTAAAAATAGGTGTCGTTGGAGCGCATGATCGCGGTGTCCAGGTCGACAAAGCCATCACCGGTGCGGTTCCAGTTACGGTACTTGTGGTCGTAGTTGGGTAGCATGTAGTAGCCCGGGTCGAACACCCGGCTGGAGGCCGTGACCACGCCCGCATCGAGGCCGGCAATCGCCACCGCAGGCTTGATCGTCGAGCCGGGCGGGTACAGGCCGCGCAGCACGCGGTTGAACAGCGGCCGGTCGATGGAATCACGCAGCTCGGCGTACGCCTTGAAGCTGATGCCGGTCACGAACAGGTTGGGGTCGAAACTCGGTTGGCTGACCATGGCCAGCACTTCGCCCGTGGTCGGGTCCAGCGCCACCACCGCACCCCGCCGACCACCCAGGGCCATTTCCGCTGCTTCCTGCAGCTTGATGTCCAGGCTCAGCACGATGTCCTTGCCCGGCACCGGGTCGGTGCGCTTGAGCACCCGCAGCACGCGGCCACGGGCGTTGGTCTCGACTTCTTCGTAACCCACCTGGCCGTGCAGCTCGGGCTCGTAGAAGCGCTCGATGCCGGTCTTGCCGATATGGTGGGTGCCGCTGTAGTTGACCGGGTCAAGGGTCTTCAGCTCTTTCTCGTTGATCCGTCCCATGTAGCCGACGGAGTGGGCAAAGTGCGGCCCTTGCGGGTAATGCCGCACCAACTGCGCCACCACCTCAACACCGGGCAGACGGAACTGGTTCACCGCGATCCGGGCGATCTGCTCTTCGGTCAGCTCAAACAGGATCGGCACCGGCTCGAACGGCCGGCGCCCCTGCTTCATGCGCTTTTCGAAGATCACCCGGTCTTCCGGCGTCAGTTGCAGCACTTCGACGATCACATCGAGGATCTGCTGCCAGTCGCCGGAACGCTCGCGGGTCATGCTCAGGCTGAAGCTGGGTCGGTTGTCCGCGACCACCACGCCATTGCGGTCGAAGATCAGCCCACGCGTCGGCGGAATCGGCTGCACGTGCACCCGATTGTTCTCCGACAGCGTGGAGTGATAGTCGTACTGGATCACCTGCAGGAAATACAGACGCGCAATCAGCACGCCCAACAAGGCCACCACCAGGATTGCGCCAAACACCACGCGCGCGCGTACAAGACGTGCGTCTTTCTCGTGGTCCTTGATGCGGATCGGCTGGGTCATCGGGAGGGGCGCAGATTATTTGTGATAAGGGTGCCCGGACAGGACTGTCCAGGCGCGATACAGCTGTTCACCGATCAGGATGCGTACCAGCGGGTGCGGCAGCGTGAGCGCCGACAGCGACCAGCGCTGGTCCGCCCGCGCACAGACTTCCGGCGCCAGCCCTTCGGGGCCGCCGACCATGAAGTTGACCGTGCGCGAGTCCAGGCGCCAGCGGTCCAGTTCCACCGCCAACTGCTCGGTGCTCCAGGGTTTGCCGTGCACTTCAAGGGTGACGATGCGCTCGTTGGGGCCGACCTTGGCCAACATGGCTTCGCCTTCCTGACGGATAAAGCGCGCCACATCGGCATTCTTGCCCCGGGTATTGAGCGGTATCTCTACCAGTTCAAGAGACAGCTCAGCGGGCAGACGCTTGGCATACTCGTGCCAGCCTTCTTCCACCCACTTGGGCATGCGTGAACCGACAGCAATCAGACGCAGGCGCACAGCCGTTCCTTATTCCTGGTCTTTGTTCAGCTTGTCGAAGTGCGCGTGGCCCACTTCCGGGCTGTGGTGCTTGCCATCGGCGGCACGGCTCTGCTCGGCGCCTTTCCACAGACGCTCCAGGTCGTAGAACTGGCGAGCGTTGGAAGTCATCATGTGAACGATCACGTCGTCCATGTCCAGCAGCACCCAGTCGCTGTCGCCCTTGCCTTCTTCACCCAGCGGCTTGACGCCTTGGGCTTTGACGGCTTCGCGGACCTTGTCCAGCATCGCGCCGATCTGACGGTTCGAGGTACCGGTGGCGATGATCATGTAGTCGGTGATGCTTTGCTTGTCACGTACGTCCAGCACCTGGATGTCCTGGGCTTTCACGTCTTCCAGGGCGGCCACGGCCACTTTTACCAGCTCTTCGCCTGCCAGCTCAGGGCCGGTGTGGGCTTCTACTGGCAACGGAGCGCTTTTGAACGTGCCTTTGCGCTTAACTTTGCTTACGTCTTTGTTCGTCATATAAAACTCGTTTTGCTCGTATGTTCGGGCGCTCGCTGTACGACTGTGCGTACGCTCAAGCGCGCCTTTTCAGTTCGACGCACGGTAAAGCCCGTGCGCATCGATGTAGGCCAGGACCGCGTCAGGCACCAGGAAACGTACCGACTTACCGCTGGCCAGCAGTTGACGGATCTGGGTGGCGGACACCGCAAGCGGGGTCTGCCAGACGAATGCAATATTCCCGTTCGGCCCGGTCAGGGCCAAGGGGTCACTTACCGACCGCGCGGCCAGCAGGTTGCGCAAGGCATCCGGCGGTTCGCTGTCGGCATCCGGGCGTTGCAAAACCAGGATGTGGCAATGCTGGAGGAGTTCCTCCCAGCGATGCCAAGAGGGCAGGCCGCAAAATGCGTCCCAGCCCAAAAGCAGAAACAACTGGTCATCCGCGGCCATTTCAGCGCGCATCACTTCCAGGGTATCGACAGTGTAGGACGGTTTATCACGCTTGAGTTCGTGGTCGTCCACCACCAACGGCGCAATGCCGTCCACTGCCAGGCGCACCATTTCCAGGCGCTGTTGCGGTGACACCTGCGGGGTATCGCGGTGCGGCGGCCGAGCGTTGGGCATCACCCGCAACTCGTCCAGCGCGAGGGCATCCGCGACTTCCAGGGCACTGCGCAAATGGCCAATGTGCACGGGGTCGAAAGTACCGCCGAGCAGCCCGATGCGTTTACCCATCAAGTGCGCACATGACCGTCGCCGAACACCACGTACTTCTCGCTGGTCAGGCCTTCCAGGCCGACCGGGCCGCGGGCGTGCAGCTTGTCGGTGGAGATACCGATCTCCGCCCCCAGGCCGTACTCGAAACCGTCGGCAAAACGCGTCGAGGCGTTGATCATCACCGAGGCGGAATCCACTTCGTTGAGGAAACGCCGGGCATCGCTGAAATGCTCGGAAACAATGGCGTCGGTGTGCTTGGAGCCGTAGGTGTTGATGTGTTCGATGGCCTCGTCCAGGTCGTCGACAATCTTGATCGACAGGATCGGCGCCGTGTATTCGGTGTACCAGTCCAGCTCGGTGGCTTCGATCACGTCCGCGCCCAGCAGCGCACGGGTGCGTGAACAACCGCGCAGCTCCACGCCCTTGTCGCGGTAGATAGCCGCCAGTGGAGGCAACACGCGCTCGGCAATGCCCGCGTGCACCAGCAGGGTTTCCATGGTGTTGCACGGGGCGTAGCGGTGAGTCTTGGCGTTGTCGGCGATGCGGATGGCCTTGTCGATATCGGCCGCGATGTCGATATACACGTGGCACACGCCGTCCAGGTGTTTGATCACCGGCACCTTGGCATCACGGCTGACGCGCTCGATCAGGCTCTTGCCACCGCGCGGCACGATCACGTCGACGAATTCCGGCATGGTGATCAGTGCGCCAACGGCGGCACGGTCAGTGGTCTCGACCACTTGCACCACTTCGGCCGGCAATTCGG
Organism: Pseudomonas sp. TE24901; assembly: GCF_054058375.1. Taxonomy (NCBI): domain Bacteria; kingdom Pseudomonadati; phylum Pseudomonadota; class Gammaproteobacteria; order Pseudomonadales; family Pseudomonadaceae; genus Pseudomonas; species Pseudomonas sp. TE24901. The sequence continues at coordinate 206,177 of NZ_JBSSAF010000009.1, forward strand.
CCACGGCCAGGCCCTGCTGGATACAGGCGGCAATGGCACGGTTGGAATTAATGGCTTCGGAGCCGCCACGCAGGATGGTGGCGTTGCCGGACTTGAGGCACAGGCTCGCGGCGTCGATGGTCACGTTCGGGCGCGACTCATAGATGATGCCGATCACGCCCAGGGGCACGCGCATCTTGCCCACTTGGATGCCGGACGGCAGGTAGCGCATATCGCGGATTTCACCGATGGGGTCAGGCAGCTTGGCCACCTGACGCAGGCCTTCGATCATGTCGTCGATACGGGCCGGAGTCAGCGCCAGGCGGTCCAGCAGGGCTGGCTCAAGGCCATTGGCGCGGCCGTTGGCCAGGTCTTGCTCGTTGGCGGCGGAGAGCTCGGAGCGCGAAGCATCCAGAGCGTCGGCGGCCGCCAGCAGGGCGCGGTTCTTCTGCGCGGTGCTCGCACGGGCGATCAACCGCGAGGCCTGACGGGCAGCGCGACCCAGGCGGGTCATGTAGTCAAGAACGGACTCAGTCATGGTCAGGGAGTCTTGGCAGGGAGGAAAGCGGCAGATTATAGCTGTGACGCCGCTCGACTGACAGCGGTGAGGGGCGGATGGTCGAAATGAACTGTAAAAACCTGGGCTTCAGCGGTAATTAAGGTGGGAGTTGTTATGATTCCGTCACATTTAGCCGTATTAACCCCTGACTGCCATGTCCAGTTTTGCCACCCAAGTGCCCGCCAGCGCCCTACCCGACAGCTTCTTCGACCGCGACGCGCAATTGCTCGCCCGGGATCTGCTCGGAAAAATCGTCCGCCATCGCGTAGGCGATCTCTGGCTTTCGGCGCGAATTATTGAAACCGAAGCGTATTACCTGGCCGAAAAAGGCAGCCACGCCTCGCTCGGCTACACAGAAAAGCGTAAGGCTTTGTTTCTGGATGGCGGCCATATCTACATGTACTACGCCCGTGGCGGCGATTCGCTGAACTTCAGCGCCCAGGGCCCGGGCAACGCCGTGCTGATCAAATCGGCGTATCCGTGGGTCGATGAAACGTCCGGCCCGGCCAGTTTGGCGCAGATGCTGCTGAACAACCCCGGTGCCAACGGCAGCCCGCGCCCATCGCAAAAGCTGTGTGCCGGCCAAACCCTGCTGTGTAAGGCGCTGGGCTTGAAAGTGCCGATGTGGGACGCCAAGCGCTTCGACCAGGAATTGTTCTACGTGGACGACGTGGGCCAGACCCCGAGCCAGATCATCCAGACCACCCGCCTGGGCATTCCGAGCGGGCGCGATGAACAGCTGATGTACCGCTTTGTCGATGCGGGCTACGCGCCTTACTGCACCCGTAACCCGCTGCGCCGGGGCCAGGTCGAAGGCCGCGACTATTTTCTAATTTGAATTGAAACGACTGCGTTTGCTGGAAATCGATATCCGCAACACAGCAGCTCCCACAGTTGATTTACGCCGTATCAGATTTTGTATTGCAGACATGGAGACGTTTTATGGGCCAATGGCTCGATAGCATTACCGGCTGGCTGACCCTGAACCCCGAATGGCTGGCGGTGGCGGTCTTCATCGTGGCCTGTGTGGAATGCCTGGCCATCGCAGGGCTGATCGTGCCAGGCACGGTATTGCTGTTCGCCATTGCCGCCCTCGCCGGCAGCGGTGCGCTGTCCTTGAGCGAAACCCTGCTGCTGGGTTTTCTCGGCGGGCTGCTGGGTGATGCGGTGTCCTACTACCTGGGGCGACATTTCCATCAGAACATCCGGCGCCTGCCCGGCCTTCGTCACCACCCTGAATGGATGAACAGCGCCGAAACCTACTTCCACAAATACGGCATTGCCAGCCTGCTGGTCGGGCGCTTCATCGGCCCGCTACGGCCAATGCTGCCCATGGTGGCCGGCATGTGCGACATGCCCTTACCGCGCTTCGTGGCGGTGAGCATCGTCGCAGCGGCGGGCTGGTCGGTAGCCTATCTGCTGCCCGGCTGGGCGACCGGCGCCGCGTTCCGCCTGCCGTTGCCCGAGGGTTTCTGGCCGGAGGCTGGCGTCGTTGCGGCCTGTATCGCGGTAGTCGTGGGGTTGAGCCTGAACAGTAGCCTGCGCGGCCATCGTCGCGCCACCTTGTGGATTGGCTGCGCCAGCCTGACGATGTTGATCGCCCTGTTTATCGGCTACCCCCATCTCAATGACTTCGACCAGGGCCTCAGTGCCTTGGTGCAAGAACACCGCAGCCCCTGGCTGGACGAGGTGATGGTGCGCATCACCCAACTGGGTGAATTCAAGAAGATGTTCGTGGCCAGCGCCGTGTTCACCGGCCTGCTGCTACTGGCGCGGCAATGGCGGCATGCGCTGTTTGTCGGCGCGACCCTCGCCGGCGCGGCGGTGATCAACACGGGGACCAAGCTGTTTTTCGCCCGTGGCCGCCCGGAAATCCTCACCGACCCGCTGACCAGTTTCAGCATGCCCAGCGGTCACGCCTCCGGCGCGTTCGCGTTTTTCCTGGCACTGGCCGTACTGGCCGGTCGCGGGCAACCCATCCGGCTGCGCCTGACCTGGATGCTGCTGGGCTGTATTCCGGCGGCCTTCATCGCGCTGTCGCGGGTGTACCTCGGCGCCCACTGGCCCACGGACATCCTGGCCGGCACGCTGTTGGCGATGACGGTGTGCGCGTTCAGCCTGGGGGTGAGCCAGTATCGAAGCCCGCTGCCGGCCCTGTCGCAAAAAGCCTGGTGGCTGCTGTTGCCGGCGCTGGTCGCGGTGCTGGGGTTCATCGCGTTCACCGGCACGCCCCACGCCCTGCTACGGTATGCCTATTGAGTGAACAACTCGCCCTGCAACTCATCGAGCAGCATCTGGATCGCATCCAGGCGCTGCTGTGGGTCGTCGAGTTGCAGCAGGTCGATCTTGTCGGCCTCGGTGAAGGGCAATAAGTAGGCAAGCTGATTGCCCAAGGCTTGCTGCCCATCGGCATGGGCGTCCATGTCCAGCGAGGCCACCATCGGGTGCTCAGCCAGGGCCTGGAGCAACGCCAGCAGGTCGGCGTCCTCTTCTTCCAATGGCTGGTCCGGCAGCTCTTCGAGCCATTGCACCTCGGCCAGCAACAATTGGTCCTTCTGCACACCGGCGTCGCGTACACGAAAACGCCGCCCGCCTTCGACACGAATGCCCAGCAGGCCGTTGTCCTGTTGCTTGAAGTCGCGGATCAGCGCTTCGCAGCCGATCAACGCGTAGCCGTCCGGGGCCATGCCCACTTCGCTGCCGTCAAGGATGCACACCACGCCGAAGCTTTCGCCCTTTTTCATGCAGCGCGCGACCATGTCCAGGTAGCGCGCTTCGAACAGTTGCAGGTCGAGGGTGCAACCCGGGAACAGCACAGTGTTGAGCGGGAACAGCGCCAGACTCATAAAGGTTTCCTTCAAACCCGGATTAAACGATCACCGACACGGCCAGCGGCAAGAATACCGCCGTGGCCACGCCCATCAGACTCATCGCCAGCGCCGCAAAGGCGCCGCACTCTTCACTCTCTTGCAGGGCCACCGAGGTGCCGACCGCGTGAGCCGTCATGCCCAGCGCCATGCCGCGCGCCTCAGGGCTGTGAACACCCAGGCGCGACAGGTAGGCCGGGCCGATCATCGCACCGATCACGCCGGTGATCAGCACAAACACGGCCGCCAGCGCTGCCACGCCGCCGATCTGCTCGGCCACCAGCATGGCAATTGGCGAGGTCACCGACTTGGGCGCCATGGTCATCAACATCATGTGTTCGGCACCGAACCACCAGCCCAACAGCACACACAACCCGGTGGCCAATACCCCGCCTACCACCAGCGTAGTAAAAATCGGCCAGAACAATTGACGAATGCGCCGCAGGTTCAAGTAAAGCGGCACGGCCAGGGCCACGGTCGCGGGGCCCAGCAGGGTGCCCATGATCTCAGTGCTCTTGCGGTACTCGGCGTATGTAAGGCCACAGCTGACCAACACACCGATCACCAGCAGCATGGACACCAGCACCGGCTGCAGGAAAATCCAGCGGGTTTTCTCGAACGCCGCCAGCACCAGTTGATAAGCGCCCAGGGTGATGCCAATGCCGAACAAGGGGTGATGAATCACAGCAGTCCACGCGCCCTGCCAGTCGAAGATCATTGATCCTTCTCCTTGCGCTTGACCATCTGCTGCATCAGCACGCCGACAAAGCCCATGGCGATCACCAGCGACAGCACCAGCGCACCGACGATGGCCCAGAAGTCCGCCGCGATGTCCTTGGCGTACACCATCACCCCGACCGCAGGGGGCACCAGCAGCAGCGGCAGATAGCGCAGCAAGCTGCTGGCCGCCAGGCTCAAAGGCTCACCGACTTCGCCCTTCCAGATCAGAAAGCCCAGCATCAGCAGCAGCCCGATAATCGGCCCCGGCAAGATGGGCAACAGCAAATGGTTGATCGCCGTGCCGATCAATTGAAACAGCACCAGCCAGGTCAGGCCACGTAGCAGCATCCGTTCTTCCCCCTCGAAACGTCCCCGCATTATAAGCACGCCCGCCCTATGCTCAGGCATTCGCCAAAAGCATGGTGGGTTGACCGGGCGGGGTGCCCATGATGATCTAAGATGGATTTCGCACACCTATAAAAACCGATGAACCAAGGAGAGTCGCAATGCCCTATGTACCTGTAGCGCAGCTCAAAGATTATGTCGGCAAGGAACTGGGACGTTCCGAATGGCTCACCATCGACCAGGCCCGTATCAACCTGTTTGCAGAAGCCACCGGCGATCATCAGTTCATCCACGTCGACCCGATCAAGGCCGCGCAAACGCCGTTTGGCAGCACCATCGCCCACGGCTTCCTGTCGCTGTCGCTGATGCCCAAGCTGATGGAAGACATCCTCATCATGCCTGAAGGCCTGAAGATGGCGGTCAACTACGGCCTGGACAGCGTGCGTTTCATCCAGCCGGTGAAGGTCAATTCCAAGGTTCGCCTGAACGTCACGCTCACGGACGTCACCGAGAAAAAGCCTGGCCAATGGCTGTTCAAGGCCACCGCTACCCTGGAAATCGAAGGCCAGGAAAAACCGGCTTACATTGCGGAGTCGTTGTCACTCTGCTTCGTGTAACGCCCAGCCCCCTGTAGGAGCTGGCTTGCCAGCGAAAAACGCAGCGACGCTGCATCGCCGGCAAGCCGGCTCCTACAGGCGCGTGGCGGGGCAAAATCCTCGCCACAATGTATGTAAATTTATGTATGAATCTCGCAGCTGCGGCATACTCGGCGCTCAATTATCCGGATCCCGCTATGCGCCCACTCGCTCCTCTTGCCCTTGCCCTGTTGCTCACCGCTTGCGGAGACGGCGAATCGCTGTTGCCGCCCGATGCGCGCCTGCCCGACGGCGGCCGCTACCGGGGCGATGTGGTCAACGGCTTGCTGCAGGGCCAGGGCCGGGTGGACTACCCCAACGGCAGCTGGTACGCCGGCCAGTTCGACAAGGGCCAATGGCACGGCCAGGGCGAATGGCATGGCAGCAACGGCGAAGTCTATAAAGGCCAATTCCAGCAAGGCCTGTTCGACGGCCAGGGCAGCCTGAGCACTTCGGGCAGCAGCTATGTGGGCGGCTTCAAGAACGGTCGACGCAATGGCGAAGGCACCCTCAAAGAAGGGGCGATGACCTATCGCGGCGAGTTCAAGGACGACCAGTATTCCGGCCTCGGCCGCCTGGAACTGGCCGATGGCAGCCAGTACCAGGGCCAGTTCGCCCACGGCAAGCCCAATGGCGAAGGCCAGCGCAACGACGACAGCGGCAACCAGTTCAGCGGTCACTTCGTCGATGGCCAGCTTGAAGGCAACGGCACGTTCAACAGCGCCGATGGCGATATCTATGTCGGCCAGTTCAAACAGAACCAGCTCAACGGCAAGGGCCGCTATGAGAACGCCGACGGCGACGTGTGGATCGGTCAGTTCAAGGAAGGTGCCCTCAGCGGCAAAGGCGAGCTGATCGGTATCGACGGCAGCCACTATGTGGGCCAATTCAGCGATTGGCGCTTCACCGGCGAAGGCCGCCTGAACCTCACCGATGGCAGCTTCTATATCGGCGGTTTCGATAGCGACAGCTACCAAGGCAAGGGCACGCTGGTGCTCACCGATGGCACGGTGCAAGCGGGCACCTGGGTCAACGGCATGCGCGTGCGCGATGCCGACGGTAAGCTGCTGCCCGACCCACTGGAAACCGGAATACTGGCTCAAGGCCGCCTGCTGGAAGCCGCCCTCGCCGCCGTGCCCCCCTCCACCCCTGCTGTGGAACTGTACACCCTGGTGCTGGCCGGTGATGGCAAGCAAAGCGTGTTCCTGCGCGAAGCCGATTACGTCAGCAACATGCTCGCCAGCCGTTTTGGTGCCCGTGGGCAGATCCGCCTGGTCAACCACCGCGACCATATCGCCGACCGCCCCCTCGCTACCCGCGAAAGCCTGCGCCGCGCCGTGCAAACCCTGGCCGAACGTACCGGGCCGGAAGACCTGGTGTTCATCTACATGACCAGCCACGGCACCCACGAACACGAACTGGTGCTGGACCAGCCGCGCATGGAGCTGGCCGACCTGCCCGCCGATGAGCTGGCTGCCGTGCTCGCGCCGTTGAAGAACCGCGACAAGATCATCGTGATTTCCGCCTGCTACTCCGGCGGTTTCATCCCGGCGCTCAAAGACGAACGCACCCTGATCATGACCGCCTCCCGCGCCGACCGCGTGTCCTTCGGCTGCTCCGAAGAGGCCGACTTCACCTACTTTGGCGACGCCCTCTTCGCCCAAGCCTTCAACCAGACCGACGACTTGCAGCAAGCCTTCAAGCTGGCGCAGCAGCACGTGGCCGAACGCGAACAGGCGGACAACTTCGAAGCCTCCGAGCCGCAGATCTGGGCCCCCAAGGGCGTGATCGCCCACTGGCAACTTTTACGCAAACAGCAGGCACGAAAGGCGCTCGAAAGCGTCTCAATGAATAGCAAGGAAGCCAAAGGCAACTAAGCTGAACTGTGTAACAAGGGGGAAACACCATGTACCTGACACCTCAGCATATCCTGCTCGCTGGCGCCTCCGGCTTGACCGGCGAACACCTGCTCGACCGCCTGCTCAACGAACCTACGGTATCTCGCGTACTGGCACCTAGCCGCAAGCCACTGGCCGAACACCCGCACCTGGAAAACCCGGTGGGCGACCCGGCGGTGTTCCTGCCGCAACTGAGCGGTCGCGTAGACATCGCCTTCTGCTGCCTGGGCACCACCATCAAACAAGCAGGCTCCGAAGCAGCGTTTCGCGCCGTTGACCTGGACATGGTCGTGGCCTTTGCCAAGCGCGCGCGAGAAATGGGTGCACGGCACCTGATCGTGATCAGCGCGATTGGCGCCGATCCCAAGTCATCGATTTTCTACAACCGGGTCAAAGGCGAGATGGAGCAGGCGTTGAAGGCGCAAGACTGGCCGCAACTGACCATCGTTCGCCCTTCGCTGTTGCTTGGGGAACGTTTGGAGCCACGCCTGGCCGAGCAACTGGCCGGGCCGTTGTCCAAGCTGATCCCCGGTAAATACCGTGGCATCGAAGTGTGTGAACTGGCCCGGGCCATGTGGCGCCTGGCGCTGGAAGAGCAGGATGGGGTGCGGGTGGTGGAGTCGGATGAGTTGCGCAAGCTGGGCAAATGATTGTGCACCGGTTGGAATGGCCTCATCGCAGGCTTGCCCGCGATGAGACACACACAATGAAGCCAACTGTCAGCACCGACAGTGGCAGCAACACTCCTGGATAGCTTGGCGCCCTGTCAACATGCCGATTCTTGACGCAGCAGCCGCCATTCATGGCCTTGAAATCCAGACGCGTGCGGCTGATACCGCCGAGGCCTTTTTGCACAGTTACGCTTTAAGCAGGCGTGAGAATTTAAGCATTAGCGTCCAACTTAGCTCCCACGCTACGGAACAACGTAGTGATCACAGCAAGCCTGGAGTTAATTGCCTTCGCACGACTTTCAATGTCATCTCTCGGCGCCCCAGTAGACGCGAGCGTGAAGGGAATACCCAAATTTTTGGCTTCGCCCCCCATATCCCGCTCTATGATATCCATCATGTCTTCGAGGGTATCCATGCGCTCATCGTTGCTTTTCAATGCCCAGTCCAAGCCCGGAGCAACCTTTGCATTTCTTTTCAGATCATTCAACGCGTTTGCGGCCGTGAATACATCTTTCTGGCTCTGCTCGACAATCTGATTATCTTTGACGTCTTGCTTGGTAAGGCCCGAGCTAGCGCTAGCGTCTACATACGGTTTGAGAACTGCGTTGACAGTGCCTGCAATAATCAAACCGAGGGCGGAAAATGGTAGAGCAATTGCCGCGGTCCGAAGTAAGCTGGAATTTCTTACCGGCGCTGCCTTGTCAACTTTAGACTTGACGGAGGATGAAAGTGATGTCGCCTCATCCGATAGTTTTTCTGAAGAGAACGGCTCAACGTCTTTACCGTCTACGCGACCCGGCGTCGGCTGGCCAAACAACCTGTCTCGCGCTTCCGCGTCTTTTTGGGCCTGCCACTTTTTTTGTTGCGCCTCTTGGTACTTCTTTAAACCATCAGAGCCAGGAGCGTCGGTATTAGTGGAGTCGCCAGGCTGCCTAGTGCCCGTCGTATGTCCAGCCCCATTGGCGCCGTTCACTTGAGAATCCACATACTTTTGGTCAAATGACTCAGCACTTTTTTGTGAGCCATAACCGCTCGACGAGCTAGAACTTTGGCCACCTCTTGTATGGGGAGCACTCACATCTTTGGGCACCGAAGGAGGACTGTTTCTATTCCAGGCACCACTAAAAAACTCCCCAATCCTGGAGAAAGCCATCGACCGAGAGGTTGCATGTAAAAACATCATAATGAATTACCTAATGATTAGTTAGCATTAGAAAGTCATCCCTTACCCTCAACTGTTTTGTGTAAAAAAACACTCAACGAGTTCCACCCCCCACCATTTTATTCAATCTTGCGACATCCAGACAGTTTGCCGCCAAATCAGCAACCAACCAGAAACTACCTAAAGCGCACACACCAGAACGCGCACAAACTTTCCAACCTCAATAAGGTTAACTGTAGATGGCACACATAAATTCGCCTACAAAAGAAATTCAAGCACCGGCCAGTCTTAGCCTGGTCTCAGATCCATTTCCTGCCTCATGCTGCCCCTGCCCCATTGAACTCAGTGCGCCAAACTGTAATAACTGGGGACCAAACGGTGTGTTTGTGATACTGCTATATGCATACCACCCCCCCTTGTGGAAAATAGCCACCACAGGCTCCGCTACCCCTCCCGTATCAACGCGACCGACCCCTTTGACAATGTCACCATCTTTATAAGTCTTCGTCACATCATATTTCTTATAATTCCCTCTCAGCCGGGGCAATACTTCATCTGCGTGCTGATAAATTTTCTTCCCATCCTTAATGACAGTCCTTATCCCACGCTTGATATTTTTTGGAAGATTAATGGCATCGGTAATGCCGACAGAGGCGCCAACCCCCGCAAAAAAGGAACGTGCGAGAGCAGTACCTATTGACTTACCGCCCTTTAACGCTTTATTCGCTGCACCTACCCCAGGAAGAAGGAAGCCTAAAATATCAAACCCGATATTAAAAATTGCGCCTGCAACATTACCGTTGATAGCATCTTTAATACCGTCATAAAAAGGAATGAGCGAAAGCAAAAACTCATTTATCTCTTTAATCTCCCTTCGGGTTTTTTCAATTTCCGTAACGCCTGCAGCGCCTGCTTGAAAAGCATCATAATTTTTTGTGAAAAAATCACCTACCACGTTAGCCAGCGAACCAGTTCTGCCAGAAAAATAAGAGCCTTGTGCCTTACCGTCCAGACTCACTGGATCACGCTTTTTATTGGTTTCACCGTACTGCGTGTAGATATTCTGTGTGTTCCACACACGAGGTTTGGCGCCAGGGCCAAAATAAGCGCTATCGTCGTAATTCAGCTGTTCTGCCGGCACAGCTTTTTCCTTGACCATTTTCCCTAGCGCGGGGAAATAACTGTAATAGTCTGTCTTCCCATCGCGCCCTTCCACTTTCATCAGTAAGCCATGCTGCCCTTTTAAAGCGTCTAGCTCCTGCGCAGTCGGAGTACGTGGTACGGGCCAGGAATGCGCGGAGTGGCCATGTTCGTTGAACTGAAGCTTTGTACCCAAAAAGGGGCGAGACACTTCGAGGAAACTTACATCTGAATTTTCTATGCGTTCCCGCTCTGCTGGTGGCAACAAAGAAAGTTGGTATTTAAACTGAATAGCCCAAGCGTTTTTATGACTTTTCTTGTACTGACTAAATTCATCATCAAATTTTTTATTGATATCTTTAATAAGCTGCGGAAAGCGGGACTTCATCTGATCCCAGGGTAGCTTCTTTTCATCGCGCGAGACCCATACGCTCGGATCAAATGGATCAGTCATGTAAACATCAAGCGGCGACACAATATACCGGCTATCCAAAACGCCCCGTAGCGTATTCTCCGTAGGATCCTCTATTTCCGGAAAAACGCGCTTGAACTCTGCCAATGCCAATTCTTTCCGACTCGGCGGATCTTTCTGCAACTCAGCACGCGCCCACTCCAATTCCTTTTTCTGTTTTTTAAACACCGTGAGTGAGTGTTCGAGATCTTCGTCCTTATACTCCCCGTTAGGAGTGCTCGCGATCACACCATTCGCGAGGCCCCACTGAATATATGGATTGACCGACGCTATATTTATTCGGGCTTCGCCCTCGTGAACATTAAGCTGCGCCTCAGCGTACTCTATCACTTGACTAAAGGTCATGTTCGCGGATGCGCCGGGCGCGTCCTGTTCTACGAGTGCAACCGCAATAGAGAAGTCCGTCCACGTATGAGACCCATAAACAAGATTGGGCGGTATATTTTTCGACAGGAACTCAGGTGCGGCAGCCGACAATAATAAACGAGCAGCAATAGGTGCCGCTCCAACACCCACTTTCGCTTCAAGATGGGCTACGAAGCGCTTCACAATTTCGGCAGCAGGGGCCCCCGCATTGTCTTTGCTGTAGAGGTTATAGCCCGCCAGATTATAGGGTGACTTTCCTAAACCGGGATCAAGCTCTTGCACGAGCGCTGCATTCAATATTTCGATTACACCGGTCGGAGACTCAGCTGTATTGAGTTTACTTTGTAAGGCCTTACCCAGCTTCAAAGCCTCTGGCGAGCGAATCAGCTGATCCCATGCTAACGCAGGGTTGTCCGCAATCGCCTTGCGCGTAGACTCGGCAAGCGAGCCGATCAGACGGTGTAACGGACTGTCAGCCCCAACCCCGGCCTGAGGATTAGAAGCCTCACTGGCTGTTTGCGCCTTCCATTTGTTTACCTCCGCCTTCATCTTGCGTAACTGAGTGTTACCCAACGCCTTAACGATATTCCTGACCCCTCCAGCGTCCGCCCCTGGCACCCGAGGGAGAAGATCAAAGGATAATGAACGAGCCAGATACTGTGCTTCCTGACTATTGGCAGGCACGTTATATCCACGCGACTCAAGCATCTTCGCAACACTTATCTCCCGGCGCTGTTCGGTGAAAAATAGGCTTGAGCGCCTGTCAAGGGGCAGCATGACGGTGTTCAGATCAATCTTCCCTTCGGCATCGTTTGCCTGGGATCTCAGCGCTGCAAGAAGTGCATGATGATTGGCGTCATCCCCCAGCGCCTTACGCTGCTCCTCTAACGCCGCTACGGATCGCTGCACGCCGTAACCCGAAGGAGGAAATTCAGGTATTTCGCCTTTTTGCAGTTTTTTGCGGTGATCGGCGGCCTGTGCTGGCGAAAGGTCGATGGGCACTCCGTAAAATCGCCCCACCACGTACAACGGCACCTTGCCCTCCGGCCAAGGGTAACTAAAGGCCTGACCAGGCCGTGGTGCGATCACCCTGGCAATTGAAAGCAAGACTCGGGAAACATCCGGCCAGCCTGAATCGTCACTGAGGGAAAACGTTTTTGTCTTACCCTTTACAATGCCGGTCAACTCCCCGAGCAAGGGGTCCAGCTTCATACTCTTGGTATCAAGCCCTTGCTCCTTCGCCCACGTTAAAAATTCGCGGCTGTTGAACGCGTTGTCCAGTTCGGTGCACCAACGCCCCAATGTAGTATCCGCAGGAACAGAAAGATCAGGCGGTGCAATGGAAGTGTGATAGGACCGCGCCGCTAATGCCATCGCGAAAGGTTTCGATAACTTAGCGTCAGCAGCTGCGCGACTCTCAGGAGAGTCAGACATTTGCGTACTGCGGCGGCTCGCAGCGGCTTCACTATCGTTGTTCGGCTGGGAGCCTGAATACGTTTCGACGAGTGCGTTACCTGACCCAGCAGGCTCTACCTGAGAAGTAGGAATAGTTGTCATATTTGCCTCGCACATGAACAAAAATTAAATATTTCATGCACTGAGTGACACGAGCGACCGATCCCCCCCCACAACAGCCACTGTTTATAATGTTACGAAGTAAATCGATTGATACTTCGGGCTAGAGCCAGTTACGACTGCCGTTCGCACTCCCACTTATACGGTATGAACACGATCTGATGTGGATACGGGGTTGGCTACAATGAGGCGCGCTTGCACCCCCGCCCTAAAGACCGCCCGTGGCGTTGAAGCCAACCCCCAGCACCGTTAACACCGACAGCGGCAACAGCAGCGTGTCGAGCAGCGCGCTGGCTGGCAGGTCGACATGGGGATAGCTCGGCGCCTCGGCACCAAACCGATCCTTGGCGCAGCAGCCACCATTGATCGCATACAAGTCCAGCCGCGTACCGGCATACACCACCGGTGCACCGGATTGCGCGGCGTCCAAGGTGCGAGCGGTCGCGCAGCCGGCGAGTTGCAGCGCCAGCACTACCATCAAGAGTTTATTCATCGCTGCTCAAATGGTGTTCGCCCCAACGTGGCAGCATGTCCTGAGGGATGTTCAGCAGGTTGAGAATGCGCGCCACCACAAAGTCCACCAGGTCATCGATGGTCTGCGGCTGGTGATAGAAGCCCGGCGATGCCGGCAAAATGGTCACGCCCATGTTCGACAGCTTGAGCATGTGCTCCAGGTGAATGCTCGAATAAGGCGCTTCACGTGGCACCAGGATCAACTGGCGACGCTCCTTGAGGGTCACGTCCGCCGCGCGCTCGATCAGGTTGTTGCACGCACCGGTGGCAATCGCCGACAACGTGCCGGTGGAACACGGCACCACCACCATCGCCGCCGGTGCGCCAGAGCCCGAGGCCACCGGCGACATCCAGTCTTCCTTGCCGTAAACCCGGATCTGCCCCGCCGCCGCACCGGTGTACTCGGTGAGGAAGGCCTGCATCATCTGTACCTTGGCCGGCAGCGCGACGTCGGTCTCGGTGGCCAGCACCAATTGCGCGGCCTTGGAGATCAAGAAATGCACCTCGCGGTCTTCGCGCACCAGGCAATCGAGCAGGCGCAACCCATAAGGTGCGCCCGATGCGCCGGTCATCGCCAGGGTGACGCGTTCCGGCCCGCTCATTTCAGCGCCTCGGCCAACTTGCCATGCAGGCCGCCAAAGCCGCCGTTGCTCATGACCACTACGTGAGTGCCCGGCTTGGCCTGCTGCTTGACGTGTTCGATGATGCCTTCGATGGAATCGCACACCGTGGACGGCACCGTACACCGCGCGGCAATGCCCGGCAGGTCCCAGCCGAGGTTGGCCGGTGCGTACCAGACAGCCTCGTTGGCATCGTTGACGCTTTCCGGCAAACCATCGCGGTGCGCGCCCAGCTTCATGGAGTTGGAACGCGGCTCGATGATCGCAATGATCGGCGCATCGCCCACCTGCTTGCGCAGGCCATCCAGGGTGGTGGCAATCGCCGTCGGATGGTGGGCAAAGTCGTCGTAGATCGTAATGCCATTCACCTCGGCGACTTTTTCCATGCGGCGTTTCACGCTCTTGAAGGCGCTCAACGCGGCAATGCCAATGGACGGCACAACGCCCACATGCCGCGCGGCGGCAAGAGTCACCAGCGCGTTGGCCACGTTGTGCTGGCCGGTCATGCCCCACTCGACAATGCCCTGGGGCTCGCCCTCAAACAGCACTTCGAATCTGGAGCCGTCTTCGCTGAGCAGCTTGACCTGCCACTGCCCGCCCGCGCCGGTGGTTTGCACCGGGGTCCAGCAGCCCATCTCGATCACCCGCTGCAAGGCGGGCTCGGTGGTCGGATGGATCACCAGGCCTTCGCTGGGAATGGTGCGCACCAGGTGGTGGAACTGCCGCTCGATGGCCGGCAGATCGGGGAAGATGTCGGCGTGATCGAACTCCAGATTGTTCAGGATCGCGGTGCGTGGGCGGTAGTGAACGAACTTGGAACGTTTGTCGAAGAAGGCACTGTCGTATTCATCGGCTTCGATCACAAAAAACGGTGTGTCGCCCAAGCGCGCCGACACCGAGAAATTCTGCGGCACGCCGCCAATCAGGAAGCCCGGGCTCATGCCGGCATGCTCCAGCACCCAGGCCAGCATGCTGCTGGTAGTGGTCTTGCCATGGGTGCCGGCAACGGCGAGTACCCAACGGCCTTGCAGCACGTGATCGGCCAGCCACTGCGGGCCAGACACATAAGGCAAACCTTTGTTGAGCACATATTCGACCGCTGGGTTGCCCCGCGACATGGCATTGCCGATCACCACCAGGTCCGGCACCGGGTCGAACTGCGACGGGTCGTAGCCTTGGGTCAACTCAATGCCCTGGGCCTGCAACTGCGTGCTCATGGGCGGGTAGACGTTGGCATCGGAGCCGGTGACGTGATGGCCCAGTTCTTTGGCCAGAACCGCCATCGAGCCCATGAAAGTGCCGCAGATACCAAGAATATGAATGTGCATAGTCGACCTCGTAAAACATCGAGGCAGGTTAGCGCAGGGCGGGGGAAATCGCACTCTTTAGGTGTCGGGCGGCGGCCCCGGAAGGCCGCCTGGAACATCAGGCCGTCGAGGTTTCGCCGGGTGTTTCCTTGGGTAGTTCTGTCTCCTTCAATACGATCAACTTGCCGATGAACTTGTTCACCGCTTCAAAACGCTTGTCCAGGTGCGTCAGGCGAACCGCGTCAGTGAGAGGCGAGGTGCCCGCCGGCACCGCGAAGGGGCGGAAAATCATGTCATTGCCCTCTCCGATCAGTTTCAGCTTCTTTTCAGCCACCTCGTACAACGCCTCCAAGGTGTTCAGACGTTCGTTCGGAGTGGCAGAAACCTGCTCCATCATGCGCAGGGCAGGCGCATCCGTCCCCTGACGTATCGCCATGATGTTGTTCGCCACCACTTCGATCCGAAGCTCGGCCAATTTCAGGTGTGCCTCCACCTGAGCGGAATCCGGCACTGGCGCGCCCCCGCCCACTTGGGTACTCGGCGCCGGGCCGTGAATAGGTGGCAGTATGGGCGTTTGCGAGGCGAATTGACCCTTGATCGCCTCCCCGGTCCAGGCCGAGCCTGCGTACGTTGCAATGCTCAACGGTGCACTCACCAGGCCGTTGATACCCGCGTTGACAAAGGCATCCCGGGCCACCGTGCCCAGCTTGGGCTCGTTGGCGAACACGCCAGCCTTGTGCAGGCGGTCTGCAACGATCAGGTTCTGCGTGACATCCGCCAGGGTTTTCGGGGCCACGTGGCTCTGGGAGGGCAGCGTACGCGGACCGGGCGTACCGGTGAGGGTTGCCGAGATTTCCTTGAAGTTGTCCCGCGCGGTCCTTGCGGGAGGCTTGGGGCTCCCAGGCGCAACGGGCGGGCGAGTCGACACGACACTGGGCGTACGTAGCGGAGTCGACGGTGCGCGTCGGAATGGATTGGAAACAATCCCGCGCTTGCTGCGTGTGTGTCCACCCTGGGTTTCTTCATGGGCGAACGTTTCAGGCGCGGCGGGTTCTGTCTGCGGATGGGCGGGCGATGACTCAGAATGGTGGAGCGTCGACGGAGGCAGACCTGTGATACGCATAATCTTCACCTTGATGACTTCTGATACGGATAGGGAGTTAAAGCCGGTAATCCGAGGCCAGGCTGAATGCCGACCTCATCTACTGCGTCTTTGAAAACCGCTATCGGGTTCCAGAAAATCAGCGCCCCACGATAAACCCGAGTCATCGCACGGCAGGCAAAACTCGCCTCCTACTCACCCACCTGAATAAACGACAACCCGTTAACACTCCTGGCGCAATGGGCGGGCGATTCCATATTTGCGCAGCTTTCTATAAAGCGTGTTTCGACTGACACCCAGCGCGACGGCGGTCTGGCTCATATGCCAATGCTGCTGAGCCAAGGTGGCCAACAATGCCCCTCGCTCTGCGGCCCCCAGCGACGAGTCAGCCTGGGTTGTTGCAGTGCCGGCCGTCACGCTGGGTGAATGGCGAAGCGCCACCGGCAAGTCCTCACACCGCACGTAACCGTCCATGCACAACGCAGCCACGGTGCGCAGCACCATGCGCATCTGCCGCACATTGCCTGGCCAGGCAAACGCCAGCAGCGCTTGGCGCGCGGAGGGCTCAAGGGTGACTGCTTGATCGCCCGCCTCCTCGGCCAGCAGAAAATCCAGCAACTGGGGCTTGTCGGCACGGTCGCGCAAGGCCGGCAACGGAATTTCCAGGCCGTTGAGCCGGTAGTACAAGTCTTCGCGAAAGCTGCCGTCGCCCACGCGCTCCAGCAGATTACGGTGAGTCGCGCTGATGATCCTGACGTTGACGGCTTGCGGCTCGCCGCCAATGGGCACCACCAGCCGGTCCTCCAGTACCCTTAATAGGCGGGTCTGCAAGGCCAGGGGCATGTCGCCGATTTCATCGAGGAACAACGTGCCACCATCGGCCTGCTGCAACTTGCCTTGCATGCCTTCCTTGCGGGCACCGGTGAAACTGCCACCGCGATAGCCGAACAATTCGCTCTCGATCAGGCTTTCAGGGATGGCCGCGCAGTTGAGCGCCACAAAGGGCTTGTCGGCCCGTTGGCTGGCCTGGTGCACAGCCTTGGCGAAGGCCTCCTTGCCGGAACCGGTTTCGCCATTGATCAACAGCGGTACGTCGCGTTCGAATACCCGCAGCGCCTTGCTGAAACCCTGTTGCAAAGCGGGGTCACCCAGGCAGATGCCGGGCAGGCGTGGCCGCTCCACGGCAACCGGCTTGGCGATGGGCACGGGGGCTGGGAGCGCTTGCCCGCGCAATGCCGCAAACAAATGCCGGCCATCGCGGGTGCGCAGCGGCCAACTGGCCGTGGCATTGGCGCTGGCGCGGCCGAGCAATTGGTCCAGGGAACAGTCGAAAAACGCTTCCACCGGTTGCCCCAGCAAACCGCCGCGCAGTTGTCCCAGCAGGTTCAGTGCACTTTGGTTCACGGCGCAGATTCGCCCCTCACCGTCGAACGCCAGCAGCCCTTCGCTGAACAAGCCCACCGACTCGGCCTGCAAATGAAAACGCAGCAGCCAGTGGTGTTCGAAGTGACGCAGGAAGTAGCAGCTCTCGATCATCTTCGCCGACAGGTTGACCAGCGCCATGGTATGGAACTGGCTCTGGCGCGACACCGCCTCGCGGGCAGAGGACACGTCCAGCACAGCCAGCAGTTCGCCATGGGGATCGAACACCGGGCTGGCCGAACAGGTCAGCCCGGTATGCCGGCCACGAAAGTGTTCATCACGGTGAATGGTCAGGGACTGGCGCTCCACCAGGCAGGTGCCGATGCCGTTGGTGCCCTCGCACGCCTCGCTCCAATCGGCGCCCAGCCACAGCCCGGCGCGTTCGAAGATCTTGCGCTCGGACGGCGCGGTGACACAGTTGAGGATCACGCCCCGCGCATCGGTCAGCAACACCGCATGGCCGGCGCCCGAGAGTTGCTGGTGCAGGCTGTTCATCTCACTGCCGGCAATGTGCAGCACCTGTTGCAGGCGCTCGCGGCTTTCCAGCAGGCGGCCATGTTCAAGCACGGTGGGGGCAATGGTTTGCGCAGGGTCCAGGTGGTAGTCCTCCAGGCAACGCAGCCAGGAACGGGCGATGGAGGGATCGCTGGAAGGGTCGCGACCATGGGCCACGGTGAGGACTTGCTGGGCATGGCGACTGAAATGATCGTTGTGCATTTCTTATTATTCTCCCTGCGTGAGAACGCCCAGCATCCCCCAGGCCTCCAGCCATTGCAATCCCGGGCAGACTCACCGGTCACCGGCTGTACCAAAGGTGGCACAAACTGTCACACCGCCTGTACCACCCTTGGCACAGCAACGCCTTGCAACAAACCCTAAACCCTTGATTTACCTGGCCCGCAAAGCAGTGGCCCAACCTTTGCTCTACGCTTTATAACGCGCTCGTTGCGCTGCACTCCCAATAAACATAAGAGCCAGGAGATACCTACCATGCGTTACGCACACCCCGGTACTGAAGGCGCCATCGTTTCGTTCAAGGCCAAGTACGGCAACTACATCGGTGGCGAATTCGTTGCGCCGGTCGATGGCAACTATTTCACCAACACCTCGCCGGTCAACGGCAAGCCCATCGCAGAATTCCCTCGCTCCACGGCCAAAGACATCGACAAGGCGCTGGACGCCGCCCACGCCGCCGCCGACGCCTGGGGCAAGACCTCGGCCCAGGACCGCTCGCTGGTGCTGCTGAAAATCGCCGACCGCATTGAACAGAACCTCGAACTGCTGGCCATCACCGAAACCTGGGACAACGGCAAGGCCGTGCGTGAAACCCTTAACGCGGACATCCCGCTGGCCGCCGACCACTTCCGCTACTTCGCCGGTTGCATCCGCGCCCAGGAGGGCACCAGCGCCGAGATCAACGAACACACCGCCTCGTACCACTTCCACGAGCCGCTGGGTGTAGTGGGCCAGATCATCCCGTGGAACTTCCCGCTGCTGATGGCCGCCTGGAAACTCGCCCCGGCCCTGGCGGCCGGCAACTGCGTGGTGCTCAAGCCCGCCGAGCAAACCCCGCTGGGTATCAACGTGCTGCTGGAAGTAATCGGTGACCTGCTGCCACCGGGCGTGCTGAACGTGGTGCACGGTTTCGGCAAAGAAGCCGGCGAAGCCCTGGCTACCAGCAAGCGCATCGCCAAGATTGCCTTCACCGGCTCCACGCCAGTGGGCTCGCACATCATGCATGCGGCCGCCGAGAACATTATTCCGTCCACCGTTGAGCTGGGCGGCAAGTCGCCGAACATTTTCTTCGACGACATCATGAAGGCCGAGCCGTCCTTCATTGAGAAAGCCGCTGAAGGCCTGGTGCTGGCGTTCTTCAACCAGGGCGAAGTGTGCACCTGCCCGTCCCGTGCGCTGGTACAGGAGTCGATCTACCCCGAGTTCATGAAAGTGGTCATGAAGAAGATCGAGTCGATCAAACGCGGCGACCCGCTGGACACCGACACCATGGTCGGCGCCCAGGCGTCGGAGCAGCAATTCGACAAGATCCTGTCGTACCTGGAAATCGCCAAGGGCGAAGGCGCGCAACTGCTCACTGGTGGCAAGGTCGAGAAGCTCGAAGGCGACATGGCGGGCGGCTATTACATCCAGCCAACCCTGCTCAAGGGCACCAATGAAATGCGCGTGTTCCAGGAAGAAATCTTCGGCCCAGTGGTGAGCATCACCACCTTCAAGGACGAAGCCGAAGCCCTGGCGATTGCCAACGACACCGAGTTCGGCCTGGGCGCCGGCGTGTGGACGCGCGACATCAACCGCGCCTACCGCATGGGCCGGGCGATCAAGGCCGGCCGCGTGTGGACCAACTGCTACCACCTGTACCCGGCACATGCCGCGTTCGGGGGTTACAAGAAGTCCGGCGTGGGCCGTGAGACCCACAAGATGATGTTGGATCATTACCAGCAGACCAAGAACCTGCTGGTGAGCTACGACATTAATCCATTGGGCTTCTTCTAACTGACAACCCGCTCCCACATTTGAAATGCACTATCTAATGTGGGAGCGGGCTTGCTCGCGAAAGCGGTGGATCAGTAAGCACTGTATTGACTGACCCACCGCTTTCGCGAGCAAGCCCGCTCCCACAGTTAGATCTCTACAAGTACTTGCGAAATGCATTCGGCCCATAGATGCCGAATTAAAAACAATAACAACGGACGGTACTTTCCCATGCCTAGCGAACCGACTGGCTCTTCTGTCGACTTCGAAAAAGTTGACTCCCACTACTTCCAACAACGCGAACTTAAAAAAGGCGCCGCCGGCTGGGTGCTGCTGGTAGGCCTTGGCGTTGCCTACGTCATCTCCGGCGACTATGCCGGTTGGAACTTCGGCCTGGCCCAAGGCGGCTGGGGCGGGATGTTCCTCGCCACATTGCTGATGGCCACCATGTACCTGTGCATGTGTTTTTCCCTGGCCGAACTGTCTTCCATGATTCCTACCGCCGGTGGTGGCTACGGCTTTGCCCGCAGCGCCTTTGGCCCCTGGGGCGGGTTCCTCACGGGCACCGCCATCCTGATCGAATACGCCATCGCCCCCGCCGCCATCGCGGTGTTTATCGGCGCCTACTGTGAGTCGCTGTTCGGCATCGGCGGTTGGATGATCTACCTGGCGTTCTACATCATCTTTATCGGCATCCACATCTTCGGCGTCGGTGAAGCCTTGAAGCTGATGTTTGTGATTACCGCGATTGCAGCGATTGCCCTGGGCGTGTTCCTGGTGTCGATGGTGCCGCACTTCAACGTGGCCAACCTGCTGGACATTCCAGTGACCGAAGCCAAGGGCGCCAGCACCTTCCTGCCGTTCGGTTATGTCGGCGTGTGGGCAGCGATTCCCTACGCCATCTGGTTTTTCCTGGCGGTAGAAGGCGTGCCCCTGGCCGCCGAAGAAACCAAGAACCCCAAGCGCGACCTGCCCCGCGGCCTGATCGGCGCCATTGTGGTGCTGACCAGTTTTGCCCTGTTGATCCTGGTGATCGCACCGGGCGGCGCCGGCACCTATGCGCTGGTCAAATCCGGCAACCCGCTGGTGGAAGCGCTGGCCTTGTCCTACGGCGGTTCAACGTGGATGGGCGGCTTCGTCAACCTGGTGGGCCTGGCCGGCCTGATCGCGAGCTTTTTCTCGATCATCTACGCCTATTCGCGGCAGATCTTCGCCTTGTCCCGCGCGGGCTACCTGCCGCGCAAACTGTCCCAGACCAACAAGAGCAAGGCACCCGTACTGGCCCTGGTAATCCCCGGCATCATTGGCTTTGGCCTGTCGCTGACCGGCCAGGGCGACCTGCTGATTCTGGTGGCGGTGTTTGGCGCGACCATTTCCTACGTGCTGATGATGGCCGCGCACATCACCCTGCGTATCCGTCGCCCCAAAATGGAGCGTCCGTACCGCACGCCAGGCGGCATCTTCACTTCCGGCATCGCCTTGGTACTGGCCTGCGTGGCCGTGGTGGCGGGCTTTCTGGTGGACCCACGGGTGGTGATTGGCGCCGCGATCATCTATGGAGTATTAATTGCTTACTTTGCTTTCTACAGCCGGCATCACTTGGTAGCAGGCACGCCCGAAGAGGAATTCGCGGCGATCCAGGCCGCAGAGGCCGCCTTGCACTGACTGCCGTAAACCTCGACGCAGGCCGCTGCCTGCGTCGTCAAGGAGACACTGTATGGCAAGCTTTTCCCACGCGGTAGGCGCTCAAACCTACCGCTTCGACAGCCTCAAGGACGTGATGGCCAAGGCCAGCCCCGCACGTTCCGGGGACTTCCTGGCCGGCGTCGCCGCGCAGAACGACGGTGAGCGGGTGGCGGCGCAGATGGCGCTGGCGAATATCCCGCTCAAGCACTTCCTCGAAGAAGCGCTGATCCCCTATGAAAGCGATGAAGTCACTCGGCTGATCATCGATACCCACGATAAACAGGCGTTTGCAGTGGTCAGCCACCTGACCGTCGGCGGACTGCGCGACTGGCTACTCAGCGACGCGGCCGACGAACATTCCCTACGCGCCTTGGCGCCAGGGCTGACACCGGAAATGGCCGCCGCCGTGTCCAAGATCATGCGCGTGCAGGACCTGGTGCTGGTGGCGCAGAAGATCCGCGTGGTCACGCAGTTTCGCGGCACGATGGGCCTGCGCGGGCGTTTATCCACACGCCTGCAACCCAACCACCCCACGGACGAACCGGCCGGCATCGCCGCGAGCATTCTCGACGGCCTGCTGTACGGCAACGGCGACGCCATGATCGGCATCAACCCGGCCACCGACAGCATCGCCTCGATCTGCGCCATGCTGGAGATGCTCGACGCGATCATCCAGCGCTATGAGATCCCGACCCAGGCGTGCGTGCTGACCCACGTCACCACCTCGATCGAGGCGATCAACCGCGGCGTGCCGCTGGACCTGGTGTTCCAGTCGATTGCCGGCACTGAAGCGGCCAACGCCAGTTTCGGCATCAGCCTGAGTGTGCTGCAGGAAGGTTACGAGGCGGGCTTGAGCCTCAAGCGCGGCACGCTGGGCCAGAACCTGATGTATTTCGAAACCGGCCAGGGCAGCGCCTTGTCGGCCAACGCGCACTTTGGCGTCGACCAGCAAACCTGCGAAACCCGCGCCTACGCGGTAGCGCGGCATTTCAAGCCGTTTCTGGTGAATACGGTCGTAGGCTTTATCGGCCCCGAGTACCTGTACAACGGCAAGCAGATCATCCGCGCCGGCCTTGAAGACCACTTCTGCGGCAAGCTGCTGGGCGTGCCGATGGGCTGCGACATCTGCTACACCAACCATGCCGAGGCCGACCAGGACGACATGGACACCCTGCTGACCCTGCTGGGGGTGGCCGGGATCAACTTCATCATGGGCATCCCGGGCTCCGATGACATCATGCTCAACTACCAGACCACCTCGTTCCACGACGCTTTATACGCCCGCCAAACATTGGGTTTAAAGCCGGCGCCGGAGTTTGAACAGTGGCTGGCCAAAATGGGCATTTTCACGCAAGCCGACGGCAAGGTGCAGTTTGGCAACAGCCTGCCACCAGCCTTCCGCCAAGCCTTGGCGCAACTGGGATGAAGGAGCCGCCCGTGCAACTCGACCTGCCTGACAACCCGTGGCTGGAACTGCGCCGCCTGACCCCGGCGCGTATTGCCCTGGGGCGCACCGGCACCAGCATCCCCACCAGCGCACAGCTGGACTTCCAGTTTGCCCACGCCCAAGCGCGGGACGCCGTGCACCTGCCCTTCGACCATGCCGGCCTCAGCAGCCAGTTGGCCGAGCGCGGGCGCGACAGCCTGTTGCTGCACAGTGCCGCCACTGACCGTCACATGTACCTGCAACGCCCGGACCTGGGGCGGCGCTTGAGCGATGAGTCGGCCCAGTTGCTGCGTGATCATGCGTCGGCCAATCCGGGCGGCGTGGACTTGGCGGTGGTGGTCGCCGATGGCCTGTCGGCACTGGCGGTGCATAAACACACCTTGCCGTTTCTGACACGCCTGGAGGAACAGAGCAGCGCCGACGGTTGGTCCTTGTCGCCGGTTGTTTTGGTGGAACAGGGCCGCGTGGCGGTGGCGGATGAAGTGGGCCAGCTGCTGGGGGCCAAGATGACCGTCATTCTGATCGGCGAACGGCCGGGGCTCAGTTCGCCGGACAGCCTAGGCCTGTATTTCACCTACAACCCCAAGGTCGGCCTCACCGATGCCTACCGCAATTGCATCTCCAATGTGCGCCTGGAAGGCCTGAGCTACGGCATGGCCGCCCATCGCCTGCTTTACTTGATGCGAGAGGCGTGTCGTCGGCAGCTGTCGGGGGTCAATCTCAAGGACGAGGCGCAGGTTCAGACCATCGAATCGGATGATCCTGACCTGATGAAAGGCAATTTCCTGCTCAGTTCACCGGATGACTGATTGCTGCACGATTGCGCTTTTTCGCGCCATTAGGCAGCATCGAGTCACGGCCGCTTGTGTGGTCATCCCCCCTTTGGAAGTTGAGGCCTGGCATGCGGATTACTCAAGCGACCCTGGAACACCTGGACCTGTTGACCCCGCTGTTCGTCAAATACCGTGAGTTTTATGGTGCCCTGCCCTTCCCGGACTCGTCGCGGGCCTTTTTGGAAAAGCGCCTGCGCCGCAAGGAGTCGGTGATCTACCTGGCCCTGGCCGATGATGACGACAAGAAGCTGCTCGGCTTTTGCCAGCTGTACCCGAGCTTTTCGTCGCTGTCGCTCAAGCGTGTGTGGATCCTCAACGACATCTACGTGGCCGAGGACGCCCGCCGCCAACTGGTGGCAGACAACCTGATGCGCACGGCGAAGAAAATGGCCAAGGAAACCCACGCGGTACGGCTGCGGGTGTCGACCAGCAGTGACAACGAAGTGGCGCAGAAGACGTACGAGTCAATCGGGTTTCGCGAAGACACGGAGTTCAAGAACTACGTGTTGCCAATCAGCGAGGACTGAAGCCCATACCGCCTATCCTATGGGGAACGGGCTTGTGTGGGAGCTGGCTTGCCTGCGATGGCATCACCTCGGTCTCACTGATACACCGAGGTGCCCGCATCGCAGGCAAGCCAGCTCCCACAATTGAACACTCGATAACATTCAGACCTTAGCCCATCGTCTACACGACATCCCCCGCTACAAAACCAACACGCTTTTCACGGCTCAATCCGTATAATGCGGACCTCTCAGGGTTGTAAGAATCGCGACATAGACTTGTAGCCTTATTTCCCGACGCCCCCGCACAGGCCTGCTGAGCCGGGCCATTCACACAGGTGCCATCCATGGATTTCAACCCGCTTGACCTTATCCTGCATCTCGACGTGTATCTCGATACGCTGGTGAGGAATTACGGCGTGTGGATCTACGCCATCCTGTTCCTGGTGATTTTTTGCGAGACCGGCCTGGTGGTCATGCCGTTCCTGCCGGGTGATTCGTTGCTGTTCATCGCCGGCGCCATTGCCGCGGGCGGCGGCATGGACCCGATCCTGTTGGGCGGCCTGTTGATGTTGGCGGCGATCCTCGGGGACAGCACCAACTATGTGATAGGCCGAACGGCCGGAGAACGGCTGTTCAGCAACCCGAACTCGAAAATCTTCCGCCGCGACTACCTGCAGAAGACCCACGACTTCTACGACAAGCACGGCGGCAAAACCGTGACCCTGGCGCGCTTCCTGCCAATCCTGCGCACCTTCGCCCCATTCGTCGCCGGCATCGCCAAAATGCCTTACCCGCGCTTCTTCGGCTTCAGCGTGTTCGGCACCATCATCTGGGTCGGCGGCCTGGTGACCCTGGGCTACTTCTTCGGCAACGTGCCGTTCATCAAGAAAAACCTGTCGCTGCTGGTGGTGTTCATCATCCTGCTCTCCCTGGTGCCGATGATCATTGGCGTGGCCCGCAGCCGCTTTGGCCGCACCTCTTCCGAAGCCAAGTCGCAGTAAGCGCGCGATGTGGTCCCTCAGCGCCTGGCGTCGCCGGCGCCTGCTGGCCAAGCACCCGATTGCCGAGGACACCTGGCAGCGGGTGCGCCACCACCTGACCTTCCTCGACGGCATCAGCGCCGAGCAGGACCAGTGGCTGCGCGAAGCCTGCGTGGTATTCCTCGCCGAAAAACACCTCACCGCCCTGCCCGGCGTCGAGCTGCACCAGGAACAACGCCTGCTGCTCGCCGCCCAGGCACAACTGCCGCTGATGAACCTGGGCGACCTCGACTGGTATCAGGGTTTCCACGAAATCGTGCTGTACCCCGACGACTTCCTGAGCCCCCAGCGCCATCGCGACAGCAGCGGCATCGAACACGAATGGGACGGCGAACACAGCGGCGAAGCCTGGCAACAGGGCCCGGTGATCCTGGCCTGGCCTGGCGTGCTAGCAAGCGGCCAGTGGGAAGGCTACAACCTGGTCATTCACGAACTGGCCCACAAGCTGGACATGCTCAACGGCGATGCCAACGGCCTGCCGCCGCTGCACAGCGACATGCGCGTGCAAGAGTGGGCCAGCGTGATGCAGAGCGCCTACGACGACCTCAATCGCCAGCTCGACGCCAACCCGGACGTCGAAACCGAGATCGACCCCTACGCCGCCGAAAACCCGGCCGAGTTCTTTGCGGTCACCAGCGAATATTTCTTCAGCGCCCCGGATTTACTGGTCAACCATTATCCACAGGTGTACGCGCAGCTCAGCCGCTTTTACCGCCAGGATCCCCTGGCCCGCCTGACTCAGCTGCAAGCCAGCGACGCACGGTACCGGACTGAACCCCAGGCGCCGTACGACGTCTGACGCATGGCATCGGCATCAGAATGTGCCTATAATCGCCGCCACTTTTAGGCCAATCCGGCCATGTTTCATGGCCAATTAACGGGGGCAACGCCCAATGAGCTACAGCAAGATTCCGGCTGGCAAAGACCTGCCGAACGACATCTACGTCGCCATCGAGATTCCGGCCAACCACGCGCCGATCAAATACGAAATCGACAAAGACAGCGATTGCCTGTTCGTTGACCGTTTCATGGCCACCCCAATGTTCTACCCGGCCAACTACGGTTTCATCCCAAACACCCTGGCCGACGACGGTGACCCCCTCGACGTGCTGGTCGTAACCCCTTACCCGGTTGCACCAGGCTCGGTGATCCGCGCACGTCCAGTCGGCATCCTGAACATGACCGACGACGGCGGCGGCGATGCCAAGGTTATCGCGGTACCACACGACAAGCTGTCCCAGCTGTACGTGGACGTGAAGGAATACACCGACCTGCCGCCACTGTTGCTGGAGCAGATCAAACACTTCTTCGAGAACTACAAAGACCTCGAAAAAGGCAAATGGGTGAAGATCGACGGTTGGGGCAACGCAGACGCCGCCCGCGCCGAGATCCTGAAGTCGGTCGCTGCCTACAAAGGCTGATACCCGCTCCTCATTGCCCCGGCAATAAAAAAAGCCCCGATCATTCGGGGCTTTTTTTGTGGGAAAAATTAAACGACAAGTTCAAAAACTTATAGATCTCGTTTAGTTGCCGTTTGAATCCAGCGCATCGAACTACAACTAAGTAAAAACCTACAAGCGCAACTCAACGCATGGTTTATTTGATCTGTTTTCCCGGTCAGTAAGCTCTGCGTTTATGAATACATCAGGTGATCGTTTAAAAGCGCTATTACGGGAAGTTCACCTTTCCGCCTCCGACTTCGCCAAGAACCGCGGCGTCACGCCCCAACACGTGAACAACTGGTTCAAGCGCGGCGTGCCCATGGGCCGACTCAACGAGATCGCAGAACTGCTGTGCATCTCCAGCCGTTGGCTGCGCACCGGCGAAGGCCCCAAACACCCACCGGCCAACTTCCTGCTGGAAGGCCCGGACACCCGAAAAGGACTGACCAACACCCGCGAAGGCCGCGGCAAATACCTCGCAGACCCAGCCTGCCCTCCGGAAAAAACCGACGTGGAGATCGACCTCCACCCTTCCTTCACCTCCAGCGAACGCATCCGCGTCTCCCAACACACCCTCGACACCCTCACCGTAAACCCCGACCGCGCCCTGGGCGCCTACATGGTCGACAACAGCATGATCGACATCATCCAACAAGGCGCCACCCTCGCCATCGACCGTGGCCGCACCCAAATCATCGACGGCGAAATCTACGCCGTAGAACACGACGGCATGCTGCGCATCAAATACCTCTACAACCGCCCAGGCGGCGGCCTGCGCATGCGCAGCCACAACGCCGGCGAACACCCCGACGAATACCTCACCTACGAGCAACGCTTCGAGCAGAACTTCCAGATCGTGGGTTGGGTGTTCTGGTGGTCCACCCTGAACAACCGCCGCCCACCCGTGCCGCTGGATGAGCATTTATTGGGCTGGGAAGGCTCTAAATCGGATCCGGAGGTGGGCATTTGAGGTGAATATGGGTATCATGCGGCCCACATTTGGCAGGGGGTGGCTTTGCGCTATCCAACCTGCTCGGCGAAGCGGAGGAGTTCCCGCGGATGCCCTTACTATTCAGCCCGACGCAACGTGGGCTGAGCGATTTGAAGGCTGGTGAGGTTTGTCAAAAACAAGCTGAAGCAGTCCCCGAGAAGCCGGCCACAAGCCGGCTTTTTAATGCCCGAAATAATCCCTAATAACTTCCTCAATCCAATATCAAATGCGGCAAAAACCGGCTCGAATCCTTGGTAATCAAACTATTGTCCTCCCGCACCCCAATCCCCGCCGCCTGGTCCCCAATCACCCAAGACCCAATCAGCGTATAGCTGTCTCCAAACTTCGGCAGCGGCGCAAATTCCTGCAGGATGAACGGCGCATCGGTGTAAGGCCCGTCCTCTTTGACAATCAGCCCATCCGCCGTTTGCAGTTCGATGTTCGCCCCTTCCCGCGAGAAGAATGGCTTGCGCACCCAGCCTTTCGGCACGGCTTTGCCCGGGTCGGTATCCAGGTGCGACGCGAGTAAGTTGGGGTGGCCTTTGTTGAATTCCCACAGCAGCGGCAGGATGCCTTTGTTGGAGAGGATGGATTTCCACGCCGGTTCGAAGAACTGCGTGTCGCTCTGGGCGATTGCGGTGCCGAAGGGTTCGTGGAAGATGAATTCCCAGGCGTGCAGTTTGAACAGGTGGGGGATCCAGCGATCTTCGAGGTCGACGAAGCGGCCTTCGGCGGTGAGGCCGATGTCTTCGATGTCGATGTGGCGGGATTCGATGCCGACTTTTTCGGCGACGAGGCGCAGGTAGTCGGTGGTGCCTTTGTCTTCGACCGAGTCTTTCATCGAGGCGAAGTAGAACGGTTGGTTGATCTGCAGTTGGGCGAAGGCCTGGTGCAGTTTGGTGTCGATGCTGTTGAACTGGTCGGCGTGTTTGGGCAGCAGCCCGCGTTCGATGCATTGTTCCAGCCAGCCCCATTGGAACGCGGCGGCTTCGTAGAGGCTGGTGGGGGTGTCGTAGTTGAGTTCGAGCAGTTTGGCGGGGCCGGTGCCGTTGTAGGAGAAGTCCATGCGCCCGTACAGGTGCGGGTGGCCTTCACGCCATGAGGTGCGGATCATGTCGTAGAACGGCGCGGGGATGCTCAGGCGTTCCAGCAGTTCTTCGCTCTCGACCACGCGGGCGACGAGGTCCATGCACATGTCATGGATCTCGGTGGTCGGGTCTTCCAGGTCGTGCTCGATTTGCTTGAGCGTGAACTGGTAGTACGCGCTTTCGTCCCAGTAGGGTTCGTCGTCGATGGTGTGGAACAGAAAGCCGAGGCTGTCGGCGGTCTGTTTCCAGTCGTGACGTTCTGCGCAGTGGATTTTCTTCATGGCTCGCCTTCCTTAACTGCTCGACCCGCCGCCGCCCCAGCCGCTGCGTGCGCTGGCCTTGCTGCCGAAGCCGCCACGGGAGGTGGCCGATGCAACGGTGCTGGATTTGTTGGAGGTGCGCAGCGTGTTCGAGTAGTTGCTGCTGCCGTAGCGGGCCTGGTTCGAGCGGCTGAAGGTCGAGCCTTTGGAGACGCGCTGGCTGAGCGTTGAAGAACCGTAGTCGCCACGGTCATCGCGGTAGCGGTACACCGGCTCGGAGCGGTAGCTGTTGCGATTGTTGCTGAGCATGTTGCCGATCAGCAGACCGGTCAGCAGGCTGCTGGTGGAGAAGCCCGAACCACCGTTGTTGGCTTGCGCGCCGCCGACTTGGGCGTTGGCCGCGTCGACCTGGGACTGTGTCACCCGGCCTTCGGCGGTCAGTTCGAAACCGCCCAACCGGGGGATGAATTTGCCGGTGGAATCCTGCTGGCACCAGTCGGCGACAAAGTCGGCATCGCAATCGGCCTGGTTGTCGTACACCGGCGCAATGCGGCGGTGTTCGGCCATGGCGGTCATGTAGGCGTCCGAGCAGACGTCCACCGGCAGTTTCTCATCGGCGCATTGCTGCACCGACTGGAAGTTGTACTTCTTCTGCAAATCGTAGGTTTTTTCCGTCGGCCCACAGCCGGATATCGCCATGGCGACCGACGCTGCCAGCGACAGCTGGACGTACTTGCTTCGTTTCATCGGGAGCTCCGTGGGCGATCAGTTCGAGGTTGGCGTCATGCACGCGGCATTCAACATGCCGACGCTGATGGCCACGGCCGCCACGTAGATACCGGCCGCCAGCTCGCCGTTCTTGATGCGCTCGGACGTGCCTTTGAGCACCAGGCTGGTCAGCAGGAACGCCAGCAACTGCACAACCGCCGCGATCACCGCCCAGACGACGAAGTCGAGGAGGCTGATCGAGTAAGCGATCACGTTGCTGGCCGGAATGGCGAAGCCGACGATGGCGCCGCCCAGGGCGACCGCCGCAGACACGTTGCCCGCACGGATCAGCTCGAACTCTTTGTGCGGGGTGATGCGGGTGTAGAGGAACTGGAACAGCACGAACAGTACAGCGGCCCCGAGGATGTAGAGGACAAACCCGAGCACGGCGGCTTTGTTCAGGGAGATGGAGAGAGCTTCTAGCATGAATGTCTTCCTTGTTTAGAGCGCGGTCAGGTCGGTTGTGTACAGCGAAATGCCCAGCGACGTGCTCAGGCTGATGGTGCCTTCGGCGTCTTCTTCGACGGAAAACAGCAGGAACTCGCGGCGGTCCGTCAGGCCGGTGTCACGGGCGTATAGCATCGAACGGTGCTCGACGCTGTAGGCTTCTTCGGGATTGACCACGTGCTCGGTCATCGCCACCAGCTCGGTCTGGCCGGCTTCGCTGCCCCACACACGGGTGAATTCGACGCCGTTGTGGGTGTAGGTCGGCAGCCCGATCGGGCTTTGCGGGCCGGCCAGCCGGCGCAGTTCCGCTTCACTGCTGACGGTGACGTAGCTCAGGTAGTTGAACAGGATCACCGACTCCACCTGCCCGGCGATTTCGCCGGTGGTGTGCACTTGCAGCCAGTAGTCTTCGTCGTTCATGTAGTAGCGCGACAACCAGGTCGATTGCCCGAGGTCGACAGTGCCGTTACTCCAGATTTCCTGGGAGCCGGGGATGACCACCGAGGTTTTCTCGTCGAGCAGCAATTTGAGGCTGGAGTCGAACATCACACCTTTGCCCGGTGCCAGGCCCAGTGGGCCGGTGCTCGGCAAGGTTTGGCCGGCCGCCTGGTGCGACTCAGGACGCGCGTTCGGGGCTTCAAGCCCCATCAACTGTTTAAACCATCCCATTGGAAATGTCCTTGAGGCGGGTGGAGGCGATGTAGAAGAGTTCGCCGCCCTCGACGCGCGTGGCGCTGGGCGGGTTGATCGAAGGTTGCTGGGCGCCTTTGGCGCGGTAGCCGATGAGCGTGGCGTTGTGATGCTCCTTCATGCGGCTGTACAGGTCGCCGAAGGTGGCTTCGAAGGCCTCGGGCAATTTCATCAGGTATTGGGTGGCGCCTTGGCCCACGCACAACAACTCATTGATGACGACTGACGAGCCCGGGTCCTGGGAAGCACGCACCAACATCTCGATGGCCATGCTTGAGGTGCACTCCAGGCGCGGCGCGTAGGAGCTGGCGAGTGCGGCGATTTCACTTTCATTGAAGTGGGCGACCACATGGCCGACAGGGCTCAGTTGATTCACCGCCAGCACGGTGGCCAGTGTCAGGTCGTCCGACGGGGTTCGCACCAGCACCCGTTCGGCGCCGGGCACACCCGCCCGCAGCAATAACGCGGTGGACGACAGGCTTTCACCGCGGATGAACGCCGCCTTGCCGGGCATGGGGTTTTCATCGAGAGTGCAATCGCAAATGACGATCAGGTTGTCGTTCGAGGTTTCGTCTTGCAGCAACAACTCGATGACCCGCTCACTGGGCGCGCCTTCCCAGCCGATGAGCACCGTGTGGCCGACCTTGCCGGTGAAATCGCCTTTGCCCTTCATGCCTTTTCTCCATGCATCGATGACACTGCTGGTGGTTTTGCCGATGGCTGCCGTCAGCAGCGCAATCCCGCCGAGCATGATCCAGGCGGCCACGAACACCCGCCCTGCCGAGGTCTGCGGCGCGAGGTCGCCATAACCCACGGTGAGTGTGGTGGTGAGATAGAAGTAAATAAACGTGGCGAGCGTGGTGAGGTGCTGCTCGCCTAGAAGCACCAGGCCCAAATAAGCGGTGCTCAGGTGCACGCCCAGGGCGATGACCAGACCTGCCCAGCCGAAACGGTGAAAGAGGGAGGAGGCGTATAGACGCAACAAAAGAAAAATCGACATTTTGCCCCTGATTCCCTGGGTAGTTGCCATCGCCTCGACGCCTGGATGCTCCAGTGCGTTCAGCCGGCATTAAACCTGCTGCGCGGCGCAGAGAGAAGTACCTTGGCTGCAATAAATCCGGCGAGCGCACCAAACAGATGCCCCTCGAACGAAACGCCCTGGCGCGGCAGGAAGCCAAAGACCAGGCCGCCATACAGCAGCGCTACGACGCCGGCCGTGATCAGGTTGGTCCAGCTCCTGTGAAACCAGGCACGTGATAACAGGTAGGCCCACAGCCCGAATACCCAACCGCTGGCGCCGATGTGCACGCCACTGAAACCGAACAGCCAGACCAGCGCGCCGCCCAGCAGAATAATGATCAGGCTGACGGTCACGAATCGGTTGAACCCTTCGATCATCACCAAGGTGCCCAGTACCAAAAAGGCAATCAGGTTCGCGCTCAGGTGAGCCAAGGACCCGTGCAAGAACGGTGAAGTGAGGATGCCGAACAGGCCCGGCACCGTCCTGGGGATCAAGCCAAAGGCCATGAGGCTGTAACCAGTCGCCACGTTGAACAGCTGCAGTGCGACCATCAGCAGGGCAAGGCCTGCGATCATCTTGAAACCCTTGAGGGCGTCCATCCTGACCTCGACGTAAAAAGAAAGGGCCGAGAATAGGCCCTCCCTGTTGCGGCATTATTTACTCAGCCGACTTCTGCTTCAGGCGTTCCAGAATCGCATTGGCGCTGCCTTCGTTCGGCGTGATGCCGGCTTCGCGCAACTTGCGTTCCAGTTCAGTCCCCGTCGAGGCCTCGGCCAGTTCGTCCTGGGCTTCCAGTTCCGCGGCGCGTTGCTGCTGCTTGGCTTGCAAGCGGTTCAGCGTACCAACGGCCGTCTCCAACTTGCCGTTGGCGCCGCCACTGGCGATGGACGCGCTGACCTGAGCCTTTTGTACGCTTTCACGCGCCTTGGCCATGTCCACTTGCTGGCGCAGGCTTTTGATCCGGCTCTCGGCCTTGGTGATGTCCTTGCGCATGCTGTCGGCGTAACCACCGAATTCGGCGGCTTGCTTCTGCTCGGCGTCGCGCTCGTTGGTCAGGGTCGAAATGGCTTCGGCCACTTCCAGGGCCAGGTCTTCGCGGTTGGCCTGGATGGCGGCCATCGCCTTGGTCTCCAGGTCCGTGATCTTGGCGTCGTACTCGCCGACACGATCGTTGGCCAGCTTGTGCTTGGCCATGATGCTGACCAGCTCACGCTTGGCATTGGCCAGCGCGGTGTCGGCATCACGGATTTCCTGGTCGAGGATGCGCAGGGCTTGTTGGTCGACGATTGCTTCGCCGACTTCGCTGGCACCGCCACGCAGCGCGGTGAACAGTTTGCTCCAGATGGACTGAGTCATCAGATACTCCCGAATACTTAATTGAAGAAACGTTCGAAGGCTTCGCTGGCGCGCTGCACGTTGTCGACGAGGGTTTTCACCTCGGTCACGATGTTGGTGAGGCTGGAGTCAGAGCTCAGCGCGCCGAACATGTTGTAAACAACTTGCCCGTTGGGCATGGACTCGATGCCGATGGAAGACAGCGGGAACATTTCCCGGCTGCGCAGCACGGCGTCATTGAATTTTTCGACGTTGTTGATGGACTCGACATCGACCAGCACGGTGTCGACGATGATCTGCTCGCCCACCACCGCGATGTAAATCGGCAAGCCACCAAAGTCGTTCATTTCCAGCTTGATGCTGGACTCCGAGCCTTGAACCAGAGAAAGCGTGATGTCGTTGGAAACCACTTCGTCCAGGGCCTGCAGCGCCGTGAACAGTCGATCGATGTTCCAGTTAGTGCCTGCGCTCATGTAAATCTCCGACATGAATGAGCCAGCCAGGATCGGCTGGCGGAGCTGTTTCTCCATCTGCTTGAGCAGGCTTCGGTTTTCGGGAAGCACCCAAGTCTCGTGTTTCACATAACCGGCGGCCGCCAGGCCCGCGCGCATCTGCTTCATGTAGAAGCTCGACGGTTTTTTCGCGGACGGTTTCAAGCGCTCTCCCTGAAGGCTTGCTGAATCGGTATCGGGCCCTGCGGGCTGACCCGATGGAGAGCTGCTTTTCATGGTGCTGACCTCGTTGTGAAAAACTCACGCGTGAGAAAATCTACAGGCAATTTTCGCCACACTCAATAGCTCACGCGTGAGATTTTTTGTCTCACATTTCCCCGCGACGAACACCATCAAAACGGCTAATAGCCTGGCGATTGTCTCTTTTGAGTTGACGGTATTACCTGTTTCAGCCGATTTATCCCCCGCCACTCGCCCATTAATCTGTGCCCATGTTGAACGCAACGCCTAACCCACTTAAACAAAAAAGGATTTCAACCATGAGCACTCCAACCTACAACCGCTTGAACAAAGACGACGCCATCGTATTGCTGGTCGACCACCAGACCGGCCTGATCTCCCTGGTGCAGGACTTCTCGCCCAACGAGTTCAAGAACAACGTGCTGGCCCTGGCGGACCTGGCCAAGTTCTTCAACCTGCCGACCATCCTCACCACCAGCTTCGAGCAAGGCCCCAACGGTCCGCTGGTGCCCGAGCTGAAAGAGATGTTCCCGGACGCGCCGTACATCGCCCGCCCTGGCCAGATCAACGCGTGGGACAACGAAGACTTCGTCAAAGCGATCAAGGCGACCGGCCGCAAGCAGATCATCATTGCCGGTGTGGTCACCGATGTGTGCGTAGCGTTCCCAACCTTGTCGGCGTTGGCGGAAGGGTTCGAAGTGTTCGTAGTGACTGACGCCTCGGGCACCTTCAACACCACGGTGCAGCAGGCGGCCTGGAGCCGGATGACCCAGGCAGGCGCGCAACTGATGAACTGGTTCTCGGTGGCCTGTGAGCTGCACCGCGACTGGCGCAACGACATCGAAGGCTTGGGGAATCTGTTGTCCCAGCGCATTCCCAACTACCGCAACTTGATGAATGGGTACGCGGCGCTGACGGCGCGCAAGGATTGATTAAACACCGCACACAAAGCCTGCCCTGAAAAGCAGGCTTTTTTGTTTAGTGGGCCGCCAACTCCCGCTCAATCTGCTCGATGCTTGGCAAACTGGTTTGCAACTCCGCGGGCAACGACTCAACCAGTTGATATTCCGCTACGCCAATTGGCCGGTTGTTGTCGCGCAATGCATATTCGGCGACGACTTCGTTCTTGCTCTTGCACAACAGCAGACCGATGGTGGGCCCGTCGTGAGGATGTTTAAGCTGTGCATCGACAGCCGCGAGGTAAAAGCTCAGTTTCCCCAAATGCTCCGGTTTGAACTTGCCCGTTTTAAGCTCGATCACCACGTAGCAGCGCAGTTTCAAGTGGTAGAACAACAGGTCGACAAAGAATTCATCACCTCCGACATCCAGCAACACTTGCTGGCCGACGAAGGCGAAACCCGCGCCCAGTTCCAGCAGAAAGTCGGTGACGTGTTTGATCAGGGCATTTTCAATGTCGCGCTCCTGCGCATCCAACCCCAGGCTCAGGAAATCAAAGCGATAAGGGTCTTTCAGAGACTCCCGCGCCAGATCGGATTGCGGTTTAGGCAGGTGATTTTCGAAATTGCTGACGGCCTTGCCGCTGCGCTCCAGCAAGCGGTTTTCGATGTGCACCACCAGCGAGTTACGCGACCAGTTGTTTTCTATCGCCTGGGCGATGTACCAGCGGCGGGTTTCGGGGCCTGGGAGCTTGTCGAGCAATACCACATTGTGACCCCAGGGCAATTGTGCAGCAGCTTGTTGCACAAATTCAGGGTCTGGCCACGCCTCGGCAAAAGCACGCATATACTTGAGATTGCGCGGTGAAAAACCCTTCATTGCGGGAAACGCTGCACGCAGATCCTGGGCAAGCCGATCAATGACTTTACTGCCCCAGCCCTGCTCCGCCTGGCGGGTCAAAATGTCGTGGCCAAGCTGCCAATAGAGCAACACCAGTTCTCGATTCACGGCCAGTGTTGCGCGTTGTTGCGCCGTGTGGATACGGCCTTTCAAGTCCGTCAACCAGTCGCTGTAGCCCGTAGGCGGTGGGGTCAAGCCGATACCGGGTTCGCTCATGCCGTTTCGCTCTTTGAGTGTTGAGGCAGGCTAGTCAGGGGCATTGACGGCCACAAGGGGTCAAGCGCGCACAAGGAAGGGGCTTTCAAACAATACCGAAATACCCTGCTGGCCATGGCGGCCCTACGCCTTGACTCTCCCCTATACGGCAGCCCTTACCCTGAAACACCCTATTTCAGGACTCACCCATGACGCCGCGCACCCTGGTTATCCTCGGCCACCCTTCAACGTCCAGCTTTTGCTCCGCTCTGGCCGATACCTTCATCCAGGCCGCAAAAACCGCCGGCCATGAATTCCGCGTCCTACGCTTGGGCGAGCTGGTTTTCGACCTCAATCTGCACAGCGGCTACACCCAGCCCCAACCACTGGAACCCGACCTGCTCAGCGCCCAAGCCGACATCCTCTGGGCCACCCACCTGACCTTCATCTTCCCCATCTGGTGGGGCGGTATTCCGGCGTTGATGAAGGGCTTCATTGACCGAATCTTCCTACCCGGCTTCGCCTTCAAATACCGCAAGGGCAAGGCTTTCCCCGACAAGCTGTTGCTCGGCCGCACCGCACATTTGTTAGTGACCCTGGACACGCCGCCATGGTATTACCGCTGGTTCTATCGCATGCCGGGCGTCCACCAGATGCGCAAGACCACCTTGGCGTTTTGTGGCGTCAAGCCTGTCAAGACGCTGCTGTTCGGACCGGTGCTGGGCTCTACGCCGGCGCAGCGAACAAAGTGGTTAAAGCAGGCGGGCGCACTCGTTGAAAAAGGGAGTGTTCATGTACATCGGCAAAGCCGCGCAACTGTCGGGCACGACCGTCAAGGCGATCCGTCACTATGAGGCGATCGGGCTGCTGCCCGCGCCGCAACGCCAGGGGCAGTACCGGGTGTATTCGGCGCAGAGCGTCGAGCGGTTGATGTTTATCAAGTGCGCGCAGCAACTGGGTTTCAAGCTCAAGGAGTTGCAGCAAATCCTGCAGGACCACCCGGGCGATGTGCTGCCATGGGAACGTGCCGACCAGGCCATCGCTGCCAAGAAACAAGCGTTGGCCACGCAGATTGCGACCTTGCAGAAGATGCACGAAGGGTTACAGGCCTTTGAGACGCAACTTAAGGATGCGCAAGGGCAATACTCGACGCCAACTGCGCTGCTGGGCAATAAGGCCATGGCTCATTGCGCGGTGGCTATGCAAGCCAACGAGCCCCGATGAACAGTCAGCCAAGCCCACCAACCTCCGAACGCGATCAGCAAGCATTGGATTGGTGGACACGACTGCACAGCGATGACGTCACCGCCCACGAGCGCAATGCGTTCGAACTGTGGCGCCTGGACCCGCTGAATACCAACGTCTACAAAAAATGCCGAGATGCTCTGGCGCTTGCTCGAACGGCCCGCTCATTTGCCCAGAATCCCCATGTCTGCTAGTGTCGCGCCGGTTTACCGTCTACCGGAATAGCCGCCATGGCCCGCAAAAAAGTTGCACTCGATTTCGAACAATCCCTCGCCGACCTGCAAACCCTGGTCGAGCGTCTGGAGAACGGCGAGTTGTCGCTGGAAGACTCGTTGACAGCGTTTGAGCAAGGCATCGGCCTGACCCGTGACTGCCAGAGCGCCCTGGCGCAGGCGGAGCAGAAGGTGCAGGTGCTGCTTGAACGTGACGGGGAGTTGGCCGAAGAACCTTTCGATGCGGAACAGCCAGAATGATCGACGCGTATCAGGCCAGTAGCCAAGCCCGGGTCAATGCGGCGCTTGCGCCCTTGTTTGTTGCGCCAAGCCCGGAAATGAACCGCCTCTATGAGGCCATGCGCTACAGCGTGATGAACGGCGGCAAGCGCGTGCGCCCGTTGCTGGCCTATGCCGCGTGCGAAGCCCTGGGTGCGCCGGCCGAACAGGCCAATGGCGCCGCCTGTGCGGTGGAGCTGATTCACGCCTATTCCCTGGTGCATGACGACCTGCCGGCGATGGACGATGACGACCTGCGTCGCGGCCAGCCCACCACCCACAAAGCCTTTGATGAAGCCTATGCGATCCTGGCCGGTGACGGCCTGCAGAGCCTGGCGTTCAGCGCGTTGCTGGACCCAGCCTTGAGCAGCGTCAATGCCGAGATCCGCTTGCGCATGGTGACCAAGTTGGCTCACGCAGCGGGCCCGGCCGGTATGGTCGGCGGGCAGGCCATCGACATGGGTTCGGTCAGCCTCAAGCTCGACCAGCAAGCCCTTGAGCACATGCACCGCCACAAGACCGGCGCGCTGATCGAAGCCGCCGTGGAACTGGGCGCACTGGCCAGCGGCCAAGCGACCGCTGCGCAATTGGCCGCCTTGCAGACCTACTCCCGCGCCATCGGCCTGGCCTTCCAGGTGCAAGACGATATTCTCGACGTAGAAAGTGACACCGCCACCCTGGGCAAGCGCCAAGGTGCCGACATCGCACGGGACAAACCGACTTATCCTGCGCTGCTCGGCCTGGACGCGGCCAAGGCCTACGCGCTGGAACTGCGCGACCTGGCCCTGGACGCCCTGCGACCTTTCGACGCGGCGGCCGAGCCACTGCGTGACCTGGCGCGGTATATCGTCGAACGCCGCCACTGATAACGGCGGCCTTTACGGCCGCATATCGGCCAAGTTCGGCGCTCTGCGTGGGCAGTTTGCGATGCTTGAGGTAAACTGCCGCCTCTTCTATACCTATAACGATTCGCCTGATGCCCACGACGTTTCAAGAGATTCCCCGCAAGCGCCCGTCCACGCCCCTGCTTGACCGTGCTGTCACGCCGGCCGGCCTGCGTCGACTGGGTGAAGCCGAGCTGGAAACCCTGGCCGATGAGTTGCGCCTGGAATTGCTCTACACGGTCGGCCAGACCGGTGGGCATTTCGGTGCCGGCCTGGGCGTCATCGAGCTGACCATCGCCCTGCATTACGTGTTCGACACCCCGGATGACCGGCTGGTGTGGGACGTGGGCCATCAGGCGTATCCGCACAAGATCCTCACCGGTCGCCGCGAGCAGATGGGCACCCTGCGCCAGAAGGACGGCATTGCCGCCTTCCCGCGCCGCTCCGAAAGCGAGTACGACACCTTTGGCGTCGGCCACTCCAGCACGTCCATCAGTGCAGCGCTGGGCATGGCCATTGCCGCCCGCCTGCAAGGCAGCGATCGCAAGGCGATTGCGGTGATTGGCGACGGCGCGCTGACCGCCGGCATGGCGTTCGAAGCGCTGAACCATGCGCCGGAAGTGGACGCCAACATGCTGGTGATCCTCAACGACAACGACATGTCGATCTCGCGCAATGTCGGTGGCCTGTCCAATTACCTGGCAAAAATCCTCTCCAGCCGCACCTATGCCAGCATGCGTGAAGGCAGCAAGAAGGTGCTCTCGCGTCTGCCCGGCGCGTGGGAAATTGCCCGGCGTACCGAAGAATATGCCAAGGGCATGCTGGTGCCCGGCACCCTGTTCGAAGAGCTGGGCTGGAACTACATCGGCCCGATCGACGGCCACGACCTGCCCACCCTGATCGCCACGCTGCGCAACATGCGTGACCTCAAGGGGCCGCAGTTCCTGCACATCGTCACCAAGAAAGGCAAAGGTTTCGCCCCGGCGGAAGTCGACCCGATCGGTTACCACGCCATCACCAAGCTGGAACCCCTGGACGCCCCCGCCGCTGCGCCGAAAAAAGCCAGCGGGCCGAAGTATTCCGGCGTGTTCGGCGAATGGCTGTGCGACATGGCCGCTGCCGACCCTCGCCTGGTGGGGATTACCCCGGCGATGAAGGAAGGCTCCGACCTGGTGGCGTTCAGCGAGCGTTTCCCGCTGCGCTACTTCGACGTGGCAATTGCCGAACAGCACGCGGTGACCTTTGCGGCCGGCATGGCCTGCGAAGGCGCCAAGCCGGTGGTGGCGATCTACTCCACCTTCCTGCAGCGCGGCTACGACCAACTGGTCCACGATGTCGCGGTACAGAACCTTGACGTGCTGTTCGCCATCGACCGCGCAGGCCTGGTGGGCGAAGACGGCCCGACCCACGCCGGCAGCTTCGATTTGTCCTACCTGCGCTGCATCCCCGGCATGCTGGTGATGACGCCGAGCGACGAAAACGAACTGCGCAAGATGCTCAGCACCGGCCACCTGTACAACGGCCCGGCCGCCGTGCGCTACCCACGCGGCAACGGCCCGAATGCGGTGATCGAGAAGGACCTTGAACCTATCGAGATCGGCAAGGGCATCGTGCGTCGTCAAGGCAGCAAGACCGCGTTCCTGGTGTTCGGCGTGCAATTGGCCGAGGCCCTGAAGGTGGCCGAGAAGCTCGACGCCACCGTGGTCGACATGCGTTTCGTCAAACCTTTGGATGAAGACCTGGTGCGTGAGATTGCCGGCAGCCATGAGTTGCTGGTGACCGTCGAAGAAAACGCCATCATGGGCGGCGCCGGTGCGGCAGTCAGCGAATTCCTGGCGCGGGAGAACATCCTCAAGTCGGTACTGCACCTGGGCTTGCCGGATGTGTACGTCGAACACGCCAAGCCGGCGCAGATGCTGGCTGAATGCGGGTTAGACGAGGCCGGGATCGAGGCGTCGGTGCGCGAACGCCTGGCGCTGCTGGGCCTGTAATCCAATGCCCCGGTAGAAACTGGGACTAAAATGTGGGAGCGGGCTTGCTCGCGAAAGCAGTGTGTCAGTTAAAGATAAGCTGACTGATACACCGCTTTCGCGAGCAAGCCCGCTCCCACATTTGATGTGTACCCATTTCAGATCTATGGACAGACCATGAAACGCCTGCACCTCGCCTTGCTGCTTCTCCCCACCCCCGAACTGCTCGCCGACACCCGCGACCAGGCCTTGAGCCTCCCCGACGTGGTCATCACCGCCAACCGCCAGGTACAGGCGCGCAACGACAGCAGCGCCGCCAACACCGTGTTCACCCGCGACGATATCGACCGCCTGCAACCCACCAGCGTCACCGACCTGCTGAGCCGCGTGCCCGGCGTGCAAATCGCACAAACCGGTGGGCGCGGCAGTTTGCCGGGGGTGTTCATTCGCGGCACAAAGTCAGCCCAAAGCCTGGTGCTGGTGGATGGCCAGCGCATCGCCAACGCTACCTCGGGCGACAGTGGGTTGCAGTTCCTCAGCGTCGACCAGATTGAGCGGGTGGAAGTGTTGCGCGGTTCGCGCTCGGTGATCTACGGCAGTGATGCCATCGGCGGGGTCATCCAGATTTTCACCCGGCGCAACGCCCAGGCCGGCGTTCATCCGCGCCTGCATGTGGGCTTTGGCAGCAATCAGACGTGGGAACGCAGCCTCGGCCTGTCCGGCGGCGATGAACGCACGCGCTTCAACCTCGGCGCCAGCCTGGATGAAACCCAAGGCATCAACTGGACCCATGAGTCGTTTGCCAGCGATGGCGATCATGATGCCTACCGCAACAAGTCCTTGAGCCTGAACCTCAGCCACTCGTTGAGCGATGACCTCGAAGTGGGCTTCAACCTGTTGGATGGCCGGGGCAAGTCGGAATACGACAACCCGTTCGGACGCTACGTCAGCTTTTTCGAAACCGTCGGCCAGAAGCCCTACACCGACTACACCGTGAGCAGCGCCAGCGGTTATGTCGACGCCAAGCTCAACGACCGCTGGCAGACCCGCCTGGAACTGGGCCACAGCGAGAACCGCGACAAGAAGCGCGATCACCTCAGCGATGAGGGCAGCGCCTTCAACACTTATCGCGACTCGGTGAACTGGCAGAACGACCTGACCCTGGATGACCGCAACAGCCTGATCCTCGGTGGCGACTGGTACGAAGACCGCGTGCGCGCCAGCACTGACTTCGACGAAGACAGCCGCTGGAACCGTGCGGTGTTCATCCAGCATCGTTTCGAGGCCGAGCGGTTTTCCACCGAGCTGGGCCTGCGCCACGACACCAACCAGCAGTTCGGCAGCCAGAACACCTGGAGTGGCACCCTGACCGTGCCGCTGAACCCGGACAACGACGTGCTGCTGTCCTACAGCGAAGGCTTCCGCGCGCCCAGTTTCAATGACTTGTACTACCCCGGCAGCAGCAACCCCGACCTCAAGCCGGAACACTCAAAAACCTACGAGGTGCAGTGGCGCAGCCAGCTGAGCGATACCACGCGCCTGGAAACCTCGCTGTATCGCACCGACCTGAAAGACGCCATCGTCGCCCAGCCGGTGGACTTCTACATCCCGCACAACGTGGCGTCCGCACGGATTAACGGCTTTGAAGCGGCGCTCAAGCAGCAGTTGTTCGGCTGGCAAGGCAATCTGGGCGTCTCGATCATGGACCCTCGCGACCGTGACAGCGGCCATACCCTGGCCCGTCGGGCGCGGCGCACGCTGAACCTGGATGTGGATCGGCAGTTTGACAAGCTGGGGGTGGGTGCCAGCTGGCAGGCCATCAGCCACAGCTATGACGATGAGGAAAACCGCAACCGGCTGGGCGGGTATGCCTTGCTGGGGCTGCGTAGCAGCTGGGCGTTGAACCGGGAGGTGCTGCTGTCGTTCAAGGTTGATAACGTGTTGGACAAGGCCTATGCGCGGGCGATGTACAGCTACCAGGACCCGAATTTCGAGAACAACCAGTATTATCGTGAAGAGGGTCGGGTGTGGAGGGTTGGGGTGACTTGGACGCCTGATATCTGAGTGGGCAGGTCCGGCCTCATCGCAGGCAAGCCAGCTCCCACAGGGGAAACGCGTTCCAAATGTGGGAGCTGGCTTGCCTGCGATAGCGGTATTACAGGCCCGGCGCAATCACCTGACACAACCGCCCCACCGCCTCCACCATCTGCCCACTCGGCCGCTCCAACCCTTTATCCGGCACCAGCCGCACCCGCCCAGCCATCGCCGGCCAGACCTTCCAGGCCTCCTTCTGCACCTGATCGCCCACCAGAATCATCTGCGGGTCACGCTGCAACACCGACTCAATACTCACCTGCGGCGCCGGCAGCTTGAGGTCATCGAACACATTGCGCGCGCCGCACACGCTCAACGCATCGCTGATGATCTGCCCACCGCCCACGGTATACAGCGGCTGGTTCCACACCTGGTAAAACACGCGCAAGGGCTCGGCGCGCTGATAGCGCTGACGCAACTCGGCCAGGCGCTGGTGCAGTTGTGCGGCCAGTTGTCGACCCGCCTCAGCACGCCCTAATTGGTCGGCGATGGCCTGGACCTGGGTAGTCAGTTGCTCAAGGCTATAGGGTTCGGCGACGTACACCGGGATATTCAGGCGTTGCAGCTGTTCGCGCTGGGCCGGGCCGACGCTGCCGGGCCAGAGCAGGATCAGATCCGGCTTGAGGCTGAGCAGGCGTTCCATGTCCAACTGACCGTAATGCCCCACTGAGGGCACGCTGGCCAAGGCCGCAGGCCGATCGCCGCCGTCGAGCACGCCCACCAGCTGGTCGGCAGCGCCCAGTTCGACCACGATTTCAGAAAGAGACGGCGCCAGGCTGATGACACGCTCGGCCGCCAGCACCGGCGCACTCAACACCAACAGCAGAAGCGCCAGCCCGTAACGCCTCATCCCAGCTGACGTGGAATGCGATAGAGGTAGAACAGCACCAGCGTCGACAGGGCCAACAGAAACAGCGGCACCGCTTCCAGGCCGACAAACACCGCCAACGCGCCGATCCACGCGGGAATGGCGGCAATCAGCAAGGCTGCACGCCGACGAGCCGCCAGGGTGATCCAGGCGGCTGGTTCGTCGGGGGTGTCGAGGGCTTTGGAGGTGGCGATCAGTGCGTGTTTATAGCCATGAAAATACCGCAGGCTCAGAAACATCGAGGCCACGCCGGCAATGAAGAACGGCATGGCCAATACGGGAAGCAATGATTCAGCCTGGCCAAACACCAGGTTGATCACAAACAGCGGGAGCAGCGCCAGGGCCAGGTACTGCCACCAATTGAAGGACAGTCGCCGTTTCACCTGGCCACGGGTCACGCGCGGTCGACCTCGCCCTGATGCTCGTTGCCCATCATGTGGTCGAGCTTGCTGGCCTTGGTGGCCAGGTACAGTTTGTTGTGCGGGTTGTGTCCGGTGTGCAGTGGCACGCGCTCGGCCACGGTGATACCCATGTCGGTCAAGGCTTTGACCTTGCGTGGGTTGTTGGTCATCAGGCGAAGGGATTTGACGCCCAGGTGCTCCAGCATCGGCAGGCAGATCGCGTAGTCGCGCTGGTCAGCGGCAAACCCCAGGCGCTCGTTGGCTTCAACGGTGTCGGCGCCGCCGTCTTGCAACTCGTACGCACGGATCTTGTTCATCAGGCCGATACCGCGGCCTTCCTGGCGCAGGTAAAGCAGAACGCCACGGCCTTCGCGGGCGATGGCACGCATCGCGGCTTCCAGTTGCGAACCGCAATCGCAGCGCTGGCTGAACAGCGCGTCACCGGTCAGGCATTCGGAATGCACACGACCCAGCACCGGCGCGCCGTCAGCGATGTCGCCCAGGCTGAGCACAACGTGCTCGCGGCCGGTGGCTTCTTCGAGAAAGCCGTTCATG
Organism: Pseudomonas sp. TE24901; assembly: GCF_054058375.1. NCBI lineage: Bacteria > Pseudomonadati > Pseudomonadota > Gammaproteobacteria > Pseudomonadales > Pseudomonadaceae > Pseudomonas > Pseudomonas sp. TE24901. The sequence goes on from NZ_JBSSAF010000009.1 coordinate 250,766, forward strand.
GTGAACGTGGCAAAAGGGGTAGGCAGCTTGGAAGCGGCGACGAAAACGACGGGCACCGTGTGCTCCTGATTTCAGTTTTTACGATGGCGGCCATTGTAACAGCAGGTTCCTACAGACGCTTAAGCTGAATTATCGCTGATAAAGATCAATCGGTTCGATTGGCCTTCATCCCGGTTCTATGCCCATCAGAACGGATAGGGCTGTTTCCAGCGCTCGAAAATCGGTTTCAACTCACCGTTATTCACCAGCGCCGCCATGCGCTGGTCATACACGGCCATCAACGCCCGGCCGCGTTCGTTATCAGCAAACCCCACGTACAGCGGCAGTTCGGCGATGTGGGTGAGTTTGAATTGCGCGGGGTCGTCGGCCTGGCCGAGCACGTACTGGGCTTCGCTGAGGGCGTCGATGTAAAAGTCTGCGCGGGCGTGCTGCAGCATCGGCAGGATGCCGTCACGGCGTTCGATCTGGTTGAAGCGGTGCACGTTGGGCAAGTACTCCTCGTACTTGTAGCCGCGCACCCAGGCCAGGCGGTAGTTGCCCAGCGTGGCCACGCTGGGCGTCGGCGCAGTGGCCAGCCCGAGGGCGTAGATGTGGTCGGAGTCGAAGTTCCAGTGAGGGTACAGCACGCCAGTCGCTTCATCACGGTAGGAACCGACCCAACCATCCACTTCGCCGCGCTGGGCCAGGCCGACCGAACGGGTATAGGGCACGCTGCGGGTTTGCAGGGTGATCCCAGCGGGCTCGAACACCTGGCGCAACACATCCCACGCCAGACCGCTGCCGTCTTTGTTGGTGTAGTCGTTCCACTCTTCGCTGGCCAGCATGATCTTGCCAGGTACCGGGGCCTCGTCCGCGTGCACAAGTGTCGCGACCGAGCACAGCACAATCAGCAGCCAACGGCGCACATCCATGGTGACAACCTCCTACACCTTGAGAACCGTATAGAGGGTAGCGCAGCTCGCCGAATCAGGGCGTCTCGCTGAAGTGTTGATAGCCGCGCACGGCCGGGGTGATGTCCTGCCCTTGGGCATCGAGCAGTGTCACGCCCTGCCCCGCCTCGACACGGCCGATCACATGCACCGGCCAACCGCTCGCCAACAAGGGCGCCAGTTCGGCAGGCGGCAGGGTGAACGCCAGCACGTAATCATCCCCGCCGCTCAGCGCGGCCACGCGAGCGGCCTCATCCCCGACAAACGCCAGCAAGGCCTGGGACAACGGCAAGGCCTGGCGCTCGATCAACAGGTGAGCAGCCGACGCCTTGGCGATATGCCCGCAATCGGCCAACAGCCCGTCGGAGATGTCCATCGCAGACGTCGCCTTGCCCCGCAGCGCCAGCCCCAGGGCCAGCTGCGGCTGCGGTGACCAGTAATGGGCCAGCAACGGCTCGGCGACGGCGGCGTCAGCGACGCGCTGGCCCAGGACCAGCGGCAAGGCGCCGGCCGCATTGCCCAGCTCACCGCCGACACACAGCAGGTCACCGGGTTTTGCACCGCTGCGCGTCAGCGCCTGCCCGGCCGGCACACGGCCGAACACGGTCAGGGTCAGGCTCAACGGCCCGCGCGTGGTGTCGCCGCCCACCAAGCCCACACCGCAGCTTTGCGCCATGGCGTTCAACCCCTGGGCATAGCGTTGCAGCCAATCGGCATCGACCGTCGGCGTGGTAAGGGCAAGAGTAAATGCAAGAGGGTGCGCGCCCATGGCGGCCAAGTCGCTCACCGCCACGGCCAACGAGCGCTGGCCAAGCAGGAACGGATCACAGGGGTCGGCAAAGTGCACGCCGGCTACCAAAGTATCCGTGGAAATCGCCAACTGCTCCCCGGCGGGGAGCGCCAGCAAGGCGCAGTCATCGCCGATCCCCAACGCAATGCCTTCGCCGCCTTGCGCACAGGGCGCGGCGGCGAAGTAGTTGCGGATCAGCTCAAACTCGCCCATTCAGGACTCAAGCGCTTAGCGCTTGTACGCCTTCACTTCGGCTTCACGCAGGCGCGGGGCCAGCTTGTCGAGCACGCCGTTGACGAACTTGTGGCCGTCGGTCGAACCGTAGACTTTCGCCAGTTCGATGCCTTCGTTGATCACCACGCGGTACGGCACGTCGACGCGATACAGCAGTTCCCAGGCCGACAGACGCATCACGCACAGCTCAACCGGGTCCAGCTCTTCGATGGTCAGGTCCAGGCAAGGTGCCAGGGCCGTGTCGATCTCGGTCAGGTGGGCATGCACACCGTGCAGGATGTCGTGGAAGTACGGCAGGTCGGCAAAGGTGAAATCGTTGTCGACGCGAAACTGTGCTTCGATCTCGTTCAACGAAGCGCCGGCCAGGTGACGCTGGTACAGCGCCTGGGTCGCCAATTGACGAGCAGCGCGACGCTTCTCGTTCTTGGACGGCTTGCCAGCATCGGCTGGGCGTGGCTCGCGCGGGTTGAAACGATCGCTCTCGTCGGAAATCACTTGGCCTCCAACTGCGACAGCAGGCTGACCATTTCCAGGGCGGACAGGGCAGCTTCAGCGCCTTTGTTACCGGCCTTGGTGCCGGAACGTTCGATGGCTTGCTCGATGGAATCAACGGTCAGTACGCCGAACGCAACCGGCACGCCGAACTCCATGGACACCTGGGCCAGGCCCTTGGTGCACTCGCCCGCCACGTATTCGAAGTGCGGGGTACCGCCACGAATGACCGCGCCCAGGGCGATGATTGCCGCGTATTCACCCTGTTGAGCAACTTTTTGCGCAACCAGTGGAATTTCGAAGGCGCCAGGGGCACGGATCAGGGTGATGTCGCTTTCGCTCACACCGTGGCGAACCAGGGCGTCCACGGCACCGCTTACCAGGCTTTCAACAACGAAGCTGTTGAAGCGGCCAACCACCAGGGCGTAGCGGCCTTTGGGGGCGATGAAGGTACCTTCGATGGTCTTCAGGGTCATTCGACAAATCTCTTAAAGAGCAGGGACGTGAAAAGTGCGTCCCTCAGTGATGTGTTAACCGCGAACAAGGGGCAAAAATCGCCGGCCTTTATTCGGAGGGCACGTATTCTACTACTTCCAGATCGAAACCGGATATCGCATTAAATTTCATTGGCGCACTCATCAGGCGCATTTTGCGCACGCCGAGGTCACGCAGGATCTGCGAACCGGCACCGACGATGCTGTAGGTGGTCGGCGTCTTGACCTGGGTGTGCTCGGCGGTTTCACGGATATGCGCCAGCAGCACATCACCATCCACCGGGTTGCCCAACAGCAGCACCACACCGCTGCCCGCCTCGGAAACCGCGGCCATGGCGGCTCGCAGGCTCCAACGGCCCGGTTGCTTGACCATCAACAGGTCGCGCAAGGGGTCCATGTTGTGTACCCGCACCAGGGTCGGCTCTTCGGCGCAAATGGTGCCCAGGGTCAGGGCCATGTGCACGTCGCCTTCCACTGAATCACGGTAGGTCACCAAATTGAATTGGCCCAGTTCGCTGTCCAGCGGCTGCTCGGCAATCCGCTGAACGGTACGTTCGTGGATCATGCGGTAGTGGATCAGGTCGGCAATGGTGCCGATCTTGATGTCGTGTTCGGCGGCAAAGGCTTCGAGTTCAGCGCGACGGGCCATGGTGCCGTCGTCGTTCATCACCTCGCAGATCACGCCGCTTGGCTCGAACCCGGCCATGCGCGCGAGGTCGCAGGCAGCTTCGGTGTGGCCGGCACGGGCCAGGGTGCCGCCCGGCTGGGCCATCAGCGGGAAGATGTGGCCAGGGCTGACAATGTCTTCGGCCTTGGCATCCTTGGCGGCAGCGGCTTGCACGGTGCGCGCGCGGTCAGCCGCAGAAATACCGGTGGTGACGCCGGTGGTCGCTTCGATAGACACGGTGAACTTGGTGCCAAAACCCGACCCGTTGCGCGGCGCCATCAATGGCAGCTTCAGCAACTCGCAGCGCTCGCGGCTCATGGGCATGCAGATCAGCCCACGGGCGTGCTTGGCCATGAAGTTGATGTGCTCAGGCTTGCAGGCCTCGGCGGCCATGATGATGTCGCCTTCGTTCTCGCGGTCTTCGTCATCCATCAGGATGACCATCTTGCCTTGGCGGATGTCTTCAACCAGTTCTTCGATGCTATTGAGCGCCACGTGGCACCCCCTTGGTCAGGATTTCAGGTAGCCGTTAGCGGCCAGAAAACTTTCAGTGATGTTACCGGCAGTAGGCTCTGCGGCCTTTTCGCCCAGCAACAGGCGCTCCAGGTAACGGGCCAGCAAGTCCACTTCCAGGTTCACCCGGCGACCCGGCTGGTAAGACGCCATGATGGTTTCGCTGAGGGTGTGGGGAATGATGGTCAGTTCAAATTCGGCGCCGTTCACGGCGTTCACGGTGAGGCTGGTGCCGTCGACGGTGATCGAGCCTTTGTGGGCGATGTACTTGGCCAGTTCTTTGGGTGCGCGAATGCGAAATTCCACGGCACGTGCGTTTTCGCTGCGGGAGACCACTTCGCCGACGCCGTCGACATGGCCGCTGACCAGGTGGCCGCCCAGGCGGGTGGTCGGGGTCAGGGCTTTTTCCAGGTTGACCGGGCTGCCGGCCTTGAGGTCGTTCATCGCGGTGCAGTCCAGGGTTTCCCGGCTGACGTCGGCGGCGAAACCGTTGCCTGGCAGTTCGATGACGGTGAGGCACACGCCGCTGACGGCGATGCTGTCGCCCAGCTTGACGTCACCCAGGTCCAGCTTGCCGGTTTCAACCAGCAGGCGAACGTCGCCGCCTTTGGGGGTCATGGCGCGGATGCTGCCGATGGATTCGATGATGCCGGTGAACATGGCCTTCTCCTGGAATACGGTACGGGGCGCTTGAGCGCCCGGTCAGAATTATACGCTCGCTGCTGGCACAGGGATGGCAGTGACTCGCCAGTCGTCGCCTACAGCGCGCATTTGCGTGATCTTGAGTTGGGGGGCGTCCGCCAGTTTCTCAAGCGGCCAGTCGAGCAGAGGCCGGGCGGCGGAGCCGAGGAACTTGCCGGCGACGAATATCACGTACTCGTCCACCAGGCCTTGCTGGGCAAACGCGCCCGCCAGGCTCGGGCCGGCCTCCACCAGCACCTCGTTGACGCCACGGGCGGCCAACGCCACCAGGGCCGAGCGCAGGTCAACCTGGCCATCCACGCCCGGCACTACCAGGCACTCGGGACCACGGGGGAACTGGTTTTCCGGGGTTACGCAAGTAATGACCAATGCCGGGCCAGCCTTGAAGAACGGCGCGTTGAGCGGCACGCGCAGGCGGCCATCGATCAACACGCGCAGCGGCGGACGCGACATGGCCAGGGCGGTGGTTGCTTCATCCAGGCCCAGATCGGCGGCGCGCACGGTCAGACGTGCACCGTCGGCCAGCACGGTGTCGGCGCCGGTCAGCACCACGCTGGCCTCGGCGCGCAGGCGTTGCACCGCTGCGCGGGCGTCGGGTCCGGTGATCCATTGGCTTTCGCCGCTGGCCATCGCGGTGCGCCCGTCCAGGCTCATCGCCAGCTTGACCCGCACAAACGGCAAGCCGTGCTCCATGCGTTTGAGGAAGCCCGGGTTCAGTGCACGGGCTTCCTGCTCCAGCACGCCGCTGCGGGTCTCGATGCCCGCCTGGGCCAGACGCTGCATGCCGCGCCCCGCCACTTCCGGGTTGGGGTCCTGCATGCCGGCGACCACGCGCGCCACACCCGCACTCACCAGCGCGTCGGCGCAGGGCGGCGTGCGGCCGTGGTGGCTGCACGGCTCAAGGGTCACGTACACCGTCGCACCGCGCGCCTTGTCGCCAGCGGCGCGCAGGGCATTGGGTTCGGCATGGGGCTCGCCGGTGCGCTCATGCCAGCCTTCGCCGACAATCTGCCCATCCCGCACAATCACGCAGCCCACCCGAGGGTTGGGATGGGTGGTGTACAGGCCTTTGCGGGCCAGTTCCAGGGCGCGGGCCATGTAATGGGCGTCGAGGACAGCTTGTTCAGCGCTAGGCGAATTCATTCTTTGGCAGGCTCACGGGCCAGGCGGTCGATCTCTTCGCGGAACTCGTTGAGGTCCTGGAAGCGTCGATACACCGAGGCGAAACGGATGTAGGCAACTTCGTCGAGCTTTTGCAGCTCGCCCATCACCAGTTCTCCAACCACCAGGCTCTTGACCTCGCGCTCGCCGGTCGCACGCAGTTTGTGCTTGATGTGCACTAGCGCCGCTTCCAGGCGCTCGACACTCACCGGGCGTTTTTCCAGGGCGCGCTGCATACCGGCACGCAGTTTTTCTTCGTCGAAAGGTTGGCGGCTGCCGTCGGACTTGATCAGACGAGGCAACACCAGCTCGGCGGTTTCGAAGGTGGTGAAACGCTCACCGCAGGCCAGGCATTCGCGCCGGCGACGCACTTGATCGCCCTCGGCGACCAGACGCGAGTCAATGACCTTGGTGTCGTTGGCACCGCAGAAGGGACAGTGCATGGTTGGCAGGCAACAAAAAAAGGGAGGGCCATGGTAGCGCATCCCTGTGGCAAGACAAGCCATAGCCTTTACGGTATATAGGCTGGCTTATATGTTTCTTTGTGTTCAAGTCACGGATTTTGCCCTTTCTGGAGCCGTACATGCAGTTACGACCACTTGTTTTGCTCGCCCTGTTCAGTGTCCTGGTCGCCTGCAGCAGCGAAGCCCCCAAGCCAACCACCCCTCAACCGACGCCCGCCCAGGAGAAAAAAGTCCCGGGCATTGAAGACCTCGGCCCGTTGCCGGCGTATCAGCGTGAAATCAACGGCACCCTCAACGGCGTGCCTGCCGGTGCCGAAGTTGAGCTGGCGCTGCTGGTGATCGATGACCGCTCGCGCCCGCAACAACTGCTCGCCAGCAGCGTGCTGACCGGCAACGGCAAGCCCCTGGCCTTCCGCTTGCGCTTCAACCCTGAAGCCTTCCCGGCCGGTGCCCGCGTTGAACTGCGTGGCCGCGCCAGCCAGTCCGGCCAGTTGATCCTGCACCTGCCTGCGGTGCGCATCACCCAGGCGATCACCCAGAGCACCGGCCCTCTGCAACTCGTCCCGGCACCATGACGCCACCGCTGGGCCTGCAACGTGCGCTCAGTGAGCTGATCGGCGACGCTCACTTGGTGCCCTGCCCGCTGCCGGGCACCGAGCTGTCGTTGTGGCTGCTGGACGCCGACAACATGGACCGCGCCTTCAGCCCCGAAGAAACCCGGCGCATCCTGCATGAACCGCCCTACTGGAGCTTTTGCTGGGCCAGTGGTTTGGCGCTGGCGAGGTATCTGGCGGCGAATCCTGAGTGGGTTGCCGGCAAGCGCGTGCTGGATTTCGGCGCGGGTTCTGGCGTGGCGGGGATTGCCGCCGTCAAAGCCGGCGCGCTGGAAGTGGTGGCCTGCGACCTGGACCCATTGGCGCTGGCATCCTGCCGGGCGAATGCCGAGCTTAACGGTGTGGCGTTGGGTTACTCGGACGATTTTTTCGCCGAGGCTGACCGCTTCGATTTGATCCTGGTGGCGGACGTGCTCTACGACCGGGCGAACCTGCCGCTGCTGGATCAGTTTCTCACTCGCGGCCGAGAGGCACTGGTGGCAGATTCACGGGTGCGGGACTTTCAGCACCCGGATTATCGGCGGCTGGAGATCCTGGACGCGCTGACGCTGCCGGATCTGGCTGAACCTTGGGAGTTTCGCAAGGTGAGCCTGTACCATTCGCGCCGTGCTTGAAAGCACCTGTAGTGAGCGGGCTTGCCCCGCGCAGCGGTGTGTCAGGTTAGCCTGAGGCGCCTGGTCGATTGCGGCGCGGGGCAAGCCCGCTCACTACATTTCCCTGGCGCTTCCGATAGCCCTCGCCAGCCCTTATAGTTGCCCCCATTCCCGCTTTATTCGAGACGCCCCATGAGTGAGCCCACGCCGTACATCTTCGATGTCACCACCGCTACCTTCGATCAGGCGGTGATCGAGAACTCGTTCCACAAACCTGTGCTGGTGGACTTCTGGGCCGAGTGGTGCGCGCCGTGCAAGGCGTTGATGCCGTTGCTGGCGCAGATTGCCGAGAGTTATCAAGGCGAGTTGTTGCTGGCCAAGGTCGATTGCGAGGCCGAGCAGGACATCGTTGCGCGCTTCGGTATTCGCAGCCTGCCGACGGTGGTGCTGTTCAAGGATGGCCAGCCGGTGGACGGGTTTGCCGGTGCGCAACCGGAATCGGCGGTGCGGGCGATGCTGGAGCCCCATGTACAGATGCCACCACCGGCAGCGGCGGACCCGCTGGAGCAAGCCCAGGCACTGTTTGCCGATGGCCGCATCAGCGATGCCGAAGCCGTGCTGGTGGCCTTGCTGGGTGAGGACAACACCAACGCCGGCGCATTGATCCTTTACGCACGCTGCCTCGCCGAACGCGGTGAACTGGGCGAAGCCCAGACCGTGTTGGACGCCGTGAAGAGCGACGATCACAAAGCCGCCCTCGCCGGCGCCAAGGCGCAGATCACGTTCCTGCGCCAGGCGGCCGACCTGCCAGACGCCGCCGACTTGAAAAGCCGCCTGGCGCAAAACCCGCAAGACGACGAAGCGGCCTATCAGTTGAGCATCCAGCAACTGGCGCGCCAGCAGTACGACGCGGCGCTGGAAGGCCTGCTCAAGCTGTTCATCCGCAACCGCAGCTACAGCGAAGGCTTGCCGCACAAGACCTTGCTGCAGGTGTTCGAACTGCTGGGCAATGATCACCCGTTGGTGACCGTGTACCGCCGCAAGCTGTTTGCCGCGCTGTACTAATCGCCGACCCAGCTGTACAGCGGCGTGTCTGCGCCGCTGGCCACTTTCACGTTTGAACTGTGGCGCAGGCGCACCAGCAGGCGTTTGCCTGAGGCGGCATCGCCGGCCAAGCCTTCCAACTGATCCAGTAACTCCAGGCCGCTAAGCTGCCCGGCGTTGCGCAACAGGTCCTGGGCGTTCTGCCACAAGTCGTCATTCCTCTTGACCGGTGCGGCTGCCGTTGCGGCGGGTACGGGGCCCGCCTGCAATTGCGCGCCCAGGCGTGCCCAATCGCTTTCGTCCAGCTCCAGGGTCAAGTCCACCGGCCAGTCGCCGACGGTTCCACGAATTCGCAACATCGTCCTTCCTCCTGCAGTTTTCTGACAGGCATGCTCCCACGCGGCTTGCGCAACGCCAAGCGGGCGGTCAAACTCTGGCACTATTGTTATAAGATCACATAACAAAACTTTCATGTTCTGGAGCCTTCTCATGCGCCGTCTGTTGCTCGCTTTGCCGTTTGCCCTACTGCCACTGGCTATCGCCCACGCCGCTGACGAACATGAACACGAGCACGGCAGCCTCGGCGCCCACGAACACGGCGTCGGCCGCCTGAATGCCGTGCTCGATGGCCAGGCCCTGGAGCTTGAACTGGACAGCCCGGCGATGAACCTGGTGGGCTTCGAACACCTGGCCACCACCCCGGCCGACAAAGCCAAGGTCGCTGCCGCGCGTAAACAACTGGAAAACCCGCTCGCCCTGTTCAACCTGCCCAAGGGCGCCGGTTGCGTGGTCAGCACCCAGGAGCTCAACAGCCCGCTGTTCGGCGACAAGCCGGAAGCCGACCATGACGACGATGATGATGACCACGACCACGACCACGACGCCAAAGACGGCGCCCACGAGCATCATCACGATCACAGCGAAATCCACGCCCACTACCAATTCACGTGCGCCACGCCGACTGCGCTGAGCAACCTCGACCTGACCCAGGTGTTCAAGACCTTCCCTGCCACCCAGAAAATTCAGGTACAACTGATCGGCCCAAGCGGCCAGCAAGGTGTGCAAGCCACGGCACAGGCCGCTACCCTGAAATTCTGATGTAAGCCTGTAGGAGCCGGCTTGCCGGTGATGGCATCACCACGGTGTGCCTGATGCACCGCAGCGATGCCATCGCCGGCAAGCCAGCTCCCACAGGGGTCCAACCCAGCCAGCAGGCGAATTTGATTTCACATGACTCAAGCACTGATCGAACTGTCCGACCTGGCCTTCAACTGGCCCGGTCACCCACAGTTGCTGGACATCCCCGCGTTCCGCCTGGAAGCCGGGGAAACCCTGTTTCTCAAAGGCCCCAGCGGCAGTGGAAAAACCACGTTGCTGGGCCTGCTCGGTGGCGTGCAAAAACCTACGCGGGGCAGCATCCGCCTGCTCGGCCAACAGCTGACCGAGCTGTCGGCCGGCGCCCGCGACCGCTTTCGCGTCGACCACACCGGCTACATCTTCCAGCAGTTCAACCTGCTGCCGTTTCTGTCGGTGCGTGAAAACGTCGAGTTGCCGTGCCACTTCTCCAAGCTGCGAGCACAACGGGCGAAGCAGCGTCACGGCAGTGTCGACAAAGCTGCCGCCGCCTTGCTCGCGCACCTGGGGTTGAAAGACAAGGACCTGCTGGAGCGCCGCGCCGACTCGCTGTCCATCGGCCAGCAGCAACGGGTGGCCGCCGCCCGCGCGTTGATCGGCCAGCCGGAACTGGTGATCGCCGACGAGCCCACCTCGGCCCTGGACTACGACGCCCGCGAAGCCTTCCTGCAACTGTTGTTCGCCGAATGCCGCGAAGCCGGCGCCAGCCTGTTGTTCGTCAGCCACGACCAGAGCCTGGCCTCGCTGTTCGACCGTAACCTGTCGCTGGCCGAACTCAATCGCGCCGCCACGCCCGCAGAGGTTTGAGATGTATCTGTTCCGTCTAGCCATGGCCAGCCTGGCTAACCGCCGCTTTACCGCGATACTCACCGCGTTCGCCATCGCGCTGTCAGTCTGTTTGCTGCTTGCCGTGGAGCGTGTGCGCACTGAGGCACGCAACAGTTTTGCCAGCACCATCAGCGGCACCGACCTGATCGTCGGCGCGCGCTCCGGCTCCGTGAACCTGCTGCTGTACTCGGTGTTTCGTATCGGCAACGCCACCAACAACATTCGCTGGGACAGCTTCGAGCATTTCGCCGCCAGCCCCCAGGTGAAATGGGCGATCCCGATTTCCCTCGGCGACTCCCACCGCGGCTACCGCGTGATGGGCACCAACGAGTCCTACTTCGAGCATTACCAGTACGGCCGCAAGCAAAACCTCGAACTGGCCAGCGGCCGCGCCTTCGCTACCGACCCCTTCGAGGTGGTGCTCGGCGCCGAAGTAGCGGACGCGCTGCACTATAAACTCGGCGACAAGCTGGTGCTGGCCCACGGTGTCGCGGTGGTCAGCCTAGTGAAACACGACGACAAACCCTTCACCGTGGTCGGCATCCTCAAGCGCACCGGCACGCCGGTGGACCGCACGCTGCACATCAGCCTCGGCGGCATGGAAGCCATCCATATCGATTGGCACAACGGCGTGCCGGCCCAGGGCAAAGGCCGCATCAGTGCCGACCAGGCCCGCAACATGGACCTCACGCCGCAAGCTATCACCGCGTTCATGCTCGGGCTGAACAACAAGATTTCCACCTTCGCCCTGCAACGGGAAATCAATGAATTCCGTGGCGAGCCGATGCTGGCGATCTTGCCGGGCGTGGCGCTGCAAGAGCTGTGGAGCATGATGGGCACCGCCGAAAAAGCGCTGTTCGTGATCTCGCTGTTCGTGGTGCTGACCGGCCTGATCGGCATGCTCACGGCGATCCTCACCAGCCTCAACGAGCGCCGCCGCGAGATGGCGATTTTGCGTTCGGTGGGCGCCCGCCCGTGGCACATCGCAACGCTGCTGATCTTTGAAGCGTTCGCCCTGGCCCTGTCCGGCGTGGTCGCGGGCGTGGGGCTTTTGTATGTGTGCATCGCCGCGTCGCGTGGCTACTTGCAGGCCAACTACGGCCTGGACCTGCCGATGTCGTGGCCCAGCGAATATGAATGGACGCTGCTCGCCGGTATCCTGGCCGCCGCGCTGTTGATGGGCGCCGTGCCCGCGTGGCGTGCCTACCGACAATCCCTGGCCGACGGCCTGTCCATACGTTTATGAGGAAGGCTTCGATGCGTCGTGCGCTGTTTGCGTTGCTGTTGCTGGTGGGCGTGCCTGCCTGGGCTGATGAGCAGCCCAAGGACCTGTCGTGGCAGGAGATGATCCCGCCGGACGCGCCGCCGGAAATCCCCAACATGAAACCGTTGCACGACCTGTCGAACATGGCCGATGCGTTGTCCGTCGAGTCGGCGCCAGCGGCCAAGCAGGACTTGCCCAACGCGCCGGTGGTGCAGAGCCTCGACGGCCAGCACATCCGCCTGCCGGGCTATATCGTGCCGCTGGAAGTCAGTGAAGAAGGCCGCACCACCGAGTTCCTGCTGGTGCCGTATTTCGGCGCGTGCATCCATGTGCCGCCACCGCCGTCGAACCAGATCGTGCATGTCAAAAGCGAAGTCGGGGTGAAACTCGATGAGCTGTACCAGCCGTATTGGATCGAGGGTTCGATGCAGGTCAAGCCGTCCACCAGCGAGCTGGCGGACGCCGGTTACCAGATGGATGCCGAGAAGATTTACATCTACGAACTGCCGGAATAGCGCTGATCGCCCTTTCATTGAGCTGAGTCAAAAGATCGAGTGGAACGATCTTTACCATTGGACGTACAACTTTTAAACGTCCTTTTGGAGCTCCCATGAACAAGTCCCTGCTCGGCGCGTCCCTCTTCGCGCTCGCCCTCATCGCCCCTGCCGCACACGCTCACGAAGCGGGCGACATTCTGATTCGTGCCGGTGCAATCACCGTGAATCCGAAGGCCGACAGCGGTCACGTGAAGGTTGACCAGGGTCCATTGGCGGGCGCCAACCTGGGCGGCAAGGCGACCATGAGCAGCGACACTCAGCTGGGTTTGAACTTCGCCTACATGCTGACCAACCACGTGGGTATCGAGCTGCTGGCCGCCACCCCGTTCGAGCATGACGTGAAGATCAAGAACACCGCCCTCGGCGCCGCCAACGGCAAGCTCGGCACCCTGAAACACCTGCCGCCGACCCTGAGCGTCGTGTACTACCCACTGGACAACAAGTCGGCCTTCCAGCCGTACGTGGGCGCCGGTATCAACTACACCTGGATCTACGACGAACACGTCGGCAGCCGTGCGCAGAGCGCAGGCTTCAGCAACTTCAAGGCTGAGAACTCCTGGGGCTGGGCCGCGCAGATCGGCGCCGACTACATGATCAACGACAAGTGGATGATCAACGCCCAGGCGCGCTACATCGACATCAGCACCAAGGCGACGGTGGACAACAACGCACTGGGCCAAGGCACTCGCGCCAAAGTGAACGTGGACGTCGACCCGATGGTTTACATGGTGGGTATCGGCTACAAGTTCTGATGCTCTAACCAACAGCACAAAACCAATGTGGGAGCGGGCTTGTGTGGGAGCTGGCTTGCCTGCGATAGCATCACCCTGGTCTGCCTGACAGACCGAGGTGCTTGTATCGCGGGCAAGTCGAGGCGTCGAACCGCCAGCTCCCACACAAGCCCGCTCCCACATTGGGGTCTATGTTTCTTCAGCTGTGGCGGTAGAAACGATCCAGCAACGCCGGCAACCCCGCCCGCCACGCCCGTGGCTTGATGCCGAAGGTGTGCAGGATCTTCTTGCACGCCAGCACCGCGTGTTGCGGCTCATCGGCTGCATCCGGCCGGGCCGCGTGGGCCTGGGCGGTGGGTGACTCGATGGCCAGCGGGTGATAGCTGCGCGCTTCGGTCAGAATCGCCTGGCCCAGCGCCAGCGGTGTAGTCGCTTCATGGCCGGCGTAGTGGTAAGTGCCCCACAACGGCGCCGCACAATCGAGCTGCTTGAGCACCGAGATGATCACCCGTGCGGCATCGTCCACCGGCGTCGGGTTGCCGCGACGGTCATCCGCCATCAACAACTCATCCGGCTTCTCGGCCCGGGCCAGGAAGCGCCCGAGGGTGCCGTCGACACTGTCATCGAGCAACCAGCCAAAACGCAGCAGCACGTGCTGCGGGCAGGTGGCGCGCACGCTCTGCTCGATGCGCCACAGCGCCTGGCCACGCAGGCCCAGGGGTACTGGCTCGTCTTTCTCGCTGTAGGCGGTGGCGCGGGAGCCATCGAACACGCGGTAGCTGGACGGTTGCACCAGGGTGATGTTGTGGTGCTGACACAGCTCGGCCAGGCGTTCGATGGCGAATTCCTGGGCGGCCAAGCGGGTTTCGCTGACCGCTTCGGCCTGGAACCAGTCGAAGTAGTAGGCGAGGTTGATCAACGCATCGGGACGGGTGTCGTCGAGCAGTTGGGTGAGGCTCGCGGCATCCCAGCCGTCTTGGGGCGGTTTAGGAGCGAGGAAACCGATGTCTTCCTCTGCACCGAGGCGAATCAGCGCCTGCCCGAGGGCATTCCCGCCGCCCAGTAACATAAGGCGCATTCGCATAGATTGAGCAGGCCCGGTCTGTTGGAACGATGGTTATCTAGGTATTTGTAAGAATCGTTGCATTTTGCGGGTTTGTCGCGCAACCGTCACGGATAAAGTGTGGGGTTGCAACTTGTTGTATCGGGCGGGGTAGCAGGCGGTGCTGGAGAGGTGGATCAGGCATTGAGCCTGATGGTGTTATCACCGGCCTCATCGCAGGCAAGCCAGCTCCCACAGGTGAACGGGTTCACACAGCCCAAACTGTGGGAGCCGGGCTTGCCCGCGATGAGGCCAGGTCAGTCAATCTCAATCATTGAGTACGCGGCTGCTCGGTCAGCACCACCGACGCCGGCACCTCTTCCCCCTGATCATCCACCTGTGGCCCGCGCTTGGGTAAAAAAACCTGCTGTGGATAAGTCTGCGCGAACTGCACCTCGGCGCAGTTATCCACAAGCTTTTTCAAGCGCTGGTTAAACGCACGGCTCACTGCGTATTGGCCACCCGACACGGTGCGGAACTGCGCCGTGAGCACCACGCCGTTGAGGTCCATCTTGTCCACACCAAACACTTCCAGCGGCCCTTGCAGGTTGTACTTGAGGAACACGTCGTCGCGGATCGATTGCCCGGCCTCGCGGATCAGCTCCACCGCCTTGTCCACGTCTGTGTCGTAGGTGAACTGCACCGAGAAGAACGCATAGGCAAACTGCCGGGACTGATTGGTGACCGCCTTGATCTGCCCAAACGGCACCGAGTGCACAAACCCCTTGCCATCGCGCAGGCGCAGGGTGCGGATGGTCAGGCCTTCGACAGTGCCGGCATGCCCGGAGTCGAGCACCACCCAGTCGCCGATGGACAGCGTGTCTTCGATGATGATGAACAGGCCGGTGATCACATCTTGCACCAGTTGCTGCGAACCGAAACCGATGGCCAGGCCCACCACCCCGGCACCGGCCAGTAACGGTGCGACATTGATGCCGAGGTTGGCCATGGTGGTGATCGCGCAGATCACCACCAGGATGATCTTCACCGCATTGCGCACCAGCGGCAGGATGGTTTTTACCCGTGTACTCGGCTGGCGGTTAGAGCGTTTATTCACCGGTGGTTTGAGGGCTTCCTGGATCGCGGTGTCGAGCACCACCCAGAACAGCCAGGTCATCAGCAGGATCAGGCCGATGCTGCTCAGCGAGTCGCTGATCGCCCGGCCCACCGAATTGCGCTGGGCGAACTCAAACAGCGACACGCCCCAGATCCGCCCGAGAATCTCGATAAAGGCGATAGCCATGACAATGCGCAGGATCGCGTGCAACAGGCTGAGAAAACGCTCCTTGTAGGCACTGCTGCGCTGGATCGCCACCTGGCTGCGGGACTTGAACAGGTGTTGCAGCACAGTGCTCAAAAATACCGTGCCGATCAGCAGGATCGTGGTGAACAGCGCGCAGCGCAGCGCCTTCTGGTTATCGTCGCCGGCCCCGATCAGGTTGATCGCCGACACCAGCACCATCAACAGGATCGGCCAGTACCAGAGCCCGGAAAACACCCGCAACGATTGTTGCAGCGCCGGGTGTTTGAGGCGTTGGGCCAGCGGCCGGTTGCGGATCAGATGCGCCACCGGGCGGCGCAGGCGCACCACCAGCACACCGAAGATCACCGCCGCAAACAGGCCGGTGAACACCGCAATGCTGCTGGTGATATTACCGCCGAGCTGGCGGGCGATCTGCGGGCTGGTCAAGGCGTCACTGAGTGCAGCGAGAAAGCCGATCAGGAACAGCGGTTTGGGGCAGTAGCTACGGATGATCCGCACGGCCGGGCGTTTATGGCCGACGTTGAACATGACGATGACGCACAGCAGCATCGAGGTGGAAAAAATGCCACTGCTGGTGGCGTAGGCAAAGCATAGCGCCAGCGCGCGGCCCACGGACGTGGGTAAAAAGTGACTGACGTAGAGCGTCAGCGGCAGGCAAATCAGCGCAGGAAGCGTATAGGGCACCACATACCCGAGCACCGCTTGCAGGCGCCCGCGCCGTTCGACAAACGGCCGCCGGCTCAAGCGCTGCACGATAAAACGCCCGAGCAACGCCAGCACGGCGAAGGCGCCGATCCACACCCCGGAGAGCAACAAGAAGTCCCCGGCCACGCTCCAGGGCGAGCGTTCGGCGGTCTGGTCGACCAGGCGCCCCACTTCGTCTGCCGCACGGTCGGCACGCAGGCGCCAGGCGTCCACGAGGTTCTGGTTGAGGTCGAGTTTGTCCTGCACGTCGTCGATGCTGGAACTGATGGCGCCGAGCAAACCGCCTTCGACCAGCAGCTCCGGTTTGGCAGGTGCGGCCGTCGTCGGTGTAGGGGTTGCGGCTTGCAGTGCACCGTTGCCACACAGCAGCAGCGCGCCGAGGAGTAATGCAGCTCTGGGATTCAGCAAAACACCGGGCTCCTTCAACAGGGTCTGTAAGGAACTGACGGGATTGAGCCTTGATCGTTCCCCACTTTCGTCATCTTGGGCGTAGGGTTGACCACTGAATCAGTCACCACACAGATCCCCTGTGGGAGCGGGCTTGCTCGCGAATGCGGTGGTTCAGCTGATGAATCTATTGACTGACACCCAGCTTTCGCGAGCAAGCCCGCTCCCACATTGGATTTATGCCGCCTGTAAGAACCTGGAAACTTTCCGCCAAAAATCGCAGTCAGCCATAAACGGGGGCCAGGCCCCCATGGTTTTTTCAGGAGCAACCATGGCTGCGAATCCCGACTGGATGCCCACCACACCCAGCATCGCCATCACGCGCTTCACGGTGCTGACGGTCAATATCCACAAGGGCTTCACCGCCCTGAACCGACGCTTCATCCTGCCCGAGCTGCGTGAAGCGGTGCGCAGTGTGGGCGCTGACATGGTGTTCCTGCAGGAAATCCACGGCACCCACGAACGCCACCCCCAGCGCTACAGCGACTGGCCGAACATGCCGCAATACGAGTTCCTCGCCGACAGCATCTGGCCGCAGTTCGCCTATGGGCGCAACGCGGTCTACCCCCATGGCGACCACGGGAATGCGCTGCTGTCGAAATTCCAGATCGTGCGCTATGACAACCTCGACATTTCCCAGAGCGGCCACGAAAACCGTGGCCTGCTGCATTGCGTACTGCGCTTGCCGGGCACCGGCCAGGAGGTGCATGCGATCTGCATTCACCTGGGCCTGCGCGAGGTGCATCGCCAGCAACAACTGCGCTTGCTGGAACAGCGCATCGGGGAGATCCCGGCCGACGCGCCGCTGGTCGTCGCCGGCGATTTCAACGACTGGCGCCAGCGGGCCGACCTCAGCCAAAGCGGCCTGCGGGAAGTGTTTATCGAGGCTCACGGCAAATTGCCGCGCACTTTCCCCGCGCGCCTGCCGCTGCTGCCCCTGGACCGTATTTATGTGCGCAACGTGAAGGTGCATAACCCCCGGGTGCTGACCACTCGGCCCTGGTCTCACCTGTCCGATCATGTGCCGTTGTCGGTGGAGATCGAGCTATGAACGTTGCCGTCGAACACATCGCCACCGACCAACCACCGGACGAAGCCAAGGCCCGCGATCTGGATTACGGCTGGCAGAGCGGCAACCGCGTCGAGTTGCTGGAGAATGGCGAGGCATACTTCCCCAAGGTGTTCGACGCTATGCGCGGGGCCCAGCGTGAGATCCTGCTGGAGACCTTCATTCTGTTCGAAGACAAGGTCGGCGTTGAGCTGCAAGGCATCCTGATCGACGCGGCGCAGCGTGGGGTCAAGGTGGTGATGAGCCTTGACGGCTTTGGCTGCGGCGAGCTGAGCCCGACCTTTCTGGGTGAGCTGGCGGAAGCCGGGGTAACGGTGCAGATGTTCGATCCGGCGTCCAAGACCTTGGGTGTTCGCACCAACTGGTTTCGCCGCCTGCACCGCAAGATCGTGGTGGTGGATGCCAGCGTGGGGTTTATCGGCGGGATCAATTTTTCGGCCGATCACCTGGGCGATTTCGGCCCCGAGGCCAAGCAGGATTACGCGGTGCAAGTGACCGGCCCGGCCGTGGCCGACCTGCACCATTTTGCCTTGGCGCAAAGTGGTCGCCAGGTGCGCACGCGACGCGGTTGGCGACGGCGCCAGCAACGGCCATCGCCGTGGGCCACCGACAACAGCGACGGCCTGGTACGCCTGATCTACCGAGACAACGTGCAGCACCGCGATGACATCGAAGAGGCCTACATCCACGCCTTGAGCAAGGCGCAAACGCGCGTGGTCATCGCCAACGCCTACTTCTTCCCCGGTTACCGCCTGCTGCGGGAGATCCGCAACGCGGCGCGCCGTGGCGTGCAGGTGCAACTGATCATGCAGGGTCAGCCGGATGTGCTGTTGGCCAAGCTCGCGGCGCGCATGCTCTACGACTACTTGCTCAAGGACGGCGTGGTGATTCACGAATATTGCCAGCGCCCTCTGCACGGCAAAGTCGCGCTGGTGGACGACGAATGGAGCACCGTGGGTTCCAGCAACCTGGACCCGCTCAGCCTGTCGCTGAACCTGGAAGCCAACGTGCTGATTCGCGACCGTGCGTTCAATCAACACCTGTATGAACGCCTGGAAACACTCGCGAAAAATCATTGCCAGACCATGCCGGAAAACCGCACGCCGCGCCTGTGGCTCTGGCGGTTGACCGTGGGTTTCCTGGTGTTTCATGTGATGCGCCACTTCCCGGCATTGACCGGTTGGCTGCCGGCGCACAAACCACGCTTGAAACCCGTCGGGAGCCAGGCCCATGAGCAGTGAATCCAGGTTCAAGCGCTGGAAGAAACCCCTGACCCTGGTGTTCTTCCTGCTGCTGATCGTGCTGTTCACCCTGCTCGCCCGGCGCATCGACTGGAGCGAAGTGGTGCAGACCCTGGGCGACTTCAAGCTGCGCACGTTGCTGATCGCAGGCGCGCTGACGCTGTGCAGTTTCCTTGTGTACGCCAGCTTCGACCTGATTGGCCGCACCTACATCCGCCAGCCCCTGGGCTGGAAGCAGATCCTGCCGGTGGGGGTCATCAGCTATGCGTTCAACCTCAACCTGAGCGCGTGGGTAGGCGGCATCGCCATGCGCTATCGGCTGTATTCGCGGCTGGGGGTGAGCACCGGCAATATCGCCAAAATCCTCGGCCTGAGCCTGGCGACCAACTGGTTTGGCTATATGGCGTTGGCCGGGGTGGTATTCAGTAGCGGGCTGGTGACCATGCCCCCAGGCTGGAAGGTCAGCACCGTTGCGTTGCAGGGCATTGGTGCATTGTTGGTGTTGGCGAGCCTGGGTTATCTGGCGGCGTGCCAGTTTTCAAAGAAGCGCGCATGGTCGATTCGCGGCATGGAAATCAACCTGCCATCAGTGCGCATGGCCTGCCTGCAACTGGCGCTGGGCGCGCTGAACTGGTCGCTGATGGCGGCGGTGATTTTCACCCTGTTGCCGGCCAAGCTGGATTATCCGTTGGTGCTGGGGGTTTTGCTGATCAGCGCCATTGCCGGAGTGGTCACGCATATTCCGGCTGGGCTGGGCGTGCTGGAGGCGGTGTTTATCGGGCTGTTGCAGCATGAGGCGTCACGGGGGAGTTTGCTGGCGGGGTTGATTGCCTACCGGGCGATCTACTTTATTTTGCCGTTGCTGATCACGCTGGTGATGTACCTGGTGGTGGAGGCCAAGGCCAAGGCGTTGCGGGTGAAGAAGGCACCGGCTTGAAAGGGTGTTGACGGGTTAATCGCCATCGCAGGCAAGCCAGCTCCCACAGTTGAAAGTATTCACAATTCAAAAGGTGTGAAACCCAATCAAATGTGGGAGCTGGCTTGCCTGCGATGGCGATCTCAAGAGCACAAAACTATCGAGACTGGATAATGCTCAACCGCTCCCCGACCACCATCTCGGTAATCCAATCCACCAGAATCGACGTATAGGCCTGCTGCGACACCAGATCGCTGAGCGCATGGTCGGCGCCATCGATAATGCGGTGGGTCAGCGAGTGCGTCTGCTGGCACGCCGCGCGGTAGCTCATGATGGTGGCGTGGGGCACGTGGTCATCGGACTCCGACTCCACGATCAACACATCACCGGTAAACGCCGAACACGCGTGCAACGCACGATTGGTCTCGGCATGCACCCGTGTGCTGCGGTAATCCATCAAGTCCGCCTTATCCAGGTCCCGCTTGGGCTTGAGCCACTCCTGATCGCGGTACAGCGCCGGCACACGCAGCGCCAGCCAGCGTACCGGGCGCAATGACGTGAGGATCGCCGCCAGGTAACCGCCATAACTGGTACCCACCACCGCGACCGCCGAGGTGTCGATGGCCGGGTGAGACAGCAGCCGGTCGTAGGCCGCGAGCAGGTCGCGCAGGTTGTCTTCACGGGTCACGCGGGACAGCGGAATACCGGTGCCCGCATGACCGCGCAGGTCGAACGTGAGGCACACGCACCCCAGACCCGCAATGCCTTTGGCGCGTTCCAGGTCGCGCTCTTGGCTGCCGCCCCAGCCGTGCACGAACAACACGCCGGGCACTTTGGACTTGGGGCTCAGGAAGGTGCCGCTCATCTGTTCGTCGTCGATGTCGATCGCAATGCTTTCGCTTCTAGCCGTCATAAGCCTTAACCGTCACATACTTGAGAAGAAAGTCGCTGTTTTGCGCAGGCCCGCGGTACACCTCAATGGCGTCAGCCGGCAGGGGCTGGTCCACGTAGGTTTCCACCGAGGCCACCCGGATGGCGCGCAGGCCCGGGTGGTTGATAAAGCTCTGCAGCGCCGCGACTTCCGCGCTGCTGGCACCGCCCATGCGCCAGGATTGTTCGAGCACGCCGCTGCGGCGTTGGCCGTCGCTGTCCAGGCCTTGGGCGATGTCGTAGTTGCGCCGCGACGCAAAGAAACCGGGGTAGGCCTCATCGGCGGCGTTGTCATAGACGCGGGCTTGTTCGATGGCTTCGCGCACATCGTCGGGCAGTGGTAGGCGCAACAGGTCTTCGTAATAGCCAGGCACCACCAGCAGGTTGGAACCGCCGTAGACATCCTCGCCCTGCCCGTCTTTTGTGAGGTACTGCTCGCCGCAGTAGCTGAACACATGATCGCCGATGAAGCTCTGGCCGACACTGTGGGTGACCACATCGCTCAGGTCTTGCTCCAGCACAACGCCGTCGTCGAACAGGCGCGCGCTGTCTGGCCGTGCCAGCACGGCTTCGAATTCGTCGAGATTATGGATAACTTCCTGGCCACGTCCGGCGCACCCATGCACCGGTTTCAAGCGGATGGGGCCGCTGTTGAGCAGATGCATGGCCGCTGGCCGGGCGTCGTCGAGGGCGAAGACGCTCAGGCCGTCGAGCACAACAGGCCGTACTCGCTCGCAAAACAACGGCGACCAGCCTTCGGGCGCCTTGGCGCCTGGGCCCAGCAGGCCGTGACTGATGGCCTTGGTGCAGATGAAGTCGTGCTCGACGTAGCCGCCCCACAGGTCTTGCGGCCCTTTGATATTGAGCTGGCGCGCTTGCTCAGCACCCACCAAGGTTTGCGTGGGGAGCAAGTACAACTCACGGCCGGCATGCCGACCGGGGTCATAACTGCCGCCGAATTTGAGCCCGAGAATCTGCGCCAGCCAGCGCGCCAGGGCGAGGTTGGTCTGAACCTCGTGCAATGGCGCGCCCTCCCGCGTGGAGTGAGCAACGACGAGCTTTTTACGTTGAGTCGGGGTCATGCGTCCCCCTTGGCTATCCCGCCCTGTGTGTGAGGGGAAAGTTGCAGGGATCAGGCCAAGGCCGGTTCTGACGTGATGGTTTGCAAATCAAGCCGTTGCGGGGAAAGCGATGGCAGTAGGCCTGTTTTATTCTGCACGACGGCCCGTAAATGTCGCGGCGTTCTGCACGATTCAGACGCCGAAGCGGCTGCGGTAATCGCTGGGTGCCAGGCCGGTGATTTTCTTGAACGTGGCGCGGAACGCACTGGGGTCCTGATAACCCACGGTCCAGGCGATGTGGTCAATGGTGCCGTTGGTGAATTCGAGCATCTGCCGCGCCTTGCCCACCCGCAGGTGCTGGCAATATTCGGTGGGTTTGAGCCCCGTCGCGTTGCGAAAGCGCCGCAGGAAGGTGCGCTCTTCCAGCCCCGCCTCCTGCGCCATCGCGCTGACCGACACGTCCACCGCGCCGCTGGCTTGCAGCCAATGCTGCACCTTGAGAATCGCGGTGTCGCCATGCCCCAGAATCGGCGCGAAGTTGCTGCCGCACTGGCTGGCGCTGTCGCTGTGCTCGATCACCAGGAACCGCGCCGTACTGGCGGCAATGCTCGGCCCCATCAAGCGATCAACCAGGCGCAGGCCGAGTTCGGACCAAGCCATCAGCCCGGCCGTGGTGATCAAGTCGCCGTCATCAACGATTGGCTTGTCGGCTTCCAGGCGCACGGCCGGGTAACGCAGGGCAAAGGATTTGGCCGAGGACCAATGGGTGGTGGCGCTGCGCCCATCCAGCAGGCCGCTGCGCGCCAGCATGATCGAACCGATGCACACGCCACCCAGCACGGTGCCTGCGGCATGTCTTTGACGAAGCCATTCCAGCAGAGCGGGTGGCGCTTGTTCTTCAGTCAATTCGCCGATGGAGGGCGGCACCAGCACGGCCATCATGGCTTGGTCTGGCCCGGGGTGGCTGTCAAATACGCGGGCCGGCGTGCCGGTGGCGTCTACCTGCCAATGGCTGACGCGCAACAATGGCAGTTGCGAGGATTGATGCTCGGCAGCGATCCGATTGGCGACGCCGAACAGGTCCGTCAGGCCGTGTACCGCAGCCAATTGCGCGCCCTGGTAGATCAACACACCCAGCTCAACAACCGCCATTGTCAGTTTTCCCCCTGTTATTGTCGGTGCGGCCAATCCCGGGTGCGGGCGCCAGCTAAGATACTAAGCCCCATCAACCCATCACGAGGCAACACACATGGCCAAGCAAGCGCTCATCCTAATCGATATCCAGAACGACTACTTCCCTCAGGGCAAGTGGCCGCTCGACGGCGTTGAAGCCGCGGCCGACAAGGCTGCGCAGGTGCTCCAGGCTTTTCGCCAGGCGGGGGATGCGGTGATTCATGTGCGCCATGAGTTCACCTCCGATGACGCGCCCTTTTTTGCCCCGGGCTCCGAAGGTGCGCACTTGCACCCCAAGGTGCTGAACGAAGGCAGCGAGCCGGTGGTGCTCAAACATTTCGTGAATGCGTTTCGTGAAACCAACCTGCGCACCCTGCTGGAACAGCGCAGCATCACCGACGTGGTCGTCGTCGGCAGCATGAGCCACATGTGCATCGACGCCGTGGTGCGAGCAGCGGCGGACCTTGGCTACAAGGTCACGGTGATTCATGACGCGTGTGCCACCCGTGACCTGGAATTCAACGGGAAGGTGATTCCAGCGGCGCAGGCGCACGCAGCTTATATGGCGTCGCTGGGGTTTGCGTATGCAGACGTGCTGTCGGCGGATGAGTACTTGAAAGCGCAAGCGGCGGCGGCATGACCGCCACTTGCCGGCCAGGTATCAGCGGGTCGCAATGATGAACAGGCGCGGGAATGGCAGCAGTACGGTGCCATCGCTCAGGGCTGGATAAGCTTGGGTGATCCGCGCCTTGTATGCCTGTAGGAAGGCGGCTTTTTCGCTATCGGTCAACGGTGCAAGGAAGGGCCTCAGGGCCGAGGCCTTGAACCATTCCACGACCGCCCCGTGATCGGCCAACGGATGCTGGTAGGTGGTGCGCCACACATCGACGGTGCTGCAGTGTTTGCTCAGCAGCTCGTAGTAGTAGCTCGCCGCATGCCGTTCGTTGTGCTTGACCGCGCCGATCTTCGCAGACCACGGGCCGTCGGCTGCCACTTCACGGGCCAGGCGGTGTGCAGGTTCGTCGAGATTGTCCGGGGTTTGTACCGCCAGCGTGCCACCGGGGGTGAGCTGGTGGACCAAATGTGGATAAAGCGTGGCGTGGTCCGGCAGCCATTGCAGCGAGGCGTTCGCCAGTATCACGTCGTAGTGTTGCGCAGGGTTCCAGGCGCCAATATCCGCCAGTTCAAAGGCCAGTTCGGGTAGGCGCTTGCGTGCATCGACCAACATGTCATCGGAGCTGTCCATGCCAGTGACGTGGGCCTGTGGATAACGCTCGGCCAACACTTCGGTGGAGTTTCCCGGCCCACACCCCAGGTCGACGGCGTTGCGCACTTCGGTATTCGGGATAGCCGCGACCAGGTCACGGACGGGACGGGTGCGCTGTTGTTCGAACATCGTGTACTGCTTGGCAGACCAGGTCATCACGGCTTTCCTTCTTTATGAGGTTGGCTACAGCCTAAATCTTGTGAGCCATGAGAACAAATGCCAGGATTGGAGCACTCCCATACCTGGAAAGTATGACTATGTTGGAACTCCGCCAGCTCAAGGCCTTTGTCGCGATTGCCGAAGAAGGTTATATCACCCGCGCCGCCGAACGCCTGGGCATGCAGCAGCCGCCGTTGACGCGCCTGTTGCAAAGCCTTGAGGCGGAGTTGGGAGTGGTCTTGATGGAGCGCCTGCCCAGAGGCGTGCGCCCCACCACTGCCGGGCTGGCGTTGCTGGATGAGGCGCGGGAGCTGCTCGCCAGGGCTGAAGGCATCGCCGAAGTGGTGCGCCGTGCCGCACGGGGTGAACGAGGGCGCCTGGCCATCGGTTTTACGAGTTCGGCGGCCTTGCACCCTTTTGTGCCGAGTGTGTTGCGGTTGTTTCGCGAAACTTTTGTCGGCGTCTCTGTGGTGCTGGAGGAAGCCGGTACTGGCGAACTGCTGGACGCGCTGGAGCACGAGAAGCTCGACGCGGCGTTTATTCGCTCGCCGCTGAGCGGCACTCAATCGCTGCAGGATGAACCGATCCTGGTGGAGCCCATGTTGCTGGCGCTGCCCACCGACCATCCGCTGGCACTCGATGCGGACTCTCCCCTGCCCTTGAAGGCCCTGGCGACCGAATCCTTTGTGCTCTATCGCCGTCGAGTGGGATTGGGGTTGTACGACGCAATCCTGGTGGCCTGCCGTGAGGCCGGGTTCAGCCCCCAGGTGGTCCAGGAAGCGCCGCGCATGACTGCGACACTCAGTTTGGTGGCGGCAGGCCTGGGCGTGTCCATCGTGCCGGCCTCCATGCAGCGGCTGCGTGGCGACGGCATCGTTTATCGAGCGCTGACGGAATGCCAGAGCCTGGTGGCGCCGCTGCATTTGGCAACACGGATCGGCGATGGCTCGGCGGTGTTGCAACGGTTCAAGGAGATGGTGGTAACGGCCGCGTCGACGGATGCCTGATCACGGGCCATAAAAAACCCCCGGCGCTTTCGCGGTCGGGGGCTTTGGTGTTGCGGGTCTTAGACCTTAGAACGGGATATCGTCATCAAAGCTGTCGAAATCCGGAGCCGGTTGCGGAGCGGCCTGCTGTGGCGCTGGACGCGACTCACGCTGTGGCTGCTGGCTTGGCTGTGGACGCGACTGCTGTGGACGTGGTGCCGAGTTGGACATGCCGCCCTGGCCCTGTTGGTCGCCCTGTGGACGGCCGCCCAGCAGTTGCATGGTGCCTTGCATGTCGACCACGATTTCAGTGGTGTAACGCTTGATACCGTCTTTTTCCCACTCGCGGGTCTGCAGCTTGCCTTCGATGTAGACCTGCGAACCTTTGCGCAGGTATTCACCGGCGATCTCGGCGACCTTGCCGAACATCGACACACGGTGCCATTCGGTTTTCTCGACCTTCTGGCCGGTCTGCTTGTCGGTCCACTGTTCGCTGGTCGCCAGACTCAGGTTGGTCACGGCGTTACCGTTAGGCAAGTAGCGAACTTCGGGATCCTGGCCGCAAGTACCGACCAATATGACTTTGTTAACCCCACGGGCCATAACGTTCTCCTAGGCTGGGCGCGCTGTCGGCACTGGGTTGACCAGTTGCTCGAGCGTCGCGCGATCCAATAATTCGGTGTCCAATTTGATGTAGATGGCGGCTTCTTCGGCGATCACTACCGCATCTGTTACCCCAACAACGGCCTTAAGGCGCTCTACCAGGCCGGCTTCACGAATTGCTTCGGGCGACAAAGGCAGGCGCAGGCTTGTGACGTATGGCGGTTCGCGCATGGTAACAGCAAAGGCTAACCAAAGTGCAGCCAGCCCGGCGCATCCCAGGAAGACAACCGACAAACCGCCATGCTGGAACATCCAGCCACCCATGATGCCGCCCAACGCAGAGCCAAGGAACTGGCTGGTGGAATACACCCCCATTGCCGTGCCCTTGCCACCGGCCGGTGAAACTTTACTGATCAGCGAAGGCAACGAGGCTTCCAGCAGGTTGAACGCGGTGAAGAACACCACCGTACCGATCACCAGCGCCCGCAGGCTGTCGCCGAACTGCCAGAAGAATAGCTCAGTGAGCATCAGCGTCGCGACGGCGCCGAGCAGCACTTGTTTCATCTTGCGTTTTTTCTCGCCATAGATGATGAACGGGATCATGGCGAAGAACGAAATCAGCAGCGCGGTGAGGTAGACCCACCAGTGCTGTTCCTTGGGCAGGCCGGCTTTTTCGACCAGCGCCAGGGGCAAGGCAACGAAGCTGCACATCAGCATCGCGTGCAACACGAAGATACCTAAATCCAGGCGCAGCAGGTCCGGATGCTTGAGCGTCGGCAGCAACGCCTTGCGCGCCACACCGGATTCGCGGTGCTGCAAGGTGCCGGTAGAACGCGGCACCATGAAGGCCACGATCACGATGCCGAACAATGCCATGCCGCCCGTTGCGAGAAACAGACCGTGCAAGCCGAACGCACGGGTGAGCAAGGGGCCGACCACCATGGCCACGGCGAACGACAGGCCGATGGTCATGCCGATCATGGCCATGGCCTTGGTGCGGTGTTGTTCACGGGTGAGGTCCGACAGCAAGGCCATGACGGCAGCAGAAATCGCGCCGGCACCTTGCAGGACGCGGCCGGCAATCACGCCCCAAATAGAATCTGACTGAGCGGCGAGCACGCTGCCTAGGGCAAAGACGATCAATCCCAGATAGATCACCGGGCGGCGGCCGATACGGTCGGAAATGATCCCGAAGGGGATCTGGAAAATAGCCTGGGTCAGGCCATAGGCGCCAATCGCCAAGCCGATCAAAGCGGGGGTCGCGCCTGCGAGGTCCATCCCATAAGTCGCCAGCACCGGCAACACCATGAACATGCCAAGCATACGGAAGGCGAACACCAGGGCCAGACCGCTTGCTGCTCGGGTCTCGCCGCTACTCATGCGTTCGCTGTGGGGATCGTGCATGGAAAAACCTCGTGTGAACCGGCGGCGATTCTACCAGTCCCATCGATTGAGAGGGTATATGCGGCGCTTTGCCGCGCAGCTTTCATGTAAGGCTGCAAGCGGCCTTTTGACAGTGTATATTCATCCAGTCTTTAGCCGTATACTCCAGCATTATTTACGCCCGCCGAGCGAGGCCATCTTGGACAAGATCCTGATTCGTGGGGCTAGAACCCACAACCTGAAGAACATCGACCTGACCCTGCCCCGGGACAAACTGATCGTCATCACCGGCTTGTCCGGGTCCGGCAAATCGTCCCTGGCGTTCGACACGCTGTACGCCGAAGGCCAGCGTCGTTACGTGGAATCGCTGTCGGCCTACGCCCGCCAGTTCCTGTCGATGATGGAAAAACCCGACGTCGATACCATCGAAGGCCTGTCGCCGGCGATTTCCATCGAGCAGAAATCGACCTCCCACAACCCGCGCTCCACCGTGGGCACCATCACCGAAATCTACGACTACCTGCGCCTGCTGTATGCGCGAGTCGGTATTCCGCGCTGCCCCGACCACGACATTCCCCTGGAAGCCCAGACCGTCAGCCAGATGGTCGACCTGGTGCTGGCCCAGCCGGAAGGCGCCAAGCTGATGTTGTTGGCACCGGTGATCCGTGAGCGCAAGGGTGAACACCTCTCCGTCTTCGAAGAACTGCGCGCCCAAGGCTTTGTGCGCGCACGCATCAACGGCAAGCTGTATGAGCTGGATGAAGCGCCGAAGCTCGACAAACAGAAGAAGCATTCGATCGACGTGGTGGTCGACCGCTTCAAGGTACGGGCGGACTTGCAGCAGCGCCTGGCGGAGTCCTTCGAGACCGCGTTGAAGCTGGCGGACGGCATTGCCCTCGTGGCGCCGATGGATGACGAGCCGGGTGAAGAAATCATCTTCTCCGCACGCTTTGCCTGCCCGATCTGCGGCCACGCCATCAGCGAGCTGGAACCCAAGCTGTTTTCCTTCAACAACCCGGCCGGCGCCTGCCCGACTTGCGATGGCCTGGGGGTCAAGCAGTTCTTCGACATCAAGCGCCTGGTTAACGGCGAATTGACGCTGGCGGAGGGGGCCATACGCGGCTGGGACAGGCGTAACGTCTACTACTTCCAGATGCTCGGGTCGTTGGCGGCCCACTATAAGTTCAGCCTGGAAGTGCCGTTCAACCAACTGCCAGCCGAACAGCAGAAAGTCATCCTGCATGGCAGCGGTTCGCAGAACGTCGATTTCAAATACCTGAACGACCGTGGCGACATCGTCAAGCGGTCCCACCCGTTCGAAGGCATCGTGCCGAACCTGGAACGTCGCTATCGCGAGACTGAATCGGCGAGCGTGCGTGAAGAATTGGCGAAGTTCCTCAGCACCCAGCCCTGCCCGGATTGCCGCGGTACGCGCCTGCGTCGCGAGGCTCGCCATGTGTGGGTCGGTGAGAAGACGTTGCCGGCTGTCACCAGCCTGCCGATCGGCGATGCCTGCGAGTACTTCGGTGTGCTCAAGCTGACGGGACGCCGTGGCGAGATTGCCGACAAGATCCTCAAGGAGATTCGCGAGCGGCTGCAGTTCCTGGTCAACGTAGGCCTGGACTACCTGTCGCTGGATCGCAGTGCCGATACCTTGTCGGGCGGCGAAGCCCAGCGGATTCGCCTGGCCAGCCAGATTGGTGCCGGCCTTGTCGGCGTGCTGTACATCCTCGACGAGCCGTCGATTGGCTTGCACCAGCGAGACAACGACCGCCTGCTGGGCACGTTGAAACACCTGCGCGATATTGGCAACACGGTGATCGTGGTCGAGCACGATGAGGACGCGATCCGCCTGGCCGATTACGTAGTCGATATCGGCCCAGGTGCGGGCGTGCACGGTGGGCACATTGTGGCCGAGGGCACGCCGGCCGAGGTCATGGCTCACCCCGATTCGCTGACCGGCAAATACCTGTCTGGCCGAGTGAAGATTGAAGTCCCGGCCAAGCGTACACCGCGCAACAAGAAGCTGGCGCTGCACCTCAAGGGCGCGCGTGGCAACAACCTGCGCAATGTCGACCTGGAGATTCCGCTGGGCCTGCTGACGTGTGTGACCGGGGTTTCCGGCTCGGGCAAGTCGACGCTGATCAACAACACGCTGTTCCCGTTGAGTGCCACCGCCTTGAACGGTGCGACCACCCTGGAAGCGGCGGCACACGACAGCATCAAGGGCCTGGAGCACTTGGACAAAGTGGTCGATATCGACCAGAGCCCGATTGGCCGCACACCGCGCTCCAACCCGGCGACCTACACCGGCTTGTTTACGCCGATTCGCGAGTTGTTCGCGGGTGTGCCGGAATCCCGCTCACGGGGTTACGGGCCAGGTCGGTTCTCGTTCAACGTCAAGGGCGGCCGCTGTGAGGCGTGCCAGGGCGATGGCTTGATCAAGGTGGAGATGCACTTCCTGCCGGACATCTACGTGCCGTGCGACGTGTGCAAGAGCAAGCGCTACAACCGCGAGACCCTGGAGATCAAGTACAAGGGCAAGAGCATCCACGAGACCCTCGAAATGACCATCGAGGAAGCCCGGGAGTTCTTCGATGCGGTACCGGCACTGGCGCGCAAGCTGCAGACATTGATGGACGTGGGCTTGTCGTATATCAAGCTGGGTCAATCGGCGACCACGTTGTCCGGTGGTGAGGCGCAGCGGGTGAAACTGTCCCGCGAGCTGTCCAAGCGCGATACCGGCAAGACCTTGTATATCCTTGATGAACCAACCACCGGCCTGCACTTCGCGGATATCCAGCAACTGCTGGACGTACTGCACCGTCTGCGCGATCACGGCAACACGGTGGTGGTGATCGAGCACAACCTGGATGTGATCAAGACGGCCGACTGGCTGGTCGACCTGGGGCCGGAAGGCGGCTCCAAGGGTGGCCAGATCATCGCGGTGGGTACGCCGGAGCAGGTCAGCGAAATGCCGCAATCCCATACTGGTTACTACTTGAAACCATTGCTGGCGCGTGACCGGGCCTGATCCCTCGGGCCCAATAAAAAGCCCCTGTCACCTCGCGGTGACAGGGGCTTTTTTGTATCTGGGAACTAGAACTGCGATTGCAGGTAGTTCTCCAGGCCAACCAGCTTGATCAGACCCAGCTGCTTTTCCAGCCAGTAGGTGTGATCTTCTTCGGTGTCGTTCAACTGCACGCGAAGGATCTCACGAGTGACGAAGTCACTGTGCTTCTCGCAGAGCTCGATGCCCTTGCAGAGCGCGGCACGCACCTTGTACTCAAGACGCAGGTCGGCTGCGAGCATGTCAGGCACCGTCGTGCCCACGTCCAAGTCATCCGGACGCATGCGTGGCGTGCCTTCGAGCATCAGGATGCGGCGCATCAGCGCGTCGGCGTGCTGTGCCTCTTCTTCCATCTCGTGGTTGATACGTTCGTAGAGCTCGGTAAAGCCCCAGTCTTCGTACATGCGCGAGTGGATGAAATATTGGTCACGCGCTGCCAGTTCGCCCGTCAGCAACGTGTTGAGGTAATCGATTACGTCGGGGTGACCTTGCATCGCCCTACATCTCCCTGCTTGAAAGTCTGTAGTTTGAACCATGATGACTCGGAGGTCACGGGACAAACGGCAGAAAAGTGAAGATTTTCAGAGAAAAGTAGCTGATTTAACGCAAAAACCGCCCAAATGAGGGCGGTTCTGCTTATCGTTTAGAGTCAGTTAAGCGATACACCCAGTGCCTTTGCGATTGCTTCTCCATAAGCCGGGTCTGCCTTGTAGAAGTGCCCCAACTGACGCTGGACCACATCACTGGAAACCCCGCCCATGGCGCCGGCGATGTTGTTGACGAGTAATGCTTTCTGCTCGTCGTTCATCAGGCGGAACAGCGCACCGGCGTGGCTGTAGTAGTCCGTGTCTTCGCGGTGATCGTAACGATCGGCGGCGCCACTCAGGGCCAGCGCTGGCTCTGCGTACTGAGGAGCCTGCTTCGGTGCGTCGCTGTAGCTGTTCGGCTCATAGTTTGGCGCTGAGCCGCCGTTGCTGCCGAAGGCCATCGAACCGTCGCGCTGATAGCTGTTCACCGGGCTGCGTGGGGCATTCACCGGCAATTGCTGGTGGTTGGTACCCACACGGTAGCGGTGCGCATCTGCGTAGGCGAATACGCGGCCTTGCAGCATGCGGTCTGGCGACAAGCCAACACCTGGAACCATGTTGCTTGGGCCAAAGGCTGCTTGCTCCACTTCAGCGAAGTAGTTTTGCGGGTTGCGGTTGAGTTCCAGTTCACCGACTTCAATCAGCGGGAACTCTTTCTGCGACCAAGTCTTGGTCACGTCAAACGGGTTCTCGTAGTGAGCGTTGGCCTGGGCTTCAGTCATGATCTGGATGCAGACGCGCCATTTCGGGAAATCACCGCGCTCGATCGCACCGAACAGATCGCGCTGGGCGTAGTCAGGGTCGGTACCGGCAAGGCGTGCGGCTTCTGCGGGCGCCAGGTTCTTGATGCCTTGCTTCGTCTTGTAGTGCCACTTCACCCAGTGACGCTCACCATTGGCGTTAATCAGGCTGTAGGTGTGGCTACCAAAGCCGTGCATGTGACGGTAGCCATCAGGGATGCCACGGTCGGAAAACAGAATGGTGACCTGGTGCAGCGCCTCAGGTGAGTGCGACCAGAAGTCCCACATCATTTGGGCGCTTTTCAGGTTGCTTTGCGGCAGGCGTTTCTGAGTGTGGATGAAGTCAGGGAACTTCAGCGGGTCACGGATGAAAAACACCGGGGTGTTGTTACCCACGATGTCCCAGTTGCCTTCTTCAGTATAGAACTTCAAGGCGAAACCGCGTGGATCGCGCTCAGTGTCAGCCGAACCGCGTTCGCCCCCTACGGTGGAGAAACGCAGGAAGGTCGGGGTTTGCTTACCAACGGATTCGAACAACTTGGCGCTGGTGTATTTCGTGATGTCCTGGGTGACCGTGAAAGTACCATAGGCGCCTGAGCCCTTGGCGTGCACACGGCGCTCAGGGATGTTCTCGCGGTTGAAGTGAGCGAGCTTCTCGATCAGGTGAAAATCGTCGAGCAGCAGCGGGCCGCGTGGGCCGGCGGAACGGGAGTTCTGGTTGTCCGCAACGGGGGCGCCGCTGGCGGTGGTAAGGATTTTATTCTGGCTCATGCTCAATTTTCCTCAGGTCGGACTTGGAACTGCCGGCTAATCGGCTTGGAGGGAGTATTGATCATCAACATGACGTCTACAAATTCATTAAATTGTAGGCACCAATAGAAAATTTCTACCAAACTCCAATCAACCCATAGTGCCAAGCACTGACCGTGAAATCGTGAACACGCCGCACTTTTTATTACGCGCACAAAAAACCGGGCACTAGGCCCGGTTCTTCGTTACAGCTTGTCGTCTTACTCGGCGCTTACAGCTTCGCCAGCAGTAGCACGATCAACCAACTCGACGTACGCCATAGGCGCGTTGTCGCCAGCGCGGAAACCGCACTTGAGGATGCGCAGGTAGCCACCCTCACGGGTAGCGTAACGCTTGCCCAGGTCGTTGAAGAGCTTACCAACGATAGCTTTCGAACGAGTACGGTCGAAAGCCAGACGGCGGTTAGCCAGGCTGTCTGTCTTAGCCAAAGTAATCAGCGGCTCAGCAACGCGGCGCAGTTCTTTAGCTTTCGGCAGTGTAGTTTTGATCAGCTCGTGCTCGAACAGCGACACCGCCATGTTTTGGAACATGGCCTTGCGGTGCGAGCTGGTACGGCTCAGGTGACGACCACTTTTACGATGACGCATGGTTCATTCCTTACCAAACTCACGTTCGGTGATTACGACGATCAGGCAGTCGCCTTGTCGTCCTTCTTAAGACTTGCAGGCGGCCAGTTGTCGAGGCGCATGCCGAGGGACAGACCGCGGGAGGCCAGAACGTCCTTGATTTCAGTCAAGGATTTCTTGCCCAGGTTCGGAGTCTTCAACAGTTCTACTTCGGTACGCTGAATCAGGTCGCCGATGTAGTAAATGTTTTCCGCCTTAAGGCAGTTAGCCGAACGTACAGTCAGTTCCAGATCGTCAACCGGGCGAAGCAGGATCGGATCGATCTCGTCTTCCTGCTCGATTACCACTGGTTCGCTGTCACCTTTGAGGTCGACGAACGCAGCCAACTGCTGTTGCAGGATGGTTGCAGCGCGGCGGATAGCCTCTTCAGGATCCAGAGTACCGTTGGTTTCCAGATCAATAACCAGCTTGTCCAGGTTAGTACGCTGTTCGACACGGGCGTTTTCCACCACATATGCGATACGGCGAACCGGGCTGAACGAAGAGTCAAGCTGCAAGCGACCAATGCTGCGGCTTTCGTCTTCATCGCTCTGACGCGAGTCGGCCGGTTCATAACCACGACCACGAGCTACGGTGAGCTTCATGTTCAGGGCGCCGTTAGACGCCAGGTTAGCGATTACGTGATCGGGGTTAACGATCTCGACATCATGATCCAGCTGAATATCGGCAGCGGTAACCACCCCCGAACCCTTCTTCGACAAGGTCAGCGTAACTTCGTCACGGCCGTGCAGCTTGATAGCCAGACCTTTAAGGTTCAACAGGATTTCAATTACGTCTTCCTGTACACCTTCGATGGCGCTGTACTCGTGGAGCACACCGTCAATCTCGGCCTCGACTACTGCACAGCCGGGCATTGAGGACAACAGGATGCGGCGCAGCGCGTTGCCCAGGGTGTGGCCAAAACCACGCTCGAGAGGCTCGAGAGTGATCTTGGCGCGGGTTGGACTGACAACCTGCACATCAATGTGGCGGGGTGTCAGGAACTCATTTACCGAAATCTGCATGGATGCACCTATTTTCTAGCCCTTACTTGGAGTAGAGCTCGACAATCAGGCTTTCGTTGATGTCGGCGGACAGATCACTGCGAGCAGGAACGTTCTTGAAAACGCCCGACTTCTTCTCAGTGTCTACTTCTACCCATTCTACGCGGCCACGTTGGGCACACAGATCGAGAGCTTGGACAATGCGAAGTTGGTTTTTTGCTTTCTCGCGAACTGCAACCACGTCACCAGCACGAACCTGGTAGGACGGAACGTTTACGGTCTGACCGTTAACGCTGATCGACTTGTGCGATACCAGCTGACGGGATTCGGCACGAGTAGAACCAAAGCCCATACGGTATACAACGTTGTCCAGACGGCATTCGAGCAGTTGCAGCAGGTTTTCACCGGTTGCACCTTTCTTGCCAGCAGCTTCTTTGTAGTAGCCGCTGAATTGACGCTCGAGAACGCCGTAGATACGACGGACCTTCTGCTTTTCACGCAGTTGGGTGCCGTAGTCGGACTGGCGACCGCGGCGTTGGCCGTGGATACCAGGTGCTGCTTCGATGTTGCACTTCGATTCGATCGCGCGCACGCCGCTCTTCAGGAAGAGATCGGTGCCTTCGCGACGAGCGAGTTTGCATTTTGGACCAATGTAACGAGCCATTCTTTACAATCTCCTGGATTACACGCGGCGCTTCTTCGGCGGACGGCACCCGTTGTGCGGGATTGGCGTCACGTCGGTGATGCTGGCGATCTTATAGCCACAGCCGTTCAAAGCACGGACAGCAGACTCACGACCTGGACCTGGACCTTTGACGTTAACGTCGAGGTTTTTCAGGCCGTATTCCAGCGCAGCTTGACCAGCACGTTCAGCAGCTACTTGAGCAGCGAACGGAGTGGACTTGCGGGAACCGCGGAAACCCGAACCACCAGAGGTAGCCCAAGACAGCGCGTTACCTTGACGGTCGGTGATGGTCACGATGGTGTTGTTAAAAGAAGCATGGATGTGGGCGATGCCATCAACCACTGTCTTTTTAACTTTTTTACGAGGACGAGCAGCAGGTTTTGCCATGATAATTTTCCTGTCGATTCGCTGGGGCGATTACTTGCGGATCGGCTTACGCGGACCTTTACGGGTACGCGCGTTAGTCTTGGTACGCTGACCGCGTACTGGAAGACCACGACGATGACGCAGACCGCGATAGCAACCGAGGTCCATCAAACGCTTGATTTTCATGTTGATTTCGCGACGCAGGTCACCTTCAGTGGTGAACTTCGCCACTTCGCCACGCAGCTGTTCAATCTGCTCGTCGCTCAGATCCTTGATCTTAGCGGCTGGGTTTACCCCAGCAACTGCGCAAATTTTCTGCGCAGTAGTGCGACCAACACCATAGATGTAGGTCAGCGA
Source organism: Pseudomonas sp. TE24901 (assembly GCF_054058375.1). NCBI lineage: Bacteria > Pseudomonadati > Pseudomonadota > Gammaproteobacteria > Pseudomonadales > Pseudomonadaceae > Pseudomonas > Pseudomonas sp. TE24901. Next base: position 286,507 of record NZ_JBSSAF010000009.1, read on the forward strand.
GATAACAGTGTGCTTGTTATCTGGAATGTTAACGCCTGCAATACGGGCCATTCAGTGGGACTCCAATTGACAGCTACCTACGCCCCGGAAGCCAAGAAATAGGGCGCGAGATAATATCGCTGTAATAACAAATAATCAACCCGGCAGCGCACTAGCTGCCGGGCTTCAAGCGGATCACACTCAGCCTTGGCGCTGTTTGTGACGCGGTTCCGCGCTGCAAATTACTCGAACAACACCTTCGCGGCGAATAATCTTGCAGTTACGGCACAGCTTTTTCACCGATGCACGAACTTTCATCACCAACTCCTCGAACCTTATGGGTACTCAGCGCAACATGCCGCTGCCGTAACCCTTCAGGTTGGCTTTCTTCATCAGGGATTCGTACTGGTGCGAAACGAGGTGCGATTGTACTTGGGACATGAAGTCCATCACAACCACGACCACGATCAGCAACGAGGTCCCGCCAAGGTAGAACGGAACGTTTGCTGCAACCACCAGGAACTGGGGCAACAGGCACACGGCCGTCATATATAGAGCACCGAACAGGGTCAAACGAGTCAGAACGCCATCAATGTAGCGTGCAGACTGCTCACCTGGACGGATACCCGGAATAAAGGCACCGGACTTCTTCAGGTTTTCCGCTACGTCTTTCGGATTGAACATCAACGCCGTATAGAAGAAGCAGAAGAAAATAATCCCTGCACTAAACAGCAGAATATTCAACGGCTGACCAGGAGCGATCGACTGAGAGAGGTCCTGCAGCCAGCCCATATTTTCAGACTGACCAAACCAGGTACCCAACGAAGCCGGAAACAGCAAAATGCTGCTCGCGAAAATTGCCGGAATAACACCGGCCATATTCACTTTCAGCGGCAAGTGGCTGGTCTGCGCAGCAAAGACCTTACGGCCCTGCTGACGCTTGGCGTAGTGAACAGCAATACGACGCTGACCACGCTCAATGAACACCACAAAACCGATAATCGCTACTGCCAGCAAACCGATGGCAACCAAGGCGAAGATATTGATATCACCCTGACGTGCAGACTCGAAAGACTGCCCGATTGCTCTCGGAAGACCGGCGACGATACCTGCGAAAATCAACATCGAGATACCGTTGCCAACACCACGCTCAGTAATCTGCTCACCCAGCCACATCATGAACATCGCACCAGCCACAAATGTGGATACTGCGACGAAATAGAAGCCAAAGTCACCAGTGAACGCAACACCCTGCCCAGCCAAGCCAACGGACATGCCGATAGCTTGGACCAGGGCGAGGATGACAGTGCCGTAGCGGGTGTACTGGCTAATCTTGCGACGGCCAGCTTCACCTTCCTTCTTCAACTGTTCCAGCTGCGGGCTGACGGCGGTCATCAGTTGCATGATGATCGATGCCGAAATGTACGGCATGATCCCCAGTGCAAAAATGCTCATACGCTCCAGCGCGCCGCCGGAAAACATGTTGAACAAGCTAAGAATGGTCCCCTCATTCTGTCGAAACAGGTCTGCGAGTCGGTCCGGGTTGATACCTGGAACCGGGATGTGTGCGCCTATTCGGTAGACGATAATCGCCAGGAACAGAAAACGCAGACGAGCCCAAAGTTCAGACATACCGCCTTTGCCGAGCGCTGAGAGAGCACCTTGCTTAGCCATTTATTCCTCGAACTTGCCGCCAGCTGCTTCGATAGCCGAACGCGCACCTTTGGTGGCGCCGATTCCCTTGCCGATAGTGACAGCGCGAGCCACTTCACCGGACAGCATGATTTTCACACGCTGTACGTTGACGTTGATCACGTTGGCATCTTTCAGGGTCTGCAGAGTAACGATGTCGCCGTCCACTTTAGCCAGTTCGGACAGACGCACTTCTGCGCGATCCATGGCTTTCAGGGATACGAAACCGAACTTAGGCAGGCGACGATGCAGCGGCTGTTGACCGCCTTCAAAGCCTGGAGCAATGGTGCCACCGGAACGGGAGGTTTGACCTTTGTGGCCACGGCCACCAGTCTTACCCAAACCGCTACCGATACCACGGCCCGGACGATGCTTTTCGCGACGGGAACCCGGCGCTGGACTCAGATCATTGAGTTTCATCGATTAACCCTCTACACGCAGCATGTAGTAAGCCTTGTTGATCATCCCGCGATTCTCGGGAGTATCCTGGACTTCTACAGTGTGACCGATGCGACGCAGACCCAGACCTTTAACACACAGTTTGTGGTTAGGGATGCGGCCGGTCATGCTTTTGATCAGCGTTACTTTAACGGTAGCCATGATCAGAAGATCTCCTTGACAGTCAGGCCACGCTTGGCAGCGATGGACTCAGGAGATTGCATAGCCTTCAGACCCTTGAAGGTGGCGTGAACCACGTTTACCGGGTTAGTCGAGCCATAGCACTTGGCCAGAACGTTCTGAACGCCAGCAACTTCGAGGACAGCACGCATAGCGCCGCCAGCGATGATACCGGTACCTTCAGAAGCAGGCTGCATGTACACCTTCGAAGCGCCATGGGCAGACTTCATTGCGTACTGCAGAGTGGTGCCGTTCAGATCAACTTGGATCATGTTGCGACGAGCAGCTTCCATAGCCTTCTGGATTGCAGCAGGCACTTCACGCGACTTGCCACGGCCGAAGCCAACACGCCCTTTACCATCACCTACCACGGTCAACGCGGTGAAAGTGAAGATACGGCCGCCTTTAACGGTTTTGGCTACGCGGTTAACTTGAACCAGCTTCTCAATGTAGCCTTCGTCGCGCTTTTGGTCGTTATTTGACATAACTTAGAACTCCAGCCCAGCTTCACGAGCAGCATCAGCCAGCGCTTTCACGCGACCGTGGTACTTGAAGCCAGAGCGGTCGAAAGCCACTTGCGAGACGCCAGCGGCCTTAGCACGCGTAGCGACCAGCTGGCCAACCTTTGTGGCCGCGTCGATGTTGCCGGTGGCACCATCACGCAGTTCTTTATCCAAAGTCGAGGCGCTTGCCAGGACTTTGTTGCCGTCGGCCGAGATGACCTGGGCGTAGATGTGCTGCGACGAGCGGAACACGCAGAGACGCACGACTTCGAGTTCGTGCATTTTCAGGCGTGCTTTGCGAGCGCGACGCAGTCGAGTAACTTTTTTGTCGGTCATTTGCTATGCCCTACTTCTTCTTGGCTTCTTTACGACGGACGACTTCGTCCGCGTAGCGCACACCTTTGCCTTTGTACGGCTCTGGTGGACGGAAGTCGCGGATCTCAGCGGCCACTTGACCTACCAGCTGCTTATCGATGCCCTTGATCAGGATATCGGTCTGGCTAGGGGTCTCAGCAGTGATGCCCGCTGGCAGTTCGTAATCCACAGGGTGCGAGAAGCCAAGGGCCAGGTTCAAAACCGTGCCTTTTGCTTGCGCCTTGTAACCAACACCGACCAGCTGGAGCTTGCGCTCGAAGCCTTGGCTTACGCCTTGGACCATGTTGTTTACCAACGCACGCGTGGTACCGGCCATTGCGCGAGTTTGTTGATCGCCATTGCGAGCAGCGAAACGCAGCTCACCAGCTTCTTCAACGATCTCAACGGACGAATGGATGTTCAGTTCAAGAGTACCCTTGGCACCCTTCACCGAAAGCTGTTGGCCTGCGAATTTGACTTCGACACCGGCTGGCAGCTTAACGGGGTTCTTAGCGACGCGAGACATGCTTATCCCCCCTTAGAACACAGTGCAAAGAACTTCGCCGCCGACACCGGCAGCGCGCGCAGCACGATCCGTCATCACACCTTTGTTGGTGGAGACGATAGACACGCCCAGACCGCCACGAACTTTCGGCAGATCTTCAGCGGACTTGTACTGACGCAGGCCTGGACGGCTAACGCGCTTCACTTCCTCGATGACCGAACGGCCTTCGAAGTACTTCAGCTCGATGGACAGCAGTGCTTTTACATCGCTGCTGATCTGATAACCCGCAATGTAGCCTTCGTCTTTCAGGACTTTGGCAACAGCTACCTTCAACTTGGAAGATGGCATGCTTACGACGGACTTTTCAGCCATCTGGGCATTACGGATACGAGTTAGCATGTCCGCTAACGGGTCCTGCATACTCATGGGCTAGACGCTCCTAATACAAAAAAATTAGCCTTGCGGCTACATATGTCGCCGAGAATCTCCGGGCATAGAAAACACGGGCTCAGGCGAGCCGGGTATTCTAGACACACTCCGGAAATGAAACAAGCCCCAAAAGGGGCTTGTTCCAGATTCAAGGTCACCGGTGGTCGCTATCTTGCGACGCCAACCACCCGGACTTTGAAAGTACTTACCAGCTGGCTTTAACCAGACCTGGTACGTCACCACGCATTGCCGCTTCACGCAGTTTGTTACGGCCGAGGCCGAACTTGCGGTAAACGCCGTGTGGACGACCGGTCAGGCGGCAGCGGTTACGCATGCGCGAAGCGCTTGCGTCACGTGGCTGCTTCTGCAGGGCAACTGTAGCTTCCCAACGCGCTTCTGGACTTGCGTTCAGATCAACGATGATTGCTTTCAGTGCTGCACGCTTCTTGGCGTACTTGGCAACCGTGAGCTGACGCTTCAGCTCGCGGTTTTTCATGCTCATCTTGGCCATGGTCCTACTCCAATCAGTTGCGGAACGGGAATTTGAAAGCACGCAACAGGGCGCGACCTTCATCATCGTTCTTGGCAGTGGTGGTCAGGGTGATGTCCAGACCGCGGAGAGCATCGATCTTGTCGTAGTCGATTTCCGGGAAGATGATCTGCTCTTTCACGCCCATGCTGTAGTTACCACGACCGTCGAAGGACTTGGCATTCAGGCCGCGGAAGTCGCGAACCCGAGGCAGGGAGATCGACAGCAGACGATCCAGGAACTCGTACATACGCTCACGGCGCAGGGTCACTTTGACGCCGATCGGCCAACCTTCACGGACTTTAAAGCCAGCGATGGATTTCCGAGCGTAGGTCACAACGACTTTCTGGCCGGTGATCTTTTCCAGGTCAGCAACAGCGTGCTCGATGACTTTTTTGTCGCCGATCGCTTCGCCCAGACCCATGTTCAGGGTGATTTTGGTGACGCGCGGAACTTCCATCACGTTCCCGAGCTTAAGTTCTTCCTTAAGCTTGGGGGCGATTTCCTTCCGGTAAATCTCTTGTAGTCGTGCCATGGTCTTATCTACCTAGCAGTGTTCAAGCATCAACCGCTTTTTGGGTCGACTTGAAGACACGAATTTTCTTACCGTCTTCTACTTTGAAACCAACGCGGTCAGCCTTGTTGGTTTCGCCGTTGAAGATGGCGACGTTAGAAGCGTGCAGTGGCGCTTCTTTCTCGACGATACCGCCCTGTACGCCCGACATCGGGTTAGGCTTGGTATGACGCTTGACCAGGTTCAGACCACCAACGACCAGACGGTCGTCAGCGAGAACCTTCAGCACCTTACCGCGCTTACCTTTGTCTTTGCCGGCGATCACGATGATCTCGTCGTCACGACGAATCTTTTGCATGTCGGATCTCCTTACAGCACTTCTGGGGCGAGCGAGACGATCTTCATGAACTTCTCAGTACGAAGTTCACGGGTCACTGGCCCAAAGATACGGGTGCCGATCGGCTCTTGCTTGTTGTTCAGAAGAACAGCAGCGTTGCCATCAAAGCGGATAATGGAGCCATCTGCACGGCGTACGCCGTGACGAGTGCGGACTACAACAGCAGTCATCACTTGGCCTTTTTTCACCTTACCGCGAGGAATTGCTTCCTTCACGGTAACTTTGATGATGTCACCGATACCAGCGTAACGACGATGGGAGCCACCCAGCACCTTGATGCACATAACACGGCGAGCGCCGCTGTTATCGGCCACATCGAGCATGGATTGAGTCTGAATCATATAATTTCTCCGACCCCTAGTCCTTAGACTTCCACAGCGCGTTCGAGAACATCAACCAGTGCCCAAGACTTGGTCTTGGCCAGCGGACGAGTTTCACGAATAGTGACTTTGTCGCCGATGTGGCACTGATTGGTTTCGTCGTGCGCGTGCAGCTTAGTCGAACGCTTAACATATTTACCGTAGATCGGGTGCTTAACGCGACGCTCGATCAGAACGGTGATGGTTTTGTCCATCTTGTCGCTGACAACACGGCCAGTCAGCGTACGGACAGTCTTTTCGGCTTCAGCCATGATCACTTACCTGCCTGCTGGTTGAGCACAGTCTTCACGCGAGCGATGTCACGCTTAACTTGCGAGAGCAGATGAGACTGCCCCAACTGGCCAGTTGCTTTCTGCATACGCAGATTGAACTGGTCGCGCAGCAGGCCGAGCAGTTGCTCGTTCAGCTGCTGTGCGGATTTTTCACGAAGTTCATTCGCTTTCATCACATCACCGTCCGTTTAACAAAGGAGGTGGCGAGCGGCAGCTTTGCAGCAGCCAGGGCGAAAGCCTCACGCGCCAGCTCTTCAGAAACACCCTCGATTTCATACAGGACTTTGCCTGGCTGAATCTGGGCTACCCAGTATTCCACGTTACCCTTACCTTTACCCATCCGAACCTCGAGAGGCTTTTTGGAGATCGGCTTGTCCGGGAATACACGGATCCAGATCTTGCCACCACGTTTTACGTGACGGGTCAGAGCACGACGCGCTGACTCGATCTGACGAGCGGTGAGACGACCACGAGCTACAGACTTCAGCGCGAACTCGCCGAAGCTGACTTTGCTACCGCGCTGAGCCAGACCACGGTTGTGGCCTGTCATCTGCTTGCGGAACTTCGTACGCTTAGGTTGCAACATTTGGCGTACCCCTTACTTAGCAGCTTTTTTACGAGGCGCTGGTGCTTGTGGTTTCAGTTCTTCTTGGCGACCACCAATTACTTCGCCTTTGAAGATCCAAACCTTTACACCGATCACACCGTAAGTGGTGTGAGCTTCGTAGTTGGCATAGTCGATGTCGGCACGCAGGGTGTGCAGTGGCACACGACCTTCGCGATACCATTCAGTACGTGCGATTTCAGCACCGCCGAGACGACCGCTCACTTGGATTTTGATGCCTTTGGCACCAATGCGCATGGCGTTCTGTACGGCGCGCTTCATAGCGCGACGGAACATTACGCGACGCTCCAGCTGCTGAGCTACGCTCTGCGCAACCAGCATACCGTCGAGCTCCGGCTTGCGGATCTCTTCGATATTGATGTGCACAGGCACACCCATTTGCTTGGTCAGGTCCTGACGCAGTTTCTCAACATCTTCACCTTTCTTCCCGATAACGATACCTGGACGAGCGGTGTGGATGGTGATACGTGCAGTTTGGGCCGGACGATGGATATCGATACGGCTTACGGACGCGCTTTTTAGTTTGTCTTGGAGATACTCACGCACCTTCAGATCAGCGAACAAGTAGTCCGCATAAGTCCGACCGTCTGCGTACCAGACGGAGGTGTGCTCCTTGACGATTCCCAGGCGAATGCCAATGGGATGTACTTTCTGACCCATCTCTTCGACTCCGTTACTTGTCAGCAACCTTGACAGTGATATGGCAAGACCGCTTGACGATGCGATCAGCACGGCCTTTGGCACGTGGCATGATGCGCTTCAGCGAACGCCCTTCGTTGACGAAAACGGTACTGACCTTCAGGTCATCAACGTCTGCGCCTTCGTTATGCTCGGCGTTGGCTACGGCCGACTCCAGCACTTTCTTCATGATCTCGGCGGCTTTCTTACTGCTGAAAGCCAACAGGTTGAGCGCTTCGCCCACCTTCTTCCCGCGGATCTGGTCGGCGACCAAGCGGGCTTTCTGGGCGGAGATTCGAGCGCCCGACAACTTAGCGGCTACTTCCATTTCCTTACCCCTTAACGCTTGGCTTTCTTGTCTGCCACGTGCCCACGATAAGTGCGGGTACCGGCGAACTCGCCCAGTTTGTGGCCGACCATGTCTTCGTTAACGAGAACTGGGACGTGTTGACGACCGTTGTGTACTGCGATGGTCAGACCGACCATTTGTGGCAGGATCATCGAACGACGCGACCAGGTCTTAACTGGTTTGCGATCGTTCTTTTCCGCCGCCACTTCGATCTTCTTCAGTAGGTGAAGATCAATAAAAGGACCTTTTTTCAGAGAACGTGGCACTGTCGTATCCCTCTATTTACTTGCGACGACGGACGATCATTTTGTCGGTACGCTTATTACCACGAGTCTTCGCGCCCTTAGTCGGGAAGCCCCATGGCGATACCGGATGACGACCACCAGAGGTACGACCTTCACCACCACCGTGTGGGTGGTCAACCGGGTTCATGGCAACACCACGAACGGTTGGGCGAACGCCACGCCAGCGTTTGGCACCAGCTTTACCCAGCGAACGCAGGCTGTGCTCGGAGTTCGAGACTTCGCCCAGGGTCGCGCGGCACTCAGCCAGCACTTTACGCATCTCACCAGAACGCAGACGCAGGGTCACGTAGACACCTTCACGAGCGATCAGCTGAGCCGAAGCACCAGCGGAACGAGCGATCTGTGCGCCTTTACCTGGCTTCAATTCGATGCCGTGTACGGTGCTACCAACTGGAATGTTGCGCAGTTGCAGAGCGTTGCCCGGCTTGATCGGTGCCAAGGCACCTGCGATCAGCTGGTCGCCAGCGCTCACGCCTTTAGGGGCGATGATGTAGCGACGCTCGCCATCTGCGTACAGCAGCAGAGCGATGTGAGCAGTACGGTTTGGATCGTATTCGATACGCTCGACAGTGGCAGCGATGCCATCTTTGTCGTTGCGACGGAAATCGACCAGACGATAATGCTGCTTATGGCCACCACCGATGTGACGAGTGGTAATACGACCATTGTTGTTACGACCACCAGACTTCGATTTCTTCTCGAGCAGCGGTGCGTGAGGAGCGCCTTTATGCAGCTCCTGGTTGACCACCTTGACCACAAAACGGCGGCCAGGGGAAGTCGGTTTGCATTTAACGATTGCCATGATGCACCCCTTCCTTACTCAGCACTGCTGCTGAAATCGAGATCTTGGCCTGGTTGAAGGGAGATAACTGCCTTCTTCCAGTCATTACGCTTGCCCAGACCGCGAGCAGTGCGCTTGCTCTTACCCAGAACGTTCAGGGTAGTAACACGCTCTACTTTCACGCTGAACAGGCTTTCGACGGCCTTCTTGATTTCCAGCTTGGTTGCGTCAGTTGCAACCTTGAAAACGAACTGGCCTTTCTTGTCAGCCAGAACCGTAGCCTTTTCGGAAACGTGCGGGCCAAGCAGAACTTTAAATACGCGTTCCTGGTTCATCCCAGCAGCTCCTCGAATTTCTTCACGGCCGACACGGTGATCAACACCTTGTCGTATGCGATCAGACTAACTGGATCGGAACCTTGCACGTCACGTACATCAACGTGTGGCAGGTTACGAGCAGCCAGGTACAGGTTCTGATCAACAGCTTCCGACACGATCAAAACGTCGGTCAGGCTCATGTTGTTCAGTTTGCCCAGCAGATCTTTGGTTTTCGGGCTTTCAACAGCGAAGTCCTGAACCACGACCAGGCGGTCGGTACGCACGAGTTCAGCAAGGATGGAGCGCAGAGCTGCGCGGTACATCTTCTTGTTGAGCTTCTGCGAGTGATCCTGCGGACGAGCTGCGAAAGTGGTACCGCCGCCACGCCAGATTGGGCTACGGATAGTACCGGCACGAGCACGGCCAGTACCTTTCTGACGCCAAGGGCGCTTACCGCCACCACGAACGTCGGAACGGGTCTTTTGCTGCTTGCTACCTTGACGGCCGCCGGCCATGTAGGCCACGACTGCTTGGTGAACCAGCGTCTCGTTGAATTCGCCGCCAAATGTCAGTTCGGAAACTTCGATCGCTTGAGCGTCATTTACATTTAATTGCATGTCAGCTTCCCCTTAACCGCGAGCCTTGGCCGCTGGACGTACAACCAGGTTGCCGCCAGTAGCGCCAGGAACAGCACCCTTGACCAACAACAGATTGCGTTCAGCGTCGACGCGCACTACTTCGAGGGACTGCACGGTCACGCGCTCAGCGCCCATATGACCGGACATTTTCTTGCCCTTGAATACACGACCAGGAGTCTGGCACTGGCCAATAGAGCCCGGGACGCGGTGGGAAACGGAGTTACCGTGAGTGTTGTCTTGGCCACGGAAATTCCAACGCTTGATCGTACCCTGGAAGCCTTTACCTTTGGACTGACCGGTTACATCAACCAGTTGACCAGCAGCGAAGATTTCAGCGCTGATCAGATCGCCAGCCTGGTAGTCGCCGTCTTCAAGACGGAACTCCATGACAGTGCGACCAGCTGCAACGTTTGCCTTAGCGAAGTGACCTGCTTGAGCAGCAGTCACGCGCGAAGCACGACGCTCGCCGACAGTGACTTGCACTGCACGATAGCCATCGGTTTCTTCAGTTTTGAACTGGGTGACGCGATTCGGCTCGATCTCAATGACCGTGACCGGAATGGAGACACCTTCTTCGGTGAAAATACGGGTCATACCGCATTTACGACCGACTACACCAATAGTCATGTTGTAAACCTCATGAGTGTACGGGGCTTTCACCCGCTATGGCCGCCCATTTCAGAGCGTTACACGACTAAGACCCGAGTCTTAGCCGAGGCTGATCTGTACTTCCACACCGGCCGCCAGATCGAGCTTCATAAGTGCATCAACGGTTTTATCCGTTGGCTGGACGATGTCCAGTACGCGCTTATGAGTACGGATCTCGTACTGGTCACGCGCGTCTTTGTTGACGTGCGGGGAGACCAGAACGGTGAACCGCTCTTTACGGGTAGGCAGTGGAATTGGACCACGCACTTGAGCACCAGTACGTTTCGCGGTTTCCACGATTTCCTGGGTGGATTGGTCGATCAGGCGATGGTCAAAAGCCTTCAACCTGATACGGATTTGCTGATTTTGCATTGGATTTCAGACTCCGGCTGCTATTCCCACCGGGCGCAATGCGCCCGTTAAAAGGAGGCGCAATTCTATAGACGCCCCAGATAGGTGTCAACCCAATAAAAAAGCCCCCGCTGAGCGGGGGCTTTCTCAAAACATCAGCACTATCTCAGAAGAGATAATTACTCGATGATTTTAGCTACAACGCCAGCACCAACGGTACGGCCGCCTTCACGGATAGCGAAGCGCAGACCGTCTTCCATTGCGATGGTTTTGATCAGGGTAACAGTCATTTGAATGTTATCGCCTGGCATTACCATTTCAACGCCTTCTGGCAGCTCGCAGTTACCGGTCACGTCAGTAGTACGGAAGTAGAACTGTGGACGGTAGCCTTTGAAGAACGGAGTGTGACGACCGCCTTCTTCCTTGCTCAGAACGTAAACTTCTGCGGTGAACTTGGTGTGCGGCTTAACCGAACCTGGCTTAACCAGAACCTGGCCACGCTCAACGTCGTCACGCTTGGTACCACGCAGCAGAACGCCGCAGTTCTCGCCAGCACGACCTTCGTCGAGCAGCTTACGGAACATTTCAACACCGGTGCAGGTGGTGAGGGTAGTGTCACGCAGACCAACGATTTCCAGTGGATCCTGAACGCGAACGATACCGCGCTCGATACGACCAGTCACAACAGTACCGCGACCGGAGATCGAGAACACGTCTTCGATTGGCATCAGGAACGGCTTGTCAGTCAGACGAACTGGTTCTGGGATGTAGCTGTCCAGGGTTTCAACCAGTTTACGAACGGCAGTGGTGCCCATTTCGTTATCGTCGTTGCCTTCCAGAGCCATACGAGCAGAACCGATGATGATCGGAGTGTCGTCACCTGGGAAGTCGTAAGTGCTCAGCAGATCGCGCACTTCCATCTCAACCAGTTCCAGCAGCTCAGCGTCGTCTACCAGGTCAGCCTTGTTCAGGAAAACCACGATGTACGGAACGCCTACCTGACGGGACAGCAGGATGTGCTCACGGGTTTGTGGCATCGGACCATCAGCGGCCGAGCAAACCAGGATCGCGCCGTCCATCTGGGCAGCACCGGTGATCATGTTCTTCACGTAGTCAGCGTGACCTGGGCAGTCAACGTGAGCGTAGTGACGAATAGTCGAGTTGTACTCAACGTGAGCGGTGTTGATGGTGATACCACGAGCTTTTTCTTCTGGTGCGCTGTCGATCTTGTCGAAGTCAACACGAGCCGAACCGAAAACTTCGGAGCAGACGCGAGTCAGAGCAGCGGTCAGAGTGGTTTTACCGTGGTCAACGTGGCCGATGGTGCCAACGTTTACGTGCGGTAGGGAACGATCAAATTTTTCTTTAGCCACGACAATTAACTCCTTGCCTAAAGGACTGAATCAGCCTTGTTTTTTGGATACAGTTTCAGCGATGTGCGCCGGAGCTGTGTTGTATTTTTTGAATTCCATAGAGTAGCTTGCGCGACCCTGGGACATGGAGCGAACGTCGGTCGCATAACCGAACATCTCACCCAACGGAACCTCGGCGCGAATCACTTTGCCGGAAACCGTGTCTTCCATACCCAAGATCATGCCGCGACGACGGTTAAGGTCGCCCATGACATCACCCATATAGTCTTCAGGTGTAACAACTTCTACCGCCATGATCGGCTCAAGCAACTCACCACCGCCCTTCTGGGCCAGTTGCTTGGTAGCCATGGAGGCAGCCACCTTAAACGCCATCTCGTTGGAGTCGACGTCGTGGTAAGAACCGTCAAAAACGGTTGCTTTCAGGCCGATCAGCGGATAGCCGGCGACAACACCGTTCTTCATCTGCTCTTCGATGCCCTTCTGGATAGCCGGGATGTATTCCTTAGGAACCACACCACCCACTACTTCGTTCAAGAATTGCAGACCTTCCTGACCTTCGTCAGCAGGAGCAAAACGGATCCAGCAGTGACCGAACTGACCACGACCGCCGGACTGACGAACGAACTTGCCTTCGATTTCACAGTTCTTCGTGATGCGCTCACGATAGGAAACCTGAGGCTTACCGATGTTGGCTTCGACGTTGAACTCACGGCGCATCCGGTCAACCAGGATGTCCAGGTGCAACTCGCCCATGCCGGAGATGATCGTTTGACCAGTCTCTTCATCAGTCTTGACGCGGAAAGATGGATCTTCCTGAGCAAGCTTGCCCAGAGCGATACCCATTTTTTCCTGGTCATCCTTGGTCTTAGGCTCTACGGCAACCGAAATAACCGGCTCCGGGAAGTCCATGCGAACCAGGATGATTGGCTTGGCAGCGTCGCACAAAGTCTCACCAGTGGTGACGTCCTTCATGCCGATCAGGGCCGCGATGTCACCAGCGCGTACTTCCTTGATCTCTTCACGGGCGTTTGCGTGCATTTGCACCATACGACCCACACGCTCTTTCTTGCCTTTGACCGAGTTGATCACGCCGTCGCCGGATGCCAACACGCCCGAGTAAACGCGGACGAAAGTCAAAGTACCCACGAATGGGTCGGTAGCGATCTTGAACGCCAAAGCCGAGAACGGCTCGTCATCACTTGCGTGACGCTCCATCTCTTCTTCCTCGTTATCAGGGTTCGAACCCTTGATAGCAGGAATATCGGTTGGAGCAGGCAAGAAGTCGATAACGGCGTCGAGAACCAGGGGAACACCCTTGTTCTTGAACGAGGAACCGCAAACAGCCAGGACGATTTCGCCAGCGATGGTACGCTGACGCAGAGCGGCCTTGATTTCCGCGTTGGTGAGTTCTTCACCTTCGAGGTACTTGTTCATCAGCTCTTCGCTGGCTTCGGCAGCAGCCTCAACCATGTTATTGCGCCACTCGTCAGCCAGCTCTTGAAGCTCGGCAGGGATCGGCTTGCGAACAGGAACCATACCTTTGTCAGCGTCATTCCAGTAGACAGCTTCCATGTTGATCAGATCGATCTGACCCTGGAAGTTATCTTCGGAACCGATAGCCAACTGGATCGGCACCGGAGTGTGACCCAGACGCTGCTTGATCTGACCGATCACGCGCAGGAAGTTGGCACCAGCACGGTCCATCTTGTTTACGTAAACAAGACGTGGAACGCCGTATTTGTTGGCCTGACGCCATACGGTTTCCGACTGAGGCTCAACACCCGAGGTACCGCAGAACACAACGACAGCGCCGTCGAGTACGCGCAGGGAACGTTCTACTTCAATGGTGAAGTCTACGTGGCCCGGGGTATCGATAACGTTGAAGCGGTGCTCGTCTTTGTACTGCTTCTCGGAACCTTTCCAGAAGGCGGTAATAGCAGCAGAAGTAATGGTAATACCACGCTCCTGCTCCTGAACCATCCAGTCTGTGGTCGCGGCGCCGTCATGCACCTCGCCCATTTTGTGACTTTTGCCGGTGTAAAACAGTACGCGCTCGGTGGTGGTGGTTTTACCAGCATCCACGTGAGCAACGATACCGATGTTACGGTAGCGGCTAATCGGAGTAGTACGAGCCATAAAGCCCTCGCAAAATTAGTGAAGCTAAAATTAGAAGCGGTAGTGCGAGAAAGCTTTGTTAGCTTCAGCCATACGGTGCACGTCTTCACGCTTCTTAACAGCAGCACCTTTACCTTCAGCAGCGTCCAACAGTTCGCCAGCCAAACGCAGAGCCATAGACTTCTCGCCGCGCTTACGGGCGAAGTCTACCAACCAGCGCATTGCCAGAGCGTTACGACGGGACGGGCGAACTTCAACCGGAACCTGGTAAGTAGCACCGCCTACACGGCGCGACTTTACTTCGACCAGCGGAGCGATGGCGTCGAGAGCTTTCTCGAAGATTTCCAGGGGGTCGCTGTTCTTGCGTTCTTTAACCTTTTCCAGCGCGCCATAAACGATACGCTCGGCAACGGCTTTCTTGCCGCTTTCCATCACGTGGTTCATGAACTTGGCCAGAATTTGGCTTCCGTATTTTGGATCGTCAAGCACTTCGCGCTTGGCTGCTACGCGTCTTCTTGGCATGGATAAGCCCTCAAACGGTCTTCAGGTTCGCTCGGAATCGGTGCCCTTTCGGGACGCCTCCGACCTTACTCTTATCGACTCAGAAAATTAGATGATTCAGTGTTACAAAAAGCCGCTACTACTTAGGCTTCTTGGTACCGTACTTCGAACGACCCTGGTTACGACCTTTAACGCCGGAAGTATCCAAGGAACCGCGTACGGTGTGGTAACGAACACCTGGCAAGTCTTTTACACGACCGCCGCGGATCAGTACCACGCTGTGCTCTTGCAGGTTGTGACCTTCACCGCCGATGTACGAGGAAACCTCGAAACCGTTGGTCAGGCGCACACGGCATACTTTACGCAGTGCCGAGTTAGGTTTTTTCGGCGTAGTGGTATACACGCGAGTGCATACGCCACGACGTTGCGGGCAGTTCTGCAGCGCAGGTACGTCGGATTTCTCGACGATACGCTTACGCGGCTGACGTACCAGCTGGTTGATAGTTGCCATCTACTAGCTCCACTGTTGTCTTGCGACGCTATTGTCTTGCAAGAAAAGCAAAATGGCAGGAACGAATTCCCGCCAAATTTAGGGGTACAAGAGTCTAAAGAGGATCTTGCCCCCAGTCAAGGCAAGGCCCCGACCTCCCCTCTCATCGAACCGGGGCAAAATTGCCTCGATCCGACGAATGGAGCTGCCAGGGCCCGGACTTATTTATCGCAGAACTCAGTTACCGCTGGAGTTCAGCGCTTCGGTCAGTGCAGCTTCCACTTCACTGGCGCTTACGCGCAACGGCTTGTCAGCATCACGGCGACGCTTACGTTCGCTGTGGTAAGCCAAGCCGGTACCGGCCGGGATCAGACGACCCACAACCACGTTTTCTTTCAGGCCGCGCAGGTAATCGCGCTTGCCGGTTACCGCTGCCTCGGTCAGTACGCGAGTGGTCTCCTGGAAGGAGGCCGCCGAGATGAACGACTCAGTCGACAACGACGCCTTGGTGATACCCAGCAGCACGCGAGTGAACTTGGACACGAATTTGTCTTCGTTCGTCAGGCGCTCGTTTTCCACCAGTACGTGAGTCAGTTCCATCTGGTCGCCCTTGATGAAACTGGAATCGCCGGATTCAGCGATTTCAACTTTACGCAGCATCTGACGCAGGATGGTCTCGATGTGCTTATCGTTGATCTTCACGCCTTGCAGGCGGTAAACGTCCTGGATCTCGTTAACGATGTATTTGGCCAGCGCACTCACACCCAGCAGACGCAGAATGTCGTGTGGATCGCTCGGACCGTCGGAGATAACTTCGCCGCGGTTTACCTGTTCGCCTTCGAACACGTTCAGGTGACGCCACTTCGGAATCAGCTCTTCATACGGATCGCTACCGTCGTTCGGGGTAATGACCAGACGGCGCTTGCCCTTGGTCTCTTTACCGAACGCGATGGTGCCGCTGACTTCAGCCAGGATCGACGCTTCTTTCGGACGACGCGCTTCGAACAAGTCGGCAACACGCGGCAGACCACCGGTGATGTCACGGGTCTTCGAAGTTTCTTGCGGGATACGCGCGATAACATCACCGATCGCGATCTTCGCACCATCCGCTACACCGACCAGGGCGTTGGCTGGCAGGAAGTACTGAGCGATAACGTCAGTGCCTGGCAGCAACAGATCCTTGCCGTTGTCATCGACCATCTTCACGGCTGGACGGATGTCTTTACCGGCAGCTGGACGATCTTTCGCGTCGAGTACTTCAATGTTGGTCATACCGGTCAATTCGTCAGTCTGACGCTTGATCGTGATGCCTTCTTCCATGCCCACGTAGGTCACGGTACCTTTCATTTCGGTAACGATTGGGTGAGTGTGCGGATCCCACTTGGCCACGATTGCGCCAGCGTCGACCTTGTCACCCTCTTTAACCGAAATCACAGCACCGTACGGCAGCTTGTAACGCTCACGCTCACGACCGTAGTCATCAGCGATTGCCAGCTCACCGGAACGGGACACAGCTACCAGGTGGCCATCCACTCGCTCAACGTGCTTCAGGTTGTGCAGACGGACGGTACCGCCATTCTTCACCTGAACGCTGTCGGCTGCGGAGGTCCGGCTTGCCGCACCACCGATGTGGAACGTACGCATGGTCAGCTGGGTACCCGGCTCACCGATGGACTGGGCAGCGATAACGCCGACCGCTTCACCGATGTTCACCTGGTGACCACGAGCCAAGTCACGGCCGTAGCACTTGGCGCAAATGCCGTAGCGGGTTTCGCAGCTGATCGGCGAGCGAACGATCACTTCGTCGATGCTGTTGAGTTCGATGAACTCGACCCACTTTTCGTCTACCAGGGTGCCAGCAGGAACGATAACTTCCTCGGTACCTGGCTTGAATACGTCACGGGCAATAACACGACCCAATACGCGCTCACCCAGCGGCTCTACAACGTCACCGCCTTCAATGTGCGGTGTCATCAGCAAGCCGTGCTCGGTGCCGCAATCGATCTCGGTCACAACCAGATCTTGTGCAACGTCTACCAGACGACGAGTCAGGTAACCGGAGTTAGCGGTTTTCAACGCGGTATCCGCCAGACCTTTACGAGCACCGTGAGTGGAGATGAAGTACTGGAGTACGCTCAAACCTTCACGGAAGTTCGCAGTAATCGGCGTTTCGATGATGGAACCGTCCGGCTTGGCCATCAGGCCACGCATACCGGCGAGCTGACGGATCTGCGCAGCAGAACCCCGTGCGCCCGAGTCGGCCATCATGTACATCGAGTTGAAGGACTCTTGGTCAACTTCGTCGCCGTGACGGTCGATGACTTTCTCTTTCGAGAGGTTGGCCATCATCGCCTTGGAAACTTCGTCGTTCGCCTTCGACCAAAGGTCGATTACCTTGTTGTACTTCTCGCCCTGGGTTACCAGGCCGGAGGCGTACTGGCTTTCGATCTCTTTCACTTCGTCGGTGGCAGCACCGATGATGCGGGCTTTTTCATCCGGGATAACGAAGTCGTTAACACCGATGGAAACGCCGGAAATGGTCGAGTAAGCAAAACCGGTGTACATCAACTGGTCAGCGAAGATCACGGTCTCTTTCAGACCAACCACGCGGTAGCACTGGTTGATCAGCTTGGAGATCGCCTTTTTCTTCATCGGCAGGTTGACGACGTCGTATGACAGACCTTTTGGTACAACTTGATACAGCAGCGCACGACCGACAGTAGTGTCGACGATACGGGTGCTGGTCACGCTGCCGCCATCACGGTCGTTGACGGTTTCGTTGATCCGCACTTTGACCTTGGCGTGCAGTGCGGCTTCGCCGGCACGGAACACACGGTCAACTTCTTGCAGGTCAGCAAACACACGACCTTCGCCCTTGGCGTTGATCGCTTCACGGGTCATGTAGTACAGACCCAATACAACGTCCTGCGACGGAACGATGATTGGCTCACCGTTGGCTGGCGACAGAATGTTGTTGGTCGACATCATCAACGCACGCGCTTCCAACTGGGCTTCCAGCGTCAGCGGTACGTGCACGGCCATTTGGTCGCCGTCGAAGTCGGCGTTGTACGCAGCACAGACCAGAGGGTGCAGCTGGATAGCCTTACCTTCGATCAGTACCGGTTCAAACGCCTGGATACCCAAACGGTGAAGGGTCGGTGCACGGTTGAGGAGAACCGGGTGTTCACGGATCACTTCAGCGAGAACGTCCCAAACCTCTGGCAGTTCGCGCTCGACCATTTTCTTGGCCGCTTTGATGGTGGTCGCGAGACCGCGCATTTCCAGCTTGCCGAAGATGAACGGCTTGAACAGCTCCAGAGCCATCTTCTTAGGCAGACCGCACTGGTGCAGACGCAGGGTCGGGCCTACGGTAATTACCGAACGACCGGAGTAGTCAACACGCTTACCGAGCAAGTTCTGACGGAAACGACCTTGCTTACCCTTGATCATGTCAGCCAGGGATTTCAGAGGACGCTTGTTGGAACCTGTGATAGCGCGGCCACGACGACCGTTGTCGAGCAAGGCATCGACCGCTTCCTGCAACATACGCTTTTCGTTGCGCACGATGATGTCCGGAGCGGACAGATCGAGCAGGCGCTTCAAGCGGTTGTTACGGTTGATCACGCGGCGGTACAGGTCGTTGAGGTCGGAGGTCGCGAAACGACCACCGTCCAACGGTACCAGCGGACGCAGGTCTGGCGGCAGAACCGGCAGAACGGTCAGCACCATCCACTCTGGCAGGTTGCCGGAACCTTGGAAGGCTTCCATCAACTTCAGACGCTTGGACAGTTTCTTGATCTTGGTTTCGGAGTTGGTTTGCGGAATTTCTTCGCGCAGACGGCCAATCTCGTGCTCCAGGTCGATAGCGTGCAGCAGTTCGCGGACAGCTTCGGCACCCATGCGGGCATCGAAATCGTCGCCGAACTCTTCCAGCGCTTCGAAGTACTGTTCGTCGTTCAGCAGCTGACCTTTTTCAAGGGTGGTCATGCCTGGATCGATAACGACATAGCTCTCGAAGTAGAGAACGCGCTCGATATCACGCAGGGTCATGTCCATCAGCAAGCCGATACGGGACGGCAGCGATTTCAGGAACCAGATGTGGGCAACCGGCGAAGCCAGCTCGATGTGCGCCATGCGCTCACGACGAACCTTGGCCAGTGCAACTTCAACGCCGCACTTCTCGCAGATCACACCACGGTGCTTCAAGCGCTTGTACTTACCGCACAGGCACTCGTAATCCTTTACCGGGCCAAAGATCTTGGCGCAGAACAGGCCGTCACGCTCAGGTTTGAACGTACGGTAGTTGATGGTTTCCGGCTTTTTAACTTCACCGAACGACCACGAACGGATCATCTCAGGCGATGCCAACCCAATACGGATGGCGTCGAACTCTTCGACTTGACCCTGGTTTTTCAGCAAATTCAGTAGGTCTTTCAAGGCCTTTCCTCCTGGCGGAGCAGAGAGCGGGCCAAACAGCCCCGCTCTCGATTCGCGTCACGTGTTATTCGGTTTCCAGATCGATATCGATGCCGAGGGAACGAATTTCTTTGATCAACACGTTGAAGGACTCGGGCATGCCCGGCTCCATACGGTGATCGCCGTCCACGATGTTTTTGTACATCTTGGTCCGACCGTTCACATCGTCCGACTTCACTGTGAGCATTTCTTGCAGAGTGTAAGCAGCACCGTATGCTTCCAGTGCCCAGACCTCCATCTCCCCGAAACGCTGACCACCGAACTGAGCCTTACCACCCAGCGGCTGCTGGGTAACCAGGCTGTACGAACCGGTAGAACGGGCGTGCATCTTGTCGTCTACCAAGTGGTTCAGCTTCAGCATGTACATGTAGCCAACAGTAACCGGGCGCTCGAACTTGTTGCCGGTACGGCCGTCGAACAGCTGCATCTGGCCGCTTTCTGGCAGGTCTGCCAGTTTCAGCATGGCCTTGATTTCGCTTTCCTTGGCACCGTCGAACACCGGGGTAGCCATTGGAACGCCGCCGCGCAGGTTCTTCGCCAGATCCAGGATTTCCTGGTCGGAGAAGGTGTCCAGCTCTTCGTTGCGACCGCCGATCTCGTTGTAGATCTCGTGCAGGAACTTGCGCAGGTCAGCAACCTTGCGCTGCTCTTCGATCATACGGTTGATCTTCTCGCCCAGACCTTTGGCCGCGAGGCCCAGGTGGGTTTCAAGGATCTGACCAACGTTCATACGCGAAGGTACGCCCAACGGGTTGAGGACGACGTCGACCGGGGTGCCATTGGCATCGTGCGGCATGTCTTCAACCGGCATGATCACGGAGACCACACCTTTGTTACCGTGACGACCGGCCATCTTGTCGCCCGGCTGGATGCGGCGACGGATTGCCAGGTAAACCTTGACGATTTTCAGCACGCCTGGAGCCAGGTCATCGCCCTGCTGCAGTTTGCGCTTCTTGTCTTCGAACTTGTCGTCCAGCAGACGGCGGCGATCAACGATGTAGGCCTGGGCCTTCTCGAGCTGCTCGTTCAGCGCATCTTCAGCCATGCGCAGTTTGAACCACTGGCCGTGCTCAAGACCGTCGAGGATTTCGTCGGTGATGTCCTGACCTTTCTTCAGACCTGCGCCGCCTTCAGCCTTGTGGCCTACCAGAGCGGAACGCAGACGTTCGAAGGTCGCGCCTTCAACGATACGGAACTCTTCGTTCAGGTCCTTGCGGATCTCGTCGAGCTGGGTCTTCTCGATGGACAGTGCACGAGCATCACGCTCAACGCCGTCACGGGTGAAGACCTGTACGTCGATGACAGTACCTTTGGTGCCAGTCGGCACTCGCAGGGAGGTGTCTTTAACGTCGCTGGCTTTTTCACCGAAGATGGCACGCAGCAGTTTTTCTTCCGGAGTCAGTTGAGTCTCGCCTTTCGGAGTGACCTTACCGACCAGGATGTCGCCTGCGCCTACTTCAGCACCTACATAAACGATACCGGCTTCGTCCAGCTTGTTCAGTGCAGCTTCACCCACGTTCGGGATGTCTGCAGTGATTTCCTCTGGGCCAAGCTTGGTGTCACGCGCCACACAGGTCAGTTCCTGAATGTGGATCGTGGTGAAGCGGTCTTCTTGAACAACACGCTCGGACAGGCAGATGGAGTCTTCGAAGTTGAAGCCGTTCCATGCCATGAACGCGATGCGCATGTTCTGACCCAGTGCCAGTTCACCCATGTCGGTGGACGGGCCGTCGGCCATGATGTCGCTACGCTGAACGCGATCACCCTTGCTCACCAGCGGACGCTGGTTGATGCAGGTGTTCTGGTTCGAGCGGGTGTATTTGGTCAGGTTGTAGATGTCGACACCGGCTTCGCCAGTTTCAACTTCGTCATCGGCAACACGAACCACGATACGGCTGGCATCAACGGAGTCGATCACGCCGCCACGACGAGCCACGACGCAAACGCCGGAGTCACGGGCTACGTTACGCTCCATGCCGGTACCTACCAGCGGCTTGTCAGCGCGCAGGGTGGGTACAGCTTGACGCTGCATGTTGGAACCCATCAACGCACGGTTGGCGTCATCGTGCTCCAGGAACGGGATCAGCGACGCTGCAACCGAAACTACCTGCTTCGGCGAAACGTCCATCAAGGTGACGTCTTCCGGCGCCTTGACGGTGAACTCGTTCAAGTGACGAACAGCTACCAGCTCGTCGACCAGGACTTTCTTGTCGTTCATCGTGGCCGAAGCCTGAGCGATCACGTGATCAGCTTCTTCGATGGCCGACAGGAACACGATCTCGTCGGTGACCAGAGCGTCTTTCACCACGCGGTACGGGCTCTCGAGGAAGCCATACTGGTTGGTGCGCGCATACGCGGCCAGGGAGTTGATCAGGCCGATGTTCGGACCTTCCGGCGTCTCGATCGGGCAAACACGACCGTAGTGCGTCGGGTGTACGTCACGCACTTCAAAGCCTGCACGCTCACGGGTCAGACCGCCCGGGCCCAGTGCGGATACACGGCGCTTGTGGGTGATCTCGGAGAGTGGGTTGTTCTGGTCCATGAACTGGGAAAGCTGGCTGGAACCGAAGAACTCTTTCACCGCCGCAGCCACTGGCTTGGCGTTGATCAGGTCTTGCGGCATCAGGCCTTCGCTTTCTGCCATCGACAGACGCTCTTTGACCGCACGCTCAACACGTACCAGGCCTACGCGGAACTGGTTCTCGGCCATTTCGCCTACGCAGCGAACACGACGGTTACCCAGGTGGTCGATGTCATCGACGATGCCTTTACCGTTACGGATGTCGACCAGGGTCTTCAGTACCGCGACGATGTCTTCCTTGCACAGCACGCCCGAACCTTCGATCTCGGTACGACCGATACGACGGTTGAACTTCATCCGGCCGACCGCAGACAGGTCATAGCGCTCAGGGCTGAAGAACAGGTTGTTGAACAGGGTTTCGGCAGCGTCTTTGGTTGGTGGCTCACCTGGACGCATCATGCGATAGATCTCGACCAGCGCTTCCAATTGGTTGCTGGTGGAGTCGATCTTCAGTGTGTCGGAGATGAACGGACCGCAGTCGATATCGTTGGTGTACAAAGTCTCGATGCGAACAACCTGAGCCTTGGCGATCTTGGCCAGGATCTCGGTGTTCAGCTCGGTGTTGCACTCGGCCAGGATCTCGCCTGTTGCCGGGTGAACGATGACCTTGGCGGTAGTACGACCCAGGACGTAGTCCAGTGGCACTTCCAGCTCTTTGATACCGGCTTTTTCGATCTGGTTGATGTGGCGCGCAGTAATACGACGGCCAGCCTCAACAATGACCTTGCCCTTGTCATCCTGGATGTCCAGAACAGCAATTTCACCACGCAGGCGCGAAGCGATCAGCTCCAGCTTGAGGGTTTCATCCTTCAGGCTGAATACGTTGGTGGTGTAGAAGGCGTCCAGCACCTGCTCGGTGGTATAACCGAGCGCGCGCAGCAGTACCGAAGCCGGCAGCTTGCGACGACGGTCGATACGCACGAACACGCAGTCTTTCGGGTCGAACTCGAAGTCCAACCACGAACCGCGGTACGGAATGATCCGCGCGGAGTACAGGAGCTTGCCGGAGCTGTGCGTCTTGCCGCGGTCGTGGTCGAAGAACACGCCCGGGGAACGGTGCAGCTGGGAAACGATCACACGCTCGGTACCGTTGATAACGAAGGTACCGTTCTCTGTCATCAATGGGATTTCGCCCATGTAGACTTCTTGCTCTTTGATGTCCTTGATCGCTTTGTTCGACGATTCTTTGTCGAAAATGATCAGGCGCACTTTTACCCGCAAAGGTACGGCGTAAGTAACACCGCGCAACACGCATTCTTTGACATCAAATGCCGGTTCGCCCAGGCGATAACCGACGTACTCCAGCGCAGCATTGCCGGAGTAGCTGATGATCGGGAAAACGGATTTGAAGGCCGCATGCAGGCCCACGTCGCGGAACTGATCTTTGGTCGCTCCCGCCTGCAAGAATTCACGATACGAATCCAGCTGGATAGCCAGAAGGTACGGGACATCCATGACGTCCGGCAACTTGCTAAAGTCCTTGCGGATACGTTTTTTCTCAGTATATGAGTAAGCCATCAGCGTTCCCCAGCTTGGTCACCTGCTTGTTTGGCCCCTCCGACGGGAGCAGCCAGAAAATCTCGCAAACCCCATGGTTTGCACCACCGCATCGGGTGGCTACAGCGCGTTAATGGCGGCGACCGAGTCGACAGCCAAGAACGGAAAAAGGCCGGTGGCAAGAGCCACCAGCCATCAGCCTTCAGCTTAACGCTTGGGCTGGAGACGCAAGGTCGATGCTTACTTCAGCTCGACTTTAGCGCCTGCTTCTTCCAGTACTGCTTTGGCTTTGTCAGCTGCGTCTTTGGCAACAGCTTCCAGAACCATGGCAGGAGCGCCGTCAACTACAGCCTTGGCTTCTTTCAGGCCCAGACCGGTCAGTTCACGTACTGCCTTGATCACGTTTACTTTCTTCTCGCCAGCTTCGGTCAGCATGACGTTGAATTCGGTTTGCTCTTCAACAACGGCAGCAGCAGCAGCTGGGCCAGCGGAAGCAGCGGCAGCGGAAACGCCGAATTTTTCTTCGAAAGCTTTGATCAGCTCAACAACCTGCAGAACCGACATTTCAGCTACGGCGTTGAGGATATCGTCTTGGGAGATAGACATTGCTGTATTTCCTGAATTGGGGGACGGCCTACTCGGCCATCGAAATAAACAAAAATACGCGAGAGAAGTCGCTCAGCCTTAGGCTGCGGCAGCTTCTTTTTGCTCGCGAACTGCGGCCAGAGTACGAGCCAGCTTGCTGGTAGCGCCTTGAATCACGCTCATCAGCTGCGAAATGGCTTCGTCGCGGGTCGGCAGTGTTGCCAGTACGTCGATTTGGTTAGCTGCGAGGAACTTGCCCTCGAACGCAGCTGCCTTGATCTCGAACTTATCCTGACTCTTGGCAAACTCTTTGAACAAACGGGCAGCAGCGCCTGGATGTTCTTTGGAGAACGCGATCAGAGTCGGGCCAGTGAACACGTCGTTGAGAACACTGTATTCAGTGTCAGCAACAGCGCGCTTGAGCAGGGTGTTACGTACAACACGTACGTATACGCCAGCTTCACGAGCCTCTTTACGGAGTCCGGTCATAGCGCCTACTGTCACACCACGGGCATCAGCCACGACAGCGGACAGAGCAGCTTTGGCAGCCTCGTTGACTTCAGCGACGATGGCCTTCTTGTCTTCGAGATTAATTGCCACGGGTTTAACTCCTGCTTGTTACCGTTTCATCTGGCCGGAGCCGGATGTCGTTTTGGTGTCTGATTCGGTAAGGAACCGGGAGCACCATCTGCGTAGGCTTGTGGTTTAAGACTTGCGTCGCCTACGGTCTTGGATAGCCCCCGCCAGGCAGGGACCCCAATTTTTCAATTGGCGCAATCTCTCGCGCCAATCTGTGTCTTATACGTCCAGCGAGCCTTGGTCGATGACCAGACCTGGGCCCATAGTGGTGCTCAGGGTAACGCGCTTGACGTAGATACCTTTCGAGGAAGCTGGCTTGATACGCTTCAGATCAGCGATCAGGGCTTCAACGTTTTCCTTCAGCTTGACGGCGTCGAAACCGACCTTGCCAACGGAGGTGTGGATAATGCCGTTTTTGTCGGTGCGATAACGAACCTGACCAGCTTTGGCGTTTTTAACCGCGGTAGCTACGTCTGGGGTTACGGTGCCGACTTTAGGGTTAGGCATCAGACCACGTGGACCGAGGATCTGACCCAACTGACCTACAACGCGCATTGCATCCGGGGAGGCAATAACCACGTCGTAGTTCAGGTCGCCGCCTTTCATTTCGGCAGCCAGGTCATCCATGCCAACGCGGTCAGCGCCGGCGGCCAGAGCAGCTTCAGCTGCCGGGCCTTGGGTGAAGACAGCTACACGTACAGTCTTGCCAGTACCGTGTGGCAGCACAGTTGCGCTACGAACGACCTGGTCGGATTTACGTGGGTCAACACCCAGGTTTACAGCAACGTCAACGGACTCGCTGAACTTGACAGTCGACAGCTCGGTCAGCAGGGCGGCAGCGTCTACAAAGTTGTAGGACTTGCCCGCTTCGATTTTGCCGGCGATAGCCTTTTGGCGCTTGGTCAGCTTAGCCATTACACACCCTCCACGTTAAGGCCCATGCTACGAGCAGAACCGGCGATGGTACGCACGGCTGCATCCATATCAGCTGCAGTCAGATCCGCGTTTTTGGTTTTCGCGATTTCTTCCAGCTGAGCACGAGTTACGGTGCCAACCTTAACGGTGTTAGGACGAGCGGAACCGCTAGTCAGACCAGCAGCTTTCTTCAGCAGAACCGAAGCCGGGGTCGACTTGGTTTCGAAAGTGAAGCTACGGTCGCTGTATACAGTGATGATCACCGGAGTCGGCAGACCTGGCTCAAGACCCTGAGTACGGGCGTTGAAGGCCTTGCAGAATTCCATGATGTTCACGCCGTGCTGACCCAGAGCTGGACCGACGGGTGGGCTTGGGTTGGCCTGAGCGGCCTTCACTTGCAGCTTGATGTAAGCGGTAATCTTCTTGGCCATGAGGCACTCCAATTACGGGTTCAAACGCCTCGAAAGGCTCCCCGGTTACTTGCGCGTTTATCCCAGTGACGACAAAACCCCACAGCCTAGGACTGTGGGGTTGGGATGCTTGCTCAGCTAGACCTTCTCGACCTGACTGAACTCCAACTCTACCGGAGTAGAGCGACCGAAAATGAGCACAGCCACTTGGATCCGGCTCTTTTCGTAGTTAACTTCTTCGACAGTGCCGTTAAAATCAGCAAACGGACCATCTGTAACACGAACAACCTCACCCGGCTCGAACAACGTCTTCGGCTTAGGCTTGTCGCTGCCATCAGCAACACGACGCAGAATTGCTTCCGCCTCTTTGTCAGTGATTGGAGCAGGTTTATCAGCGGTACCGCCGATGAAACCCATGACACGAGGGGTATCTTTGACTAAGTGCCAAGTACCTTCGTTCATGTCCATTTGAACCAGCACGTAGCCTGGAAAGAACTTGCGTTCGCTCTTGCGCTTCTGGCCATTCCGCATTTCGACCACTTCCTCAGTGGGAACCAGAATTTCGCCGAAGCCATCTTCCATGCCTGCCAGCTTTACGCGCTCCAGCAAAGAGCGCATAACATGCTTCTCGTAACCCGAGTAAGCATGCACAACGTACCAACGCTTAGCCACGGGACACCCTTAGCCAACAATCAAGGAAACAAGCCAACCGAGCAGGGAATCAAGACCCCACAACAGCAACGCCATAACCAGAACAACAGCCACGACAATCAGGGTGGTCTGCGTGGTTTCTTGGCGAGTCGGCCAAACGACTTTACGAATTTCGGTGCGAGCTTCCTTTACCAGGACCGCGAAAGACTTGCCCTTAGCGGTCTGCAGGCCTACAAAGGCAGCTACAGCAGCAAGAGCAAGCAATGCGAGCACACGGTACAGGATCGGCGAAGCAGAATAGTACTGATTGCCGACAACGCCTACGACCACCAACGCGACTACGGCGAGCCACTTGACCAGATCGAAACGAGAGCTTTGAGCTTCAGCCTTAGGAGTCATCTATGAAGATCCTGTGAAAAGAAAGCCAGACACACCACGTGAATCTGGCAGGTCAGGAGGGAATCGAACCCCCAACCTACGGTTTTGGAGACCGTCGCTCTGCCAATTGAGCTACTGACCTAAAACAAAATCAGGCCGACCATTATGCAGGCCTGAAAAAGACTTTACAACAACCAACCCCAAGAGACTTGAAATCACCCAGCAACAAAGCCAAGCAGAACACCATCAAGCCGAGGCAGCTGTTAAAACAAAGGCAGATATTTTCATATCTGCCTTGTTATATGGAGCTCTTGAGCGGATTTGAACCGCTGACCTCACCCTTACCAAGGGTGTGCTCTACCAACTGAGCTACAAGAGCGAAACACATTGCACAACCTGCAAACTTGGAGCGGGTAGCGGGAATCGAACCCGCATCATCAGCTTGGAAGGCTGAGGTTCTACCACTAAACTATACCCGCGGAGCTTGCAGCTCACGCTAAAAATGGTGGAGGGGGAAGGATTCGAACCTTCGAAGTCGTAGACGTCAGATTTACAGTCTGATCCCTTTGGCCGCTCGGGAACCCCTCCTAAGCGAGCCGGCATTTTACATCATGCCGACCTTCTGTCAAGCATTTTCTCATTTAAAAATATGAGGTTAGCTGCATTGACCTTCGCTTCACACCGTTGACCTTAAAGGTCTTCACTGCGAAGCGGGCGCCATTCTATGCAAACTAATCGAGAGTTGCAACGCCTTCGCACAACATTATTTTATGTTTTAACTCATTGAATTCCTTAGCAAGGTTTTCAAAGGGCAGATCATCAGCGAGGCGCCTGCTTTCAGGGGCAACACGGAGCCAGTAACCAGAGGCCTCCTGCGTATTGAGCAATTGCATCTTGACCTTTATATCCAGACTGACGAGGCGCTGCTCAAGCATTAATGCTTGTCGCTGATCCGCAAAGCCACCCAGGTACAAACAGGCATTCACCTCAGAGGCCTTGGCCCTGTCGCGCTTTTGCACCGCATCGGAGGATTCACTCAGAAGGCGGATATCCTGCTGCGAGCCCCTGTAGAGACTCAGAGGAGTGACATCCTTTGCCCGTAACGGCGCCTCTTGCTGATGCCAAATGTAGTAGAACGCATTGAGGACCAGCAAAAGCAAAAACAGCCAACGCATAAACACCTCAGGACAAAGGGCACGCCATCGCCAGGCCAACGAAGACCAGATCCGGAACAAGCCGAGCTTGAGGCACGGCCTCCGAAACGAGCTCGGCATCCCCACCGGTGAGAAACACCGTGAACTCATCCCCCCAGTAACTTCGAGCAAGCTCCAGCTGAGTCAGCACAAACCCTCTCAGCATGAGCGTACAGCCGCGCTCGACCGCCTCTACGGTGGTACGACCTGGCGACAAGCGCGCCAATGCCTGCTCGGCTGCAGCATCGTCGTAACGTATCTTACGGGTATGAGTTCGCAACTGGTTACGCATTAGCGGCATGCCAGGACAAATGAAGCCTCCTAGGTGCTCACCATCTGCAGCAATAAAATCGGCCGTTGCCGCAGTACCGAAATCAAGTACCAGGCAGGCACCCGAGGCCAATTTGAAAGCACCGAGCATTGCCAACCAGCGATCAAGCCCGAGGCGCTCAAACGCCTCATACCCGTTGCGAACGCCCGCCATGTCGCGCGCGGGCGCAGCACAGGACACGACAACCCCAAAAGCGGCCTCCAAGGCCGCCACCAACTTGCTCGTTTCCTCCAACGCGCGAACACTCACCAAACGGCAGCGTGTCAGCAAGAGGCCTGGCAGCGCTGACAAGCTATCTATCAACGCGACATCCGAACCGACAACGCCTTCTGCAAACGCACCTACCGCTGGCAAATCAAGCACACGCCACTTGATGAAGCTGTTCCCACAGTCGAGCTCAAGAATCATCACGCAACCTCAGGCTTAATTCACCACCGCTGTACGTCTTTTCGACCCCCTCAACACTCAACCGCAATGCCCCCTGACGATCGACGCCCAAGACCACCCCGTCAATGTGAGTAACCCCCGCTATAAGGGAAACAGCCTTACCCTGCCACAAATGATTCTGCTCCCACTCTTCCTGGAGCGCCGCAAACCCGGAGGCCTTATGCCGGTCCAGGTAGTGCTGCAGTTGCAGGCCAAGTCTTGCAACAAGAAGGTTGCGGTCAAGGGGTAAACCCGCTTCCAACTGCACCGAGGTCCACTGCTGATCAACGTCTGCAGTCCTCTGCATATTCACGTTAATTCCAACCCCAAGGACAACGTGACAGATATCAGCGGGATCCCCGACTAACTCCAGCAAGATTCCGGCAATTTTCTTCCGACCGACCAGAACGTCGTTTGGCCACTTCAGCGCTGCGCCTTGCACCCCAGACTCACGCAAAGCCTGCATGACAGCCAACCCGACGACGAGACTCAATCCCTCCAGCTGCCTCAGCCCACCCTCAATGCGCAGTACGAGGCTGTAATACACATTTTGCGCGAATGGGCTGGCCCACGTCCGACCTCGCCGTCCTCTCCCTGCCGTCTGCTGCTCTGCGAGCACCAGGAGCGGCGCGGCACAGCCAGTCTCGACAAGGCGCAACGCTTCAGCATTGGTGGAGTCAATGGAGTCTGAAATATGGACGGGCCAGCCCAAGGCAGGCGCATTTGAGTTGATCTCTTCGGCACTCAAAAAGATCAAAGGCGATGCCAGCTGATATCCCCGCCCTCGAACTTTATGGATAGGCAGGCTCAATTCGGTCTCCAGATGCTGCAGTTGCTTCCAGACAGCACTGCGACTGATGCCCAAGGCGGCACCCAATGCCTCTCCAGAGTGGAATCGACCGTCTTTCAAGAGTTTCAACAACGTCAGCATGCAAGTATCGCCTCACAATGAGGCACGCATGATAGCCATGCGTAAGGCCATTGCATAGAAAGGCGGGAGCTTAGCGCGAAAAGGTTATGCAACAAAAACGTCAAATACGTTTCGACCGCCCAAAACAAAACCCCATCTGCTCTCGCAAATGGGGTTTTGGAATTTAATCTTGACGATGACCTACTCTCACATGGGGAAACCCCACACTACCATCGGC